>CAYWGJ010000098.1:0-11001 GCA_964457835.1 uncultured Anaerolineaceae bacterium
GGGACTGGCTGCGTGAGGTGGGCCTGCCCGGACTTTACACCGTGATCCGCCCTACACGGCGTTTCGCGCTGCTGCTGGACGATGCACAGCACCTGCTGAGCGCGATACAGGCCGGGCGGCTGCCTGCCGATCACCCCGCCTACCTACACAGCCTGCTCGGCACGCAGTTGGGCATGACGCTGACACTGCCCCTGAGCGATGAGGACGCGCTGCCCAGCCTGGCCCCGCTCGTTGAAGCGGAGGCCGTGCTGCGCCTGCGGCCTTTAGATCAACCGGCGGTCGGTATGCTGCTGGCGGCGGTGCGCGGTCTGCCCGTTGCAGATGCCATCACAGACCTCGTGCTGCGCGCGACGGGCGGCCATGCGGCCTGGACCGTGGCCTTTGCTGACGCCCTACTGAATACCGGCGACTGGTCTGAGACAGGGGCGGCGGCGGCGCGCAGCCAGGTCTATGCAGGGTTGAACGCTGAACTCGCTGCGACTTGGGCACGCTGCACCCCAGCAGAACAGCGCGTGCTGATGGCCGTGGCCGCCTTGCGCTACGCCGATCCGCAGCGCACGCTGCACGCTGCTCAGGTCGAAACCTGGCTGGCTGATGGTGAATTCGCGCTGGACCTGACGACGATCAACGCGGCGGTGCGCGGCCTGGAATACACCGACCTATTGATGCCCACGCCGCGCGGTCTGACGATCCGGGCGGGATTGGTGGCGAGTTGGGTACTTCAGCAGACCCCGCAAACAGCCCCTGCGGTACCCGCCGTGCCGCAGGCGATTCAGCCACGTTGGGCCTTGGTGGGGGCGGGGCTGGTCTTGATCGCGCTGTTCCTGCTTACGCTGGCCGTCGCGCTGACGCTAAGCCAACCTACGCCGCCCTTTGACGCCGCTACGGCCCTACCCACCGTTACCCTGGGAGTTGAGGGCTAAAGGCAGCTCAACCCCTGATGAAGGCAGCTACCGCGGCGTTGAAGGCCTCTGCCTCATGGTAGAAGGGCATGTGTCCGCTGTCAGCAAAGGTGACGACCTGCGCGCCGGGAATGTGTTCACCGGGGTAAGCCGCGCCACCAGGCCCCCAGATGAGGCTCTTGGCCCCGATCATAACCAGCGCCGGAATCTTGATCTGCGGCATCAGGTCGCGCCAATCGAGGTGGGTGTGGTCAGTCATGATGGCGGCGCGCACCCACCAGGGCGTCTTTTCGATTTCGCTGGCGAAGAAGTCCGTCTCTTCAGCGGAAGGCGTAACCCCTGCGGGAAAGCAGGCCCCCACCAAACCCTCCGACACGCCGCGCGCATTGAGGCTCAGTGAGGTATTGAGCACCGCCAGCGACTCCGCGTCATAGCAGCCCACCTGAATCCCCTGCCAGTCCTGGCCGCCGGGGACGCTGTATTGGCGCGGGGATTGGTCAACGATGACCATCTTCTTGACGTATTGATCGCCGAACAGCTCATAATGGCTCCAGATAACCGCTGCCCCCATGGACCAGCCCAGCGCGGTGACGTCCTGTAAGCCCAATGTCGTGATGAGGTCGCGCAGGTCGGCGGCATAGCGTGCGATGCGGTGACCGTGCTGCACCGGCGCGGAGTCGCCGTGACCGCGCAGTGCCAGGTTAATGACGCGAAGGCCGGCAGCCGCCAGTGGCTGAGCGTTGCGGATGAAAAAGGCCGGTGTGCAGCCCCAGCCATGGATCAAAACCAGGGCTGGCCCGCTGCCATGATCCTCGTAATAGAGCTGTGCGCCGTCTTGGGTCGTGAAAGTAGGCATCAGCAAAGACTCCTTTGTAAGGTAATGGTGCGATTTTTCACAAGTATAGCGCAGCTGCGGAGTCCATGCCTGACCGTGTGCAGCAGTCCACGCTGCCTATAAAGTCGGAGCGGGTCCCTATGCGCTTCAGGTACCCGCTCCGTAAGCCAAAAGAGAAAGGAAGGAAGTTTGAGTCAGCGCGTGATGAAACGCACTGCTGCTCGTCTGCAAGGCCAGGCTGTGCGCCCACCCCCGGAATCTACGCACCGCCGCCGTACTTCTGCCGAATAAACACGATGAAAGGATAGGCAAGCTGGTCGGTATCGACGTCGGTGCTCTGCAATTGTTCGCTGTTGGCGCGCTCAAAGTCGTGATGCAGGCGTTCGATCTCTTTGTTCTGCATCTCGCTGGGTTGATTAACAAAAGCCGTAGCGACGGTCGTGTATTGTCCAGCAGCGACCGTCAGCCAGGACTTCTGGCCGATCTTCTCGACGTGGCGCTCAATGATGCGCCCACTTTGCATGGCTTCAGTGAATTGGCTCAACACCCCTGTAAGCTGAGCCAGCTCCACGCGGAAGTCCCCCAGGGTCTCCAGCACGCGCCCGCTGAGGTTATGGTAGATCAGCAGGCCGGCGGCCTTGCCCATATGCGCGTCGCGGATGTTTATGGTGGGCGGCCCGCTCTGGGCGATGCTTACCGCGTCCGGGTTGCCACTGAGCAGAGCGTGGTTAGCAATGGAAAGCTGGGCGCTGTAGCGCTCGTAGATAACGTGAAACTGTTCACGGCTGATGAGGCCTTCGGCGAATTCGTCGATGAGTTTGCGTATTTTAGCCTCAAGGTTGTCTTTGAACGCTTGGGCTTTGGCGCGTGCGCTGGTGGTCATAATCGCCCTACCTCAAAAAATCAGGCTCTTTGTGATGAGTACGAGATCATGACTCTATAATACGCTAAGAGTCCAGCGCCGTTCCCTTAACGTTTTGCCAGTGCGGTGTGCAGTGTTTGGCTCAGGCGGGCGTGACCTCGATCTCAGCGGCCAGGGTAGGCGCAATAGCGACCGTGGCGTCTGCCAAGGCCAGGATCATCGGCCCGTCAAAAGGTTCAATGCGCTCAATGTGCAGTGTGGCCCCCGGTACTAGACCCAAGCGCTGCAAGTAGCTGAGCTTGGCGTGGTCCAGGGCATTGACGCGGCGCACGACCAGGCGGTCCCCTGGCTGAAAGCGGTCCAGCGTATCAAAGTGCAGCTCGGCCACTTGCCCATCGCGGCTGGGGATGGGGTAACCGTGTGGGTCCACCTTGGGATAGTTCAGCATCCGTTCCAGGGCATCCGCCAGGCGTTCGCTGATGGCGTGTTCCAGGCGGCAGGCTTCGTCGTACACTTCGTCCAGGCCATAGTCCGCCATCTGCACCAAGAAGGTCTTCATAAGGCGGTGTTTACGCAGCACGCTGAGCGCTATCGTCCGCCCCGAATCCGTGAGGTTCACGGCACCGTGCGGCTTGTGGACCACGAAGCCTTCCTCAGTCAGGTGCTTGATTTTTTCCGAAGCGCTGCTGTGATGCACCTTCAACATCTGGGCAATGTCGCTGATGCTGGTGCTGGGCGTTTCATCTGTTAAGCGGTAGATGGTGATGAGGTACATCTCAGTGGATTCGCTGAGCAGCATCCTTGTCCCCCTCAAGCTGTGTTTGGGTGATGAGCATATGTCCATTATAGACGTAAAGCGATTCTGCGCGATAGGGGCGGCGGCGGGGACGTATGTCTGTTATACTCAAGCATGTGTGTATGGACCTTACTGTTAGTGATGGATGGTATGCGCCACTTATTACGAGTCGCCCTGCTAAGCAGCCTGCTGCTGCTGACCCTAGCCGCCTGTGCCACCCCCGCCCCACCCAGACCTACAGCCGCGCCGCCGCCCGCTGTGGACAGCGCTGCCGACGACCTCAGCGGCATTTTGCCCCTGCCAGAAGCAGCCCAGGCCAGCTACCGATCCTTCGTAGCGGCCTATCGTCAGCAGGAAGACGTGCATAGTGTGCAGACGTTCCCCGCGCATCAGCCTACGGACCTCGCGCCGCTGCTGATCCCCACGCCACTGCCGGATGAGGTCTGGTGTGTGCCGACACGCATCAACGGCCAAGACTTCCCTGTACTGATGCAGCGTCGCGGGGGCACCTGGACACCTTTCTACACAACGCCCTATCAATTTGCCCAGGGAGGCTGTGCGTACCCCGATGAGCGGTGAAACCCTGAACCCACAAACATCAGCTAAGGGACACAGCGAAGCCCCCAGCGCACCGACTGAGCCACCCCGATCCACCCGCAGCCGCCTGATGGGCGAGGCCCGCAGTGTAGGCCGCAGCTTGGCGCTGACCATCGGCTTGAGCGTGGTGGGCGGCGTGTTGATGATCCTACAAGCGGCGCTGCTGGCAAATGTGATTAACAGCGTCTTCTTTGAGGGCAACCCGATGGACGCCGTGGTGCCCGCGCTGCTGGCCCTGGGCATCATTATTCTGCTGCGCGCTGCGACAACCTGGGGTGCCACGACGGCCTCCGGCTACACAGCGGTACAGGTCAAGGCCACCCTGCGCGCCCGTCTCTTCGCGCACATCATGACGCTGGGACCGGCCTACACCCAGCGCGAGCGCAGCGGTGAGCTGAGCAGCACGCTCAACGAGGGCGTAGAGCAGCTCGACGCCTACTTCCGCGACTTCCTGCCCCAGCTCGTCATTGCAGCTCTCGTGCCACTGTCTGTGCTCGTTTTCGTCTTCCCCCTAGACCTACTCACCTTCGTGGTCATGATTACGACAGCGCCGTTCATCCCGGTCTTCATGGCCCTAATCGGCATGGCGGCGGGTGCTGTAGCACAGCGGCAGTTCATCGCCATGAGCCGCCTCAGTGCGCATTTCCTGGACGTGATGCAGGGCCTGACCACACTCAAGCTCTTCAACCGCAGCCGTCGCCAGATCGACACGATCCGCCGCATCACGGGTGAGTTCCGCGACGCGACCATGGCTGTGCTGCGTGTGGCCTTCCTGTCGGCTTTCATGCTGGAACTGATGGCAACGCTCAGTGTGGCGCTGGTGGCCGTTGAGATCGGCCTGCGTCTGCTGGCGCGCGGAATCTCTTTCGAGCAGGCACTCTTTCTGCTCATCTTGGCCCCCGACTTCTACCAGCCGCTGCGCACACTGGGGGCCAAATTCCACGCTGGCACGGAAAGCGCCGCCGCCGCTGAGCGCATCTACGCCGTTCTGGATACGCCTCTGCCTGACCACCCTCCTGTCGATTCCGCGCCGGACCTGCCTGCCGCAGCCGAGATCGGCGTGCGCTTTAGCGGCGTGCACTTTGCCTATGGCGACGCCGATAGCAGCCGTCCGGCGCTCGATGGCCTGGACCTGCACATCGCCCCCGGTGAGCGCGTGGCCCTGGTCGGTGCGTCAGGCAGCGGTAAAACGACGGCAGCGTCACTGCTGCTGCGCTTCATCACGCCAAATGCCGGACACATCACGGTCAACGACTCAATGGACCTGGCCGCTGTGCCCATTGATCTATGGCGTGAGCAGGTGGCCTGGGTGCCGCAGACGCCCTATCTGTTTAACGCCAGCGCCGCCGACAACATCCGCCTGGGCCGCCCCGATGCCCCCTTGCAAGCCGTCGAAGCCGCCGCGCGCAAAGCCGCCGCACACGACTTCATCGCGGCGCTGCCTCAAGGCTACGACACCGTACTAGGTGAACGCGGCTCACGGCTCAGCGGCGGGCAGGCACAGCGCATCGCCATCGCCCGCGCCTTCCTCAAGGACGCGCCGCTGCTCATCCTGGACGAGGCTACGTCGAACCTGGACCCGGAGTCCGAGTCGGCGGTGGAACGGGCGCTGGGTGAACTGATGACTGGGCGCACAAGCCTGGTCATCGCGCACCGCCTAAACACCGTGTTCCGCGCCGACCGGATTGCCGTCATGGACGCCGGGCGCGTCGTGGAAGTCGGCACCCATGCGGACCTGATGGCCCATCCTGATGGCCTGTACCGCCGCCTGGTCCGCGCGTATGGTGGGGTTGTCAGTGACGCTGTGAGTGAGGAGGTGAGCAGTGAGTGATAAACTGATGGGCCGTCGCCCAACGCGCACCTGGGTACGTTTGATCCGGCTGGTGGCTCCGTATTGGCGCGGGATGCTGCTCGGCACGCTGCTGGCCGTTGTCACCATTGGCACCAGCATCGGCCTGATGACCACCTCTGCCTGGCTGATCTCCAAATCGGCTATTGCGCTGTCTATCGCCGACCTGGGTGTGGCGACAGTGGGTGTGCGCTTCTTTGGCGTGTCGCGGGCAGTCTTTCGCTATCTGGAGCGTTATGTGTCGCACGGCGTGACCTTCCGCCTGCTGGCCTGGATCCGCGTGTGGTTCTACGAGCGCATCGAGCCGTTGGCCCCCGCTCGCCTGAGTCAATACCGCAGCGGTGACCTGCTGGGCCGCGTCGTGGCCGACGTGGACACCCTGCAAGACGTCTTTCTACGGGCGCTGGCCCCGCCCTTCGTCGCGGTGTTGGTGAGCATCTTCATGACCCTGTTCATGTTCAGCTTTGACCCAGCCTTGGCCTTCACCATTGCCGTCTTTTTCATCACCGCCGGGATCGGGCTGCCGGTGCTGGCTTGGCAGATGGGGCGCGGCCCCGGCCAAAAGCTGATCCAGGCGCGCGCCGACCTCAACGCCGCGCTGCTGGACGGAGTGCAGGGCCTGGCCGACGCCGCCGCTTACAATCACACTGCCGCCCTCAGTGCTGAAGTGGACCGCCTCAACGAGTCGCTGCGGCGTGAAGGCCAGGCCATGGCCTGGCTGGACGGCCTACAGATGGCGCTGGGACTAGGCCTGACACAGCTTGCGGCGCTGACCGTGCTCATTGTAGCAATCCCACGCGTGGAGGGCATTTTCCTCGCTACGCTGACGCTGGGCACCATTGCCGCCTTTGAAGCCATCACCCCGCTGGCTGCCACTGCCGCCCACATCAGCCAGCAGACCCGCGCCGCCGAGCGCCTCTTCGAGATCGTAGACAGCCCGCCGCCCATCGTGGAGCCAGAAACCGCGCCGCAGAACGTCCCTGCCGCACCGACGCTGCAAGTGCGCGACCTGAGCTTCCGCTACAGCCACAACGAACCCTACGCCCTAAATGGCCTGAGCTTCACGCTGGAGCCGGGTAAAGTGCTGGCGGTGGTGGGACCCTCCGGCGCGGGCAAGAGCACGCTGGTAAACCTGCTGCTGCGCTTCTACGACTACGACAGCGGCTCAATTACGCTGGGCGGGCAGCCCTTGCAGGACTTCCCTTCAGACGCAGTACACGCGCAGATCGGCGTGGTGTCGCAGCGCACGCACCTCTTTAACACAACGATCCGTGAGAACCTACGTATCGCCCGTGAAGGGTGCAGCATGGAAGACGTAGAAACCGCCGCCCGCCGCGCGCAGATTCACGACTTCATCGCCGGACTGCCCGACGGCTATGCCACCTTTGTCGGCGAGGCAGGAGCCGCCCTCAGCGGCGGCGAGCGTCAGCGCCTGGCGATTGCCCGTGCCCTGCTCAAGGATGCACCGCTGCTGGTGCTGGACGAAGCCACCGCCAACCTAGACGCCGTGACGGAGCACGCCTTCTTGGAGACGCTCTTCAGCGCGCTGGCGGCCCGCGAAGACCGCGCCCTGCTGATGATTACGCACCGCCTGACCCTGCTTGATCGCGCCGATGAGATCATCGTGCTGGACGGCGGGCGTGAAGTCGAACGCGGGACCCAGGTAGAACTGCTGGCCCAGGACGGCCTGTACAAACGCCTGTGGTCGTTGCAGAATCAGGTGCTGGCCGAGACGATCTAAACCCGAAACCACCGCGAGGAACCCATGAGCAAACGCAGCAGCAGGGGCAGTAAATCGCGCGAGCAGAGCAGCGCCGTCCGCCTGAACCGCTGGACCTACCGCCTGGCGAACAACTGGCTGCGCATCGTCATCGTCGCACTGGTGATCTACGTGAGCCTGCCCTTTGCCGCGCCGGTGCTCATGCGCATCGGCGCGACTGGCCCCGCCCAGGTGATCTATGACCTCTACGGGCCGCTGTGCCATCAATTCGCGTTTCGTTCTTTTTTCCTCTTCGGCGAGCAGTCCGCCTACCCACGTTACAACGTCCCCAGCGACCTGACGCCCTTTGAGACTGCCGCTGCGGAGTCCGAGGTCTACGTGGCGCTCTTCGATGACTGGTACGCGCGCTTCTTCGGCCAGGGCTTCCCGAGTGACCCCACAGCACAGGACCTGGAACCCTTCAGCGCCTGGTACCAGCAGGCCGCTTCGGAGTTTGTCGGTGATGAGACCATGGGCTATAAGACCGCCCTGTGTCAGCGCGACATCGCTATTTACGCCGCGATCCTGGGCTTTGCGCTGTTCTTCGCGCGCTTTCGACGGCGCATCCGCCCACTGCCCATCTGGATGTTTATCCTCATCGGCGCAGCACCCATTGGCCTGGACGGGTTCAGCCAAATTTTGAGCTATCCGCCCATCAGTCTGTGGCCTGCGCGGGAGTCCCTGCCGATTTTCCGCGTGGTGACCGGCGCGATGTTCGGCTTTGCCGTGGCCTGGCTGGGCTTCCCCTGGATTGAGGACGCCATGGTGGAGGCCAAAGAGAACATCACAGCCAAATTCGCGCGCGCCGGTCTTTCGCTGATTCCGCAGCCGGAGTCTTCTGCACCCAAGGGAGCAAAACGCTGATGAGCGAGTCACCCGCTGTCCCCGTGCCGACGATTAACGGGGCATATGTCGTGCCGCTGCGTGCCTTTAGGGACGAGCGCGGCCAATTCATGGAGGTGTTCCGCAAGGCCTGGTTTCCACAAGTGAGCTGGGACGCGCTGCAAAACAACCGCTCCATCAGCCGGGCGGGGGTACTGCGCGGCCTACACTATCATTTCCACCAGGTGGATTACTGGCACGTCCCGGCAGGGCGGGTGCGCGCGGCCATGGCCGACCTACGCCCCAGCTCACCGACTTACATGCAGCACGTCACTATCGAGCTGGGCACAGATACAGAACAGGGGCTGTTCATCCCGTCGGGCGTGGCGCATGGCTTTCTGGCTCTCACCGACGCCACGCTGATGTACATCGTTAACCAGTACTTTGACGGGGGCAGCGACGAGCGCGGCCTGGCCTGGGATGACCCCGAACTCGGCGTGCAGTGGGGCTTGGCTGATGTGCCCGGCGCACCGCTGCTGAGTGAGCGGGACCGCAGTGCCCACCGCTTAAAAGACATCCCACCAGACGAGCTGCCGCGCTGATCTTAAGCCAGGGATAGAAGACGGGGCACTATAATGGTATTGTCGCAGTGGGTGCGCTGGGCAAATCAACTTCACCCTGCTACCCTTAACTGACGAAGCGAAGGGGCCAGCCTGTGAACCAGAGTAACACGCTCGACCGCGCGATCTTCGGGGTGCCGGTGGGCGGTCATGACATCCGCCTGCTGGCCCATAGTGAAGGGGTCAGCCTGGAAAATGCGCTGATCTGGCGTGAACACGCTGCCATCAATCCGTATCCTGTCGAACAGACCTATGGCTCACAGGCCGTAGGTATCTTCAAGACACCGACGGATGATTATGTGCTGGCCCGCGCTCAATACCAGGACGGCGATCTCAGCCGCCCAGCGCAGGAACTCATCCGTCTGCGCCGCCAAGATTTACAAGCCGTCAGCGGCAACCTGCGCCTCTTGGTTGAGCTGGTTGATGACCCGGTGCCCTCCTTCAACGAACCGAATACCCTGGTCGAGCCGCTCGTTCTAGCCCCACTGCCCACCTCAACCCTGGACAAACGCTTGTTGGCAATCAGTGCCCTGATGAGCGAATACGGCGAAGGGGACATCCAGCCCGTGCTGGCGCTGCTGGCCGCCGCACTGGATGGCCCCGGTCTGGAAATCCGCGGCTATGTCGCGGAGCTGTCGCGCCGCCTGGACTTGATCCAGGGCCTGCTGATGCTGCTGCCCTCTGTGATGCGCCCGGAACTGACCTTCGCCACCCATGCCCAAGATGCCGATACACTGCGTGTACAAGTTGTGTTCACTGATGCACCTGACGACGTGCTCAGCAGCAGCACGCGGCATCTGCTGGACCCGGCCAATGCCCGCTTCCCGAACCTAGACACGCTGCGCAATCCTTACATCGACTGCCTGGATGCGGTGTGGGAAGGGGACATCAAGGCCTTCATGGCCGAATTACGCGCTATGGAGTTAATGACCATCCACGTAGACACCAGCGGCAGCATCCGCTCTTTGGACGCTATCGCCCAGCGCTACATCCAGGATAAGCGCGTGCGCAATGACCAGCGCGTGCCGATCGAACAGCTCAAGGACGCCCTCACCCAGCCGCCACTGCCCACCGGTGAACTGTATCACAAATACGTCGAGCAGCTGCTCAACCATGCCTTGGAAATCCGCGACCCCGAAGCAGTACGGATCGTCACACAAGCCATGGACAGCGATCCGGAAGTCAACGCGGCATTGGATCAACGGCTCAATGATGCGCTGGAAACCCAGCCTGATGCAGTCTATTTCTGCGTGCGCGAGCGGCTGCGTGATGGCATTGACCCGCGCTGGCTGCCCCGGCTCAGCAACGCGGCGGAGTATTCGCTGTGGGTGGCCGTACACGATGGCGACACCGACACGTTGGTCAATTGGCTCAAGCTCATCATGCGCGAGCCAGTGGAATACGGCCTGAATGAAGTCCTACAGCAGGGCATCCTAGCCGCGCAGGAACGCGCCCGCAGCGACGGCGCGCTGGGCTATCAACTGCTGCGCTTCGCCGCACGGCGCGTGCCACAGACCCTACCGATGCTGCTGGACGACGCAGCGCTGATGGCCGCCCTGCCCGACGCCGTATTGCGTGCCCTGACCGAGCACGAACCAGAAGCGATGGCATCACTGCAAAGCCGAGAGATTTTCTTGGTGGCGTTGGCCCGTGCCGCCGCCGCCGATGAACAAAGCTGGGCGGCCTTCACTGAAGACGCAGTGCGCCGCTTATGGGACTTCTACACGGAGGACCCGGCCTCCGCCAGCGTAGACCTGCCCGCCCCCTTTGATCCAGGCTCGGTGTTGGACCGGCTGATTAATGAGGGTCTGCCGCACATCGCCGACGACACACTGTACGCCCTGCTCGGCTTCATCCTCAGCGCCCCACCCCCGCAGGATAGCAGCGCACTAGGTCGCAAGCTGATCCCAGAAGCCGCCGCGCGCAGCATCAACCGGCTGGCAGCCGTCATCGGCAATG
>CAYWGJ010000099.1:0-10943 GCA_964457835.1 uncultured Anaerolineaceae bacterium
CCCGCGCCCGCGTCGGACCCCGCCGCGCCGCCCCCCGCCACACCGACATCCGCCGCGCACACACCGCGACACAATGCCGCCGTAGCTGACGTGGGCAGCTATGACGACCTGGGACAGACCGGCGGCACCGCGCGCGTCCAGGCCGCCCCTGAGCTGCCCCCCCGTGACGACAGCGATCTGGACCCGGACCCGCCGAGTTAACATTGCATAAAACCCTCAGCGCACACAGTGGCGCGGGCCAATTACTAACGCGATTCTATTGTGCGGCTGTTATGATGCTGCCTAGTTTGAACGCTGATGCAGTGTGCCTAGTGCAGGCGCACCCCTAGTCCGATGGAGGCATGAGTTTGAGTAACCAAGACGACCCCACACCGCTCAACGCTGAGGAAGTGCTGGACGAGACGGTACCCGGTGTTTCCGCTGCCCCCGACGCCGACACAGAGACCCCCGAAGCGCAGCCCACCCCGGAGGACGCGCCCACTGTCGAAGTGCCCAAGGTAGAGGCAGAAACTAGCGCAGAGACCACGAAACTGGCCGAATACATGGACGCCCTACAGCGCAGCCGCGCAGAGTTTGCCAACTACAAAAAGCGCGTCACCCGCGAGCTGGAAGACAGCCAGCAAAAAGGGGCCATGAACGCCATCGCCCAACTGCTGCCCGTCATTGATGACCTGGAGCGCGCCCTGAACAGCATCCCGGAAGAGCTGGCTGAACATCCCTGGATGCGGGGTACCGCGCTGCTGCTGCCCAAGCTGCACAAGACCCTGACGGACCTGGGCATTGAAGCGATAGACCCCACCGGACAGCCCTTCGACCCCAGCCAACACGAAGCCATCGGCATGGACGACAACAGCGACGTCGAGAGCGGGCATGTCACCATGACGCTGCAAAAGGGCTACACCAGCGGCGACAAGATTCTGCGCCCGGCACTGGTCCGGGTCGCCAGCTAACGCTTATCTCATAACAGCGCGAATTTATCCTTGAGGAGGAAACACAATGGGCCGAGTAATCGGGATTGACCTGGGCACCACCAACTCAGTTGTAGCCGTGATGGAAGGCGGCGAACCGACCGTCATTCCGTCAGCGGAAGGCGGGCGCTTGATCCCGTCAGTGGTGGCGATGGGCCGCGATAACAACCGCCTGGTGGGTAAAGTTGCTCGCAACCAGGCCGTCACCAACCCGGAAAACACGATCTTTTCGGTAAAGCGCTTCATTGGCCGCCGCCACAGCGACAAAGAAACCCAGGATGCCATCACGCACGTGCCCTATCATATCGTGGCCGCCCCCAACGGCGACGTGCGCGTGAAGATGGGCGACCGCGAACACAGCCCGCAGGAAATCAGCGCCATGATCCTGCAAAAGATCAAGGCCGACGCCGAAGCCTACCTGGGCGAAACCGTGGACCGCGCCGTGATTACCGTGCCCGCTTACTTCAACGACAGCCAACGCCAAGCGACTAAAGACGCCGGTAAGATCGCCGGCCTGGAAGTGCTGCGTATCATCAACGAGCCGACCGCCTCTAGCCTGGCTTACGGCATGGGTGAGCGCAAGAACGAGGTCATCGCCGTGTACGACCTGGGCGGCGGCACCTTCGACATCTCCATCCTGGAGGTGGGCGACGGCGTGTTTGAGGTCCGCAGCACCAACGGCGATACCTACCTGGGCGGCGACAACTTCGACGAGCGCGTCATCGCCTGGCTGGCCGATGAGTTCAAAAAAGAGAACGGGATTGACCTGCGCGGCGACCGTCAGGCCCTTCAGCGCATGAAAGAAGCCGCCGAAAAAGCCAAGATCGAGCTGTCCAGCACTGTCAGCACCGAGATCCAACTGCCCTTCATCACCGCCGACGCCAGCGGCCCCAAACACCTCAACGTGACCCTGACCCGCGCCAAGCTGGAAAGCCTGGTTGGGGACCTGATCGAGAAATCACTGAAACCAGTTGAGAAAGCCCTGAAGGACGCCGAACTGAGCAAGGGCGAGATCGACGCCGTGATCCTGGTGGGCGGCATGACCCGGATGCCCGCCATTCAACAGGCCGTGGAAGGCTTCTTCGGCAAGGCCCCGAAGAAGGGCGTCAACCCCGACGAAGTAGTGGCCCTGGGCGCAGCTATCCAGGCAGGTGTGCTGGCCGGTGACGTGAAAGACATCCTGCTGCTGGACGTGACCCCGCTTACCCTCAGCGTGGAAACCCTCGGCGGCGTGGCAACGGCCATGATCGAGCGCAACACCACCGTCCCGACCAAGAAGAGCCAAGTCTACTCCACCGCCGCCGATAACCAGACCCAGGTGGAGATTCACGTCGTGCAGGGCGAACGCCCCATGGCCGCCGACAACAAGTCGCTGGGGAAGTTCATCCTGGACGGCATCCCACCCGCGCCGCGCGGCATCCCACAGATTGAAGTCACCTTCGACATCGACGCCAACGGCATCCTGAACGTCAGCGCGCAGGACAAAGCCAGTGGCCGCGAACAGAAGATCACCATTACAGCGGGCAGCGGCCTTTCCGACGACGAAATTGATAAGATGGTCGGGGAAGCCGAAAAGCACGCCGCCGAGGACGCCAAACGCAAGGAAAGCGCTGAAGTGGTCAACCAGGCCGACAGCACCGTCTTCACCGCCGAAAAGCTGCTGCGCGACTTCGATGAGAAGCTGCCGCAGGACGCCAAAGACAAGACCCAGGAATTGATCACGGCGGTGAACAGCGCCAAAGAAGCTAACGACATCGAGAAGCTCAAGGCCGCCACTGAAACGCTGGCCCAGCATATTCAGCAGTTAGGGGGCAGCATGTATCAGCAGCAGGATGCCGCCGCCACCAGCGACACCACACCCGGCGCGGATGGCAGCGCCGCCGACGAAGACGTAATCGACGCTGACTTCACCGAAGCATAAGCACAACACACAGGGGCGGCCTAGCCTTCAGTACCCCACCACTCTAGGCCGCTTCTGTGTGTTGATCGTCCGCACGGGAGCAGGGACAACTAAAGGCGCATGGCAAGAGACTACTACGACGTACTCGGCGTCGCACGGAACGCCGACAAGAGCGAACTGAAGAAGGCCTATCGCACGCTGGCGCGCCAGTATCACCCGGACGTCAGCGAGGACCCGAACGCCGAAGAGAAGTTCAAAGAGATCAACGAAGCCTACGAAGTGCTCAGCGACGATGACAAACGCGCCGCCTATGACCGCTACGGTCACGCAGGCGTCAGCGGGGTCGGCGGTGGGGCCAGCGGTTTCAGCGGCATGGGCTTTGAGGACATCTTCGAAGAATTCTTCAATAATTTCGCTGGACGCGGGGCCACCAGCAGCCGACGCCGCGGCCCGCGCGCGGGTGGCAATCGCCGTGTGGACGTGACGATCAGCTTTGAAGAGGCAGTCACCGGCATTGACACTGAAGTCGCCTTCGACCGCTTTGAACCCTGTGACACCTGCGAAGGCAGCGGGGCCAGCGACGGTGCCTCACCCGTGACCTGCGACACCTGCAAGGGCACCGGTGAGGTACGCCAGGTGCAGCAGACCTTCCTCGGCTCCATGGTACGGGTGACGCCCTGCCCCAACTGCGGCGGCAAAGGCAGCGTCATCAAGGACAAATGCCGCACCTGCGATGGCAGCGGACGCCTGCGTAAGCGTGTCAAGCTCAACGTCAAAATTCCCGCTGGCGTGCGCGACGGCCTGGAAATGCAGGTGCGGGGTGAGGGTGACTTCGGCGAAGTAGGCGCGCCGCGCGGCAGCCTGTCGGTCTATATTCACGTCCAGGAACACCCCCTCTTCCAGCGCCGCGAGAACGACATCCTGCTGGAACTTAACCTCAACGTGGCCCAGGCCACCTTAGGCGACAAGATCGTGATCCCCACGGTGGATGGCGATGTGGAACTGACCGTGCCCCCCGGCACCCAGAGCGGCAAGGTCTTCCGGCTGCGCGGCAAGGGCTTCCCCCGCCTGCGCACCGACGGCACCAGCTCCGGGCGTGGCGACCAGCTTGTGCGGGTCGAGGTGCAAATCCCAATGCAGCTCACGGAACGTCAGCGCGAACTCTTCGCCGAACTCGCCGAGTCGCTGGGGCATCAGGTGCAGCCCCCGCCAAATGGCCGGGCAGTAGGCAAGGACGAGCGCGGCTTCACTGGGCGGCTGCGCGACTGGTTCACGGGGGAATAGATGCCGCGGCAGATCAGCTATTGGCTGCTGCTGCTGGCAGTCGGCGGCATCACCCTCAGCGTGGACCAGCTCAGCAAGGCCTGGATTGTCGAAAACCTTCAGCTCTATGAGACCCGCCAGCCCATCCCGGCACTGCGTGAGGTCTTTCAGATCATGCGCAGCCACAACAGCGGCGCAGCCTTCGGCATCTTGCAGCAGGGCGGCGACATCTTCCTGGTGATCGCTGTGGTGGTGGTCGGTGCCATGCTGCTGATCTACCCCCGGCTGGGCGCGCCGCTGTGGATCACGCGGCTGGGCATGGGCCTGGTAATGGGCGGCGCGCTGGGCAACGCCCTCGACCGCTTGACCCACGGCTACGTGATCGACTTCATCAATTACCGCATCCCGGACCTGATCTCGAACGTGTCCAACTTGGCCGATCACGCCATCGTGTTGGGCGTGGGCCTCATCCTCTTTGACAGCATCCGCCTGGAACGCGCCGCTAAACGCAGCGAGGCCGCCGCTGCGCCGGAATCCGCGGAGGGCTAAACGCAGCGCTGAGTGGGGAAAGCGGTGTATAATGCGGAAGATAGAAAATCTGTGCGAAGCGTAAGGGACAGGCAGCCATGAGCGACCGCGATCCGCTGGACGAATTCTTCCCCCCGAAACCCCGCTACCCCCCGCCCCCCGCCCCGCCGGACCCGAATGCCCGCCTGGGCGTCGTCGTCGGCGGCTCGTTAAGTAAGGGCCTGGAGGTCCGCCTGGAGAGCGGCCAATCCGTAGAAGACCTGGCCGTCGGGCGCTACGTCGTCGTGCAGGGCGAGCGGCGGCGCTTCTTTTGTATGCTCACGGACGTAGCCCTCGCCAGTGCCAGCACCAAGATCGCCAACGACCCGCCCGACTTGGGCAGCACCTTCCTGCGCGATGTCTACAGCGGCACGGCAGCCTTCGGCACCGTCCACGCTGCACCCATGTTGATGATCGACGACGATGAGCGCCCCCGCCCGGTCAAGACCATCCCGGCCCACTTCACCCCCGTCTACAACGCCAACGCGGAAGACGTGAACGTCGTGTTCGGCGCAGAAGACGAAGGCCACTTCAACGTCGGCGCACCCCTGGAACTGGAGCACACCCAGATCAACCTGGACTTGCAGCGCCTGGTGGAACGTTCAGTGGGCGTCTTCGGCAAGAGCGGCACCGGCAAGAGCTTTTTGACGCGCGTGCTGCTGGCCGGTGTTATCGCGCGACGCAAAGCCGTCAACCTCATCTTCGACATGCACAACGACTACGGCTGGGAAATCACCGCCGAGCACACCAACGCCGTTAAAGGCCTAGCGCAGCTCTTTCCGGACCGCGTGACGATCATCACCATTGACCCCGAATCAGCCAAGCGGCGCAAAGCCAAGTATGACTTTGAGGTGCGCCTGTCCTACCGCGAGATCGCCCCCGAAGACATCGCCATGCTAAAAGGCATCATGAACCTGTCGGACACCATGGTCGATGCGGCCTACACCCTGCGCAAACGCTGGGATGTGGACTGGATCGCACGCCTGCTGGAAGGCCGCGCCGATGACTTCGAAGAGATCAAAGAGCACACCAACATCGGCCCCGGCACACTGACGGCCCTCCAACGCCGCCTGGAACGCTTCGAGCGCTGGGCCTTCCTGACGCCAGAGGCGGTCGAGGACAGCGTAGAGAAGATCATCAACCTGCTGGTGGATCAGGAACGCAGCGTTGTTTTAGAATTCGGGCGCTACGGTTCTTCACTTGAAGCCTACATCCTGGTCGCCAATTACCTCACGCGCCGCATCCATGAGCGCTACGTGGAGAAGGTCGAGAAGGCGCTGGGGGATGCCGCCCTGATGCCGCCGCAGCTGCTCATTACCATCGAAGAGGCACACAAGTTCCTGGACCCGCTCATCGCCCGCCAGACGATTTTTGGCATCATCGCCCGTGAGCTGCGCAAGTACAACGTCACGCTGCTGGTGGTCGATCAACGGCCCAGCGGCATCGACGAAGAGGTCATGAGTCAGATCGGGACGCGCGTCACGGCTCTGCTGGATAACGAACGGGACATCGCGGCCGTGCTCAACGGCGTCAGCGGGGCGGGCAGCCTGCGGGAGGTGCTGGCCCGCCTAGACACGCGCCAACAGGCCATCCTCATGGGCCATGCCGTGCCCATGCCCGTAGTCGTGCGCACCCGCAGCTATGACGAAGCCTTTTACGCGGCGGTGACGGGCAAAAATGGCAGCGGCGCATCAGGCGACAGCTCCGCGCGGGAACGTCTGGGCAGCGGTGGCCGACGGCGGGTGTAGCGGCCAGCGGGTATACTGAACACTGAACCGTCAATCCAGCTTGGAGAGGCATCATGTTACGAGAAAGCGTCATGACCCAGCAAGACTTCTACGCCTATGCCGCCCTGCCTGAAAACGCCACCCGCCGCCTGGAATGGATTCACGGGGAGATGATCGACGTGACCGCTGCACCCAGCCCACTGCATAACTACGTAATCGTGCGCCTTGTACAGGCCCTGCAAAACTATCTGGACCAGAACGACATCGGCTTCGTGTTCAGCGATTCGGTCAGTTATCCGATTTTTGACGAAGCCGTCGTCATCCCGGATGTGTCCTTCATCAGCTATGCCCGCCAGCGCGAGCTGCCGCATCGCTTTGAGCAGGTCCCGGACTTGGCCGTCGAGGTCGTCTCGCCCAGCAACAGCCCCTATGAGATGCTCAGCAAGGTGGAGCTGTACCTCAGGGCAGGCACGCAGCGCGTCTGGATGATTGACCCGGCACCGCAGCAGCGAGTCGCGCGCGTGTACCGCCTCGGCGAGGGGAACAGCGTGGTGTATCACAAGCTGACCACCGCCGACTCCTTCGACGGCGAGTCCCTGCTGCCCGGATTCACGCTGCCAATGGCCCGACTGTTCCCGCCGACACCTGACGCATCCTAGCGCTGAAAGTGCGGCAGAATCTTCTGCGCCAAGAGCTGCAAGCGGTCGATCTTGTCCAGCTCCAGCCATTGCAGCATAAAGCGGCTGACCCCGCGCGCGGCCCACTGTTCTAACTGTTCCACGATCATAGGGCCAGTGCCGACGATCAAGCCGCGTGCGACCAGGTCTTCCGGCGTCTGGTTGCGCTCACGCAGCCGGGACTGCATCTCTTCGACGTTCTCCATGAACAGCACGCGCGTCATCAGCGAGCGCTTGACTTCCTGCGGGCTGCGGCCAGCCTCGCTCAGCAGACGGTCCAGCCGGGTAGTGCGTTCCTCGTAGACATCTGGCGGCGTGAAGACGGCGTTCCATTCGTCGGCATACTGCGCCACCAGCGGCAGGGTGCGCTTCGGCCCGGAACCACCGATGAGCAGAGGCGGCCCGCCGTGACGTTGCGGCCGTGGCAGCAGCAGCGCATCCTCAAGCTGGTAATGTGTGCCCGTGTAGTGCACCGGTTCGTCGCTCTTCAGCAGGCGGCGCGTCACTTCGATGTATTCGGCCAGCATGTCAAAGCGCGTCGGGAAGTCATAGAAGGGCACACCAAACTTCTTGTGCTCACGGTCCTGCCAGCCCGCGCCGACACCCAAGACCAGGCGTCCGCCGCTCAGGTCATCAACAGCGGCGGCATAGCGCGCGGTCATGGCCGGATGGCGGAACGTAACCGGCGTCACCAGCGGCCCGAACTCGATGCGCTCGGTGTGGGCGGCAGCATAGGTGAGACTGGTCCACAGTTCCAGCGACTCCAAGTCCGGCCCCTGGGGATTGGTGAAGTGGTCGGAACGGAACACGCATTGGTAACCGGATTCCTCGGCAGCGCTGAGGATGCGGTCCCAGCGTTCCCAAGTGAGGCCATTTTGTCCTTCGATCATGATGCCGATTTGAAGCTGTGTCATGAGGATGCCTCCGTGGTGTGGATCGTGATGGCACCACCCCGGCGAAGCATCACCGGGGGGCATGAACGACAATGCGTCGGGTCCGGCTAGGCTAGCTCATAGGTATTGCCGGGGTCCAGGACGATAGGCGTGGCGTCGGTCTCTTCGTTGATGCGCTGTGCCCATTCTGCGGCGTTCTGTACGATAGGCGGGAAGGTATTGTAGTGCATGGGCACCACCAGGCGCGGCTTGATGAAGTTCGTCGCACGAATGGAGTCACTGATGCCCATGGTGAAGTGATCGCCGATGGGCAGGAAGGCTACGTCGATGCCTTCATCGCCGATGAGCTGCATGTCGCCAAAGAGCGCGGTATCACCGGCGAAATAGAGTTTTTCGCCGCTGGGCACGGTGATGATAATACCATTCGGCTGGCCGCCGTAGCTGCCGTCCGGGAAGGAGGAACTGTGGTGTGCTACAGTCCACTTGACGCTGGCGAAGCCCAAGTCGAAAGTGCCGCCGGGGTTCACCTGCACCACTTTCTCCGGCACAACGCCTTGATCCATGAACCAGTCGCCCATCTCGAAGTTGCACACCAGGGTCGCGCCGCTGCGCGCTTGAATGTCCACGGTATCGCCGACGTGATCGCCGTGCGCGTGGCTCAGCAGAATGACCGCCGGGTTCAACGTATCGGCAGTGGTGGAAGCCAGTGGGTTGCCCGTCAGAAAGGGGTCAATAACGACCGCTTGGCCGTCAATGTGAAACTGGAAGGCGGAATGGCCCAACCAAGTAAAGGATACAGTCATTGTCATCATCTCCTGCTCAAAACAGCCGCAAAGCGCAAGGATCGGTAGCCTCAACTATAATCCAGTTTGCCAAAGTGTGCTAAAGGTCTCGGTCCTTGCCTGTTACTTATGTACGGCAGGCAGGGCAATCACGACGGTACAGCCCTTGCCCAGGCCTTCACTTTCAACCCAGACGCGGCCCCCGTGCGCTTTAACCAAGGCGCGGGTGATGCTCAGGCCGATGCCCAGGCCGCCATAGCGCCGCGTCATGTGGTCTTCCACCTGGTAGAACTCTTCAAACACTTTGTCGAACTCGGCTTTTTCCAGGCCGACCCCAGTGTCCTGCACAGAAATCCAGACTTCGCGCCCACCGCGCACCTCCACCCATACGCGGATGCTGCCGCCCGGCGGGGTGAAGCGTACAGCGTTATTCATAACGTTCTTCAGCGCCATGATAGTGCGGCTGCGGTCGATCTGGAAGGTGATGTCGTCGGTCACAGGCGTGAAGGTGAGCGTGTGCTGCTGTTGTGCCGCCAAGTCATTAGACTCAAAGCGCAGCTCTTCTAGCAGCTCACTGAGCTTGACGTCCTCGTGATAAAGCTCGGCGGCGTTCTGCTTCAGGTAACGCAGGTTCACCATGTCCTCAATGATGCCGCGAAGCTGCAAGGCGCTTGCCATTACCTTGTCGGCATGCTCGCTCATCTCCGGGGTGTTGGCTTCGTCTTGCAGGAAACTGGCATAGCCCAGGATGACGCCCAAGGGTGTGCGCAGCTCATGCGAGGCGATGGCGATAAACTCGCTCTTCAGGTTATCTACCTGGCTCAGTTCCTGGTTCGCCCGCTGAAGCGCCAGCACGAGCTGCGCCACTTCGATGACAATAGCGGCTTCTTCAGCCAGCACGGACAGGTGATGCCGGTCCTCTTCGGTCCAGGGGAGCTGGCGCTTGTTGACCACTTCCAACACGCCGATGACCTTTTGTTTGGAAATCATGGGCACGCCTAGCAGCGAGCGCGTGACAAATTGTAGGTCTTCATCGGTCTTCTGGTAGCGGCGCGGATCGTTGATCGCGTCATCGACTTGTAGCAATTTGCGCGTGGTGAAGATGGTGCCGGCGATGCTGTCCAAAGGCACGGGCTGCCCAATGAGCGCGGCGGCCTGAGCGTTGCTAGAGGTCGTAGCCGCAAAGAACAGCTCTTGTGTGCTGTGCTTCCACAGCAGCACCGACGCCGACTCGCTGCCGGTGATTTCGGCGGCTGCATCCATGATGTAGCTCAGCAGCGCTTCGATTTTGGGGGTACTGCTCAACAATGCGCCGTTGAGCACAGTACCAACCTCAACCAAGCGCGTCAGCACTTCAATGCGGCGCTGCAACTCTTTGATGGTGGTAGTGGTGTCTTCCATTGTTATCGTCCATCACGCCCAAACCGAATGCCTGTAGTGTAGCACCCTATGCCAAGTCCTGCGACTTGTGGAGAACGGGGTTCTGGCGTCAGAGCTGTGTGATGTTGTACACACTTTATTGGGCTTGAGGATAATAGTCTTTTTTAGTCGTAGTAGTAGGGGGTGTTCATATGTGCAAAACTCCATAACCCACATCGTTAGTGTGGGATTTTTTTCCCAAGTTGGCCTTATATAACCCATATTCTGCGAAATGATTTCCCAAGTGGTGCCCCAAAATTGGGATAAGTGGGATAAAAGTTATGAACAGGTCCTGTAGATAAGTTTTGAACATATGCACAGTCGCGCCGCCTTTTGTGCACCGAATCGCGGCCCTTGAGGCCGACTCTGGGCTGTCAAGGGCGAGTTATGCACAGGTTATGAACAGGTTGTGCACAGACTTATCTACAGACAGGAATGCTAGCCAGCAGCTTACTGCGACTCAGTTTGCGATACGCAAGGGATAAGTGGCGCACAGCTTGGGATAAGCACAAAACTAACGCCACACATAACCCAAGCGTTTTGGGATATATCGCGTCCATTTGCGCCACTGACTTTGGGATAACCCCTGTTACAGATGCTGCTGGTCAATTGATTTGATGGTTTTTTGCCCTCATCCCCCGGCCCCTTCTCCTGAACGCTGCGCTGGGCTAAACATTACCCACATCTGGTGGACCCTCTGTGTCAGACTAAGTGAGACAACTTCGCTGAAAAGTTTAATGTAGAATA
>CAYWGJ010000100.1:0-10921 GCA_964457835.1 uncultured Anaerolineaceae bacterium
ATGGCACGCCCTGTTCACTTACAGATAGGGTCGTATGCGCAAAAAACCCGACGTTCTATTATCTTCCAACACTCCTAAGCCCTTTGATGCGGGGCGTTTGGCAAAGTTGAATGCGGTCGTATCTTGTACAGCCAAAAGAAATTGACCGGCATCTGCTGCTATGCGCTGCCATGTCTGTTGTTGCCGTTCAGTTTCGATGATCCCTTCGTGCGTCACCTGTTCATTATTCATAAACCGATACCCTGCCTTCAGGCTTGATATACCGGGCAGGGCTTGGGGTAGCTTTGCCATTGGCACCGCGCTGAGTTCTTCTGTGAGTCGCTCTAGCCGTTTATCCAACCGCATATCACCGAATACTGATTTCATCGCCCAACCCCCTTTTTCCCCAGTTTACCCATTCTCAGACTTATGGGTAATGTTTAGCCCACAAGGAGGGAAGGGGCCGGGGGATGGGGGGGCAAAAAAAGCAGACTTTGCAAAAGCCCTGCTGACCCTGGGGGCATTTCAAGCCAAGGTCAGCCTCAACCCAAGCATGCATCAGGCAGGCAGGTTTACGTCGGGCCATACGCCCCGACGTTGAACGACACCGCCACCAAGACGCGCTCGCTGTTCCCGACCGACCAGGCGCTGCTCAAGGTGCTCTGGCTGGCGCATGACAACATTGCCGCTAAGTGGTCCAAGCCACTGCCACACTGGGAGCTGATCCTGAACCAGCTCGCAGTGTGGGAGGGCATGTGGCGCGAATGGCAGGACCGCCGCACCAAACTGCGCGCCACACTGCGCGCCACACTGGAATGCCTGTCAGCACGCGACGAAACGCACATCGACAACCTCGACGCCGCGCTTGAAATCATCGCGACCGTGGGAATCGTGGTTAATGACCTTGAACGCAGCGATCAGCGTGAACTGCTGCTGCACATGGTTGAGCGGGTCATCGTAGACCCGGATGGAAATGTCACCCTGGAGTTGCAAGCACCCTTCGCCTACCTGAACGACATCAGCGACGCGGTGCGCACCTCCACGCGGGGCACTGGGGCGCAAAAAAAGGCCATTCATCAGAATGGCCAAAGTGAGAACCTGAGTTCGGGTCAAACCCGGTTATGTACCCCCAACAGGACTCGAACCTGTGCCTTTGCCTCCGGAGGGCAACGCTCTATCCACTGAGCTATGGGGGCTTATGGCAAGACTGTAGCAGATTATCGTGCGGACGGCAAGTCGGATTCGCGGGAGTGGTGAAGATGATGGATGTAGGTTAAACTGTGTGCATGAGCGAATGTCCCTACTGCCAAGACACAGACAACCAAGTGAAAGCCGGGAAGACGGGCGTGGGCAGCCAGAGATGGAAATGTAAGCCCTGCAACCGTCGCTACACGCCAGAGCCGCGCCAGATGTACAGCGATGAGATGAAGCGCCAAGCGGTCCAGATGTACGCCGATGGTGCGGGTTTTCGCCAAATTGCCCGTCACTTCGACGTGGATCACGTCACGATCATGAACTGGGTGAAAGCCCAGGCCGACCCACTGCCAGATGCGCCCCTGCTTGACGACGCCTTGCATATCGTGGAGCGCGCCGATGCCTGATAATCCCCAGCACCCCGAACACCCACAAGATGCCGACCTGGACTTGATCGCCATGGTGCAGCGCGCCCGGATGCTGCACGACCAGGCCGCTACGCCTTCAAACCTGGCTGCCGTGTACTGGATCGAAGCCAAAGCGGCGGCGGCCCAGGCCAGCCCGACCGCCCGCGCCGGAGAATGGGTGGCCCAGGTCCCGGCGGCCCAGGTGGATGCCCTATGGGCTAAGGTCAAGGCCGCCACCGAAGCTGGGACGCTGGGCTACAAGTCAAAGGTATCCACCGCCGCACACAGCGACCGCACCACCCAGGCCCACGCGGACACCCGCACCCTGTGTGCCCGCACCTACGACGCTGACGACTCAGCAGACCGTGAGCGCGTGCGCGCAGCGCTGGAGAGGCTGGGCGTGCCAGGGCCGCTGGTCTACCGGCGGGACCAGAGCTGAAGATTGGGTCGGCGTCAGCCGATGAGCCGCTCGTCGCGATCACTGCCCACCGTGACTGCGGCGTCACCGCTGGCGCTCTCGTCGCTGTCGGGGTGCACGGCACCCGTTAGATACACGACCGCCACCCATAAACCGCGCGCGTGGCGGTAAAATAATAGCGAGAAGATCACCAGCAGCACGCTCCACAGCGGCAGCGCCACGATGTGCGGCAGTTGGAACAGCGCCTCGGTAAGGAAGAAGCCGCCCACCGCCACGAACTGCGCCACCATCAGCGCAATCATCATGCCGCCAGTCGATTCACCGGGGTAGCGCTCAAAGCGCGAATCGCAGTAGGGGCAGGTCTCTTCAATGTGCAGCAGGTTGGTGAACATGCGGCCCTGCTCACAGGCTGGACAGCGCAGCGACAGGCCGACGACCAGCTTGTGCGTGGCCGTGCTGACCTTCAGCTCAGGCATCTCCGGGGGATGTACGTCTTGCATCACAGTAAGCCTTGATCCTATTCAACAGTATGCTAATTCAGTATAGCGCGCATCGAGTCGCAGCGGCAGGTACGCACGCTTAGCCCTTGCTGAGCGCTTACCCCCCTTCGGTACCGGGCGGTGGGCGCATTCCAGGGTCCATCCATTCCAACACGGCGAAGGGTACCGGCGTGCTGCGCTGGGTGCTGCCATCACTGAGCTGGGCTTCCGCTTCCAGCGCGTGATCGCCCAGCGCCAGCGGCCACCACAGCGCGAAGGGGGCCTGCGTCACCGTCCCCAGCGATTCGCCGTTGAGCCAATAGGTCACGGCCCGCGTGCCGGGCGGCGCACTGACGCGCAGATGCAGGCGCTGGTTTTCAATCGGGATCATGGGGTTGATCTGATAGGTGGTGTAGGGGTCCGGGGTCAGCAGCCGCAGACCTGCCGGTGCGGTATCTGTGTGTATGTCTGTTGTGGCGTCCGCGACCTGTACGCCGGGCGTCGTCGGTGCCAGCTTGACCCCGGCCTGCTGTGCCCAGGCTTGGGCTTCCGGCGGCAGCACCACGAAGACCTCCGTCACGCGCTGCGCCTCCGGCGTGGTTTCGTCGGCCAGAGCACCGGTGCGCGCGTCGACGGTGAAGGGCTGATACAGCTCATCGTACTCGGTCGGCTCGGTACCGGGGATAAACCACTCTAAGCGGGTGTTAGGGCAGTACTCAGTTGGCAGCTTGCCACTTAGGGAACAGATTTCTACCTGTACCAGTCCGTCGGGGCGCGGGAAGTCCAGCTCTGGCTGATCGTCCAGGACACGGCGCATGAAGTCGTGCCAAATGGGGGCAGCGCCGCTGATGCCGGTCACGTCCACCATGGCGGTATTGTCAGCGTTGCCTACCCACACCCCCACAACCAGATTCGGCGTGTAGCCCACGACCCAGTTATCGCGGAAGTCAGTGGTGGTACCGGTCTTGGCTGCGGCGGGGCGTCCGATGTTGAGCAGGTTGTGCCGCCCAAAAGCCGGGGTACGGGCGCGCGGGTCACTGAGGATGTCCGTGATGAGGTAGGCCACGCGCGGGTCCAGCACCGGGTCGCTGAGGGTGGGTGCGCGCCACTGATAGAGCGGCTCATCGGTATCGCGGGCGGTCACGCTGAGGATGAGGCTGGGAGGCACGCGGTAGCCGCCGTTGGCGAAGACGCTGTATGCGGCGGTCATCTCCATGAGCGTGACTTCCGCGCCGCCCAGCGTGACGGCCAGGTCCAGCGATTCGTGCGTGAGCAGCGAGTCGAGGCCGGCATTAGCGGCCAGTTCCACCATGGCGCTTACACCGATGTCGTTCAAGGCGGCCACGGCGGGAATATTGTAAGACGAGGCCAGCGACTCGCGCACGAGGACGGGGCCATTTTCGACAAAGCCGTAGTTAGCCGGGACGTAGCGCTCCAGCTTGCGCGTGACGAAAGCGGTGCGCAGGTCAAGGGTCATGCTGGCGGCAGTCCACGGCGAGTCACGGGTGGGGTCAAAGGCGGCGGCGTAGGTGAAGGGCTTTAGCGCGCTGCCTGGCTGCCGCATCGCCAGGGCCGCATTGACCGCGCCGCTGATTTGATCGTCGAAGAAGTCCGGGCTGCCCAGCATCGCCAGCACTTGCCCGTTGAAAGGGTCCAGGGCCACCAGCGCGGCGTTATTGGCGTTGGCCGGGGCGCGCGCGCCGTCATAAGGGTTGTTGAGGTAGCCCAAATGTAAGTCCGCAGCGGAATCGGCGGCACGCTGCCAGTTGGCATCCACCGTGCTGACCACATCCAGGCCGCGTGTGTAGAGGGCGTCGGGGAAGTCGCGCTCAAGCTGTGCCCACACGCTCATGACTGCGTGAGGTGCGTCAATGGGGAAAGGCGAAGCGGCGAATTGCAGCGGATCACGCCGTGCGGTGTCAGCGTCTTCGGCGCTGATGAACCCGGCATCTTGCATCAGGCCCAGCGCGATTTCCTGGCGGGCGGCAGCCCCTTCCAGATTCGTCAGCGGATCATGAAACACGGGGTTCTGCACAATGCCCGCCAGCAGCGCACACTCCGCCAGGGACAGCGACTGCGCGCTGCGCCCGAAGTAGGCGCGCGCCGCGCCTTCGATGCCGTAGGCCAGGTTGCCGAAATAAACCTGGTTGAGGTACAGCGTCAGCACCTCGTCTTTGCTGTATTGGGTCTCAAGCTGAAGGGCCAGCACCATCTCTTTGAGCTTGCGGGTCAAGGTGCGTTCGGCGCGCTGCTGTGGGTCCAAGAGTAGGGTGCGGGCGAGCTGCTGCGTGATGGTGCTGCCCCCCGCCAGCACGTCCCCACCGCGTAGGTTGATCCACAGCGCGCGGGCCACGCCTACGGGGTCGACGCCGGGGTGCGCGTAGAAATTGCGGTCCTCCACGGCGATGACAGCCTGCACGCAGTGGTCGGGTATGTCGTTGAGGCTGAGCGCGACGCTGCGGCCCTGCTGGGGGGGTAAAATCTCGTAGAGGAGCTGACCGTGGCGGTCGAAGATGCGGGTGCTGGGCAGTGCCATGCCCGCCTGCACCTGGTCGATGCCGGGCAGGTCGCGCAGGACGTTGACGTAGAACCAGGCCCCGATCGCGATGAAGGCCGTCAGCAGCAGGGCCGCCGTACTCGTAAGCAGCTTCCGCCGCCGTGACCACTCAGACCAGCGCTTACGCATCGCACCACCCCAGGCAACTTGTCGAACACACAGCCCGATGATACACCGACGGGTGGCCCCGGCTCAAGCGAGCGGCGGGCGAGCGTGGGGGATTCGGCCTTAGGGCGGCCATATCCCCCTACACAGGCTGGTAGGTGGAGCGATTACACGTCCCCGCTGAGTCGGCTGGCTTCGTCGGCGGCACTGTCGATGGCGTCTTGGGCGTCAGCGCCTGTGCCTTCCAGACGGCTGATCGGGTCGGCGTTGTGCGGCGCGGCCTGGTCATCGCTGACGCGCACGACTTCGATGTTGATCTTCAGCACCACGGCGGCGATCGCGCCGACCACCAGCCAGAAGCGCAGGAAGAGCAAGAAGAGCACGCCGGTAATCACGCCTGCTGTCAGCGGAATGTCCAACAGCACGTCACCGTTGGCGTTGCGGATGAGCAGACGGCGCATGTTGCCCTTGTCTACCAGGTCGCGCATGTTGTCCATCAGGTTGTCGGCACTGATTTCAATGCGTTCGGTATCGGGGGCCTGGCGTTTTTGTTTGTCGTCGGGATTGTGGTCAGCCATGGATGTCATCCTCCTTGAATGTGTGCCTGCTTAGGTGGCCTGAAAAACACCTCAATATGAGTACGTTAGTTAGGGTTTAAGGGTTGCACCACAGCCAGGATTTAACCCGTGACATTTGTCACACACAGGGGTGCTGCTCATCACTACGGGACTGACTAAGTGACGGGTAAGATGAGGTCACCATGTGGCAATCATGAACATATGGGTGAATCCGTTCAAAATATGCGTTTAGTGTTAAAGGGAGACGTATGGAAGTCTTAGACTTGGCGCGGTTGCAATTCGCCGCCACGACTGTATACCACTATCTTTTTGTGCCGCTGACCCTGGGTCTGTCGCTGATTATTGCCGGGATGCAAACCGTTTACGTGCGCACCGGCAACGAAGAATACAAGCACATGGCGAAATTCTGGGGCAAGCTGTTTCTGATTAACTTCGCCATGGGTGTTGTGACCGGCATCGTGCAGGAATTTCAATTTGGCATGGGCTGGTCGGAATATTCGCGCTTTGTAGGCGACATCTTCGGCGCACCACTGGCTGTGGAAGCACTGATGGCTTTCTTCGTGGAGTCCACCTTCTTGGGCCTATGGATTTTCGGCTGGGATCGCCTCAGTAAGCCGCTGCACCTGGGCACGATCTGGATGGTAGCCATTGCCAGCAACATCTCGGCGCTGTGGATTTTGATCGCCAATGCCTGGATGCAGAACCCGGTGGGTTATGAGCTGGTCGAAAGCGAAACCATCGCCTTGGGCTACCGCGCCCAGATGGTCGATTTCGGCGCGCTGGTGACCAACCCCAGCCTGCTGCACATGTATCCGCATGTGTTCTTTGCGGGCCTCAGCACGGGCGCGATCTTCGTGACGGCTATCAGCGCCTTTCATCTGCTGCGTAAGGATGGCCGCTTCCGCTCGATGTTCCAGAAGTCCTTCAACATCGGCCTGGTGGTGGGCACCGTGGCAATTCTGGCCTCGATGATCGCCGGCCATACACAGGGTCAGTACGCCGTGGAAGCCCAGCCGATGAAGCTGGCCGCCATGGAAGGCATCTTCGAGACCGAAGACCCCGCTGGCCTGTCGATGTTCCAAATCCGTTCCTGGGACATGGAAGAAGAGATCATCAACATTCGTATTCCCTCGCTGTTGAGCTTCCTGAGCTACAACGCCTTCGACGGTGAAGTACGCGGTTTGAACCCATTGCAAGAAGAAATGCGCGCTGAATACGCCATGTACGCCGAGCAGCGCTACGCAGACAACCCAGAGTTGGCCGCGCTCTACAGCGACCAAGCCAACTTCATTCCGCCGGTGCCCATCACTTACTGGAGCTTCCGTGCGATGGTCGGTGCCGGGATGCTGATCTTCGCAGCGGGTCTGCTGGGCCTGTGGTACGTGCGTAAGGGGACGCTGCTACAGCGGCGCTGGTACCTGCGCTTGTCGGTGGCCTTGATCGCCTTCCCCTTCATTGCCAACAGCACCGGCTGGCTGATTACCGAACTGGGCCGCCAACCCTGGATCGTCTACGGTTTGCAGCGCGTAGAAGAAGCTGTGTCGCCCAACCTGACAGTGACGGACCTGTGGATTTCGCTTATCGTCTTCGTGGTGCTCTATGGTGTGCTGGCGATTGCGGCGGTGTACCTGCTTCAGAAGTACGCACGCATGGGGCCGGAGACCGGCGAACTGGTGGACGCACCCGCCGCTCAGCCGGAAGCGGGCACCGCTCTGGAAGGCGCGATCTAAAGCCATCGCGTAGACACATACGTCAACCCGACCTAGGGGGCCGCCGACGCGCGTGCACGGGGGATGATGCACCCATCATCAGCACCCGGCGGCCCTGACCAAGCTCAAATCGCAAACGAGACACCCGTCATGGGTGAGATGTGAAAGGTAGGTTACTGTAATGAGTTATGAGATGCTCCAGGTCCTCTGGTTTATCTTGATCGCGGTACTCTTCACCGGCTTCTTTTTCCTGGAAGGTTTCGACTATGGCGTGGGCACCCTACTGCCCTTCGTCGCCAAGAACGACAAAGAACGCCGCGTCGTGATTAACACCATCGGCCCGTTCTGGGATGGTAACGAAGTGTGGCTGCTGACGGCAGGTGGTGCCATGTTCGCCGCCTTCCCCAACTGGTACGCCACCATGTTCAGCGGCTTTTATTTGGCGCTGGTAGTCATTCTGGTGGCCTTGATCCTGCGCGGCGTGGCGTTTGAGTTCCGCAGCAAGGATAAGAACACTCAGTGGCGTCGCTTCTGGGACTTCTCGCTGTTCTTCGGCAGTGCGGTGCCGGCGCTGTTGTGGGGCGTGGCCGTGGGTAACCTGGTGCGCGGCATTCACATCGGCGAGAACATGCAGTACACCGGTACCTTCTTCGACTTGCTGAACCCCTATGCCCTGGTTGGCGGTGTGGTGACGCTGGGCCTCTTCACGCTGCACGGTGCGCTCTTCCTCACCATGAAGACTGACGGCGTGATCCTGGAACGCGTGCAGGCCTTGGTGCCCAAGCTGTGGATTTTTGCCATCGGCGCTGCGCTGGTGTTTGCTGGCTTCAGCCTCTTCGAGACACAGATGATGAACCCCAGCGAGAACCCTTATAGTTTCTTCGCGCTGCCGCTGGCCGCCGTCGTGATGCTGATCGGTTTCTGGCGCGCCCACCTGGGCAAGTTCGCCCAGTCCTTCCTGGCGACCGGCTTGACGATCGTCCTGGTGGTGATTGCCGCCTTTGGCACCATGTTCCCCAACGCCATGATCGCCCTGGACCCGCAGTACAGTATGCACATCCAGCAGGCTTCGTCTTCGGAGTATACGCTGGGCGTGATGACCGTGATCGCGCTCTTCTTCGTGCCCATTGTGCTGGGCTACCAGGCCTGGAGCTACTGGGTCTTCCGTCAGCGTGTGACCTTGGACAGCCACTTGGAATACTAGGCAGCGTGTCTTAGACGCATAAACCTTACCCCAACCCCTTTCCATTCGCTGGAGAGGGGCTTTGTTTTGCCGACTTGCGGCGCATGGCCGCCCGCACCCGTTCGCGCAGGCGGTCAATGGGGTGCAGGCAGCCGTCAGCCTCAGCGTAGGCCCCGCCGAAAAATGCTCTGGCGGGGATAAGATCGCGCTGGCGAAAGTCGCTCGTCTGGTGTGAACTGAATGGCTTGTGTCATCATCCAACCGTAAGCGATAGCCAAAACAAACAGCAGCCGGTGAGCGTGCTGCGGAGTGTAGACTTGGCAAGCCTGCCAGTTCAAGGCTCCTTTTGTTAAATGTGTCCTGTCCCGTCAGTTAGTCTCACGTCTATCATACGGTGAGTTTAGCTAACTTTCATTAAACGTCAACACAACCGGGATGATCCCTTTTTGCGACTGTCGCACCCCTCCGCAGAGGTGACGGGGAGGTTGACACACGTGGATCGGATGTTGTTGGCGAACCCAGCCCTCACCCTAAATCCCTTATATGTTGGAGGTGCGGTAAAATATGACCTGTGGTGGGGGATTGAAAATGAGCCGGGTGGCAACGATATCTTGGAGGCGTTGCCATCCTCGCCAGAGGGTTTTGACACCAGGTTCGCCATCGGATCGACGTCCAAGAAAGCCGCCGAGTTTGGCGATGGCGCGTACCGCTTCCCGTAGAGATGGCGGTTGGCTGGCAGGCCGCTTAGACGAACTGGTGAACGCAGTTAGAGCCTGCCACTCGGCATCCGACAAGACCAGCGCGCAAGGGATTTAGGGTGAGGGCTGGGTTCGCCAACAACATCTTTTACATCTTGCACAAACACCCTGCTTTGGTCTGCTGCACCCGTTGCACCTTAAGTCCACTGTGCTATAATTCACTTATTGCATTGGGCAAAAAGCCAACTATATCCGGTTTATTAGTCAAGGTAAGAAAGGCGAACCCCCTTGAGTTCTCTCGTTACCACACTTACGGAAATCCGCCGTTACCGGGGCGCTATCGGCCAGTGGAGCTGGGTGTTGCACCGCCTCACTGGTTTAGGCGTGGTGCTCTTCCTCATCCTGCACGTTGTTGATACTTCCTGGGCGGTGTTCTTCCCCGGTCTGTACGAGGAGGCCATCGCCGCTTACCAGTCCCCGCTGTTCACCATTGGTGAGTTCGCGCTGGTGTTCGCGGTGGTCTACCATGCTTACAACGGCCTGCGCATCGCGATTTTCGATTACAACCCACAGTGGTGGAAGCATCAGCAGAACGCCGCCTGGGTCGTGCTGGGTTTGACCGTGCTGACGCTTGTGCCGACCTTCCTGCTGATGTTCTCGCATGTCGTGAAGCACTACGAACACGATCCCTTTGTGCTGGACCTGGGCCATGTGCTGCTGGCGCAGCTTCCGTTTATCGCGGGCATGGTCGTGGCCGTGATCGCGGCCATCGTGCTAAGCGGGCTGGTGGGCCTGGTGCGCGGCGGTGACAAGACCGGCGCAACCAACGTCCCGGCCAAGGCCAGCGGCAGCCGGGTGGAGCGCTTCTGGTGGGCGTACATGCGCACGTCTGGGCTGTTGATCGTGCCGCTGGTGTTCGGTCATCTGGCACTGATGCACGTCATCCAGGGCGTGTTTGACCTGACGACGGTTAACGCGACCGTGGCGGGTGTGCCGCTGGGTGAACTCTCCAATGGTGCAGCCTACCTGGGTGATGGCATCAATGCCACGGGTACGGCGACAGAATACGTGTTGGAGCGCTGGGGTTTCATGGCTGGGCCGCTGTATCTGTGGCGCATCTATGACCTGGTGCTGCTGGCTCTGGTGACCCTGCACGGTTTCAACGGCCTGCGCTACGTGCTCACTGACTACCTGACCAGTCCTTTCGCCAAGCGTGCCGCGGCCTACACCGCGACCATCGGCGGTCTGGTGCTGCTGGGCGTCGGTGGCGCATCGCTGATCGTCTCCATCGACGAGACGATGGTGGATATGGCCCTGGAAAGCGCCTGTGAGCTGCGCGTAGATGCCAGCAGCGACCCGCTGTTCCTGGATACGGACGGGCAGCGTGTCTTTGAGCTGTGCGCTCCCTTCACCGCTGAAGGCGAAGCCAGCAGTGTGGGCAGTGAGACTGCAAGTAACTAGGTGTATCGTAAGCTATCGCATGTTGATTGAAGGAGTGTTGTTAGATGCAAACTCATCAGTATGACGCAGTGATCGTCGGCGCGGGCGGCGCAGGCTTGATGGCCGCCCTGTATGCCAGCAAAGGCGGGGCCAAGGTCGCCGTCGTCAGCAAGC
>CAYWGJ010000101.1:0-10740 GCA_964457835.1 uncultured Anaerolineaceae bacterium
GGGCCAGCGACACCCCCACTACGCCCAACGGCAGCGCCGAGTCCGCTGACGACGGCAGCACCGGCAGCGGCTTCGGCACCTGGGGCGGGTGAGCCGGGGCGCTATTCCCATTCGATAGTAGCGGGCGGCTTGCTGCTGATGTCGTAGAGCACGCGGTTGACGCCGGGCACCTCGTTGACGATGCGGTTTGACACGCGGGCCAGCAGCGCGTAATCCAGGCGCGCCCAGTCCGCCGTCATGAAGTCATCCGTCGCCACGGCCCGCAGCGCCACCACTTCCTCATAGGTGCGGTTGTCGCCCATCACGCCCACGCTCTTGACCGGCAGCAGCACCGCGAAGGCCTGCGCTGTGTCCCCGCGCAGCAGCCCCCCCGCCGCCAGCTCTTCGCGGAAAATGGCATCCGCCTCCCGCAGAGTCTCCAGACGTTCCCAGGTAATCTCGCCAGGGCAGCGGATGCCCAGCCCCGGCCCAGGAAAGGGCTGCCGCCACACGATCTCATCCGGCAGGCCCAGCGCGGTACCCACCTTGCGCACCTCGTCCTTGAACAGGTCGCGCAGCGGCTCCACCAGTTCAAAGTGCAGGTCTTCCGGCAGGCCGCCGACGTTATGGTGACTCTTGATCGTCTTTGCCACCTTGTGCCCGGACGCGCTCTCGATCACATCTGGATAGATGGTGCCCTGCGCTAAAAAGCGCACGCCCTCAGACTCCAAGCGGCGCGCCACATCGCTGAACACGTCGATAAAGGCCCCGCCGATAATCTTGCGCTTCTGCTCCGGGTCGGTGACGCCCAGCAGCTTAGACAGAAAGTCCTCGGTGGCGTCAATGGCGCTGAGCGACATCCCTTCCTGGTCGCGGAACACGCTCACGACCTGTTCCGGCTCGCCCTTGCGCAGCATCCCAGTGTTGACGAACACGGCGTGCAGGCGGTCACCGATGGCGCGATGGATCAGCGTACCGGCCACCGCGGAGTCCACGCCGCCGCTGAGGGCCAGCAGCACGCGCTCAGCGCCTACCTGCGCCTGGATGCGCGCCACGGCGTCGTCGATAAAGGCCACCGGGGACCACTTCGGCGCGCAGCCGGCCACCTTGAACAAGAAGTTGCGCAGCATCTCCGCGCCGTATTCGCTGTGCGCTACCTCCGGGTGGAACTGCACGCCATACCAGCCGCGCGCCACGTCGCCGATGACAGCGTTGGGCGAGTGGGCCGAGGTGCCCAAGGACACAAAGCCGGGCGGCGGCGACTCGATACGGTCGCTGTGGCTCATCCACACCCGCGACTCGTCGGGCAGGCCGTCCAGCAAGGGGTTGGCCTGGGCGATGTGCAGCGCAGCGGGGCCGTATTCGCGTTTCTGCGCCGCGCCGACCCGTCCGCCCAGCGCGTGCGTCATGAGCTGCATCCCGTAGCACACGCCCAAGACCGGCGCGTCGGCGGTGATGAGGCCGTCCGGCATCCTGGGCGCGTCGGCGGCATAGACGCTGATCGGGCCGCCGCTGAGGATGTAGGCTTTCGGCTGGTGCTGGTCGATCAAGTCGCGCGGGGCGTCATGGGCGAAGACTTCAGCGTACACGCCCTGCTCGCGCACGCGGCGGGCGATCAACTGGGTGTACTGCGATCCGTAATCAATGACGGCCACGCCGCCGCTGCGCAAATCGTCGGTAGGGGTCATGAGCTGCCTCTTGTGCCAGGGATGCGGTCAATGCGGGCATTATAGTCCGTCACAGGGTGCGGGGGTAGGGGGTGCTGCATGTGCCCGCCGCTGCGCAGTGATGCGATAAGCAGCGGGCAGTGGGTGCGGGGGTTAGTCCAACGAGAAGTCGTCGGCGTCACAGTACGGCGTGCGGTCAGCAGCGCACCCGGATTGCGCACATGGTCCGACTCCAAGCGTGAGTTTAGCCCCCGGCTGATGTACAATGCAGCAAACATCGCAGCGATTTGTCGCCTATTCTGACGAGGAACGAAACCCCATGAACACGCAAGATTTCATCGCCCTAGAAAAGCAGTACGGGGCCAACAACTACAAGCCGCTGAACGTCGTCCTCACGCGCGGCGAAGGCATCTGGGTCTGGGACGTGGAAGGCCAACGCTACCTGGACTTCCTCAGCGCCTACTCGGCCATCAACCAGGGCCACGGCCACCCACGCATCCTCAAAGCCCTAGTCGAACAAGCCAGCCGCCTGCCCCTCACCAGCCGCGCCTTCCGCAATGACCAGCTCCCTCTGCTGGGAAAAGAACTGTGCGAGCTGACCGGATACGAGAAGATGCTGCCCATGAACAGCGGCGCGGAAGCCGTGGAGACGGCCATCAAGATGGCCCGCAAATGGGGCTACAAGGTCAAGGGCGTAGAAGAAGACCGCGCCGAGATCATCGTGTGCACCGGCAACTTCCAGGGCCGCACCACCACCATCATCAGCTTCAGCCCGGAAGCACAATACAAGGACGGCTTCGGCCCCTTCACCCCCGGCTTCGTGATGGTGCCCTACGGGGACGCCGATGCCCTAGAAGCCGCCATCACCCCCAATACCGTCGCCTTCTTCGTCGAGCCGATCCAGGGCGAAGGCGGCGTGGTCGTCCCGCCGGATGGCTACCTGAAGCGCGCCGCCGACATCTGCAAAGCGCATAACGTGCTCTTCATGTCCGACGAGATTCAAACCGGCCTGGGCCGCACCGGTCAGCTCTTCGCCAGCGACTGGGAAGACGTGCGCCCGGACGTGATTACCATCGGCAAGGCGCTGTCGGGCGGCTTCTATCCCGTGTCCGCGGTGCTGGCCGACGCCGAAGTGATGAACGTGTTTAACCCCGGCGACCACGGCTCCACCTTTGGCGGCAGCCCCCTGGCCGCAGCCGTGGCCCGCACCGCACTGAACGTCCTGACGGAGGAAGGCCTGATCGAGAACGCCCGCACCCAGGGCGCATACCTGATGGGCCGCCTACAGCGCATCGAGAGTCCGCACGTCAAGGAAGTGCGCGGCAAGGGCCTGTTGATCGGCGTAGAGCTGCACGACAGCGCCGGCGGTGCGCGCCGCTTCTGCGAGGCGATGCAGCAGCAGGGCCTGCTCGCCAAGGAAACCCACGAGACCGTGATCCGCTTTGCGCCGCCCCTAGTCATCACCCGCGACGAGATCGACTGGGCGTTGGAACGCATCGAACCAGTGCTGATGATGGAGTAACGCCTCCCCCGTCTGTTTGCCCCGGTCCCGCACGTTGGGGCTGGGGCGCATCATGGGGGTCCGCCCACCAAGGACAGCTTCGGTGAAACTTCCGAATAGTGAACAGGCCTACGTACCAAAACCCAAGATCGTGGACTACCTACTCAGTGAGGTCCATGAAGATGGCAAACATAAGGCCGCGTTTTATCGGCATTTTGGCTTCACAGCAGAACACTGGGAGCGTCTGCGTGACGCCTTGCTAGAACATGCAAGCGTTCACAATGTGGCGAGTACATTGGACACATCACGTGGTACGCACTATGCGGTGGAGGGAGAATTAAACACGCCATCCGGCCAACGACCGCTCGTTCGGTCTGTGTGGAAAATCGAAGACAGCAGTAAAACACCGCGTCTGATCACAGCATATCCGCTAAAGCGAAAGAAAGGCACACCATGATCCGTGAACTTGAGCGCGTCGCATTGACCATTGACCTTGGCACCTACCAACTCAAGGCGGGAGACATCGGCACCGTGGTAGACATCACCTCCGATGGGCAAGAATACACCATCGAGTTTCTGACATTAGATGGTGAAACTTACGCCGTCGTCCCGGTTGAGGCCGCACATATCCGCCGCATCGGGGGCCAAGAGATCGCGCACGCGCGCAGCGTCGCCCCCAACCCGACGCGCTAAGCCATCACCCAAACCCGCGCCATCCACGCGCAAGCGCGGTATACTGGCGGGCGTTGACCGTCCATACAAACGAAACGGAAACTATGCGACGCCTGCTCATTCCCGCCACCTTCGCGCTGCTGACCCTGCTCTTCTTTAACGCCCTGGTCGTCGGCGGCTTGATCCTAGCGCGTGGCGATACCTTCACCTATTTCTATCCCTACTGGGCCGCGCGTGATGCCGCCCTCAGTGCTGGACAGATTCCGCTGTGGACGCCCGACCTGTACATGGGCGCGCCGCTGTTAGCCAACCCGCAGCTCGGCACCCTCTACCCGCCCAACTGGATCAGCCTGCTGCTGGACCTGGACGCCCCCGGTGCGCTGCGCTTGGCGCTGCTGCTGCACGTCGGCTGGGCCGGGCTGGGCGCTTACGTCATGGCCCGCTGGCACGCCGGGATCGACGTACTGCCCGCTCTCATCACTGGGCTGCTTTTCGGCTTCGGCGGCTACATCGGCGGCCATGTTGAGCAGATCAACCAACTTCAGGGCCTGGCCTGGATGCCCTGGGCCTTCGCAGCCTACTCGCTGGCCCTGGAGCGATCGCTGCGCTACGCGCCACTGCTGGCAGTCGCTTTTGCCATGCAGGTGCTCAGCGGCCACACGCAGACGGTCTTCATCACCGGGGTGGGATTGGGCCTGTTCGCGCTGGTCAACGTGCTCTCAGACATCCGCGCGCTGACTTTCTTCCCTGAAGAGGACGGCCCCGACTGGCGGCGCACCCTCTTAGAGCGCTTTCTGCGCAGCACGCTGGTATTGGGGCTGGCGGTAGCGGTGGCGGCGGTGCTGGCGCTGCCTCAGCTCCTCCCTACCCTGGAGCTGACCGGCCTGAGCAACCGAGGCGGCGGCTTCAACGTGCAGCAGGCCATGGCCTTCTCCTGGAACCCGGCGCTGGCCGCGCGCGCGCTGCTGCCCAGCTATGACGCCCAGCTCTTCAGCGAGTACGTCGTCAGTATCGGCGTGCTGGGCGGCGCACTGGCTTTCGTAGGCGCGTTCAGCCGCGAGACCGGCAAGCTGCGCGTCATCTGGGTGGTAGTGGCACTCATGGGACTCTTCTTAGCGCTGGGGGCCTTTAACCCCGTCTACTGGACGCTGGCGGGTCTGCCTGGGTTCAACTGGTTCCGCGTGCCCGCGCGCTGGCTGGCGCTCTTCGCTCTAGGGGGGGCCATGCTGGCCGGGCTGGGCGCACACATGCTGTTGGGCCGCGCCCGCTACATCCGCGAGCGCGAGTCGCTGCTGGCAATCGGCAGCGTCGTGCTGCTGTTGGGCCTGGCGGCGGCTTTCATCACACCTGCTGCTACCGCCGCGGAGATTGACGGCCCCGCACAGCCGACTCTCGTTACCGTGCTGGCCTGGCTGACCGCCTACGTCGTGTTCATCAACATCGTGCTGCTGCGCCGCAGCCTGCCGCGCCCGGTCATCGCCGCCTTGATCCTGACCGCCGTCAGCGTGGAACTCTTCGCTGCGTCGCGCGTGCATCCCTATAACGACGTGGTAGACCCGCTGGCCTGGGATGATCCACGCCTAACACTGAGCCTGCTGCGCAGCGATACCGCCGACGCCCCGCCGAGCGAGTCGCGGCGGGTGCTGGGCATCAGCCCGCTGCTGTTTGACCCCGGCGACAAGGCCGCGCTGACCCTGCGCTTCGACGCCCTCAACATGAGCGATCGCGCCAGCCAATACGGCTTCACCGCCGCCAAGCTCAAAGAGGTCGCCTCGCCCAACCTGACACTACCGCAGGGGATCACCAGCGTGGACGGCTTTGGCGGGGGCGTGCTGCCCAGTATTTATTACACACAATATACGGCGCTGCTGCTGCCCAGCGAGGCCCAACTGCGCACCATCGATGGCCGTCTGCGCGAAAACCTAGCCCTGCCCGCCTGCCGTGGGGCCTGCCTGCCGGACTCATGGTGGCTGGACCACAGCGGCGTGCACTACCTAGTCATCGACAAGACCTACGACCCCTGGCAAGACGACGTGAACTACGACACGACCTTTCACGCGCGGCTCAACGCCACCGAGACGCGCGTCTACGCCGGGCGGGACGTCACTGCCAATGAAGCACGCCTGCTGATCGATGGGGTGCCGCCGCTGCTTGCCCTCGACGATGGGCCGCCGCTGTCCCCCGCGCGTGTGGAGTCCGGGCCAGAGCCAGGTACACGGGTCGCGGTCTACACGCTGAAGCTGCCCACCTCAATCAACACAGTGAGGGTGCAGGCAGTGGACAGGGTGCAAGTGCTGGCCCTGACCTTGGTCGATACCCGCGACGGTTCCTTCGCGCCGCTGACCCCGCCAGAATGGACGCGCTATCTCTCCAGTGACGTGAAGCTCTACGCGCGCAGCGATCCACTGCACCGCGCGGTCGTGCTGCATGACGCGGCCTTCGTCAGCGACGATTACCAAGGCGGCGAAGACGCCCTGGCCCTGATGACCGACTCCGCGTGGGACCCGGCGCGCCAGCTCGTGCTGCATTTACCCCACAGCACGGACGCGCCGCCCGTCGAGCCAGGAACGGTCAGCCGCGCCGTCATCACCGAAGAGAGCGCAACCCGCATCGAGATCCATGTGGAGAGCGAGGTGCCCGGCCTGCTGCGCCTCAACGACGCCTACTATCCCGGCTGGCAGGCACTGGTGAACTGGCAGCCTGCACCGCTCCATCGTGCCGATGTGATGTTCCGCGCGGTGCCCGTACCCGCAGGCGAGAGTATCGTCGTGCTGGAATACCGCCCGAACTGGTTCCCCGGCGCGCTGCTGATCGGGGCGGGGGCCTGGCTGCTGCTGCTGATCGGCGGCATCGGCTTCGCACAGCGCGTCCCGGACTGGCAGGTCAAGCCCTTCAGCGAACAGCCCAACTTCCCGTAATGGCGCGTGTCCGGGCCGCGTCGGGGGACTGTTGGAGGAGTGGCAGCCCCCCACTGGACTCCCCGGCCTATCCCCTGGCATAATAGCCTCCATAGGACCCACCTGATCCCAAGCAAGAGGACTCTCATGGCTCAAGCCCACACTATCAAGCCGCGTCTGCCCAAGGGGATGCGCGACATGCTGCCCGACACCATGCTCAAGCGACAATACGTTTTCGGCATCGTCGAGGACGTGTTTCATACTTACGGCTTCGAGCCGCTGCAAACCCCTGTGCTGGAACTGCAAGAGACCCTGATGGGCAAGTACGGCGCGGACGCCGAGAAGCTGATCTTCAACGCCCAGCACGCCGGTGGCAAGGAACAGCTCGCGCTGCGCTATGACCTGACCGTGCCGCTGGCGCGCGTGGTGGCTCAGCACGAGAACGACCTCACCCTGCCATTTAAGCGCTACCAACTCGCCCCGGTCTGGCGCGGGGAACGGCCTCAGCGTGGGCGCTACCGGGAGTTCTACCAGTGTGACGTGGACATCGTAGGCGTGGCTGACATGAGCGCCGACGCGGAGTTGATCGGCGTGGTCGTCACAGCGCTGCGCCGTTTGGGCTTCCCGGAGTTCCGCGTCAAGATCAACAACCGTAAGCTGCTGACGGCCATGGGCAAGTACGCCGGCGTCCCGGATGCACAGGGCGCGGACCTGTACCGCAGCGTGGACAAGTTCGACAAGATAGGCGCGGAAGGCGTGCAGGCGGAGCTGATCGAGCGCGGTATCGACGCCCAGGTGGTAGCCCGCATGATGACCCTGCTCCAGGGCGAAGGCAAAGGCCTGGCGCGTCTGGACCACGCAGCGGCCACCATGGGCGATCTGCCCGCAGCGGCGGAGGGCATCGCCGAACTGCGCGAACTGGCCGCCCACCTAGACGCAGCGGGCATCCCGGCTCAGCATCTGGACTTCGATTTTACGATGGTGCGTGGCCTGGGCTATTATACTGGCCCCATCTTCGAGACAGTCATCGAAGAGCCGAACCTGGGCAGCGTGTCCGGCGGTGGCCGCTACGACGACCTGATCGGTATCTTCCGCAAAGAGAGCCTGCCGACGACCGGCGTGTCGCTGGGCATTGAGCGTTTGATCGACCTGATGGACGTGCTCGACCTGTACCCGGCAGGCATCAGTGGCACGGTGGTGCAGGCCCTGGTGACGGTCTTCGACGCCCAGACGCGCCCCTACGCCACCAGTCTAGCGGCGCTGCTGCGCGATGCGGGACTCCGTACTGAGCTGTATCTGGGCGATAAGCGCCTGGGCCAGCAGTTCAAATACGCGGACAAAAAAGGCATCCCGGTCGTGGTGATCGTCGGCAGCGACGAGGCCACCGCTGATACGGTCAAACTCAAGCGCCTGGCGGACGGCCAAGAGGTCACGGTACCGCGCGCTCAACTGGTCGAGACGCTGCGGGGGCTGCTGAGTTAAAATGAGGGGGCAGGTTTTCAGCCTGGTGCTGCTCGCCTTCAGCCTGACGGCCTGTGCGGGCGGCGCAGATTCGGCGGCCATTGCCGCACAGCACGGCACCCTCAGCACGCGGATCGTCGCGCTGCGGGCCACAGCCACATACCAAGCAGACCGCCGCCTGCTGACCCTGGAAGCGCTCGCCACCGAGTCGACGCGGGTGGCTGCCCGTCAGCGCCAGATCATCGTCACGCTGGAAGGGCTGGGCCAGCCCCCCGTGGACCTGGCCGCCATCACCCCCGCACAAACTGCCACGCCCGCCGTAACCCTCATCGTTGAAGACGGCGCTCCCGCGGCAGAACAGGGGCCGACGGGCGGCATCACGCGGCTGCCCCCCACACCGGACGCACTAGCCCTCACCCGGCAGGCCACGCCAACGCCCGCGCCCATCACGCCGACCATCGCCCCCACCCGCGACCCCGACGCCCCTTACCTGACCAACGCCCTCACCGCGCCGGAAGTCGGGGCGGATGACTGCGCCTTGTCCCCCACCGACAGCTTCAGCACGGCCAGCCCCCGCATCTACGTTGTGGCCCGCGCCTACCAACTCAGCGCCGGAAACCGCGTGGAGTCGCGCTGGTATCGCGGCGATGAACAGCTCGTCAGCTATGACTTTCAGCCCGATTTCGACATAGACGACGCCTGCATCTGGTTCTTCGTGGAAGGCAGCGATTTCGCCTTCACGCCGGGCAGCGATTACCGCGTGGAGCTGTGGGTCAACGCAGGGCTGGCCCTGCCCGCCTTGACCTTCAGCATCACAGCAGCCGGGACTTAAGCGCCCAGGGCGGCTTTTGTCGTTATTTCACCGTTTGATTATTAGCGCGGCACTGTGTATAATGACTAGGCGCTAATAGGCACGAATTGATGCAGCGTAGGATGGTCGGTTCCACACAAACGGCGAAAGGAGGGAAGCAGGCACACCACTGAAAACAGCGCTTGCTGTCAGCGGTGTGCGTGCTGATTCGTTATGATAGATGAGACTGAGCGGGACGAAAACGGCGATTTGACGCCGGAAACGTCCGCTGCCGAGGCCCAGCCCGACAGCCCCACCGGTACCGAGCACAGCGCGGTCGAAGAGACCCCCACCCCGGACGACAGCCCCTCGGTTGATGAAGTTGTCAGCCAGGAAGCGGCACCCGATGCGGAAGCAGCGGAGTCGCCCACTGAAGACACAGCCCTCACAGAGGCTGCTGAAACCCTCATCGAAGGCTTTGAAGCCGCGATCGCAGATGAAGTAGATGACGAAGACGTAAGCGCCAGCGACCCGGAAAAAGGCGAGGACCCCACAGCGGACGAGACCCAAGCACCGCCCGGCGCGCCAGTCAAACCCTTTAAGCGCGGTGAGCTGATTACCGGCACCGTGCTCACCAGCACGCCCACCCGCGTCACCGTGGACCTGGGCGGCGGCTTCGAGGGTGTCGTCACCAGCCGCGAGCTGGAAAAGATGACGCAGCCCGACCGCGAGCTGCTGGCGGAAGGGGCGGAACTCGGCGTTTACGTGGTCAACCCCAACGATCACCGGGGCGACACCATCCTGAGTGTGACGCGCGCGCAGGAAGAAATGGACTGGATGCAGGCTGAAGCCTACCGCCAGAACCAGGACGCCTACGAAGGCCGCGTGGCCGGTTACAACCGCGGCGGCCTGATCGTGCGCTTCGGGCGGCTGCGCGGTTTCGTACCCCAAAGCCAAATCGGTGAGGACCGCCGCCGCCGGGGTGATGGCGAAACCCCCGAAGAGCGCTACGGTCCGATGGTCAACGAAGACATTACCGTCAAGGTGATGGAAGTAGACCGGGGCCGCAATCGCTTGATCCTGAGCGAACGTGCCGCCACCCGTGAGCTGCGCGAACGCCGCAAGCAGGAATTGATCCAGCGCCTGCAAGTGGGCCAGGTCATCGAAGGCGACGTGGTAAGCATCGAAGAATTCGGGGCTTTCGTCGATGTCGGCGGCGCGGAAGGCCTGGTGCACCTCACCGAGCTGAGCTGGAGCCACGTCACCCACCCGCGCGACGTAGTGAAGAAAGGCCAGCGCGTGATGGTGGAAGTCATCAGCATTGACAACAAGCGCAGCCGCATCGGCCTGAGCATGAAGCGCCAGATTCCCGATCCCTGGGACGAAGTGGCGACTTCCTACGAGAACGGCCAGCTTGTGCGCGCCATCATCACCAAGCTGACGAAGTTCGGTGCCTTTGCCCGCCTGAAGGACGCCGACGAGATCGAAGGCTTGGTGCACATCAGCGAGCTGAGCGACGACCGCGTTGAACGCCCGCATGACGTGGTGGCCGTCGGTGAAGAGCATGTGCTGCGCGTGGTGAAGATCGACGTGAAGGCGCGCCGCCTGGGCTTGAGCCTCAAGCGCGTCAATTCACCGGAGTACCTGGACCGTGACTTGGCCTTCTTCGCCGCCGAAGCAGATGCCGCCGCAGACGCCGCCGTGGACGAAGCCCCGGTCGTGGACGAAGCCCCGGTCGTGGACGAAGCCCCGGTCGTGGACGAAGCCCCGGTC
>CAYWGJ010000102.1:0-10765 GCA_964457835.1 uncultured Anaerolineaceae bacterium
CCTGACGGGCAGCGCGCTCTGCCTGGCGGAAGGCGGTGCCAGCTTCAGCATCAGCAACAGCAGTGCCGACACCCCCGCTGACCAGCCCTACAGCGTCACCGACGGCAGCGGCGCTGCGATCACCAGCGGCACGCTGAACATCCCGCCTGGCAGCAGCCAGACAGTGACTGTCAGCAGCAATGACTTCAGCTTCACCGGCGCGCTGACCTTCAGCAGCAGCGGCGGCCAGGGCGCAGGCAGCGATGTGACGATCACCAGCGACTGTGACAGCGGCAGCGGCCTGCTGACCAGCACCGGCACATGCAACGCAGACGGCACTGTCACGTTTAGCATCACCAACACCAGCGACAGCACCCCGGTCAGCCAGGGCTACAGCGTTACGGACACCACCGACGCCACGATCCAAACCGGCACGCTGGACATCCCGGCATTGGGCAGCACGGACGTGACCGTCGCCAACGTGGTGGGCAGCGTCACGCTCAGCAGCAGCGGCCTGGCCGACCTGACGGTCAGCGCGGACTGTGGCAGCGGCGGCGGCGATGACGGCGGCGGGAACGGCCTCATCAGCCTGACCTCGGCCTGTGTCGCGGACGGCAGCGCCAGCTTCAGCGTCAGCAACAACAGCGCCGTCAACTTGTCACAGAGTTACAGCATCAGCGACGAGACCGGCAGCGAAGTCGCCAGCGGCAGCTTCACCCTACCGCCCAGCAGCAGCGAAACCCTGACGGCCACCGGCAGCGGCACGCTGAGCTTCAGCAGCAGCGGCACCATCAGCCTGAGCACCAGCACCAACTGCGGCGGCGACGATGACGGCGGCGACGACGACGGCAGCGACGGCGACGATATGGGCGGCGACGACGATGGCAGCGACGGCGACGATATGGGCGGCGACGACGATGGCAGCGGCGGTGATTTCTTCCGCCTGGACCTGACCCCGCCCAGCGTGCCCGATACCCCCGTTGAAGGCAGCACCCCCTGGGAGACTATCGACGCCACGGCCAGCGGCCCCGGCGCGGACGGCTTCGGCGTGTGCCGTGACTGGATCATCTACCACACCGACATGACCGGCGACTGGGAAATCTTCCGCCTGGGTGACCTGCCCGACGGCATCACCGGTGACCCGAACCTGTCGCAGGGACGCGGTGAAGACATCACCGACATGGCCCCCAGCCGCTCCCCGGATGCGCTGTGGGTCAGCTTCACCAGCCGCCGCGACAGCACCCCGGAACAGGAAAACTGGGAGCTGTACGTAGCCAAGGTCGATAACAGCGTGATCCGCCGTGTGACCTACAACAACTTCGCCAAGGACATCGACCCGGTATGGTCACCTGACGGTCAGTACCTGATCTTTGAGAGCGACCGTGACGCCAACTGGGAGCTGTACCTCTTCGACCTGCTGAGCGGCCAGGAATACCGCCTGACCGACAGCGCCGCCAATGACATCAACGCCTTCTGGCACGCTGACAGCCAGCGCGTCGTGTTCCAAAGCGATCGCAGCGGCCAATGGCAGCTCTACGAACTGGACGTGATCGCCGCCGCTAACGCCGTTATGGCGGGCGAGCCGCTGCCAGAGCCGACACTGCTCAGCGACGGCCAGGGCGAGGACCACGACCCGCACTACAGCCACGAGGGCGACCGTATCGCCTTCCGCAGCTACCGCGACAGCGGCAGCAACAGCGTGATCTACGTCATGAACGCCGACGGCAGCAGCGTGACGCGCATCAGCGACCCCAGCACCAACGCCGAAAACCACACCTGGTCCGGCGATGACAAGATCATGGCCTACCAGAGTGACCTCGACGGCGACCTGGACATCTACGTCTACGAGTTCGAAAGCGAAGAAACGCGCCTGGTCACGGATAACACCATCCCCGACTACGCGCCCACCTGGATTTGCGACTCCTACACCGTGGTGTTCACCTCGGAGGTCACCGAGGACCCGAACATCTTCAACACACCCGGTATGCCCATCGACGCCCCGGCCATCCTGGTGGACGAAGAAGGCAGCCAGATGACCACGGACACGGCTAATGACGTCTATCCTGAGAACACCCCGACGGAAGAGAACGCCAGCCGCGAGGGCAACGTGCCGCCCAAACTGAACTAACACACCCTACGCTACACCGGCCCCCGTGACGCATCGCGGGGGCCGCCAGATACCCAAACAAACGCCCCCGGTCCTTGTGGATCGGGGGCGCTGTTTTACAGCTTAGCGGACCTGCGTCGGCTCAGTCCTCGGTGCTGTCGTCGAACGTGTCATCCGTGGCGGAGCCGTCATCGTCTGCGTCGTCGGTGTCCCCCGGCGGCGTCGCTTCCGCCGTAGACTCCGGTGTGGGCGTCTGGGCATCCGGTGTGGGTTCAGGCGTAGTGATGGGGTCGTCAATGCCGGTGAGCGAGTCGTTGTCGGCTTCTTCGTCGGCAGCGGCTTCATCGGCCACCAGCAGCGACTCGCGGCTCAGCCCCTCAAAGGGCGTCACGACCGCCTCTCGCACGGACACGTAGTAGGGGCTGTTGTCCGCCTTGGCGAGATAGTCCACGTCACCGTCCACGTTGAAGAACTGAAGTGTGTAGGTCTGGGGAGCAGTGGCCGGTGAGTCGTTGGCGTCGGTGGTGTTCTCGACCGGCTCCAGCACGGTCAGCGTGACCGTCACCGCCGGGCTGTCCAGATCGACACGCTCACCCGGCTCCGTGCCCACAGGTTCGGCGATGCGCAGGCCGGTCATGTTGCGCAGCACCACGCTGATGCTTTCGGGGTCGAACTGTTCATCGTCGGCCAGGTCCGCCAGCGTGAAAGGCAAGGTTTCGCCCGCTGCGACCTCGGCACTCTCGTCGCGCACGAAGTCGAAACGACCGTTAGCGTTCTCAATGCTGAAGGCGGTCACGTCGTCGCGCACGGCCTGGAAGTAGAGCGTGTCCACCCAGGACGTAATCACCGTGCTGATTTCCCAGGGGGCGATACCGCCCGCCAGATAGACGTTCACGTCGTCATTGACGCGCATATGCGTATCGCTGCCGCCGGTAGCGCTGCCCACCCACAGCACCGCGCTGTCGCCGTCCTGGCGGGTGATGGTGAGCTTGCGCTGGAAGCTGTCTTGGCCGACTTCGAGGCGGTTGTGGCTGGTGGCCGTCTGCGCGATGAGGCGGTCGGCATTGAGGGCGGCCAGACGGTTGAGCAGGTCCTGCGCCGGGAAGCCCAACGCGGGATAGCCGCCTGCGTCCGGCAGCACCCAGCCGCTGTCCACGGAGTCGTCGCGGGCGACGGTCAGCACTCGTCCGGCGCGGTCCTCAATGCTGAACTGGGTCACGTCCTCGGCGCTGAAGTCCGCCAACAGCGGCAGCCCGGTGACGTCCTCAAGGGCGGCCAGGCCGGGCACCAGGATCACCGCGCCCAGGGCCACCTGCACCAGTAGAATCACGCTCAAGATGATGTTCGTGCGGGTCATGCTTAGTCACCTCCTTCGTAGGCGGGGGTATCGGCGGATGCATCAACGGGGGGCAGCAGGTCCATGGGCTGTTCAGCGCGGCGGCGCAGCTGCCAGATCACGCCCAGCACCACCAGGGCCGCCAAGGCCACCGCGTAGTTGATGAGTTCCCACTGGGTTTGCTCGCCCTCGGTCAGCGGACGCAGCAGGCGGGCAGCGCTGCCCCCGGTGCGGATGCTGGCCAGCGCGTCATCTTCGATGAAGGCATCGACCACGTTCTGCATGAAGCTGAGGTTGTTCAGGAAGCGGTCGCCGCTGAGGTTCTGCGAAATCTGGAACACGGTGTCGTTCAGGAACTCCGCGCTGCCCACCACCACGATCTGTGCATCGGCTGGGGAGCTTTCGATCAGGCCGATGCTGGGCGCGTCCAGGGTGCTCTCGGATTCGCCTTCTTCTGGCACAAAGGGGCTGGGCTGGTCGGCAAAGAAGCTGTCAAAGCGCCCGGTCACGCGGACCGCCAGCGGGTAATCGCTGCGTTCTTCTGCGACTGGGAAGCCGATGTTACCGTAGAGTTCGGGGTTGGGCTGGATGTTGAAGCCCTGGCTGAGCCACGCGTTGTCGCTGGCGCGCAGCAGGGTCACGACGTCGCGTTCGGCGGCCTCCGCAGCGGACGCATCCAGCGACATAGCCCAGTTGACCGTCACAGCGGGCAGGTTGAGCAGCATGGGGTCCTCAGCCATCTTGTCCGCGCGCACGTCCACAAAGGGCGGGTAGTTCACGGCCTGAATCTCGGTGACAGTGAAGCCGCCGCTCTGACGCTGTACCGGCAGGGGGAAGGGTTCGTTCTGCGTGTCGAAGACCAGAGCGTCGCCCAACTGCACGCCGTAGTGGGCCAGCATGTCGCGGATGCTGCCGCTGACAGGAGTCAGGGTCAGGCTGCCGGTCTCGTCCACGTTCAGGCGGTAATCGCTGGCCGCCACGAAGAGCTTGCCGCCGCGCATCAGGAATTGGTCGATGGCGTAGAGTTCGCGGTCGGTCATCACCTGCGGTGCCAGCACCAGCAGCACCTCGATGTCCGCCGGGACTTCGCCACCGATGAGCGCCACCTGCCGCACTTCGTAGTTCTGGCCGATGTATTCCTGCACGAAGTTGAAGCTCTGCAAGCTGGGCGCGGGCTGACCAAACTGGTCAGTAGATTGGGCGGGTGGCACCCACACGCCCACGCCGCGCAGGAAGCCGCCGGCCCCACGCTTGATGGCCGACTCGACGCGCTCGCGGATTTCCGCCGCGCTCATGTCGCCAACCGGGAAGATCACCTGCTCCACGTCGCCGGAGCGCACGATCATGTGCAGGTAAAAGGTGTCACTGCTGAAGAAGCTCAGCGGGATGCCGTCAATGCCGTACTGCTCGGCGAGCTGCACCGGGTCCACACCCGTGGCGGCGGGGTCGCTCATATCGACCGTCTCAAAAGCGAAGCGCTCAGCACCAGCGCGGGCCTGGATGTCATCGACCACGTTCTGAATGTTGTTAGGCACGGCGGCCAGCTCTTCGGGCAGCAGGTCCGGCGTGATGTACAGCGTCAGCGTGGCGGGTGCATCCAGGGTGCTCAGTACGGTCTCGATGTTCTGGAAGCCTTCCACCACGCGCTGGATGCTGCTGGTCAGGTCGTACTCCAGGTCGCGCAGGCGCACATCCACGCCGGTGGGGGTCTGCTCGCCTTCGATGAGGTCGCCGTAGTTGAGCACCACGTTCTGGTCGCCGTAGCGGATGAGGATGTCAAAGTAGGCGTTGATGACGGACACGCCGCTGCGGTCGCTGATCTGTAGCGGAGCGGGGTTGATGCCGTAGGTCTGGTTGGCCTCGCGCTCGATCTCCGGATCGGTCAGTGGATCGACAAACTCGACGGTGATGTCGCCGTTGGCGGCGATGCGGTATTCCTCCAGGGTATCGCGCACGGTGGGGATCAAGGGCGTCAGCAGGGGGTGGTTCTCTTCGCTGAAGTAGCCGCGGATCAGCATCGGCTCTTGCAGGTTGCTAATGATGTCGCGCGTGACGGGGGACAGGGTGTAGTCGCCGTTCTGGGTCAGGTCCAGGCGCAGGGTGTTCACCGGGGTCAGCAGCAGGTTGAAGGCGGTCAGGTTCAGGCCCAGCAGCACGACCGTCAGCACGGCGTTGCGGCGATAAGCGGCCATGCGCGGCCCGTGACTCCAGCGCTTGCTGTCAAGCGAGATCACGTTCAGCGCCAGGAAGAAGACCGTCAGCGACAGGTAGTAGGCGATGTCGCGCAGGTCGATCACGCCGCGCTGGATGCTCTCAAAGCGGCTGCCGGTGCCCAGCCCGCGCAGGATTTCGGCGGTGGTGGCGTTGAAGAGGTCGGTCACCAGCGCTGCGCCGATCAAGTGGAAAGCCCCGGCGATGATGGCCGTCAGCGTCAGCGCCACGATCTGGTTATCGGTGCGGGACGAGACGAAGAGGCCGATGGCGATGTAGGTGCTGGCAAGCAGCAGCGCCGCGACGTAGCCGCCGATCACCGGGCCGACGTCCAGGCTGCCCAGGCTGCCCACCGTGATGGGCAGGAACAGCGTCAGCAGCAGGGCCACGGCCACCAGCGCCAGCACCGACAAGAACTTGCCCAGCACGAGCTGCACGATGCGGATGGGCATCGTCAGCAGAATTTGCAGCGTGCCGACCTGTTCCTCTTCGCTCCATTGGCGCATCGTCAGCGCAGCCACCAGGAAGATGAGCAGCACCGGCAGCCATTCGAACAGAGCACGCACGTCAGCGATGCCCCGCGCGAAAAAGGAATCCAGGAAGAAGAAGGCGAAGAGCGTCACCACCAGGAAGACGCCCACGAAGAGCAGCGCCATGGGGGAGCTGAAGTAGGAGTCGAGTTCCTTGCGGGTCAGAGACAGGGCTTGTTTCATGGCTTATTCCCCTCCGTTGATGGCGTCGGCAGTTTCAACGCTGACCGGTGTCTCGGTGTAGCCGTTGGGCGCTGGCGTCACCAGATCGGCGGCGGCCAGGCGGTTGAACACACTTTCCAGGGTCATCACTTCGCGTCGGATTTCGCGCACAGGCCAGTCATGCTGGCGGGCCAGGTTGTAGAGGGCGGGCGCGAAGTCAGCGGCGGTATCGCCTTGGCCGTGGACGCGGTAGGCGGCGTGGCGGTCGGGGGTGGTGAAGGTCTCCACGGAGGCGGCCCCGTCCAGGGCAGCCAGTGCGGCCTCGACGCCCTCAGTGGGCGCGGCCAGCACCAGGACGGCGCGGCTGCTGGCGCTCAGCTCGTCCAGGCGAGCGTCGGCCTTGATCTGACCGTTGATGAGGATCACCACACGGTCACACACGGCCTCGACTTCGCTGAGGATGTGCGAGGAAAACAGAATGGTGCTGTGCTGTGCCAGGCGCTTGATGAGGTGGCGAATTTCGACGATCTGCGTGGGGTCCAGGCCGACGGTCGGCTCGTCCAGGATGAGCAGGCGCGGCTTATGCAGGATGGCTTGGGCCAAGCCGACCCGCTGTCGCAGGCCCTTACTCAGTTGGCTGATGCGCCGCGTGAGATAGTCCTGCATCCCCGTGGCGTACACCGCCTCGGAGATCAGCGCGCGCTGCTCGTCTTCCGGGATGCGGCGCAGGTCGGCCATCAGCTTCAGGTAGCCCTGCACGGACAGGTTGGGGTACAGCGGCGTGTTCTCGGACAGATAGCCGATGCGGGCCTGCACCTGCTGCGTCTGCGTGAGCACGTCCAGGTCATCAATGGTGACCGCGCCGTCGTCAGGGTGCAGGTAGCCGGTCATGATCTTGATGGCGGTGGACTTGCCCGCGCCGTTTGGCCCCAGCAGGCCGACGATCTCACCATCGCCCACACTGAAGCTGATGCCCCGCAGCGCCTCAATGGGGCCGTAGGACTTACTTAAACCTTCGACTCGAATCATGGGTCAGGTGCCTTTCGTTGAACTGCGGTTTAGACCGGAGCGGAATCTAGCGCTGCTACGTTAGAATCGTATCAGCAAAATGCAAACTTTTTGTACAGTTTGCGCCAATCAACAAGGGCTGACGATAACACAGCCGCTGATGTGGGCATAGGGGGGAATGGTGAAGCTGTGGACAGGTGATGTGGGCTTAGCGCAGCGCAACGCCGTACTCGGCCAAGCGCTGGCGCACGATGCGCAGGGCCTCGTCCAGGTCGCGCGTGGCGGTGAAGCTGGTGTGCACCATGGGCATCTTGGCCCAAAGCTGAATGATGGTGTTGGCGGCTTGCAGCGGCGTCACCAGCACCGCGCCGACGAAGTGATCCGGGCGGCAGCGCTCGCGGCGAGCCACCACCATCATGCTGTCCTTCGGGATGCCGTAAGCCTCTCGCATATCAACAATGGAGATGACCGGGTGATTGACCTCGGCCAAGAGGCGGAAGGTCTTGTCGTAGGCCTGGTGCATGGCGGCGGTGTCCCACTGTGACGGGTAACGCAGCAGCAGAATCTGCCGGCGGCTGTCGTACCATTCAACGCTTATCATCACATCGCTCTTCCCTACTCCTTTCGGTGTACGTTGATCGTATCACCAATTAAGGTGGAAATAGCGTTACGGTTTTCGACAGGCCGTACCGCACGACACCCCACAGGCCGCCCTGGGTACCGGCGCACAGCAGCGCTATAATGTGCACCCGACCTGCACACGCTCAACGAACAGAGACCCGCCATGACTGCCCCCTCCACTAACGCCACGCCATCCACCCGCCACTTGCTGCGCCGTCTACTCGGTGCCCTACTGGGGGTCACCGGCGGCGTGCTGGCCGCTGTCGCCTTCGCCACCCTGCTGCTGCTGCTCTTCGCGGAAGTCCTGCTGGGGCCGGTCGATTTCTACACCCGTGCCACGCCCAATCAACAGATGCAGGTCGATTATCACCTGCTGGACGGCGACCTTTTCGCCGCCATGGAAGGCCGCGTGCGACCGCCCGCCGACAACCCGGTCCTCGCGCAGATCGACATCGCCTGGGACGCGCAGGGCTTTCGGGTGCCGGCCCGCAGCGCCGACCATTACCCCCTGCTGGCCTTCGGCGACTCTTTCACCGAGTCAGCTATCACCACCACGCCCTGGCCGGATGCCCTGGCCGCCGCGCTGGACCTGCCCGTGCGCAACTACGGCTACCGCGCCTATGGCCCGCGTGAGATCGCCCGCGTCGCCGAAGAGACCGCACCCCAACACGCCGACTCGCCGCCGGACTGGGTGATCTGGGCGCATTTTTCCGGCAACGATCTAGGCGACACCGACGCCGAGCGCAGCCGCTACGACCGGACGCTCGTGGGTGTGTGGACCGAACTCTTCGACAACCTGACGCCCACCGTCATCCCGGCCCACGACTCTCCGGCACACTTCGACTTCCCCATGCCGGTGATTATCGGCGGCAATTACTACGACATGGCCTTTCTGTCGTATTATTTGGCCTGGATGCTGGAACCCGAAGGCGGCTACGCGGACAGCCAGCCCTACCAGACCCTGCGCGAGTCGCTGACGCGGGCCGCCGCCGCCTACCCCGACTCCTGTCGGCTGCTGGTGTACCTGCCCACTAAAGAACAGCTCTACTATCCCTACATCCACCCGGACGCGCGGCAGTGGATGCGCGGCATCGCCCAACAGCCGGTCGTAGAGGCGGGCACGGGGGACATCTGGCTGCGCAATACGCCGGTCAGCGCGGAAGACGAAGCCACCTTCATCGACTCAATGACTGGACAGCGGGATATGCTGGCGGCGCTGGCGGACTCGCTGGGGGGCTGGCACTTCCTGGACCTGACGCCGACCTTTGCCGAAGCGGTCGCGCGCGGGGAGCTGGTGTATCTGCGCTATGATACGCACTGGAATCAGGCCGGGCACGACCTGGCCGCCGCGCAGATCGCCGCGTTTTTACAAGATTCGGGGCTGCGCTGCACAGCCCGTCAGAACGGGTCATAAGCAGGTTTGCGCTGTGTTTGTGGATCATGAGTACGGCTTGCACACCGCGGCCAAGTGTGCTACAGTTTTGGCATCGGCGGTTTAGTTTGGAAGGAGGTGATCTACGCTATGTATGGTCATAAGGGGGTGACACACCTCTAACTCCTCCGGGGTTGAGCACCGTGGTGCCCCCCACTACCGACCAGTGCAGCGATGCACAGTGCAGCGGCTCCAATCACATTGGGGTCGCTGTTCTTTTGTCGCCCCCTCGCAAGGCCGCTAGAGGTCCACCGCCCACACCGGCATGTCGTAGCCGTTGCGTCGAAAGTGATAATAGCCGTACAGCCGCTGTGAGCGCAGGTTGGTTGCCTGGGTGTTGACGGTCATCACACGCGCGCCGCGGCGGTGCATGGCAACGATCAGGGCGTGCAGCATGGCCCCCCCCACACCCCGGCTCTGAATATCGGGCAGCACGGCCAGGCGTGCTAGATGCCCGGTGTCGTGGTAGCGTGTGCTGATCTGATAGCCGATTGGGTTGCCCGCGGCTGAAAGGGCCAGCGTGCTGTTCTCCGCGATGCGCAGCGCCTGACGCAGCTCCTCGCGCGTCATCTGCCAGGGCGGGGCGAAGGCGGCGTTGTCGATCATGAGCAGGGTCTCCAGGTGTTCGGCCTCCGCCAGGACGACCTGCACGCTGGTGTTGCGCTGTGGGGGCATGTGCAGCACCGTCCGCTTGAGCGTGACGATGGTCTCCACCGGGGCCATGCCCAGCAGCGGCGCATAATCGCGCAGCCAGTCCACGCTGATGAGCAGCCAGGCAGACTGCACCCCCTGCGCCCGCAGCGCGTCGCTCAGGCTGGGCCACAGCGCCTTCAGCACGCTGCGCAGGTTGGCGCGGTCGTGCAGCGCGATCAAGCGCAGCCACGCGGTACGGTTATACGGCTCAGAGGCGGCCAGCACACCCACGACCGTCTGCCCGTCCAGAGCCACCACCCCTGGCCCGCTGGCGACGCCCAGCCAGCGCTCGATCTGGTGCCAGTCCAGGTGCTGATGCACGTAGTAGTGATCGTGGTACAAGTCCAGGGCCGCCGTGCGGAAGCGGCGCTCGTAGGGCAGCACGCGCAGCCGGGACGCAGGGTCGGCTTTCATCGCGAGCGCTCCGGCGGGGGGTATTCCTGCCCGGAGCCAGGCCGCCCGCGCCGCTTGCGCAGCACGTAGGGACGCACACTGAGGTTGTAAAGCACGCAGCGGCGGTCGTCCAGCAGGCGGGTACGCAGGCGCTCGTCCAGGTCCTCCATGTGGCGGGCGGTGGTAATGACCGTGGGACGCGCCGTCAGGTAGCGGTAGTCGATGATCTGGAAGAGCTTCTCGCGCGCCCAACCGGAGGAATGCTCGCTGCCCAGATCATCCAGCACCAGCAG
>CAYWGJ010000103.1:0-10762 GCA_964457835.1 uncultured Anaerolineaceae bacterium
GTCCAGTGCCGCGAGTCCACGGCGCGCGCGTCCAGCCAGGCCGCCAACGCTTGCAGCGGATCGCTCACCAACGACTCCGGCGTGGTGACCAGCCAAAGCGCCTCGTGCGTCGTCCACAGCGGAGCCAGCAGTGCCTCAGCGAGCGGCGCGTCGATGGCGTTGGCGAAGGGCATGTCCACGCGCGGCCCGTCGTACTTGGCAGCCAACGTGGGCCAAGTGCGGTCGTTGTTGAGCACCAGCGCGTCGGTAGGCTGACGCTGCGCGTACAGGGTGTCGGCAATGGAAGTGAAGTGATCGCGGCGCACGCGCGGCTCGGTCTCAGTGAGCAGGCCCAGCAGTGCCCCGCCGAACACTACACCCGCTGCCAACAGGCCCCAGGTCCGCCGCTGACGCCCCAACGCCACCAGTGCCCAGGCCGCCAGCGCGACGTATGCACCGGAAAGCGACAAGAAGTAGCGCGCCGCTACCGGACGCGACAGGCTGTGAAAGGGCAGCGTGGCGGCCAGCACGACCGCCAGCGGCACCCCGACTCCGGCCAGCAGCAGGGCCAGATGCGGCACAGGCCGCGCCCGCCGCTGATTCCACAGCAGCAGCACGCCCAGCGCAATCGCGGCCAGCACCGCTGCGTAGAGCGGCACGTAAGCCTCCTGGAAGGTCGGGTAACCAAGGGTCAGCGTCACAAAGTAAAACTGCACGTAGACCAGGGGCGACAGCATCGGCAGCGGGGACGCGCCGCGCAGCAGCAGCCCATACGTATACAAGCCCCACGGCACGAAGACCGCCGCGATCAGTAGGTGCGCCCCACCCCATTGAATCAGCCGCCGCAGCGACCGCCCCTGCCGCCACCACCACAGCACAAACGCGATGTTCGTCACGATGACGCCCATCAGCGCCAGGTAAAACGTGAAGGCCGCGCCCAGCATCGCAGCGATGTAAGCCGCCAGCCATCCCCAGCGCACAGGCCGCGCCATCCAGCGCAGCGCGGCGTACAGCCCCAGCGTGACAAACAGCATCGCCAGCATGTGCATCCGCGCGTCTTGAGCAATGCCGATGTTAGCGCGCGACACGCTCAGCAGGGCTAGGGCCAGCAGCCCGGTCCACAACCCGCCGACCCGCCGCCCCAGCGTCCAGACCGCCGCCGCCGTCAGCACACCCAGCAGCAGTGACACATAGCGCGCGGCGAATTCCGTCTCACCCGCCAGCAGGCTGAACCCGCGCAGCAGCAGATAATAGATGGGCGGATGCACGTCGCGCGCGGTGGTCTCCAGCAGATCAGGCATGGGCAGCCGACTGATCCACAGGCTGTAGCCTTCATCCCAGGTGAAGGCGGCGTCGCCCAGTGCGTGCAGCCGCAGCCCAAAGGTCAGCAGCAGCAGGCCAACTGCCAGCATCAGCCAGCGCGCGCGGAAGCCGGGGGTCATGTCCGTGTACAGTACAGGCATCGCGGCGCGCTAAACCAAGTGCTTTTCCGCGCTGCGACGGCGATAGCTGGCCGGCGGCGGCGGCGGATGCGCTTCGTAGTGCGACACCACGCGCGCCAGAGTTTCACGCACGGGGGTATAGGTCAGGCCCAGCGCTTGGGTGCTCAGCGCGTTGTCCAGCACAGACATCCAGCGGTCGCTGAAAGGCGAGCAGTCCGGCAGGAAGCCGTTGGCCTCCAGCAGGCTGCGCTCCACGCGGGCTACGCGCGGTGTGAGGTCCAGCAGTTCACCCAGGGTGGCGATGAAGGTGTCAATGGGCAGCGACTCGCCTTGGCTGACGTTATAGGCGCGCCCAGCGTGAGCGGCTGGCCCGGCGTCAATCAGGGTCGTAACTGCCGTCACCACGTCCTGCACATCGACATGGCGCACGGGGATGTCGCTGTCATGGGGCACCAGCAGCGGCCCGCCGTCCTTGATGCGCAGCAGATAGGCGTACAGGCGGTTGAAAGGGTCGCGCTCACTGGTGACCATGGGCAGGCGCAGCGTGGTATAGGGGAAGCCGTCGGTGTCCCAGGCGCGGTGCAGGGCGTCCTCGGCACGGCGCTTATCCAGGCCGTAAGTGTATTCTTCGTAGTCGTAGGTCACGGGCGGTGGCGGGGCGATCAAAGGCCCGGCGTAATCCACCTCACGGAAGGGCGGCGTCAGTCCCTCGCGCACCAGGTACACCTGGCCGGTGCTCATCACGATGTAGTGCCCGACCCGACCGCTGAAGAGGTCAATGGCGGCACTGGCTTCAGCTTCTTTGTAGAGCACGTTGTCAATCACGACGTCGAAATCCTGGCCGCGCAGGGCCTGGCGCACGGCGTCGGAGTCGCTGCGATCGGCGCGCAGGCGGGGGATGGACGGGGGCAGGTGGTCGGGGGTCAGCCCGCGGTTGAGTAGGGTTAAGTTGTGGCCGGATTCCAGCAGGCGCAGGGCCAGGAAATGCCCGATCTGCCGGGTACCGCCGATAATCAAGAGTCGCATTCTTCAAGTCTCCGCTGCGAACGCTGCGCCCATTATACGGCACATGCGGGCGGTGTGCAGGGGGTGGGCTTTATCGCATTCACGCTCGCCGCATCCAGCAGATTGCGCAACCCCGCATATGTCTTTAGGAATTCCCGGTTAATGTCTGGAAACTTCCCGGTGTCATGATCATCATTGTATTTGATTTCAAGTAAACAATTTGCCCCGACTTAGGCCTAAACAGCCCGTCAATGTCTCTTGTAAGTATATGTTTGTCACGGTCTTCAGTTGGCTCAATTTCAAATCGCTGTTGCAGTAAGGCTGCAAACTCTTTTTCTGAAACCTCGTTCGCTTCGTCTCGCGACATAAGCGTCAATCAGGGCTTCTGACTCGGACGCGATTTGCAAACGAGCCTTAGTTCCCATTTGTGGAAGTGGTGAAACAGCGTTGTCCCGTTCAATAATCCTCTTAAGTATGGTCTCGATGAAGTTACCCAACCTGCTGTTCAGGGACTGGATAACAGCGCACATCACCCGATGTTGAGGTATAAAGTGTGCTTTGCCTGCATGGGTCTGGATGTGCTTGTTGATACTTCGTGAGTGGGTTGCGTTTGTGATATGCTCGCGGACAGCATCTCTAATTAAATCATTGATCTCGTGATCCATCAATCTGCCTCATTGCTATTTGCCTTCATAAAGGCACGATAGTTTTCTCTCAGCGTGTCGATACTAACCAGCTCTCCATCACTGTTTTCGACGTACCAGAAATCCCAGCCATTATGAGCGCTCTTCTTCAACAAGGCAGCAGCAGCCTGGTGAATTGAACCGTTGATTCCCTGTGCCTTGTTGACCAGTGTGCCATCTGCACGCAGCCGTGCGCTGTGTTGACACTTAGGGCCATATAGCGTTTGCCCCACATTGAGGTAACCTTGCTCAATGAGCATACCCGGACTGACACGCGGCTGATGTCGTTTTGTGGGTGTGACAAGTATCTCTTCACCTAGCAATGTGGGCTGAACAGCCGCTAAACGCTGCTGTGCGATCTCGATGTAATCGGCTTCACGTTCAATCCCTATGTAATGCCGGAACAGTTTCTTAGCCACTACCCCGGTTGTACCGCTGCCAAAAAAGGGATCAAGCACAACATCACCGGGGTTCGTTGAGGCCAACAGGACGCGATAAAGCAGCGCTTCCGGTTTTTGTGTCGCGTGGGCCTTCACCCCATTGATCCTGATCCGTTCAGGGCCACTGCATATGGGTAAATGCCAGACGTTGGGCATTTGTTTGTCATCGTTGACATGCTTCATCGACTGATAATTGAAAGTATAGCGCTTCTGCTGCTGTGATTTCTGGACCCATAACAGGGTTTCAGTCGCATTGGTGAAGCGCGTGCCGCGAAAATTCGGCATGGGGTTGGTTTTGTACCAAACCACATCGTTGATGATCCAGTAGCCCAAATCCATCAAAATACTGCCAACTCGATAAATATTATGGTATGAACCGATGACCCACAATGTACCGTCGTCTTTCAGGATACGCCGTGCAGTCATCAACCAAGCGCGTGTGAAGGCATCATACGCTTGCAGGCTGTCAAATTGATCCCACTCATCGTCAACGGCATCGACAACGGTTTGGTTTGGGCGTAACAAAGACTGCTGAAGTTGGAGATTATAGGGAGGGTCTGCGAATATAACATCGACACTTTTTTCAGGCAAGGTCTCCATGATTGAAACACAATCGCCCTGATACACCGTATCAAGCATCAAAGCCGTATGTGATCCGTTCTGCGATTTCGATTTGGTCATCGTGCAGGAACCATTGTTGTTTGAACGCACATCATGCATGATAGTCCACAACCCGAGCGCATTCAATGGTTACGGAACATGCGATCGACTGCCCCACACCTTAGAAAGCTACCAGAAAGCCGCGCTTGCGCTTGTATCCATACCCCTCTGTCCTTTAGAATCATGCTTTGAAACGGTTTAACGTTAGCGAGCGCGTATGAGCCTCTGGTCACGCATCAGCACCTGGATCAACCGCAGTGCGGCGGGCAGTTCTCGTCCAGAAGTCCTCAAGCTGAAGACCGCCCTCGACGAAGGCCGACGCCGCAAGCGCGCCGGGGACTATGACGGTGCGCTCAGCTTCTTTGAACGTGCCATGCGCATCGCCCACGATCTCAAAGATGAAGCCATCGTCTCTGTGGTGGAGCTGCACCGCGCCGACCTTTACATCAAGCAGGCCCGCTGGGAAGACGCGCGGACGCTGCTTCAGCGCCTGGAAAACATCCCCGCCGCCGATGCCCCCACAGACAGCGCTGCAACGATTAGCCCGGCGGTCATCGGCCCTGGCAGCGCCGGGGTGCAGCGCGCCTATGCCCTGGTCTCGCTGGGGACGCTGGCCCAGGCCCGCGGCGACGACACCTCCGCCCAGCGATACTACGAGCGCGCCATCGACACCGCCCAGTCCGCGCGTGCCGCCGGGGCTGAAGGCCGTGCTAAGGGTTATCTCGGCAGCATCTACCTCAATGAAGGCAACGCTAGCTACGCCATGCACCTGCTCAACGAAGCGCTGAGCCTGCTGAATACCAGCGGTGACGCCGAGCTGAGCAGTCTCTTCGTCGGGCTGATGGGCGAAGCGGAAATCATCAGTGGACGCCCGCGCGAAGGACACCGCCTCATCAGCCGCGCGCTGCGCCTGGCCGATCATGTGCAGTACCGGCAGTTTCAGCGCCGCTGGCACGCTGCACTGGGGCGCATCGCCCTAGAGGATGCCCGCGCCGCCGACGCTTACAATCACTATGAGCGCGCGCTTCAGCTTCACCCGGAAGACGAGGCCGAAGCCCTGGACGTGTACCGCCAGCTCGCACGGGCCTGCGTGCTGCTGAACAAGAACGAAGACGCCCTGGTCTACGCCAAAGAAGCCGTCGAGCTGGACCCCACCGGCGTCGAGACGCGCGGCATGATGGGCGTGGTGCTGCGTGCCGCCGGGCGCAGCGCCGAAGCCCTGCCTTACCTGGAGGCCGCCGCCGCCGAGCGCCCTAAACCGGAAACCCTGCGTCATCTGGCCGCTGCCCGCGCCGACGTGGGCGACATCCCCGCCGCGGAAGCCATCTATCAGCGCGCCCGTCAGCAGGCCGAACGCGACAACCTGCCCTTAGAGATGGCACGCGCTCAGCGCGACTTGGGAATGTTCTACGTACATCAAGGGCAGCTCAACGCCGCCATCAAAGCCTGGACCGCCGCCTTAGAATATTACGATCAGCAGGACTTCCACGCGCAGGTAGCCCGCCTCTACTGCGACATCGCCAACCTGCGCTTTACCCAAGGCCAGGTGCAGCGCGCCATGAAGGACTACGAGCAGGCCCTGATGCGCCTGGGCCAGATCAACGACATCGAGACACGCGGTGTGGTGCTCAGTAACGCCGCCACCGCCTACGTAGATCGTGGCGACCTGGAGACCGCCGAGTCCTTCCTGGCTGAGTCTATCCAGATCGCCCAGAAGCTGCGTGACGAACGCGCCGAAGCCACCCGCCAGGGTAACTTCGGCTGGTTCCTGCTGGCAACAGGCCGCACCAAGCGCGCCTTAGCTGCCCTGGAATACGCCCGCCAGCAGAGCCGCCGCCAGCACATGGCCCTGCATATCGCCGTGCAGACCACCAACATCGGCCTGGCCCAGGCGGAACTAGACGACCACGCCGCCGCACTGGAAAGCCACCGTGAGGCCCTGGACCTCATCCGCCCGCTGGACGCCCCCTACTGGCAGGCCGTCATCCGCGCTAACCTGGCCCGCGAGCTGCTGCGCGATCCCGCGCCGGACTACGACGCCATCACCGCCTTGATCGACAATGCCCTCGCCGACTCCGCGCGGGCCGACAGCATCGAGGTGCGCATCCGGGTGCTTGGCGTCCGCGCCGCGCTGCTGCTGCGACAGGATGACCTGGAGCAGGGCGGTGTGGCCGCGCAAGAAGCAGTAGCCTTGTCGCGGCGCTTAGGGGCACAGCGCCTGTTAGCGGAGTCGCTGATCGTGTGCAGTCAGTGGCGGGCCATGCGCGGTGACGACGCCCGCGCCCTAGAACTGTGGCGGGAAGCCCACGACCTGCTCACGCTGCTGCATCACCCCGCCGGGCGACACACCCCGGACTGGATCACCGCTATTAATTCGCCGGACACAGCCGCATCCTGAAAGGCAGACGATCATCAGCCCCTACACGCTCGACAGCAGCGCCGCGCAAATTGAAGCCCGTTTGCGCGCGCACCGCCCAGTCACCCTCAACGGTGGCATATGGACCGAGGACCTACGCTTTCCGTATTATAACGGCTTGAGCATCGTCAACACCGCGCGCAGCCTGATGCATCAGCTTGGCCTCAGCGATGCTGCGCCAGACGGCCCAGCGCTGGACCCCGCCGTCTGGGGTGCGGACGGCCCGCCGCCGCCCGTGCGCCGCGTGGTGCTGTACCTCAGCGACGGCTTGGGTTACCTGCGCCTGCGCCGCTGGATCGACCGCGACCCGGAAATCCGCGACTTAGTAGGCGTGCTGAGTCAGGGGCGAGGCGTTGTGCCGCTGACTAGTGTGATGCCCAGCACCACCACTGTCGCCCTGCCCACCTACTGGACCGGTCAGCCGCCCGGCGTACACGGCGTGTTCGGCACGGTACAGCACCTGCCCGCACTGGACTCAGTGGGCAGCCTGTTGTTTGACCGCGACGTGCTGCGCCCCAGGGGTCCCCGCCTGACTCAGCGCGGTTTTCAACCCGAATCGCTGCTGGCCGTGCCCACCCTGGCGGAACGCATGGCCGACGTCGGCGGACAAGTGCACGTCGTGCAGTGGGCAGACTACATCGGCACCGGGCTGTCGCGGATCATGCAGCGCGGCCCCTACGTCGCGCACGGGCACACCAAAGACATCAGCCTGTGGCAAAAACTGCGCGAGGCCCTAACCGCCGCTGCTGAACACGACGCCCCCGCTTACCTCTACGTCTACAACGCGCAAGTGGACGCAAAATCCCACGAGCACGGCGCGGAGTCGCTGGTGGTGCTGGAAGAACTGCGCGCGCAGCTGCGTGCATTGGTCGCGCTGGCCGCCGATCCACTGATGCAGGACGGCAGCACCCTGCTGCTCGTCACCGCCGACCACGGCCACGCGGACATCCAACAGCGCCTGAAGCTGCACCAATTCCACCTTAAGCGTCTGAGCAAGGCACTGCCCCTGCGCACCTTCACCGGCGACATGCGCCTGGCTTACCTACGCCTACGGCACGGCTCGCGCAAGTGGGTCGAGTCGCTGCTGGCGCGACACTACGCTGAGTCGCTGGCCTGGCTGGACGGTCGCAGCGCGCTGGCCGCCAGTCTCTACGGCGCGCCGGAGCACCTGGTGCCGCAGGCCGCGGATCACGTTGGCGACCTGCTGCTGCTGCCGCGCCAGGGCATCACCTTGGAGGACAAGTACCAGCACGTCAAGCTGAAGAGCACGCACACCGGCCTCAGCGAAGAGGAGATGTGGGTGCCACTGCTGCACGCGCGCCTCTGAGCGCACAAGTCTTTCTCCACGGATTACCATGGATTAATCCAAGGTGAAATTCACAAGCACTGTGACTTATGATAAGGTTTGCATGGATCAAAAACGTGCTAGGACAATCAGCCATGCAAATGAGCGGCACCACCGACCTGCTGCTGACGCTGCAAAACATCACCCGCCTACCCTATGAGACGCTGGCCGCCTGGTTTACGCTGAACCCAGTAGCGCTCATCGATGCGCCCAGCTACCAGGATGCCGTGGGCAGCCTGGACACCGCCCTGCTTCAGCGCAGCTACGCGGAGGCACACAAGGCCTACGAAAGCGTACTGCCCGCCTTCCAGCAAGAGATGGAAACGCGCTACGGCTATGACCACGCACCGATGTTCTCCACGTCGCTGGGCAAATGGCTCATCAGCGTGGCGGAACGCCCACACTATATGCCCCAGGTGTTTTCGCTGCACGCCAGCGTGCCACCTATGATTATCCAGGAGACTCTACCGCTGCTGCTGCGCACCATGGACCACATCGGCGCAGGCCGTGACGAATGGCAGCGCGCCCTGGCCCTGCTCAGCCTGCCGATGATGCTGCCCCGGTAAGGCACATAACCCTTACCCGCGCCCGCCGACCCATGTTACACTGGCGTGTGTCTGTCCATCTGCTGACTGATGCGCCCATGGCCCACAAACAAGAGCTTGACCTCCATGTCCACCGCGAGCCGCTGCTGCACATCCTGCGGGCTGTCATCGACGCGCCAGGTCCGCTGAGCACGCGCCAGTTTGAGCGGCTCGTGCGGCGGCATCCGCGCCCGGATGGAGGCCTCTATGGGCGCAGCCACTTGATCGCCGCCTACCGCAGGTTCGCCGGGACACATGGCCTGCCTCCCTACGACGAGGCCATACTCACCCGGCTGCGGCGCAAGCCCACCCGCACCGCTTCCGGCGTGACCCCTGTCACCGTGCTGACCAAGCCCTTCCCCTGTCCAGGCACCTGCATCTTCTGCCCCAACGACGTGCGAATGCCTAAGAGCTATCTCGCCGACGAACCCGGTGCACAGCGCGCCGAGCAGAACGCCTTCGACCCCTATTTGCAAACTTACACGCGCCTGTTGGCCTATCGCAGCAACGGCCACCCCACCGACAAGATCGAGGCCATCGTGCTGGGCGGCACCTGGTCTTTTTACCCAGAAAGCTACCAAATCTGGTTCATCAAGCGCATCTTCGACGCACTGCACGACTTTGGCGCGGGGATAGATGGCCGTGAGTCGCTGCGGGCGGCCTTGGCGCAGGCCTCGCAGTTTGGCGCGGACTCACCGGGTACAAACGTCACGCTCAGCGGCCTGGACCTTCAGCAGAGCTACAACCAGGTCGTGCAGACGCTCTACGCCGACGAGATGCGCCGCTCGCGCGAGCAGGCCGCCGCCATCGCCACCGGGACTCAGCCGCGCAGCCCGGCAGACGAATACGCCACCTGGGATGAGTTGGAAGCCGCGCAGCGCGTCAACGAGGATGCGCCCTGTCGCGTGGTGGGCCTGGTCATCGAGACGCGCCCGGATCACATCAGTGCTGAGGAAGTGCTGCGCGTGCGACGGCTGGGCTGCACCAAGGTCCAGATCGGCTTTCAGAGCCTGGACGACCAGGTGCTGCGCCTCAACAAACGCGGCCACGACGTCGCGGCCACGCGCCGTGCGGTCAAGCTGCTGCGCCAGGCCGGTTTCAAGATTCACGCGCACTGGATGCCCAACCTCTACGGAGCCACGCCAACAAGCGACCTGCAAGACTACGCGCGCCTGTTCGACGATCCCGACTTTCGCCCCGACGAGCTGAAGGTCTACCCCTGCTCCTTGATCGAATCGGCGGAGCTGATGCAGGTGTATCAGCGCGGGGACTGGCAGCCCTACACTTACGACGAGCTGCTGGAGCTGCTCAGCGCCTGCCTGCTGCGCACCCCGGAATACTGCCGCCTGACGCGGGTCGTGCGCGACATCCCGTCTACCGACATCGTGACCGGCAACCAGTTCACCAACTTCCGCGAACTGGTGGAGGCCCATTTAGCCGCTCACGGTCAGCGCAGCGCCGACATCCGCGCGCGGGAAATTCGCCGGGACACCGTAGATGCGGGTACACTGCGCCTGGATGCGGTACACTATGAGACGTCGGTCGGTGATGAGGTCTTCTTGCAAGTCGTCACCGCCGAGCACCGTATCGTCGGCTTTTTGCGCTTGTCGCTGCCAGACCCCACCCAGCCGCCGCTCACCGAAGCACTGCGCGACGCAGCGGTGATCCGTGAGGTGCACGTCTATGGGCAGGCGTTGGGCATCGGCCAGGAAGCAGCCGGCCACGCGCAGCACAGCGGCCTGGGCACGCGCCTGATTGAGGAAGCGGCCCGCATCAGCAGCGCACGCGGCTACGCACGGTTGGCGGTGATCTCGGCAGTGGGCACGCGGGGCTATTACCGGCGGCGCGGCTTTAGCGACGCGCGGCTGTATCAGGTGCGCGCCCTCACACAGGCCCGTACACAGGAGTGAGTACACGGCATGGACCCTATCGAGACGATTGAGCGCCGACGTCGGCTGCTGCGCGGCATCCTGCTGGTCATTATCATCGGCACGCTGCCTTTTTACTGCATCGGCATCTTTCTGTGGGCCACCGCCCCGGACCCGGACGCAGTGCCGCCCACTGCGACGGTCACGAACACGCCCATTGGTGGCGACGCCAGCGAAACGCCAGTCACGGCGACGGGCAGCCCCACCCGCATCGTGACCAACACGCCGCTGTCCACGCTGCCACCCACGCCGGGGCAGATTTTCCCGCCGACGGCCACGC
>CAYWGJ010000104.1:0-10561 GCA_964457835.1 uncultured Anaerolineaceae bacterium
CCCCTGGCGCGGACCCGATGGGTGCGCTGGCGACGCGCTTGTCGCCCGTGCTGGGTAAAGGCCGCGACCCTGACGCGGTACAGGCGGCGCTGCGTGACCGTGACGACGCGCTCATTGACCTGGCCGTCGAAGCCCTAGACGACGTGCCCGCTGACGCGCAGCTTCTGCTGGTGATCGACCAGTTCGAAGAGGTCTTCACCCGCGCGCAACCCGCTGACGCAGCGCTGTTTCTGGCTTTGATCCACCGCGCCGCCACCCAACCCGACAGCCGCGTGCAGACCCTCATCACCATGCGCGCGGACTTCTTCGACCGCCTGAGCCAATACCCGGACGTGGCACAGCTCTTTGAGCGCGAGAACATGCTCATCGTCACCGAAATGAGCACCGCCGAACTGCTGCGCAGCATCGAAGGCCCGGTGGAGGCGATGCGCTTGCAATTCGAGGACGGGCTGGCCGCGCGCATCCTGGACGACGTGCGCCGTCAGCCGGGGTCACTGCCGCTGCTGCAATACGCGCTAAAAGCGCTCTTCGAGCGCCGCGAGGGGGCCGTGCTGAACCATGCGGCCTATGACGCCATCGGCGGTGTGGAGCAGGCCCTGGCCCGCCACGCCGAATCGGTCTACAGCGGCCTGGGGCCTGCCCAGCAAGACGTAATGCGCCGTGTGCTGCTGCGCCTGGTGGAAGTTGGCGACAGCAGCGGCGAAGGCTTCAACGCCACCCGCCGCCGCGTCCGCCGCGCTGAGCTGCAATTTCGGGGCATCACCGACCAGGCCGTGGATGAAGTAGTCAGCATCATGGTCGCCCCGGAGTCGCGGCTGCTGGTGACGACGCGCGAAATCCAGGCCGCTGACAGCACCCAAGCCCCGGCCATCACCTTAGAGATCAGCCATGAGGCCCTGCTGCGCCAATGGGACCGCTATGAGAACTGGATTCTGGATAACCTGGAGGACCTGCGCTACACCAGCGAGTTAGAGAAGGTGGCGGCGGACTGGGCCAACAGCGGCCTGGACTCCTCATACCTGCTGCGGGGCAACCGTTTGCAGCGCGCGCGCGATTGGCAGGCCGAGGCCGATGCCACCGAAGCGCAGCGCCGCTTGATCGAAGCCAGCCTGACGGCACAGGCCAAGCGCGAAGAAGAGGAACGCGCCCAGGCCGCCCGTGAGCTTCAGCTCCAGAAGGCCGCCGCTAACCGCCTACGTGCCCTGGTGGGGGTGCTGGGCGTGGCTTTGATCGCCGCTGTGGGCTTGATCCTCTTCGCCGTGGAACAAAGCCAGCGCGCCATCGAAAACGAGCAGGTCGCGCTGAATGCCCTAGACCAAGCCGAGGCCTCCGCGTTGGAGGCGCGCAGCTTCGCCCTGGCCGCCAATGCCGAGCGCGTGCTGGGCAACGAAGACCGCGACTTAGCCGTAGCCCTGGCCCTGGACAGCGTGCTCATCCAAGCCCAAAACCCACCGCCGGAGTCACGCTTGATCCTCGCCAACGTGGGCTTCGCGCCTGGCACGCGCCGCCTCTTCACAGCGGATGCGCCGCTCAGCAGTGCGCTGCTGCTGGAAGACCGTGGCCTGGTGATCGGCGGCGGGCAGGACGGCACCCTGCGCGCCTGGGACCTCGACAGCGCCGAGCTGCTGCGCAGTCTGCCTGGCCTGGGCGATGTCAGTGCGGACCAGGCCGCTGAAAGCCAGGCCCCCGCCAGCCAGCAGCAGGTCGCCCAACAGGCCATCACCACCGGCGCGCTGACGGCCATCGCCCGGGTGCCCGCTGATGAATCCCTGCTCATTGGCACGGACCGCGGCCTAGTGCTGCGCCTGGACCTCGCCAACGAGACGATGACCGCCCTCTACAGCGACCCCAGCGTCACGCGCACGATCAACGCCATTGCCGTGCGCCCGGACAGCGCCTATGCCCTGGCCGCCACTGCCGACAATCGCATCCTGGAAATTGACTTGCAAAGCGGCGTCGTCAGCCGCGTGCTCAGTCGGCACATCGGTGCGGTGCAGGACGTCGCCTACGTGCCCGCCAACCCTGAGCAAGCCGTCAGCGTGTCGCAGGACAGCACGATCATCGTCTGGAACCTAGCCGAAGGCAGCCCCGTGCTGCGTCAGCTTACAGGTAACCCGATTAACGCTGTAGCGGTCAACGGTGCTGGGAATCGCGTGGCCGTCAGCGGGGCCAACGGCGTGGTGCAGCTCTGGTCGCTGAGCACGGACGGCACCCGCCTCACCCGTGAGCCGACCCAGTTCAACGGCCACGACACCACCGCTACCGTCAACTACTTGGCCCTCAGCCCGGATGAGCAGACCCTGGTGTCTGCCGGGTCGGATGGCCGCGTGATCCTGTGGGACCTCACGCGCGAGGACGCCATCCGCGCGCAGTACTTGGGGCACAGCGGCGGCATCACGGGGCTGGACTTCAGCGCCAGTGGGGCACAACTGCTGAGCGCGTCCCGCGACAACACCCTGCGCCTGTGGGACGTGCAGGGCGCGGCGGTGCTCCAGGATTATCCCAGCGATGCACTGGGCAGCACCATCGGGCGCTTTTTGCCCCTGGGCCTCAGCGAGGGCAGCGGCGAGCGGGCTTTTGTCAGCGGCAGCAGCGAGGGCCTGCTGACCTTGTGGGACCTGGAGTCGGGGCGGATGATGCGCCAAGCAGCCGCCCATGACGACGCCATCACGGCAATGGCCGTCAGCCCGGACGGACAGCAGGTGCTCAGTGGGGCACGGGACGGCACGGTGCGCCTGTGGGACCTCATCGCCAGCGGCACCCTACAAGCGGACTTCCTGCCGCACAGCAGCACGGTCAGCGCTCTGGTCTTCCTGGACGATGGCAGCGGCTTCATCAGCAGCGGGCAGGACGGCAGCGTCGTGTTACAGCGCTTCAGCGACGAGGACCCGATCATTGCTGACATCAGCGCCACCGATGCGCCCGAACCCCAGGTCGCACAGCAGCAGCAGACCGGCGGCGATCAGATTTTCACGCCGGAAGACGAAAGCATCGGCAGCGCCCAGGCCCAGTACGCCGTAGACCTCAGCAGCGCGCGCCGCCTATTAGCCAGCGGCGGCGATGACGCGCGCGTGTGGGTATGGGACATCGAAAGCGGCGCGCTGCTCAACAGCTTTGATGGGCACAGCCGCAGCGTGCGCGCGGTGGCCTTCAATGCCGACGGCACGCAGATCGCGTCTGGCAGCAGCAGCGGGCAAATTCTGCTGTGGGAGGTAGACAGCGGTACGGTGGTGCGCCAGCTCGATGGGCACACCGGCAGCATCCGCTCCTTGCAATTTGGCCCGGACGGGGACGTGCTGCTGAGCGCCAGCAACGATGGCAGCCTGCGCGCTTGGGACATCGCCAGTGGCTTTGAGGTGCGCAATTACGCGCTGGCACTGGGCAGCGTGGACTTCGTAGATGCCGTCTTCAGTGCCAACGCCGACACCGTGCTCAGCGGCTTGAGCAGCGGCGGACTGCGGCTGTGGCGCATGTATCCGGACACGCGCACGCTGCTGGCCTGGACGCTGAACAACCGCTACGTGCGCGAGCTGAGCTGCCGCGAACGCGAGTTGTTCCGCCTGGAACCGTTTTGCAGCGCGGAACAGCCCAGCATCACGCGGGCGCTGCCGGACGACCTGCCCACCCTGACCAAAGTGGGGGGCAGCCTGCTGCGGCTGAGCGTCGGCGTTGAGGCAGGGGTGGCGCTGCCAGTCGGCCCGGATACCACGCTGAACCTGCGTGCGGAACCCAGCCTGGAGGCGTCCATCATCACGCAAATGCCCGCCGGTACCCGTGTGACACTCAACGCGGGGCCAGTGGATGCGGATACGCTGCTGTGGTGGGAGGTAACAACAGAAGCTGGTGAAACGGGCTGGGCAGCAGAAGCGGTACCGGATCGCGGCGCGACCTTCCAGACCTTGGTGCCCCTAAGCGCCTGGGAGGTGTTGATCGGACCGTAAAGCACGCAGCATGCGTTCAGGCGTGGGCGGTCAGCAGACGGTCCACGGCGGCCACCAGGTCCCGTGGCACACTGGGTTTGCGGATCGCCATGTCCGCGCCGATGGCTTCAATCATGGCGCGGTTCATGATGTCCGGCCCGGCGGAATACATGATAATCAGGATGCCGCGCGTGTCGGGATCGGCTTTGAGGCGGCGGCAAATTTGGGTGCCACTGGTGCCGGGCATCATGTCGTCCAGCAGAATGGCGTCCGGGCGCTGTCGCGCCACGGCATCCAAGGCCTGCTCGCCGGTCGTGGCGGTTGATACCACGTAACCCGCCCGCTGAAAGGTAATCTCCAGCACGCGCAGCAGGCCAGTGTCGTCGTCCACCAACAGGATATTTTGGGGAGAGGTGTTGTGATCGTCGTTCATCATGACCCACCATGGATGCGTTAGGCCGCAGATGAAAACATTATACTACACTTAAGCTAGCATAAAGTGTAAAGATAGCATAAGCCAAAGATTAGAGTTATTACAGGCGTTGACATACAGCGTCGGCAAAGGCATCCGTGGACACGGCCCCATCGGGGTGCACGTCCTGGGTGTAGGTGCCGGCTTGGATCGTGGCGCGAACGGCCTGCTCGATGCGATCGGCCAGTTCCGGGCGCTGCCAGTGGTGGCGCAGCAGCAGCGCGGTGCTGAGGATCATGGCGGTGGGATTAGCGACGCGCTTGCCGGCGATGTCGGGGGCGGTGCCGTGCACGGGTTCAGCGATGGCGGCGCTGTCGCCCAGGTTCAGCGCCGGGGCCAGGCCCAGCCCACCGCCCCAGGCCGCGGCCATGTCACTGAGGATGTCGCCGTACAGGTTGCTGGTCAGGATCAGGTCAAAGCGGGTGGGTTCCTTGACCATCCAGTAGGCGGCGGTGTCTACCAGCAGCTCGTCGGTTTGGATGTCGGGGTATTGGGCGGCGACTTCCAGCGCCACCCGCCGAAACAGCCCGTCAGACTGCGGCAGGATGTTGGCTTTGTGCACGACGGTCACCAGCTCACGTTGGGCGCGCCGGGCCAGTTGATAGGTCAGATGGGCGATGCGCTCGGTGGCGGCGCGGGTAATCACCTTGGAGGCAGTACTGCGGTCCCCGCCTTCGCTGGTCTGCTCATCGACGACGTAGAGGTCCTCGGTGTTCTCGCGCAGCACGGCGATATCCACACCCACGCGCGCCGTGCTGACGGGCAAGTAGCGCACGGGGCGGATATTGGCGTAGGTGTGCAGCAGTTGGCGTAGGCGGATAATGGGCGAGTAATAGCCGTCTACGACAAAGCTGGGCGACCCAGCGGCCCCAAAGAGGACCGCGCGGGCTTGCAGGGCGGCTTCGATGGTGGCGGCGGGCAGGGGTGTCCCCTGGGCTTCCAGGGTTTCGAAGCCGGCCTGCGCGGGGATGATTTCCAAGTCCGGCAGCAGAGCTTTGAGCACCTGAACGGCGGCTGGTACCACTTCATGGCCGACTGCATCGCCTTCAATCACACAGAGCTGCATCATGGCCTCGCCTCTCGCTGATGGTTGCCCAACGGCGGCACATTGTTAAGCGGATATTATCACGCACAGGCTATTATGGCACGCGCGTGGGCGCTTGTCGAGATGAGGCTGCGCGTGGCTCAGGCGCGGACCTTGCGCGCGATGTAGTAGCCGTAGCTGACCTACTCACGGTACTGCTCGTAGAGCTGACGCTCGGCGTTTTCGCCGTCCACGATGGCCTGCGCTCCGTCAAGTTCGGCGGCCAGCACCAGGGTAGAAACGCCCGTACCGCAGCCGATGTCGGCGATCTTGAGGCCTAGCTGTCCCTTCAGCCCGGACAGCGTGACGGCCAGGCGCGTCTCAGCGTCGCCCCCCGGTCCCTGGCGTGTGTTGTCTTTGTGCAAGTCCACCAGAAGCTGAAGTTCATGCATCGTGCGATGTTGTCCTTTGCATGGTAGGGTAACGTGCGCATTTTACAAACGGCATCCGGGGTTGAACAGTGCCACCTGGCTGAGGTTTGTGGCGCGGTCTCATGGGTCGTGGGTATGATCCTTATGATACAGTGAGGCTGTACAAAGCCGTACAAAAAGAGGATTTATCATGATGATTCACAAGGGCTTATTGCGCCTGAATAGGCACTCGGTAATCACGCTGTGCGTCCTGCTGGTGAGCGCCTTCTGGGGGGCTGGGTGCAGCCCGGCGGGAGAGGCCCCAGCAGGTGATATAGAGCGGCTGCTGGTGTGGATCGGTGAGGGGGCCAGCCCTGCCAGCAAAACACCCGGCGTCCCCGGTGATGTCGGCTACCTTCAGCCCGATGGCAGCGTAAAGCGCGTGCTGCCCCTGCCCAGCAATGCCACCTGGGTCACACGCTGCGGCACCGCGCCCGTTTCCCCCGACGGCCAGCACTTCGCCTTCTTCGTCAGTGAGCCACAGGGCGGCACCGACCTGGGCACGCTGTATCAGCTCAGTAATGCCGCCGAGAGCGCGCAGCCAGTCGCACAAACGCAGGGCCTGGCCTGTGCCGCTGACGACGCCTTCCGCTACAGCCCCGACTCGCAGCACCTGGCCTTCATCGACTTCGCACCAATTAACGCGCGCGTTCCCTTCGCCAGCGGCACCCTGCGCGTGCTGGACACCGCCAGCCTCAGCGAGCAGGTCAGCGTAGCGAATGCCGCCGCCTTCGCCCTAGAGGACACCCGCGCCCTGGTCGTCAGCTTCTTTACCAACGTCAACGGCCAAGCGGACGAAGCCGCCGTACTCATTGCCCCGCTGGATCGGGACGCCACCAGTGCAGCCACGGAAGTCGTGACGCTCTTCCCCGCGCCGGACTGCCGCTTCGTGAGTGCGTCGGTTGCCAACGGCGGTGAGGGGCGCATCGCGGCAGCACTGGGCCACAACTGTCCCGGTGATCCCACCACTGTACAGCTCTACAGCGTGGACACAGCGGCGCGCAGTGCGGCCCTGATTATGGACATGCCGGTGCAGGGTGATTATTCCAACACAGCGCGCAGCAATCGCCTGGTCGCCGGCGCGGACGACAGCAGTGTCTTCTTGACGGCCCCCGACGGGCGGCGCTTGGGGTCCGGGTCGCTGCGCCGCGTGGACCTGGATGCCCCCAGCCCGGACGACCTCATCATCGCCCACAGCACGGCATTGGCGGTGCATGTGCCACAGCGCTTCACCTTGCCGGAGCACGCCCTCAGCACCCTGTCACCGGATGGGCGCTGGCTGGCCTGGGTACGGGCAGCGAACGATGCACAGCCGGAACTTCACCTGCTGGACCTCAGCGCGCCGCAGTTGAACCCGGTGATCCTGCCCGCCCCCAGCATCGGCGACCGCATCCCGTTTGTGGCCTTCAGCCCGGACTCCGCGCGCGTGTTCTACACAGCCGGCACGGGCGAAACGGCAGCAGTCTACCGGGTGGATGACCTGAACGAAGGGGCAGAGACCCTGCTGGCGCGCGGGGCCTTCGGTGTGGGGGTCGTGGCCCCGGATGGCGGCAGCGTGCTGGTCATGGGCACGGATGCCGTCGAGGGCGTGCGGCCCTACACGCACACCGACCTCTACCTGCTCACCGAGCCGGGCACCACACCGACGCTGCGCTTCGAGGGGCTGGTGAGCGATCCAGACAGCGGCGAACCGAGCGGCGCACGCTTCGCGGTGCCGCTGCACTGGTGGCCGTAGCGCGCCGCTAGATCGGGTGATCGTAGGCGTAGATGTGGCGGAAGGCGTCGGCGTTCATCGTAAAGGGCCTGCTCCATCAACAATCGGTCAGCAGGCCCCAGTATAACGTGTGTGACGACGCGGCGCGTGTTTACTGTTTCAGGCGGGCCACGATGACCGCCTGGTCGCATTCCGGCGCGTAGGGGGCGAAGTCGAAGTTAGAGAAGGTCTCGACGACCTCAAAGCCGGCGGCGTCCAGCAGGGCGTACATCTGGTCCAGGGTCATGAAGCGCCCCTGCGTGACCTCTTCCATGCGCGTCTCGCTGCCGTCAGGCAGGACGGTCTCGTAGTGCGTGGTGTAGGTGCAGGTGTCCTCGCCGGTCATCTCAGTGCCCAGGCGGATGCGGAAGCTCATGACGCCGATCTTCTGATCCATGATGGTTTCCATGGCGTGGCCGCGCCAGGTCTTCTTGTCCACGTTCACCATGTCGAAGATGTACAGGCCCTTGGGCAGCAGGTGATCCTTGACCTGTGCCAGCAGGGCGCGGTGATCGTCGTCGGTGAGGATGTGCGGATGCAGGCCGCGCGCGTACACCAGCCCGAAGCGGCGGTCGGTGCCGAAGTCCGTGTGATCGCCGGGAGCCACCGTCACCATGGGGTGGATCGCCGGTTCCTGCGCCAGCTTGACGAGCATGGCGTTGCGCATCGAGTCGGACGGCTCCACGCACCAAACCGGGATGCCTGCGCGGGCAATGGGCAGGGCCACGCGCCCGGTCCCCGCGCCGATTTCCAACGCATCCTGGGCCTTCAGCGCGTAGTGCAGGTAGAGGTTCACGTCGGGCTGCATGGGCGCGGCGAAACCCGGCATCAGGTCATAGAAGCAGCCGCTGGTGTAAGTCTGTACGTCGGTCATGGTCTCAATCACCTTTACAGTCACAGTGAGGCAAGCAGCAAATCGAACTGCGCCCATTGTACCCCCGCTTTGGCCCACGATTCGGCACGGGTGACAATCCTCCCGCCTTGGGGTGACCCATGGCACCGCCCGCGTAAGGCCACAGGGCGTCAGGGAGTCGCGGCTTTCCGGGCTTGCCGCCGCCCCGGCCCCGGCGCTAGAATCACGGCTTACGTTGATCGTTGAGGCAGGGACTCATGCCGCAAACTTCATTTTGGCGTCAGTTTGACTACGTACTCTTCGGCACGGTGATGATGCTCATCGTATTCGGCATCATGATGATTCGCAGCGCCACCTATGACGCCATCGACCCAGAACTCATCAGCCGCGTGCCGGACCAGATTCTCTACGCGGGTATCGGCCTGGTGGTGATGTTCGGCCTGGCGGCCACCGATTACCGCCTGCTCAGCGGCATCAGCACCTGGCTGTACCTGTTGATGCTGCTGCTGCTGCTGCTGGTCATCGGCTTGGGCGTGGTCGGTGACGCGGGAGCGCAGCGTTGGATTAACCTGGGCATCCGCGTACAGCCCTCAGAAATCGGCAAGATCATCGTCATCATCACACTCAGCACCTACCTCGCCAAGCGCTACACACAGATGGACCGGCTGAGCACGGTGTTTGGCTCGCTGATTCACGTTGGCATCCCGGCGGGGCTGGTCTTCATCCAGCCGGACCTGGGCACGACGATCGTGTTCGGCGTGATTTGGGCGGCGATTGTGTGGGCGGCGGGGCTGCGGCTGCGGCACCTGGCACTGTTTGCGTTGGCGGCGGTGATGATCGCGCCGGTGGGCTATGCGCAGTTGGAGCCGTACCAGCAGTCGCGCTTTACTGTGTTCCTGGACCCACAGAGCGACCCCGACGCTTACTTCAACATCCGCCAGGCGCTCATCAGCATCGGATCAGGCGGGGCCTTCGGCAAGGGCTACGCCGCGCCCGGCACGCAGAACCGTCTGCGCTTTCTGCGCGTGCGCCACACGGACTTCATCTTCAGCGTGATCGCGGAGGAGTTCGGCATGGCGGGCGGGGTAGCGGTGATGGGCGTCATCGGCCTCGTGATTATGCGGGTGCTGCGCGGCGCGCGCTTGGCCGCGGATGCGCTGGGCAGCATGATCTGTTACGGGGTGGCGGCCATGATCTTCTTCCAGACGGCGGTGTCCATCGGCATGAACCTCTCGCTGATGCCGGTAACCGGCCTGACGCTGCCCTTCGTCAGTTCGGGCGGCACCTCGCTGCTGTCGATGCTGGCGGGCATCGGCCTGGCCGAAAGCGTGATTGTCCGGCGTCGGCGGGTGTAAACAGGCGGCGAGTGTGAGGCCAACGCTTACACGAGCCGGGTAATCTCAGCCGCATATCAGATTCCTGCGCTACAATACAGGCAAACATCCGCGCCTACTTATATCAAGAGAGTTGTGTCACGATGGAAACAGCCCGCAGCATCCGCATTTTGATCGCCAAGACCGGCCTGGACGGGCACGACCGCGGCGCAAAGGTCATCGCCCGTGCCCTGCGTGACGCCGGCATGGAAGTGGTCTATACCGGCCTGCGCCAGACCCCGGAGATGATCGCCGAGGCCGCCCTGCAAGAAGACGTCGACGTCGTGGGCCTCAGCCTGCTCAGCGGCGCGCACAAGGTGCTGGTGCCACGCATCCGCGAGGTGATGAACGCCAGCGACCTGACTGACGTACCCCTCATCATCGGCGGCATCATCCCAGAGGGCGACCACGCCGCCCTGCGCGACGCGGGTGTGCAGGGTATCTACGGCCCCGGCACCAGCATCGAGGCCATCGCCGCTGACATCCGGCGCATTGTAGCCGAGCACGACGACCAGACGGCGGCGCAGTGATGCCCCCACAATACGTCGAGGACCTGCTCAACGGCAGCCGCCGCGCGTTGGCCCGTCTGCTGACCCGCATTGAGAACAACCACCCCGACGCCCCCGCAATCATGGCGGCGGTGTACCCGCACACGGGCCGCGCCTGGGTCGTCGGCGTGACCGGCGCGCCCGGCAC
>CAYWGJ010000105.1:0-10326 GCA_964457835.1 uncultured Anaerolineaceae bacterium
CCTACCGCGTCGTGACGCGGGGGCAGCGTCACGACGCGGTAGGCAGCGCTCAGGGCGCGGGCGAAGGGCCTGTAGGTGGCGGGCGGAAAGCCGTTGGCGACCGCCAGGTGCAGGGTGGGCAGCGCGGGGTCAGTGGTGGGGCGGTGGGTGATGAGCGGTGGTGTCAGCATGGCGGCTCCTGGCGGATGTGGTAGGCTGATGGATAGGTTAGGCAGCATCACAGCATGGCAGGCACGATCATGACTCAGCACGTACAGTTTTTCCAGCGACGTTTTCCCAGCGCCAACATGGTGCTGCTGCACGGACCACGCCCGGTCTTGGTGGACAGCGGCTTCGGCAGCGATGCCGACGCCACCGTCGCATTACTCACTGAAGCCGGGGTGCCGCCGCAGTCGCTGGCGCTGCTGGTGAACACGCACTACCACTGCGATCACGTCGGCGGCAACCACGCGCTGCAAAGCCGTTACGGCACGCCCATCGCCGCGCACGCCTGGGACGCGGGCCTCATCAATCGGCGCAGCCCGGAAGCCTGTGCCGCACGCTGGCTGCGTCAGCCGGTGGAGGTCTATCATGTGCAGCGTCCACTGCGGCACGGCGACCTGATCGACACTGGCGCGGCCCAATGGGAAGTGGTCCATGCGCCGGGCCATACCCTAGGGCACATTCTGCTGCACGCGGGGGGCGTGGTGATCGCCGGGGACACGCTGCATGCCGACGACGTATCCTGGCTGAACGTCTTCCGCGAGGGGGTGGGTGCGCTGGAACGCATCCAGGACGCGCTCGATACGTTGGCGTCGCTCAAGCCGCGCGTGATCTACAGCGGGCATGGTCCGGCCAACACGCGCCCGCTGGAACGCATCGAGGAAGCCCACGCGCGCTATGAGAAGTGGGCACGTCACCCGGAACGGGTCGGCTGGCACGCCACTAAGCGCATCTTCACCTATGCGCTGATGCTGGAGGGCGGCCTGCGTGAAGCAGAGATCGCGCCCTATCTGTTGGCGTCACCCTGGTACCTGGATTACAGCCGTTGGGTGTTCGGCGCAGCACCGGTGGACTTCGTACAGCCTTTTCTGGCGGAGCTTATGCGCAGCGGCGCGACCTACTGGCAGGACGGTCTGCTGCTGCCCACAGCCCCCTACACCCCCCTGCCCCCCGGCTGGCTGGAGTCCGTGGTGGGCGTGGGGGCGTGGGGCTAAAAGAGGTGGGATTATTCATCGTTTGCGGGCGGCAGCTGCGCCAGAATTGACTCAAGCTGGTCAATGAGTATGGGGATATCTTGCGTAACGGTTTGCCAGACAATCGCATTGATAACGCGCTCATAGCCATGGACCAACCACTGCCGCATTCCGATAATCGCGGTCCAGGCGATCTCAGGATGTGCGGTACGTGTTTCGGCTGACACTTTAGACGCCGCTTCACCAACGATCTGCAAAGCATAGCGCACCGCGTAGGACAGCTGCTCATCACTGTCAAGCGCTGCCTTGGACGTGTCGGCCATAAAACGTTCGGCGCGTTTCGCCTCATCCAACATATGGCGCAAACGCACCGCATCATTCGCGTTCATAAATCAACCGCGCGGAGCGCATCACGGCAGAACGGATGTAAGGGCTGAGGCCTTCCGGGGTGCCGAAATCAACCGACACCCCCAGAATACGGCTCAGCTCATCAGGCATCGCGAAATACGCCAAGCCCGGCATATGATCCGGATCAAAACGCACCAATACGTCTATATCGCTGTTGACGTTGAAATCATCCCGCAGCACGGACCCGAACAGCCACATCTGCACAATGTGATGCCGCTCGCAGAAAGCGCGGATCGTCGAGTAGGGAATAGGTACAGCCGTATTTTGAACATGAATCGTCATGCGTACACACGCCTCAACACCGCATACACCTGCCCATTATACCGCTCACTCCAAGCCGCGTGCCTTTTTCAGCGCTTCAATGCGCGCCTGTATGGGATCGACTTTCTTCTTCATGCAGGGCATGTTGTCGCGGGTGAAGCGCCCCATCGCCAGATAGTCCTCATCGCTGAGGCCCAGGGTACTGTCCAGGGCTTCGGCTTGATGCAGCGCCCGCGTGTAGAGTTGGCCGTCATTGCTGACGTCGACAGTCGTGATGAAGATCGGCGACATGGCGGTCTGGTGGCGGTCCAGCGACACGCTGCCGGTGGGCGTATCCAGGGTCAGGCTGCGCAGTGCATCCTGGAAGTGCTGCTGGCCGCCGCTGAGGTCGCCGCCGACCTCGGTGAGTGCGGTCAGCGCCGCCTTCATGTTGACGTAGTAGCCATAGGCGAACACCGAGGGCGCGTAGAAGCGCTCTTCTTTATATGCGCTGCGGTACTGCTGCGCGAAGAACTCCCAGTGCGGCGCGGAGGTGTTGACGTCGGCCACCGGCCCGGAAGCCAGCATCCCGCGCAGCAGTTCGGCCTGGTCCGGCACATGGTGCAGCAGGGTCTGGTCGGCGCAGATGGTACCTGCAATGATGGGCAGATGGGTCTGGCCCTGCTGGCGGTATTGGCGCAGGAAGGCGATGCCGTCGGTGCCGCCTAAGGTGGTGTAGATGGCCTCGGCGTCATCGGGAATATCAGCGATATAGCCGCTGTAGTCCTCAGTACCCAGGGCACACCACAGCATCTTGACGATTTCGCCGCCCGCCTTGCAGAAGCCGTAGGTAAAGCCGCCGATCTGGGCATAGGGGTACGAGTAGGCCTCACCGATGGTGACGATGCGGCGGTAGCCCCGCTGTTTATAGGCGAAGCGCCCCAGCCCGACGGACCACTGCACGCCATTGGCACTGAAGCTGAAGAAGTTAGGGGCGGGGTTGTAGATGCTCTGCGAGGCCGCCACGCCGTTGATGAAAGTGTGATCCGGGTGCTGGCGGGCGAAGCCGCGCATGGCGACGCCTTCGTCACCGGAAAGCGGCCCCACGATCAAGGCCGCGTCGCGGTCCAGCAGGGCACGCGCACCTTCGGTGGCACTGCTAGCCATGGCGTTGGTACCCTGGACCAGCAGCTCGATGGGTTGACCTGCAACCTGATAGCCCACCTCAGCCAAGGCCAGCTTCGCCCCGCGCAGGCCGTCTTCGCCGGGGACCTGGTATGGCCCGGTCAGCGTGGAAAGCAGTCCGATTTTTATCATGAAAAAGCCCTTCTTGTGTTCAAACACTATAAGATCACCCACCTGTTGCAAGAGATGCCACCCCTATCAGATAAAAGTGTAACACGGCGCGCGGTTTATCCACCATTAAGGTCTGGTCCGGCGCTTGGCGTCATGCAGCCTTAGGGGTATGATGAATACGTTCTCATCCATCGCCCATCTGCCAGACGGCGCATTCATCACGCACAGCGCCGCACACAGTGAACCAGGAAACCGTAGATGAACTCACCCACCCCCACCGTTCGTAAAGAGATCACGCTGGAATGCAGCAACTGTCACACCACGGTCCCACTCAGTGATTTTCAAGGGGCCTGCTCCAACTGCGGCGAAGTGCTCGTGGAGGCGCGCTACGACTTCGACAGCATCGACACCGACGCCTGGCTGCTGGACCTGGAGCGCCGCCCGCACGACCTATGGCGCTATCACGAGGTACTGCCCCTTTACGACACGCGCCACATCGTGACGCTGGGCGAAGGCGCGTCCCCGCTGATCCGCTCAGAGGCGCTGGCCGCCAGCCTGGGCCTCAATAACCTCTTCCTCAAGGACGAGCGCCAAGGCCCGACCGGCAGCTTCAAGGACCGCCAGGCCACCGTCGCCATTTCCGCCCTGCGCGAGATGGGCGTCACTGAGGTGGTCGTCGCCAGCACGGGCAACGTTGCCATTGCCTACGCCGCCTACGCCGCGCGCGTGGGCATCAAGCTGTGGGCCTTCTTCCCCAGCCTGACGCCCAACGACAAGATGCGCGAGACAGCGCTCTACGGTGCGGAAGTCATCAAGACGACTGGCAATTACGACCAGACCAAGGCCCTGGCCGCGCAGTTCGCCCGCGCCAAGGGCATCTTCTTGGACAAAGGCATCAAGAGCGTGGCCGCCATCGAAGCGATGAAGACGATGGCCTATGAGATCGGCGAACAGCTCGCCGCGCGGCTGGGCGGTGGCAGCCCTTGGCGCGCGCCCGACTGGTTCCTCCAGGGTATCAGCGGCGGCCTGGGACCCATCGGTGTGGGCAAAGGCTTTCGGGAAATGGTGGACTTCGGCTTGCTGGACGGGATGCCCGCCTTCGGTTTGATCCAGAGCAGCGGCTGCGCGCCGATGGTGGCCGCCTATGAGCGCGGTCAGCGCGTGGCGACCCCGGTAGAGAACCCGACCACGATCATCGCCACGCTGGCAACGGGCAACCCAGGCCGCGCCTATGAGCTGCTCTACGATTACACGCAGCAGTACGGCGGCGCGTTCATCGAGGCCAGCGACGAGGAAGCCTTCAACGCCATTCGCATCTTGGCCCGCAGCGAGGGCATCAGCGTGGAGCCAGCCGTGGGTGTGACCTTTGCCGGCCTGTTCAAGATGGTACAGCGCGGTCTCATCAAGCCCGATGACGTCGTGGTCGTCAACGTGTCCGGGCACACGATGCCCGTCGAGAAGACGATCCTAGGGGAGCAGTGGCAGAAGCAGGTGGACCTGAGCGCAGCCCCTGTGACGCCCGTGCTGCCTGCCGAGGATCACATCTACGAAGCGGTGGACGCGGTGAACAACAAAGCGCGGCGTGTGGTCGTCATTGAGGACAACGAAGAGGCCGCCCGCCTGATGAGCCGCATCCTGACCGGCGGCACCAACGCAGAAGTGCGCATGGCACACAACGGGGCCAGCGGCATTGCCCTCATCAAGCAGTGGCACCCGGACATGGTGATTACCGACCTGATGATGCCCGACGTGGACGGCTTCCAGGTGATTGACGCGCTGAAGAGCGACCCCACCCTACGCGACATTCCGATTGTGGTGGTGACGGCCAAAGAGCTGACTGTCCGTGAGCGCGACTACTTGAGCAGTGAGACCGACATGGTGCTGCAAAAGGGCAGCTTCCTGGACGACACTTTCGTTTCAACGCTGATTGAGCGCCTGCAATAACACGGCATGGATGCCAGCGGCGGCGGGATGCCCTGCCGCTGCTGGTGTCGGCATTACGACTTGCGCCACAGCGCAACCATCAGTGCAGGCAGAGTCACCAGCGCAGCTTGGTCCCCCAGGGACAGCGGGCCGCCCACCGCCGTCACCTCACTGAGCGGCACCGGCACGAAGACCAGCATGAACACGATCAACGTGAAGACTGCCCAGCCGCGTTCGGCCCCCGTCAGCGGCGTGATGTCGTCCAGCGGCACGGCGTAGACACGCCCCAGCAGGGCCAGCAGCACCAGGATCAACAGCAGCGCCCCCCCGGTGAGCATCACCAGCACGCCCATCGCCCCCAGCAGCGGCCAATAGAACGTGCGCGCGCGCCTGCCGATCAGCGCGTAGAGGACGTGCCCGCCGTCGAGCTGGCCCAACGGGATGAGGTTCAGCCCCGTCACGAACAAGCCCGTCCAGCCCGCCCAAGCCAGTTGATTGAGGTACACGTCAATCTGACCGTTGGGCAGCAGTTGGCCGAAGCTGAGGAACTTGGCCGCGCTGTACAGCAGCGAGCCGCCCTCCAAGAGGCCGCCGGGCATGATAGGCCCCGTGGGTGAGGTCGCCAGGCCCAGCATCAGCACCGGCACGGCGAACAGCATCCCGGCCAGCGGTCCCGCCGCCCCCACCTGAAGCAACACACGGCGGCTGCGCATCGGTTGGCGCAGTTGGATAAACGCGCCAAAGGTGCCGAAAAAAGGGATCGGCGAGGGGATGAAATAGGGCAGCGTCACGCTCAGCCGGTGCCGCCGCGCCGCGAAGTAATGGCCCAGTTCGTGCGCGCCCAGGATCAACAGAATGCTGAGCGCGTAAGGCAGACCGCGCCACAGGTTGGGCAGCAGGTCGTCGGCGATGGCGGCGGCAGCCAAGGGGTCCTCGAAGCCGATCTCGCCCAGGGCCTGGATGGTGCCTGCGTAGAGCATGGTGCCGAAGGTGAGCAGCAGCAGGATGAGGTTGGGCCACCAGGCACGCGGCTGCGGCGTGATGCGTCCGGCCAGGATGTGCACCAGGTGCCGCCCGTCGGCGTCCGTGCGGAAGACAGGCACCAGGTCGCGCGGGGCCAAGGAGTCGTCGAGCAGGGCATAGGCCGCCGCCGACTCGACGTGCAGCCGCCCGGCGTAGGTGACGATGAGGCGGGCTTCGGGGCCAACCATGCGTAGGTCAGGGGGCAGGCTGTCGTCGGGGTTGGCGCGGGTCTGCGTGTCGATGCTCAGCACGCTGCACACGATGTCGCGCAGCGGGGTCAAGTCGGGTATCGGGTCTGTGACTGTTGCGTCCAGGGGAGCGGCGGGGTCATGTTCCGGGCTGTGCAACTCGGGTCGCTTCTCTGGATCGGGTCGATTCTCCGAGTCGGATGCGGGTTCGTTCAACATGCAGCGTGGGTCCCAATAAATCAAGCGATAGCGCTATTGTAGCACTCCCTGCGGGGAGGTGTGTAGCGCATCCGGCAAAAAACGCTACAATTAAAGACGCATAATAAGCCGGAACCCATCAGCACTCTGTGTGCTGCACCTTGACCTTTGGACCCCGGCACTGTGGAGTAAACGACTTATGGCTTTCAGCGACAACACCGACCTGCGCGCCGTCCTGGATGGGCTGGGCCAAGGCGTGCTGCTCTTCAGTGGTGATGGCCGCCTGGTGCTGGACAACCTGGCCGCACGCACCATCCTGGGCACGGACATGAACGTCCTCAAGAGCGAGGGCTGGGCAGCGGCGCTGATGCTCTTCGCGCAGCGCGGCGGCGACGTCCCCTTGGATACGCTGCGCGCACAGGCTTTGCAAGACGCCCGTCCGCTGCGCTTTCACACCCATCGCGGCGGTGAATATCTGCCCTGCTGGCTGGCGGCTGTACAGGGCACGGATGGTCAGCTCTACACCATGCTGACACTGGACACCCCCGACTGGCGCGCGCTGGATGAGCTGCTGGCGAAGTTCACCGACGAGCTGCGCGACGCCGTTGACTCCACCTTGGGCCACATAGACATCATCTTGCAGTCAGCACGGACTTACGAGGACGGCGACTCGGTGCCGCGCTTGATCGAGCGGGTGACGGGCTTTGGCGGGCTGGTGGCGGTGCACATGCGGCGCACGACGCGCCTGATGACGATGCTGGACCGCTTGCAGGCCATCCGCACCGGGGCAGTGCGCGAACGCGCCCGTGAACGCCGCCGCAAGGTGACCATGGCGGATTTCTTCGAGGACCTGGCCGAAGACCTGGACGAGCTGCACATCATCGATCCAGAAACGGAAAGCGAGTCGATCCGCGACCGGGTGCACTTTGAGGTGGACGGCGCGGTGCGGGTGTCGGCGGTGCGCGCGATGCTGACGGTGGTCTTGCTGGACGTGCTGCGTAATGCTATCATGTACAGTTATTCGGACGCGCCGGTGATGGTGCGGGCGCAGCACAAAGGTCAGCAGGTGCAGATCGACGTGCAGGACCAGGGCTGCGGCATCCGGGACAAAGAGCGTGAACGTGTGTTTACCGCCTTTGAGCGGGCGCGCCAGCCACAGGTGATTATGGAATTCGGCTACGGCCTGAGCTTGTATTTGTGTAAGCACGAAGTGGAAGCGATGAACGGGCGCATGTGGTACGAAAGCACAGAAGGGGTCGGCACCACCCTCAGCTTTATGCTGCCCGCCTGGAGCGAGGCGGAGTCTTCCGAGTCGCAGAACATCGCGACCTGAACGCACCCAACGTAGATGTGGGTTGATCCCTAGATTGACCACCGCCTCGTCCCCGTTGGGGCGAGGCGTTTTCGTTTACGAGACCAGCACACAGCTTTAACATGCGGAGTGAACGACCGATGGACTTCCTGACCCGCGAAGTATTCGACGCCCTGATAATCGCCGTGATCCTGGTGGGGCTGGCGCTGGCCGCCGTGCGCCTGTATCAGGACTTCAGCCGTCCGATCCCGGACCCGCCAAGGTCGGGCCAGGAGGCGCGATCTACGCCCGAAACAGGCGCGGGCACCACCCCGCCGGGCACCACCCCGCCGGGCACCACCCCGCCGGGCGACGACACGCCATAGCCCCACACGCACAAACAGACAAACAATTAAGGAGAGACACGTATCATGCTGGACATCAATCTGATCCGCAGCGAGCCGGATTTCGTGAAGGCACAGCTCGCCAAACTGCAAGACCACGAAAGCGCCGCGCGCATTGACGCGATCCTGGACCTAGACCGCCAACGCCGTGAGCACTTGACCGTCGTGGAGGGCATTCAGCAGGCGCGTAACAAGCTGAACAAGGGCATGGGCCGCCTGCGCGGGGATAAACAGCTCGACGAGCGGCTGCGCCTGCGCCGGGCGGCGGCGGCCATTGACGCCCTCTACGCGCACGACTACCTGCAAGCCGTGGCGATCATGGCCGGGGAGGCCGACGACGGGCTGCCCGTTGAGGCGCAGGCCGACGCGGTAGAGCGCCTCAGCGACACCATGCGCCTCATCAGCGACCGGGTCAACAGCATCAACGAGCAGGTGCGCGAGGTCGAAGCCGCCCTGGACGAGCATATGCTGTGGCTGCCCAACCTGCCCCACGAGAGCACGCCGGTGGGCAGCAGCGAAGACGAGAACCGCGCCTGGGAACCAGAAGGCGAGCGGCCTACATTCGACTTCACGCCCAAGCCACACTGGGAGCTGGGCACGGAAAGCGACATCATTGACTTTGAACGCGGCGTGAAGATGGCCGGCACCCGCGCCTACGTGCTGAAGGGCTGGGGCGCGCGGCTTCAGCGGGCGCTGAGCAACTTCTTCCTGGACGCGGCCCGCGAGAAAGGCTTTGAAGAGGTCTACCTGCCCTTCTTCGTCCGCGAAGAGATGATGTACGGCTCATCACAGTTCCCGAAGTTCCGCGACGTGGTGTATTACGACCCCGACGCCGAAATCTACATGCTGCCGACTGCGGAAGTCGCCCTGACCAACCTCTACCGCGACGACATCTTGACGGCGGAGCAACTGCCGCTGAACCTGGTGGCGCATACGCCCTGCTTCCGCCGCGAGAAGATGAGCGCCGGTAAGGACGTGCGCGGCATCAAGCGCGTGCACCAGTTCCAGAAGGTGGAGATGTACGTGTTCACCACGCCTCAAGACAGCTATGCCGCGTTGGAACGGCTCACTGAGGCCGCCTCGAACTTGTGCCGCCGGCTGGGGCTGCCCTTCCGCCGCCTGGAAATCTGCACCGGGGACCTGGGCTTTAGCGCCACGAAGAAGTACGACATTGAGGTGTGGTCGCCCGGCGTGGAAGAATGGCTGGAGGTCAGCTCATGCAGCAACACCGAGGCCTTCCAGGCGCGGCGGGCCAACATCAAGTACCGGCCTGAAGGCAAGAAGAAGGCGGAGTTCGTGCACACGCTCAACGGCAGCGGCCTAGCCCTGCCCCGCGTGGTGATCGCCATCCTGGAGAACTACCAGCAGGCTGACGGCAGCGTGTTGATCCCGGAGGTGCTGCGGCCTTACTTAGGCGGCGTGGAGCGCATCCCGGCACCCGGCACAGAGGACGCCTAGCGCATCCCCAAGGGGCGGCGGGTGCGCCGTGCATCCGCTGCCCTGGTGTGTGCTACACTAAGAAGCTAGTCAGCAGGCAGACCAGCGAGCAGCCCATGGACCCCGCCCCCAGCCCCCAGGACCGACTCAACCGCATGACGGCGGCGCAGTTCCGCCAACTGCCCCCCAGCATCCAGCCCACCGAATTGATCGAGGGAGTCGTGATCGTGGCCCCATCGCCAATCGCAGACCATCAGCGGCTCGTCGGGCGGATTTACGCGCTGCTGCTGGCGCTCAGTCCACCAGGAGAGCCGATGATCGCGCGCATGGATGTTTACCTGGACGACGCCAACGTCTTTCAGCCGGATGTCTTCTGGCGCGCCGACGGCAGCCGCTGCCTAGAGCGTGACGGCTATTTCTACGGGCCGCCGGAGCTGGTCGTGGAGGTCCATTCCCCAGCCAAGGTCAAGGCGGACAAGCGCGCCAAGTTCAAGGCCTATGCGCGCCACGGTGTGCAGGAGTACTGGATGATCGATCCGGTCGGCGGTCTGGTGGAGGTGTGGCAGCGCCACGGCGACTCGCTGGTGCGCCTAGACGTGTTCAGCGCGGGCGAGACCTTCGACTCCGTGGCGCTGGGGCGGGCGGTCACGCTGAGCGGCGTGTTCGGGGATGCCTAGGTCACCGTGCGCTGACTGGCGTCCAAAACCGTGCAGCCGACAACCACATCCCCGATGTGTGGTGGC
>CAYWGJ010000106.1:0-8205 GCA_964457835.1 uncultured Anaerolineaceae bacterium
AAGTCCAGCGGGCCGGGCACGTAGGGTTCGCTGGGCGTTAGCGTCGGGGTGCGCGTGGCCGTGTTGGTGATCGTGAGGCTGGGTGTGACCGTGGACGTGGCGGTCTCGCTGGGCGTCAGGGTGAGGCTGGGTGTCAGGGTCAGCGTGGGCGTCAGGGTGGGCGTAGGCGTGGCCGGTATAGCAGCCGTCAGCGTGGGCAGGTCCATGAGCGTAGGCAGCGCAGCGGAACCTTGCGGCGCGGGCGTAGGGGCGCTGCCGCAGGCGGTCAAGCTGAGGTTCAACAGGGTCAGCGTAAAGAGCAGGGTGAGTGTGCGCATGAGGTCTCGTCTCGTCAGCATCCTGTACACGAGTATAGCGCAGGACACCGCCACGTCGCGCTGTCCGTAGGGCAAAAGGCGGCATCTGTGGGTACACTTAGCTTATTGATGATACAAGTTCGCTGCTGCATGGAGGCCGCATGACCGACCCGATCCGCGTGATACATTTCGCCGATACGCACATCGGCATGGAGAACTACGGTAAGACGGACCCCGAAACCGGCCTCAGCAGTCGCGTGGTCGATTTTCTGCGCCGCCTGGACGACATCATCGCCGATGTGGACCAGAATGGCGCGGACCTCATCGTGTTCGCCGGGGACGCCTTCAAGACCCGCGCGCCCAGCCCTACCTATCAACGTGAGTTTGCGCACCGCATTCGCGATCTATCGCAGCTTGCACCGGTGGCGATGCTGGTGGGCAATCACGATCTGCCACCTATGGTGCTGAAGGCCAGCAGTATTGAAATCTACGAAACGCTGGCGGTGCCCAATGTCTGGGTGGCGCATGACTACACAGGCCGTGTGATTGACACGGCGCGCGGGCCGGTCTACGTGGCGGCGGCTCCCTATCCCATCCGTGCCCGCCTGCTGGATCAAGTTGAAGGGGCCGCACGCAGCATCCAGGAAAGCGACCAGTACTTGGAAGAGGCGCTCGTCGGGCTGCTGGATGAGCTGGCCGAGGAAGCCGACGCTCATGACATGCCGCGCCTGCTGATGGGGCATTTCACTGTGGGGGGCGCGAAGCTGGGCAGCGAACGCCAGATCATGCTGGGCCGTGACTTCAGCGTGCCGCGCGCTTCTCTAGCAGACCCACGCTGGGACTATGTGGCGCTGGGGCATATCCACAAGCACCAGAACCTGACCCAGGGCCGCGACGACGTCCCGCCCGTGGTCTACAGCGGCAGTATTGAGCGCATCGACTTCGGCGAAGAGCACGATACCAAGGGCTACTGCCGTGTGGACCTGACACGCGGCGGCACCGGCTGGCAGTTCATTCCGCTCAAGACACGCCCCTTCGTCACCTTGGACCGCGACCTGCGCCGCAGCATGGACCCCACCCGTGAAGTGCTGGACATGATCGCGGCGTATGACCTGCGCGGGGCAGTGGTGCGCGTGCGGCTGACCTTCCGTCCAGAAAGCGAGTCGCGCTTCAATGAGGCCACCGTCCGTGAGGCGCTGAAGGCCGCTGGTACCTTTCACCTGGCCGCGCTGCGTAAAGACGTCGAAGAAGAGGCCCGTGCACGCTTAGGCGACAGTCCTGAAGGACTCACGCCGCTGGAACTGCTGGCGCGCTACCTGGTCAGTAAAGGCGTGGACGCGCAGCGCCGCGACTCCCTCCTGGAGATGGCTGGGCCGCTGCTGGGTGTGGAGTAGCGGATTGTCTTTGTCAAAAGCTCACAGGGATGCCCTGCGTTTTTTGTGTCCTTTTGCCGCTGACAGCCGCTGAGTATCCAGGGTATGCTGCCCTCCGTTGACCAGTGAATCTCTTGAATGGAGCGAACCCTGATGAGTTTTCTGCTGCCTGACAGTGCCAAGGAGTCGCCTGCTGCCCTGCTGGAATGGGCGAAGGCTAATGATGTGGCTGAGGTCGATGTGCGCTTCACCGACCTGAAAGGTGTGATGCATCACTTCACCATGCCGCTGGCGGTGGCCGATGCCGATATGTTCGAAGACGGCTTCGGCTTTGACGGGTCCAGCGTGCGCGGCTTCCAGGCCATCAACGAGTCGGACCTCATCCTCAAGGCAGACCTGAGTACCGCCATCATTGACCCCTTCTTTGCCCGCCGGACGCTGGCTTTTCTGTGTGATGTGTACGACCCGCTGACGCATACGCCCTATGGCCGCGACCCGCGCGGCGTTGCCAAGCGCGCTGAGGCTTACCTGCTGGAAACCGGCATTGCAGACACCGCTTTCTTTGGCCCGGAGGCGGAGTTCTTCATTTTCAGCAATGTACAATACGAAGTCGGCCCGAACGTCAGCATGTACCGCTTGGACAGCAACGAAGGCTTCTGGAACAGCGGCAGCAACGATCCGTCCATGGTGTATCTGAACCGCATCAAAGAGGGCTACTTCCCGCTGCCCCCCCTGGACAAGACCCACGACCTGCGTGCTGAGATGGTCGAGGTGATGATGGCCTGCGGCATCGAAGTCGAGGTGCACCACCATGAGGTGGGCGGCGGCGGCCAGGCGGAAATCGACATGAAGTTCAAGCCCTTGCTGGCGATGGCCGACCAACTGCTGATGTACAAGCACATCGTCAAGAACGTGGCGGCGCGTCATGGTCTGTTGGCGACCTTCATGCCCAAGCCGCTGTTTGAGGATAACGGCAGCGGGATGCACGTACACCAGTCCCTGTGGAAGGGCGGCAGCACGCTGTTCTACGGTGACGAATACGCCAATCTCAGCCAGACGGCGCTGTACTATATCGGCGGTATTCTGCGCCATGCCCCGGCGCTGTTGGCCTTCACTAACCCGACGACCAACAGCTACCGCCGCCTGGTGCCTGGCTATGAGGCCCCGGTGAACCTGGTCTACAGCAACCGCAACCGTTCGGCGGCTATCCGCATCCCGGTCTACAGCAACAGCCCCAAGGCCAAGCGCATCGAAACCCGCTTTCCGGACCCGACCGCCAACCCCTACTACGCCTTCCCCGCGCTGCTGCTGGCTGGCCTGGACGGCATCCAGAATGAGATTCACCCCGGCGACGCAGTAGACGTGGACCTCTACACCGCCAACGTCGAAACGCCCACTGTGCCGCGCGGCGGCCTGAACGCGGCCCTGGATGCGCTGGAAGCCGATCACGAATTCCTGCTGAGTGGCGGCGTCTTCACCGAGGACATTATCCGCAGCTACATTGATTACAAGCGTATCGAAGAGCGCGACCCGGTCGCTATGCGCCCGCACCCCTACGAGTTCCAGCTCTACCTGGACATCTAAAACGCGCATCCCGCACACACCCCGCTTTTCACCACGGCCCCTGTCCTGATGGACGGGGGCCGTTTTGATCCCGGATGTGACGAATTCATTGCACAAATGGCCCCGGCGCGTTTTAATCAAGGCCTTACACGATATAGACTTTAACCCAACGGGGGCAGGAGCGCGTGAACCACGGCGATACAGAAGGCAGACAAATCGCAGGCGTGGACATCGGCGGCACGTTTACCGATTTCGTGTTGATCGATGCAGCAGGTACACTGCGGGTCCATAAGCGGCTGAGCACCCCCCACGACCCGTCCTTGGCGATGTTGGACGGATTGCATACGCTCAGCAGTGGTGCGCTGGAAACGCTGCGCACGGTGGCGCATGGCTCCACCGTGGCGACCAATGCCATCTTAGAACGCAAAGGGGCGCGGGCGGCTTTTCTCGCCAGCGCTGGCTTCCGTGATCTGCTCTTCATCGGCAGGCAGAACCGCCCGCCCGACCAGCTCTACGCGCTTCAGCCCACGCTGCCGCCGCCGCTCATTCCCCGTGAACGCTGCTTTGATCTGCCCGAACGCCTCAATCACCGCGCTGAAGTGCTCACCCCGCTGGACCTGGACGCACTCGACGTCGTGCTGGATTCCCTGGCCGCGCTGGATATCGAGTCGCTGGCGGTGTGCTTTTTGTACAGCTTCCTGGACCCGACGCATGAGCAGCTCGTCCGGGAACGGGTGCGCGCGCGCGGCTTCGACTGGGATGTGGCGCTCAGCAGTGAGGTGCTGCCAGAATTCCGCGAGTACGAGCGGGCCAGCACCACCGCGCTGGAGGCCTACGTGCGCCCGGTGATGCGGCGTTATGTAGACCGACTGCGGGCAGCGCTGCCGGTGCCGCTGCGCATCATGAAGAGCGACGGCGGCATCATGCGCGCCGAACACATCAGCCAGCAGGCGGTGCAGACTGCGTTGAGCGGCCCGGCGGCAGGTGTGATCGCGGCGCATCACTTGGCGCGGCTGGCGGGCTTCGAATCGGTGATTACGCTGGATATGGGCGGCACCTCCACGGATGTGGCGCTGATTCCCGGCGAGCCAGTGCGCCGCCCCGACTCGGCGATTGACGGCCTGCCCCTGCGCATCCGCCTGCTGGACATTGAGACGGTTGGCGCGGGCGGTGGGTCCATTGCCCGCCTGGACGCGGGCGGCGCGCTGCGCGTAGGGCCGCAAAGTGCCGGTGCCGACCCCGGCCCGATTGTTTACGGGCGGGGCGGGACACAGGTCACGGTCAGCGACGCGAACGCCGTGCTGGGTCGCCTGGACCCGGAACGCTTCTTAGGCGGCGGCATGGCGCTGGACCTGGCCCCGGCGCACGACGCCCTCACGGCGCTGGGGCAGGCCATGGGCTACAAGGTCCAGGCGGAAGAACACGCTGCGCTGGGTGTGATCGCCATCGCCAACGCCAACATTGAGCGGGCCGTGCGGCGTGTGTCGGTGGCGCGCGGTTATGACCCGCGTGATTTCGCGCTGCTGGCCTTTGGCGGCGCAGGGCCGCTGCACGCCTGTGATGTGGCTGAACGCTTGGGCATCAGCACGGTGATCGTGCCGCGTCATCCGGGGGTGCTGTGTGCCTTGGGTCTGTTAGTCGCGGACGTAACACACGACTTGCTGCGTGGCCGGGTGGCACGCCTGGACGACTCGCTGATGCCTACGCTGCACGCCGAGTTCAGCGCGATGCTGACAGAGGCCGCCGACGCCCTCAGCGCGGATGGCTTTGCGCCGGAGCGCCAGCTCATGCGCCCCACGCTGGACTTACGCTACGCGGGGCAGGCCTATGAGCTGGGGGTTGCCTACAGCAGCGCCATGAATGCCGACATGCTGCGCGAGGCGTTCCACACGGCACATGCGGAGGCCTACGGCCACGCCTTCACGGAACGGGCGGTAGAAGCGGCGGCGCTGCGTGTGCAGGCGGTGGGTGTGGTGGATAAACCGCGCATTCAGCCACAGCCGCTGACAGGTGGCCCGGTTCCTGGCAGCCGCTTTCAGCGTGATGAACTGCGGCCCGGTGACAGCTTCCGAGGGCCGGCGCTGGTCTTTCAGTTAGACAGCACGGTTTTCATCCCGGCGGACTGGGCGGCGCGGGTTGATGCCTATGCGCACCTCGTGCTGCGCTATGACCCTGGCTGACGGTGTGGTAACCATTTGCGGCATTGGCCCCATGACGTCAGGCGGGCTACCCGCTATCATGAATAGACGGGTTTTCCCACATCCATGATAGGGGGCCGCATGAGTCGCTTTTCTGAGGGTCGGGCAGCATATATCGCCAAACTGCGCAGCTTTTCGCCCAACGCGCGGCGGGTACTGGCGGCCAGCTTCATGACTGGGCTGGCTTTCGGCGCGTTTCGGCTGCTGTTCAACTTCTATGTGCTGAGTCTAGGCTATGACGAGGCCTTCATCGGGACGCTGCAAACCGCCGAGGCGCTGGCGGCTATCGTGGTGGCGCTGCCGGTGGCGTACCTGGCGGACCGCTTCTCACAAAAAAAGCTGATGATTGGGGCTTCGCTGGTGGGCACGCTGGCGCTGTTCGGCTTGGTCTTCTTCCCGATGCAGGCTGCGCTCGTGATCTTCCGTATGGTGGTGGGCACGGCCCAGGCCTCACGCGAGGTAATCGTGGCCCCCTTCCTGATGCATAACACCTCACGCGATGAGCGGCAGTGGGTTTTCAGCTTCAATCTGGGCTTGATGATGACGGCCATGTTCGTGGGCAACACCATCGGCGGCAGCCTGCCCAGCCTCTATGCCGGGATGCTGGGTGTTGAGCCGACCAGCACGCTGGCGTATCAGTGGGCGTTGGGGTCCTTGGCCCTGATCGCGCTGCTGGCGGTGCTGCCGCTGGCGGGCGTCAAGATCATTGCGGACCCCAACGCGGGACCGGCCAAGCTGCCCTGGCATCTGCTGCGCATTCACGGCTTGCTGCTGATCCCGTTCTTCATCCCGAACTTGATTATCGGGCTGGGTGCGGGCTTGATGCAGCCCTTTATGAACGTCTACTTCCGCAACGTGTACGGCCAGCCGGACCCGGTGATCGGTCTGGTGTTCGCGTTCGGCGGCATCTCCATGGCGGTGGCGCAGTTTGCCGCGCCCCCGCTGGCGGATGCACGCGGCAAGATCAACGCTGTCATCTTGACGCAGGCGCTGTCGATCCCCTTCTTGCTGCTGCTGGGCATCGGCGCTTACGTCGTGCCCAGCGGGATAGGCAGTGCAGGCCTGTGGTTCTTGATCGCGGGTATCGCTTACAACTTCCGCCTGGGCCTGATGAACATGGGCAACCCCATCTACCAGACCTTCATGCTGGAACGCGTGCCTGAGGAAGTGCAGGCACTCACCATCAGCCTGAGCAGCATCTCGTTCCAATTCGGCTGGTTTGTCATGCCACAGATCAGCGGGGCGCTGCAAGTGCGTTACGGTGAATACGGTTTCGTGCCCATCTTCTTTACCGTGGCGGCTTTCTACGCGGCGGCCATCGTGACCCAGGTCTACTTCTTCAAACGGCGCAAAATCGGTCAGCAGGAAAGTGCCGCGGACTGATGCGGGCCGCGTAACATCGTGCGCAGCGGCGGCGTCTAGCAAGGGTAAGGTCAGTGAATGATGTAAGGAAAGTAAGCCATGCCTGTACTCGATACCCCTATCACGACGGATGACCGCGGCCTGAAAAAGGTCTTGGGGCAGAAGCAGCCTGCCGTGCTGGTGCTGCTGGACGCGCAGCGTGATAAGCCCCTGGAAGACGCCATGCAGCGCGAAGCCAAGAAGCGCGCTGGTGAGCTGCTGGTCGTCAAGGTAGACGCCAGCGCTAACCCCGAAACTTACGCCAAGTACGATCAGCCCACCCTGCCCGCGCTGGTGACCATGACCCCGGCCTTCTTCGGGCGCAGTGTCAAGTCCACGGCGGAAGGCGTGCGCCCGGCGGACCTGCGCGCGCACATCGCGCATTTGCTGGACGACGCCCCGCTGCTCGAAGATAAGCCCAAGTCTGCTGCACCCACTGGCAAGCGCGGTAAGCCGGTCAAGGTCACCGACTCGACCTTCCGTAAGGTGGTGCTCAAGAGCAAGGTGCCAGTGCTGGTCGATTTCTGGGCGGCGTGGTGCGGCCCCTGCATGAGTATCGCCCCTTACCTGGAAAAGGTCGCTGAGAAGTACGAGGGTAAGGTGGTCATCGCCAAACTCAACGTGGACGAAAACCGCCGCACACAGGCGGAGTTCGGCATCCAGTCCATCCCCACGTTTATTGTCTTCCAGGACGGCCAGCCGGTGCAGCGCAGTTCCGGGGCCAGCCCGCGCAGCATCGACCAGCTCATCCAGAGCGTGCTGTAAGCCAGCGTGCGCTAGCTGCCCAATACCCGGCGTAGGGTGGTCCCGTCCAGGTTGCCACCGCTGACCACGATCACAGTGGGGCGGTCATCTGCCGGGACCAGCCCGCGCCGCAGTGCTGCGATCCCCACCGCGCCGCCGCCCTCCACCAGCCAACCCTGTACATCGACCGCCCAGCGCATGGCCTCGGCGATGGCGTCTTCATCCACCAGCAGAATCTCGTCGATCAGCGCGCGGGCCATGGGCAGCGTGATGGCACCGTCTTCGATGCGCCCAGAAAGCGCCTCGGCTAGAGTGTCCCACGCTTCCGGGTGCTGGGTGCCTTTGAGCGCGTTGTGCATACTGGGGGCGCTCCGTGCGTTGACGCCGATGAGCTGTACATCAGGCCGCGTGGCTTTCAGGGCCGCGCCGATCCCCGCGATCAAGCCGCCGCCACCCACGCAGACCAGCACACGGGCCGTGTCCGGGCGCTGTGCGGCAATCTCCAGGCCGATGCTGCCCGCCCCGGCGATCACGTGCGCGTCGTTGTAAGGCGAGACGTAGGTCAGGCCGGCGTCGCGTGCCAGGCGGCGGGCTTCGGTCTCGGTGGCGTCGTAGTTGTCGCCGAACGCG
>CAYWGJ010000106.1:8215-10169 GCA_964457835.1 uncultured Anaerolineaceae bacterium
AGCACGGCCTGTGCGCCCCAGCGCCGCACGCCCTCAACCTTGCGGTGGGGCGTGTGCGTGGGCATGAGGATTTGCGCCTGTGCGCCGACCAAGTGTGCGGCGTAAGCCAGTCCCTGCGCGTGATTGCCGGAAGAAGCCGTCACCAGGCCGCAGGCGCGGGCGTCGGGGTCCAGCGAGAGCACGGCATTGAGCGCGCCGCGCAGCTTAAACGAGTGCGTCGGGTTGAGGTTTTCCAGCTTCAGCCAGACCTGCGAGCCGAGGTCCGGGGCCGCTTCCAGGGGGGTGGGCTGTACATAAGGCCGGATGCGCACTTCAGCAGCCAGGATGTCGGCGTAGGTGACGGGCAGTGGGTCCATGGGGCGGGTCCTTTTGTGATGGGGTGCTGTTGTGTTCACCCGCCCAGCATACCGCAGACTGTGTGTAGTGTGCTGCTATTTGCGCAGACGTACCGCGATAGCACGCAGGGCCTGTGTTTGCAGGCGGCTTTGCTCTGCGATAGCGCGATGATGATGCAGCATTTCCAGAACCACCTCGATCATCTGCGGAATGACGAGGAAGGACGCGGAAGCGATAATACCAGACACCATGACAGCGATTCCGGTGCCAACTGTGCCATACGTTCCAAACGCCGTGGTGACACCCAGAATAACACTCGCAAACATGCTGAGGGTACCAATGATATAGTAAAGCGTTACCATTGACCTCAACAGCTTATAGCTGGCCTTGGACGGCTTTTTGGAGGGCTGTTTCTCCAAAATGTTTGGAAAAGCGACGTCGTTCATCGTGCGGCTCCTATGGAATAAACAATCAATGTGACACTATTCACCATAGCATAATTTCATGTTGATGTTCCTTGAGGCCGGTGTGTTGTCGCTATACCCCGTTTGAAATTCTTTACATTACCACCGTTGCGCTGCGAATCGGTGTATACTGCAAGTGCTCATGCGATTCTCAGCGTGAGCGACCTAATTTCATCTGCAAGACCGAAGGAGCTACAGGCAATATGGCAGAGCGCGTGCGGGGGACGGTGAAGTGGTTTAGTGCCGAGAAGGGCTACGGCTTCATCACGCAGGCAGACGGTACCGATCTCTTTGTGCATTACAGCGGCATTGAATCACAGGGATACCGGACGCTCAACGAAGGCGACGCCGTTGAGTTCGAAGTCACTGAGGGGCGCAAGGGCAAGCAGGCCACCAACGTCGTCGTGGTCAGCTAACAAAAACTGAACGCGATAAGCAACGCAACGAACCCGCCCCAGCATTTACCAGGGCGGGTTTTGTGTGTGATGTGGTATGCAGCACAGTCGAGCGCTCAGGAGGGATTTTCGATCTCTTTTACGGCGTCTGCCGGGGCGATGTCACTGTAGAGCACCTTCATGATGCCGGGGAAGTAGCGGTCCATGGTCATCACGTTGGCATAGACGACCTGTTTGGCAAGGTGAAAGGTTAACTCTTCACCTTCAACATCGATGGAGGTCTTATAGCGGATTTCGCCGTCGTTGAAGTCCATTTCGAAGTTGCCCAGGATCATGCCATAGTTGGCGCGGGTCAGGAATTCCGCGATGGCGGTTCGCTTCTCCTCAGGGGCATTAATGGCCGACATGGCGTAGAAGACGAACTGTTCCTGCTGTTCACGGGCCTGGGCGAAGCAGTTGAAGCTGCCGTTCTTGCCGCTAAAGCCCAGGCGGATGATGGGGCGTTCCTCCATCACTTCGTATTTCCAGTCGTCTTGATCGAAGAAGCGCTTGATTTCGTCAAAAACGCGGCCCATGCCAATGCAGTCCTTTCCTTAATATGCGCGAAAAAGCATTCAGCGTTGGATGCTGTTTCTCAACGCCTTGTAAGCATTGTAGCATCATTTCGCACGGCGGGTGCATTGTGATGCGCTGCTATTGGCTTTTTGAACTGACCCCGAAAAAGTGGACACAGGATTTGTCCCAAGTACACTGTGTTCA
>CAYWGJ010000107.1:0-1472 GCA_964457835.1 uncultured Anaerolineaceae bacterium
AGCAGCAGTACGCCGCCCGCCCCGGCGATCAGCAGCAGCAGCACGCCGATCAGCAGCAGGGGCGGGCCGCTGCGCTGCGTGCGGCTTGTGTCGCGTGCGGTAGCGGCGTCTGTGTTGGCTTTGGCGGCTTCGGCTTTGAGCGCGGCGCGGGCGGCGTCTGGCAGGTTTGCGGTGGGCGTTACCAGCGGATCAAAGGCGTTGCGGCGTTTATCCGTATCGCTGAAAACCAGGGTACTCAGACCGGGGTCGTCACGGTTGAGAGGTGTGGGCGTGCTGGGCGGCGTTTCCGCTATTGTGGGGGCCGCGTAGGCGGTGCGCAGTGCGTTGATAAACTCCGTGGCGCTGCGCTGACGCTTTTCGGGTTCTTTGCGCAGGGCTTGGAGGATGGCGGCTTCGGCAGCTTCGGGGATGTCCGGGTTGATCTGGCGCGGCGGCGTGGGCGTGTCACTGATGTGGCTCAGCGCGATCTCCATCGGCGAGTCGGCGCGGAAGAGCATGTCCCCGGTGAGAATCTCGTAGACCATCACCGCCAGCGAGTAGATGTCGCTTTGCGGCACCGACTTCTCGCTGGCGAGTGCTTGTTCTGGGGAGATGTAGCGCGGCGTGCCGAAGGCGGTGCCCATGGTCTTGTCCACAGACTGCCACAGCGCCAGGCCGAAGTCGGTGAGAATAGCGCGCTCACCGTCTAGCAGCACGTTGCTGGGCTTCACGTCACGGTGGATGATGTCGAAACTGTGGGCATAATCCAGTGCAGAGGCCACCTGTCCCAGCAGTTCCAGCGCGCGGGGGACCTTCATGCGCTGCCCGGCTTTGCGCAGATCACGCAGTTCGTCGGCTAGGTCGCGGCCTTGGACGAACTTCATCGCCAGAAAGTAGTAGTCATCCTGCTCACCGTATTGGTAAATGGGGATGATGTTGGGATGGTCCAGGCGGGCGATGGCACGGGCTTCACGGGCGAAGCGCTCCGTGAGGCTGTCGTCGTTTTCCATCAGTTCGCCCATGAGGACCTTCACGGCGGCGATGCGGTCTAGGCGGCGGTCACGGCCTTTGTAGATGCGCGCCATACCGCCGGACGCCACCATCTCCACCAGTTCGTAATCCCCCAGTGTGGTGCCGACCAGGGCCTGTTTACCTGCTTGAGGCTGTCCTGTTTCGCTCATTGCTGCATCCCGATGACCTGATAAACGAAGGATGAAGGCATACAAGCTAATACTAACACAAGACATGCGGCACAGTGCCTTGTGAAAAGCCCGGCGTGGGCTAAACAGTGGTCAACGCACCACAAAAATGCCCCGACTCGCAACTAAGTCGGGGCAGTGACGATTGCAGCAAATGCCGTGTGATATTCCTCAGCCGCAGCCGCCGCCGGCTGAAGCGCGTGAGGCTTCCAGCGTCACCTTTGACTCGTACTCCACGTCGGCGAAGTGGTCCAGGTGCGGCTCGGCGGCGTCATAGCGCGACCCCAGCGCCGC
>CAYWGJ010000107.1:1482-10084 GCA_964457835.1 uncultured Anaerolineaceae bacterium
GCGCCGCCGTGAAACGATAGTTGAGCCGCTCGTCCTGCGCATCTGCCATCAGGGTATCGGCGGCGTGTGCCTGCTTGAAATCTTCTTCGGCGTAGAAGTCGATCCAGTTATTGATACCGCCATCCAGGATGTAGACATTCGGCAGGGCTTCGGCTACCAGCATCTGCCAGGCTTCGGTGGCGGCGGCCTCGTCGTTGCTGACGGTCACGAAGACAGTGTTGGACGGCTCTTGCAGCAGTTCCGGCACTTCGTCCAGCAGCGATTCCAGCGGGAGATGCCGCGAGTCGATGACATGGAAGAGGTTGTAGTCGGCTTCGTCGCGCACGTCCAGCATAATCAGCTTGACGCCGGGGGCCACTTTGAGGTTGAGCACCTCCAGCGGGTGTACCTGTACGGCGCGGCCATCCAGCAGGGGCTGCTTTTCGGCTTCGAGGGCCGCCCAGCGGTCCGCGTTGGTCGGCTGACCCACCAGCAGCAGCAGCACCGCCGCGGCCATCATGGCCGCCGCCGCACCGTAACGCCAGCGCGGGGCACTGCCAACCGGCTTGCCGCCGAAGCGCTGCTCTAAGCGTTCTGAGGCGAAAAAGGCGATCAGGGCCGCCGCCACGATCACCACGACGATGATGCCGACTTCCGCGTTGAAGAGGTCCATCAGTGTGAAGCGGCCCAAGTAGGAACTGTTGAAGAAGTCCTCAAAGAAGCCGACGGTCTCGCCAAAGACGAAGATGCCAAAGAACACGCCCAGCACGAACATGATGCCGTCCAGCTTGAGCGTGGCCGCAGCCACCAGCGAGGTCCCAGGGCAGAAGCCGCCCACAATGAAGCCCACGCCCATAATCAAGCCGCCGATGATGCCCGGCCAGACGTAGGTCGGGTTCACGAAGATCAGGTTGTAGTCCAGGATGCCCAGGCCCGACGCAAGAAAGACCAGCACCATGGCCGTGATGATGCCTGTGAACATGACCTTGAGCACGGTCATGTCCTTAAAGTAGAACTGACCGGCCAGCTTGGTCGATTGCCCGAAACCGGCCAGCTCCAACACGGTACCGAAGCCATAACCGATCACGAAGTAGATGAAGAACGCACCCAGCGGCCCGAAGGTCGCTTCCATGTTAACCGGGAAAGGTGGCATCAGGTTTTAGCTCCTTTAGTTCCACACGCGGCGTAGGAAGTAGGCCAAGGCGTAAGCCCCGCCGAACACGGCGAACATGAACAGCCAGCTTCCAACGGACAGCACCGCCCCGCCAGAAAGCGCCTGCCCCGAAGTGCAGCCGCGCGCCAGTCGTGCGCCAAAGCCCATGGCCGCGCCGCCCACAAAGGCCAGCACCCAGCGCAAGCTCACAGAGACCTGCGGCCCGCGCACCGTTTCCAGCTTGGTGCGCCCGTTGACCAGGCCGGATACAAATCCGCCCGCGATGGTGCCCAGGGTCACGAACACAATCCAGCTATCCAGCGGGTTCAGGTCCCCGCCCGCCATGGACGCCAGGTAGGCGGTGTTGTTCACGTGGTCTGGCACGATGGCGTCCTCGACGTAGACGACAAAACGGTTTAGGCCGCCGGACGCGCCTAGGCCGCTGCCCGTGACCAGAAAGCTCATGAAGAGCACCACGCCCAGCAGCACGCCGGCGGTGTAAGAGTTGATGTAGGGCCGGGCTGTCTGGCTCATCAAGGCGCTCAGCTTGAAGCGGCGGCGGTCTTTGACCTCTTGCTCAGTGGGGGTATAAGTTGCCATGTCTGTGTTCATACTCCATCTTCCAGTCGGGTTGTTCTAGGGGGATGCCTGCCGTTTCCCACTGCTGAGCGCTTCATCCAGCAGCGGGAAACGGATTCGCTATGGGTTTAGTCCCCCGCGGTGCCTGCTGCTCCGGCGGGCGGCGCATCTGTGTGCGGGCTGGCGTCGCCGTGCGATTCGACTTCTTCCCAGCCCAGCATCATGCCCTTGATACCGTCCAGCGGCTTGTGGCCGGTGGTCGTCAGGTAGACGTGGGCGACGATGAAGGTGGCAAAGAGCCAGGCTGCCAGCGTATGGATGGGTGCCAGCACCGGCAGCCCGCCCAAGCTGGTCGCGATCTGCGGCCATTCTTGCAGGCCCCACATCAGTGCCCCAGTGATGATCTGCACCGGCAGCAGCACGTTGAGGATCGCCAGATAGGTCATCTGCTGGAGCGGGTTCATCTTGCGTTCCGGCGTTTTCTTCAGCGGGTGCGGGTCCCCGCGGAAGATGCCGCGCAGGTAGAACATCGCCTGCTCGATGGACTGGCGGAAGAAGCCGCGCGGCTCCGGCAGGAACTGTCTGATCTCGCCGCTGGCGAAATGATAGAAGGCTGCCAGCACTGCGTTGATGATCAGGATGGCCGCCAGCACGTTGTGCACCAGTACCACCCAGCGGAAGTCAAAGATGCTGAAGGTGTTCGGGCGGTGGATCACCAAGCCGGTGAACAACAGACCGAAGATCAGCGCGGTTTGCAGCCAGTGCCACAGCCGCTCATAGACGGTGTAAAGGTACACGCGCTCCAGCTCTGCATGACCCTGTGTCCCGGCGGTTTTGGCACGCCGCCGTGCGAACAAGTAGCGCAGCAGGCCGTGCCCACTGACGCCCGCCAGCGTGCCGAAAAACAGCAGGATTCCGGCCAGGTCCACAATTTCTACCAGGTCATGGCCCAACAGATAGTAGGTGGCCGCTTCGCCCCGCGTCACGGGCTGGTAGAAGAGCGCGCCGCCGCTGCCCGGCGTAAAGGTGCCGTTCATCAGGCTGGCCCCGCCCGTTCCGCTGATGAAGCTGGGCGGCACGCCGCCGGGGGTGTTGCTCACCAGCACGAAGGGGGCCGTCACGCGCGAGTCTTCGCTGTGGCAGTCTTGACAGTCACGGGTGGCCCAATTACCAGTGACCGTGCCGTGATTGATCGGGTATGGCAGCACTTCACCGACGATGTGCGGGTTCTCAATGCCCAGCACCCTGAGCTGTTCTTTGACCGCCTGCTCTTTTGCGGGCGTATCGATCACCAGTTCGGCGGGCAGCAGCAGGCCGTCACCGTCCGCGTCGAAAGCCGCCAGCAGGTCCGCTTGATAGCTGGCGTCCTCCGTGAACCAGGCGCGCTCTAAGTCAGCCAGCGGCACCGGCGCGCCGATGTCACCGTAAGCCCAGTACCAGGCGCTGACCAGGTTGTGTGGGGCCAGCGACTGCGTGCCGTCGGCGTTGACGCGCGGCAGCAGCACCGGCTCATAGCCCGTCAGCAGCGTGGTGTTGAGGTTGTCCATGTCCAATGTGCCGCCTTCCACGCCGCGATACTCGGTGCGCGCCTGACCGGGACCGGTGAGCACGGTCCAGTCCACAGCTTGCAGCGCCGGGCCATGCACTTCTGGGATGTGGCAGCTCTCGCAGGCCATCGCCTCGACGTGCTGATGCTTGTAAGGCAGCCAGTCATGCGTTGTCTCGATGGTGTGGCAGGATTCGCAGCGGCGTAGGCTGTTGTCTAGTTCGGGGGCCAGGGCACTGTCCACGGAACCGGACCCTTTGGCGAACTGATGCAGCGGGCGATACAGGTATTCGCCCAGGTCTAGGCGGCGCGGGTCAAAGATCAAGTGTGAGGGACGGCTGGCCGGGTCTTCCTGGAAATAGACCGGGTTATTGAGCGAGTAGTGGCAGTCGGTACAGCTCAATACGCGCTCAGCGTGGATGTCCCAGGAATGGCTTTGCGCCAGCTTGTCCTGAATGTTCAGGCCGCTGTTACTCAGGCGCTGTGGGCTGAAGATCATGCCCGTCGTGAGCGTGCTCCACTCGTTAATCGTTAGGTTGTCCAGTTGCAGCGCTAGCTGCGCGTTGCTGTGTGTGACGCCGTGACAGGCCCCACAGTTTTCCGCACTGGGGTCTTGCAAGTGCACGTAGTCGGGGGTCAGCAGGCCGTCCTCATCAAAAGCCTCTGGGTTGTAGACGTAGCTGCCGTCGGCGTCCTGCGTGACGATGCCCGATTGCAGCATGGTCGCGGTGTTGGCCCAGCCGAATTCGCCGCTGCTGATGGCTGTCAGGCGCGCCGTGTGGTCCGGGACGGGTAGGTGACAGACGAAACAGTTCATCTCTATCACGCCGGATTCTTGCCAGTCCCAAGGGACCAGCTCACCCGTCTCTGGGTCCATAATCTGGGTTTCCAGAGCGTAGGCCGGGTCGTTGGGGTCCAGCGCGCTGAGGAGCTGACCCTCCGCGTTATAGAGCGCCGGGCCGCCGCCTGCGTGCCGCAGTCCCGCGGTCATGGCCCATGCCGCCGTGGTCAGGTCCTGGCGTAGGCCGCTGCTGGGCGGGGTGAGGTAGCGGTAGGTGATGGGGTTCCAGCCGCCGTAGTAGCCGGGGCTGGTCTCCCAGGCGCGTTGACCGGGCACGCCGCTGGCGTTGAACTGGCTGATGCCCACGTCGCTGTGGAAGCTGTGCGTGGCAATGAAGTCTGCGTCGTGGCAGCTGCCACAGGTCTGCATGGTGGAGACGGGCTGGCCGCTTTCGATGACGGGGCGGCCCTGTGCGTCTAGCACGGCGTAGGGGGGGTGCAGCGGCGAGCCTTTGTCACAGACCTGATCTTCTTCCACGCCGCAGGGCAGGATGAGTGCGCCCAGCTCAGCGGGTTCGGCCTCACCACCACCCTGGATGCTGGTGCCGGTCTCGGTGTCGGGATCGTCAGCGTCTTCTTGGGCAAGGGCTAGGCCGTTGAGCAGGCCCACCGCCACGATGACGACCGTCAGAAGCAGGGCCAGCGTCAGCGGCCAATGTCGCTGCGCCGCCCGCCCGATGTGTGTGCGTTTTAGTGCGTTGCGCATTCTCTGCCTTTCTGCCCGGCGCTAGTCACCCGGTGCCGCTTCGGTGGAGGCACTGCCCACCGAGGTGCTGCCGTCGTCGTCGGCGCGCTGCACGTTGCGCCCGCCCCAGATCATCGGGTCGCCGTTGTAGCCCAGGGCGGCCCAGTCCATACGGTCGCCTTCGCCGTGGCAGTCGGTGCATTGCAGGGCCTGTTCCTTAGGCGTTACCATGTGGCTGAGCGTCCAGTGCATGTTGGTCTCGGTGAAGCCGTAATTCCCGCTGTACACCATGCCCGACGCTTGTGAGCCGAGCCGTACGGCCAGGTCCCAGTCAAATTCGGTCCAGTAGCCGCCCTCGCCCGCCGTCTTGGGCTGAAGCAGGTAGTTGAACTCTGTGTCGTAAACCTGATTGGCGTAGTGCACCTTGAAGGGCCAGATTTTCGAGTTGGGGTCGGTGAGGGTGCCCTGCGGCGGGTTCAGCTCGGTGGTGCCGTCTTCGTCGATGAGGTCACCGAAGATGTAGCGATCGGCCATGCCGTTGTACCACAGGTATTCCGGCGTGAAGTCTGCCTCGTAGACGAAGGACCCCTTGATTGCCAGGTATTCGTGGCTGCTCTGTTCGCGGTCGAAGTCCCCGGCAGCGGACCAGTCCCAGTGCATCTTGGTGGCGTCACGCACCGCGCCTTGGGGGATGTGGCAGGTCTGGCAGGCGACAGTGTCCACGTGGGCGTTAATGCGCTGGTCTTCGTGCAAGTCCTCCGTGTGGCAGTCGGTGCAGAAGACCTGGTTGGTGTTGTCCACGCTGACGCCAATGCTGCGGCCCTTGATGTTGTGGTCCTGGGCCTGGTGGCAGTCCACACAGACGAAGTCGTAACGGCCCATGTGCACGTCCACGTATTCCGAGGGAAACAGCAGGCTCTGGTCGAGGTCGCCGTGCTTAACGGCGTTGCCGCCGCCGCCGTTGAAGTGGCAGCTTCCACAGTTTTCACGGGTGGGGCGGCCCACACTGCCCGCGACCGCCACCAGGTCTACGCCCTCTGCGACTACGCCCGCCTTACCCTTGACGTAGCCGCCGCTCTGGTCATGGCACACCAGGCAGTCTACCTTGTTGGCGTCAGTGAAGTCGAAGCTGTCGTCTTCCCAGCCGTAGCCGACGTGACAGCTGGTACAACTGGGCCAGTTGCTCTGCACGCCAATGCAGAAGTTGTTGATGCTGTTGGCCTTGCCGATGGTGACGGGTTCGTCACGGCCTTCCAGCATGACTGGCTCGCCTTCCCAGGTCCAGTGTGCGGTGCTCATCACCTCATGGGCTTCCTCGGTGTGGCATTCCAGGCAGGCCGCTGTGACCTCTTCACCATTGGCGTAGGGGCCGGGCACCAGCGCGCTGTGATCCACCGTTTCACTGCGTACCGGCACGTAAGCCCAGGGGTCGTCCGGGGACACCTGTGGCTCAGTGACTACTAACGCAATCGGCAAGATGATAATCAAGGCGGTGACTGCCAGCCCGAACACCCAGATATATCTGAAGTTCTTCATGGTCAATCCATTCCTTTCGCGATGACAACATGACTGTTTATGGTCAAAATGCAGCCGCCTGGCCTATGCCAAGTGCCTGCCCGTGTCCAACCTTACACAGGGCGCACCTGCGCTCAGGTATCGGTCTCCATCACTTGCAGTCCGGACTCGATCTGGGCGGCTTGGCGTGTCAAGGAACCGTGCAGCACGCGGCGCAGTCCTTGGATTACGTCAATAATGTCGCTGCTGGCTAGGCGATAAACCACCGCCGCGCCTTGCCGTTCCCGGATGACCAGCGCGCGCTGTCGCAGCACCGCCAGGTGCCGTGATACGGTAGGCTGCGGCGTTTCAAGCAGTGCTGCCAACGCCGTCACATGCAGCGGCGAGTCGTGCAGCGCGTAGAGAATCTGAATGCGCTTGGGGTCCGCCAGGGCTTGGCAGATGTTCTTGTGCAGTAGGGTCAGTTCTTGCTCTGGGATGAGGGCCACAATAAGCGTCTTTTATGTATGCGGATAGCCGAATAGATTGTATTCGCAGTATAAATCATGCGTTTACCCGGCTATCATGTGCCCCCTCATGGATTGCCCATGACATCTATCACTTTCGCCTCAAATGCCGGTAAGCTGCTTATTACATCACGCGATTCACCCCCGGTTAAGCGCTTGGCGTTACACTGTTGATCGAAGGTTTTGCCCATGCTATCTGCATACACAGGATGAAGGACCCGCCCATGAGCGCCCCAACAACTGCATCACCCACGCCACCGCCCCCTACCCGCCTTCAGGCCTGGTACAGTGCCACCCGTCCGCGCGTCTTCACCGCGTCCTACGTGCCTATGGGCGTGGCAGCGGCGGTGGCTGTCCAAGAGGGTGTGTTTGGCATCGTTCCTTTTGTATTGGCTTTGATTGGCACCATGCTGCTGCAAACCGGCGCGAACCTGGTCAACGAGTATTACGATTACAAACGCGGTGCGGATGCGCTCAAGGTGGCCGGGCAGGGCATGACGATCAAGAACCAGGTGCTCAGCCCGCGCGAGGTCGCACTCGGCGCGGCGGCGTCCATCATGGGGGGGGCGCTCATCGGCCTGTACCTGCTCTCACAGAGCGGCCCGGCGCTGTGGTGGATCGGCATCGGTGGCGTGCTGGTGGCGATCACCTACACGGCGGGGCCGTTCCCGCTGGCGTATAATGGCCTGGGCGAATTGGCCGCCGGGATTTTCATGGGGCCGATGATCGTGCTGGGGGCCTACTACGTCATGGCGCCGGTGCTGCGTTGGGACCTAGTGGCCGTCAGCCTGCCGGTGGCGCTGATGGTCGCGGCTATCTTGCACGCCAATAACCTGCGCGACATGGACGCCGACCGCGCCGCCAACAAGCGCACCTTGGCCCTGATGCTGGGACGTCAGGGCGCGCGCGTGGAGTACGTGATCCTGGTGGGTGGGGCTTATGTCAGCCTGGCGGGATTGGTGCTCGTGGGCTTGATCCCACCAGGGGCGCTGCTGGCGCTGTTGACCCTGCCGGAGAGCCTGCGCTTGATCCGCGTGTTCAACACCGAGACCGACCCGGCCATGCTCCACCCCGCCCAGGGGCAAACCGCCAAGCTGCATGGGCGCTTCGGACTGCTGATGGTGGCTGGATGGCTGCTTTGGCTGTTGGCGGCGGCGCTGCTGACTCCGCCGGTATAGGGCGGCACGCTGAGCGTGTCCTGCGCTTTACGCCCTTCGCCCAAGCCAGTACAATCGCCGCTGACGAGACTCGAAGGGCAGGCGGCATGATTCCCACGACATCCACGCGCAACAAAGTGCTGGTTACGGGCGGTGGCACCTATCTGGGGGATTACATTGCAGCGGCGCTGCTGGCAGAGGGCGCGGACGTGACTCTGTTAGTGCGCCCGGAAGCCGAGGACCGGCTCGGCCCACTGCGGGACCGGGTGCGCTGGGCGACAGCCGACGTCTGGGACCCGGCCAGCCTACGCGGGCGGGCGCGTGGTCACGCCTGCGTGGTGAACACAGTCGGCAGCTTGACGGCGGACCCGGCGCGCGGCCTGAACCATCACCGCCTCAACTTCGTCAGTGCGCGCAACGTGATAAACATGGTCATCAGTGACGGCGTGCCACACACCATCCTGCTGAGCACCGCCCGCGCACCTTGGATCAGCCGGACTTACTTTAATGCTAAGCGCGAGGCGGAAGAATATGTGGCGCGGGTGGGCGTGGCTGCCACGGTCATCCGCGCGCCGCTGACTTACGTGCGGGGTGCGCGGCGGCCTTTCTTCTTCGTGCTGACCTCGGCGGTGGGTGCGGTGC
>CAYWGJ010000108.1:0-10055 GCA_964457835.1 uncultured Anaerolineaceae bacterium
TCTGCTGCGCGTGGTGGCGGACGTGGAGGTCGTCGGGCAGGTAGGCCTCAGCGCCGAGGACGACCTCAGTGATGCGCCGCCGCTGGACGACACCCTGGCCGTGTTCCGCGCGGATTTACTGGTCGTTGACCTGGGACATGATCCCACCACCGCACTGCCCGCCCTGGATGTCCTCAGCGCCTATCCGCTGCTGCTGCTGCTGCCGGACCTGAACGCGGCGGCGGCATCTGCGGCAGCCCTCAGCGACGCACCCGCCTATGGGCTGCTGCTGGCGGATTCCACGCCGGACCTGCTGGCCGATGCCCTCAGCGCGGTGGATGCGGGGCTGGTGGTACTGGACCCAGCGCTGACACCCCGACTGCTGAACACAGCGGCAGGCGATCCAGCTACAGACGCCCCCGACGACTACGACGCCCTGACCCCGCGCGAGTTCGACGTGCTCCAGCTCATGGCGGAGGGCCTGACGAACAAGGCCATCGCCCAGCGTCTGGAAATCAGCCCCAACACGGTGAAATATCACATCAACGCCATCCTCAGTAAGCTGGACGCGCAAAGCCGCACCGAGGCCGTAGTCCGTGCGACGCGCCTGGGCTGGGTGATCCTGTGAGCTTTGTCGCAGTCTAACGGGAAAGCTGTCACTGGCAGGTGGCGGGCGGCTTGCGTAGAGTGAGGGGTGACATGCGTATGCGATGAAAAACCATGGAGCACAACGATGAGCGAAGAATGGAATTACGATGCAGCCCACGGCCCCGACCACTGGGCAGAACTGAACCCCTGCTTCAGCGCCTGCCGCGAAGGCCACGCGCAGTCCCCGGTGGACATCCACGCGGCGCGCCACACCGGGCACCACAGCCTGACCTTCAACTACCGTCCGATCCCACTGCAACCCAAACACAACGGCCACAGCATCCAGATCGACGTGCCCCAGGGCTTGACGCTGAACTACGACGGCGTGCCCTATCACCTGCGCCAATTCCACTTCCATCATCCCAGCGAGCACACCCTGGACGGCCAACTCTTTGAAATGGAAATGCACCTGGTGCACGCCGCCGCCGACGGGCAAATCCTGGTGGTGGGCGTGATGCTCAGCGGGGGGGCACAGGTGGATGCGCCCTGCTACGCGCCGCTTTTTGACCATCTGCCCACGGCAGAATGCGGGCCGCAGTACACCGGCTTGATGATCGACCCCGGCGCACTGCTGCCCAAGGATCACGCCTATTACTATTACGAAGGCTCGCTGACCACGCCGCCCTGCACCGAAGGCGTGCACTGGGTGGTCATGGCGCAGCCCATCCCGCTCAGCGACGCACAGGTGGACGCCTTTACCGCTGTTTTCCCGGACAATCACCGCCCGGTGCAGCCGCTCTATGACCGTGAGGTCTACAGCGACGAGGGCTGAGTCCAGGGTATGCGAGTGCAGTGGACTGAACTTCTCGCATGATCTTAAGTGTACATGCGCCTATTTGTGGTTAGAATAGGGAGACTTTTCACTTGAGTGAATGCGTTAGGTTACTATGTCTGTGGACTCAACCCCGCCTAAGCAGCAAACGGGCGGTAACCGCATCCCGGATGAAGAAAACGCGCCGCGTTCCGTGCCGGAGCTGCAAGCCCGCATAGAGGCGGCTGCCGACGACGAAACGCGCGTGGACCTGCTCAACGCCTTTGCGTGGGTGATCCGCACGACGGACAGCGCGCTGTGCCTGACCTACGCGCAGCGGGCTTATAACCTGGCCGACGTGAGTGTAAAACCGGAGCGCATTTATCGGCGTGGCCTGGCTGAAGCCGAGCGCAACCTGGCCGCTGCCAATAACCACCGCGCCGATTACGTCCAAGCCCTGAAACACGCCATGAACGCCCTGGAACACTTCGAGGCACTGGGGGACGTGTGGAACCAGGCCTACCTCCTGGGCAGCGTGATGGCCTTTAGCATGAGCAGCATGGGCTACTATGACGCAGCCATGCGCTATGCGCTGCGCGGCCTGGAACAGTGGCGAACCCTGGGTCAGGGGTACTGGATCGCCGGTACGCTGAACAACATCGGTCAGGTGCTGATGAGCCTGACGCAGTACCGCGCCGCCCGCGCCAAGTTCGAGGAAGCCTTCACGTTGGCCCAGCAGAGCGGGCACGCCCGCATCATGGCGCTGGTGCTGGCAAACCAGGCCGAAGTTCACTATCACCTGACCGAATACGAACGTGCCACCAGCTTCGCTGAACGCAGTGTCGCAATGTATCAAGCCATTGCCCACCGCTATGACGAGGCACGGGCCTGGAACACCCTGGGGCGGGTGCACATGGCGCAAAGTGCTTGGGAGCTGGCCCAGGTCAATTTTGAACATGCGATGGACCTGGCCGCTAAGATGAACAACAACACCGAGGAAATTAAAGCCTGCTGGCTGTTGGCGGAATGCACCATGCAGCAGGGCCAGGACGCCGACGCATACCCCCTGCTGACACACGCCCTGGAGCACGCACGCCGCATCCGCTCGCGGCAAGAAATGGCGGAGGCACACCGCCTGCTAGCCGCCTATCATCGCGGGCAGGGCCAGCTTGAGCAGGCCTTAGACCACTACGAGCAGTACCACACCCTGGAAAGCACCCTGCGCGGTGAACAAACCCAGCGGCAGGCCCAGCTTCTGAACATCGTGCACGAAGTGGACGCGCTGCGCCACGAGAAGCTCAGCGCCCAGCAGCGCCATGCGCTGCTGTATGAGAACGAGCGCCACCTGTCTCAGGTACTGGATAACGCCGCCGATGCCATCGTGATGATCGACCATCAGCAGCACATCATCCGTTTCAACCAGGCCGCCCAACGCATCTTCGGCTACAGCTATGATGAAGTCATCAATCAGCCGCTGGAGGTGTTGATCCCCGACGCTTTTGCCCACGTGCACCGTGAGTACGTCGAGGTCTTCCGTGATGAGGCATTGACCACCCGGCAGATGCACGAACGGGGGCACATCAGCGGCCAGCGGAAGGACGGCAGCACCTTCCCAGCGCGCGCCGCCATCAGCAAGGACGGCAGTGGCGACAAGCTGGTCTACACCGTTTTTCTGTGTGACCTGACTGAGCAAAAGCGCATGGAGGCCGAACAGCGGTCACTGGAGATGGAACAGCAGCGCGTGGCGCTGCTCAGCCGTTTTATTGCCAGCACCGCGCACGAGTTCAAGACACCGTTGTCTGTCATCCGCACCAACCTCTACCTGCTGGGCCGCCTCTTCGACGATGAACGCGCCAAAGCTCGCCTGGCCGTGATCGACCAGCAGGCCCAGCGCATGGACGACCTCTTAGTAGGGGCCATGACCATGCTGCGCATTGAGGATGGCACGCCACTGCGCCGTCAGCCTTGCAACGTGGCCGATGTCCTGCGCGCCCTAGTCGATGCCTTCTCAGAGATCGCCGCCGAAAAAGGGATCACCCTCACCAGTGACCCCCTTCCCGACAAAGACATGCAGTGCAGCGCTAATGCTGAACAGCTCAACATGGCCTTTGCCAAACTGCTCGACAACGCCATCCGCTACACCGAAGCGGGCGGCACCGTGATGGTGCGCAGCACCCACGATCAATACCGCCTGCTGATCGAGTTTCAGGATACGGGCATCGGCATCAGCGCTGAACATCTACCGCGCATCTTTGAGAGCTTCTACCGGGCCGACGACTCACACTCGACGCCGGGGCTGGGGCTGGGGCTGCCAGTAGCGCGCCGCATCGTCGAAAAGCACGGCGGTCAGCTCACCGTGGAGAGCACGCCCGGCGTGGGCAGCGTCTTCCGCGTGACGCTGCCCCTCATCGTGGGCTAGCGCAGCACCAGCAGGGCATTGGAAAGCTGCGACTGCACGGTGCGCGTGTTGAAGCGCGCCCAGGCCGCCGGGAATCCTTCCTGCAAGGTGGCGCTCTCTTGGGCCATGTGCCGCAGGTAGGGGCGCACCAGGTCAGCGTCCAGCTCATCATCCTCGATCAAGTCTTCCATGAACTGATGTGCAACGCTGATGTCGTTCATGCGCCCCAGGTGATCTTGCAGGCGCTTGGTCTCGTCGATGAACTTCGCCGTGGATGCCCCCAACACGTCGGTAAAGTACCAGGTGGCGTAGCGCAGCCGCTTGATCTCAATGCGGAGCTGGTGCAGGGTGTCGATGTGTGGCAGCGGGGCGGGCTGTGGGTCGCTGCCGTCTTTAGGGCGTTCGGGCGGGGCCGGGATCACGCTGTCGTAGGCGCGCACCACAGCGAGCTGCTCGTGCAGCAGGGTAGGCACCACATGGCGCAGCTCATGCGGCTGCACCTTGGCAGCGTCCTTCGCCTTAGCCTTGCCGGACTTAGACGGCTGCGTCAGGTAAGCGGCGTAATCTTTGACGAAGCGGCGGTAGCGCTTGCTGTCCAGGTAGATCACCAGCTTCTTACGAGCGCGGCGGCGGCGCTTTTCCAGGCCTTTGATGACGGCGTTAAAGGGGTCGGCATCCATACCGACGGCTTGTGCTTCCTGGTGGGCAGCCTGCACATCCTCAATGAGCACGTCCAGATCACGGACAAAGCCCAGCGCCCGCCCAGTTTCGCGCAGTTGACCGTCGTGCAGGCTGATGAGGGCCTGGTCACTGAAGGCGTCCTTCAGCAGGCGAATGGCGCTGCGCATCCGGCGAATCGCCACGCGCATCTGGTGCACGTCTTCGATGTCTTGCCCACTGCGACTGCCGGCTTCGTGTTCCAGCATCTTGATGAGGTCACGCAGCAGAATACGCTGTGCGGCGTCGCTCACGCTGTCGGTGGGATGCAGCGGCTCGACTTGTTGGCCCAAACGGGCGATGAAGTCTCGGCTGGCCCGGGCGTCCGCGCTGAGGATGGCCTCTTGGGCGCCGTTGCGATCGTGCATAGTGTAAAACTCCTTTCGCCGACGCGGGTCGGTCAACGTGTGAGTTTAAGAAAATGTTAAGCTTGTGTTTGCTGAATTTTAACAGCGTAACGCACGCGTTTCAAGGGCGACTGCACGCTGGCCTCTGAAGTATGTTAAAGTAAAGCAATACAGACGCAGGTCGCCGCCCTGGTGACTGTCATCCAACCCGGCCTGGAAGTGATGCGCAGCGGCACCGACCAGTGGGTGACGCTGGGTACCGAGAGCATCGTCAGCGTGGGGGGCCGCGTGCGCAGCGATGCCAGCGGCCAGGCACAGATTCAGCTCTTCGACGGCGCAACCCTGGTTGCCCTGCGCCCCAGCACCGAAGTCGCCATCACCCGCATGGAGCGCAATGACGAGGGCTTCTGCGTTGGCATCGGCCTGCTCAGCGGTGGCACGCGGCAGACCCTGATCCCCGTGCCGGAGACCTACATCGGCTATCCGCGCCGACGGTCAGTGGCTGCGTGTGCCTCTACCGGAAACGGGCGGCTTCGCCTGGGTGTCACAGCGCGGCCTGGAGGTCAGCGTGGACACCACTCACTTGAGCACCTTCCCCGCTGACACCATCGAGCGCCCATCGCGTGTGGTCAACGTGCGCACCACCCCGACCACGACCGAACCGTCTTTGAATGAAGCCGCTGAGGGGCAGCGTCCGCCGGATGCCCGCCGGATGCCCGCCGGATGCCCGCCGAAGCAGCGGGTAATGTGGGGTATACTTGGGGCGTCTGAGCAGTGATGTTTGTAAGAGCTGCGACTTTAACGTGTTTGGGATGCAACCAGGAGAAGGATTGTGAGCGAAAACGAGACCAACGCTGGCCCGGAAACGGTGTCCCGTGCTGCCCTGAATTACGTCGTGATCGGCGCGCTGTTCTTGATCGTCGGCCTGCTGATCGGGGCGCTGCTCTTCGGCAGCAGCCTGACCCGCGCTGACGTGGAAGCCGTCGTCGCGGATGCGCTGGCCGATGCCGAACTAAGCGGCGGCCTCACGCGGGCTGACGTGGAAGCAGCCATTGACAGCGCCCTTGCGGAGGTCAGCTTGAGCGGCAGCACCGAGGCCAGTACGACCGCCAGCGGCGGCAGCAGCGACAACGTATCCCGCGAGGAAATCGCCGAGATCGTCGCCAGCGCCATGGAAGACGCCGCCAATGCTGAGCTGAACGCCCTAGCCGACAATGACCCCTTTCAGGGCGCGTCGCCGGAAGATGCCGTGGTGACCATTGTGGAATTCAGCGACTTTAACTGCGGCTTCTGCGGGCGCTTTGCCCAGGAAACCCTACCGCAGATCATAGACACTTACGGCGAGCATGTGCGCTTCGTCTACCGCGACATGCCCATCCTGGCCGCCAGCAGTGCCCCCGCCGCCGAAGCCGCGCACTGCGCTGATGAGCAGGGCCAGTTCTGGGAGTTCCACGACTACATGTTTGCGGACATGAGCCGCCGCGACCGCGCCACCTATGTACAGTTCGCGGAAGACAACGCCATCGACGTAGCCGCTTTTGAGGAATGTATCGACAGCGGACGCTACCGCAATGAAGTCACGCTGGACCTCTTCGACGCGCAGGACCTGGGCATCAGCGGCACGCCGGCCTTTTTCATTAACGGGCGTCAGGTCAGCGGCGCACAGCCTTTCAGCGTGTTTGCCTCTGTGATTGACGTGGAGCTTCAGCGCGCGGGCATCGAGCCGCCCCAGGGCTGATAGGCGATACACCGCCCCTGCTGTGGGCTTACGCAGGGGCGGTGTGCATTCCGTCGGCTTAGTCCATGCGCGGGGCCGGCTTGCCCACCAAGGTATCCTCATCGGGGATACGCTCCACGGCCCAGCCTTCGCTGCCGCCCGCCGCGCGGACTTGCCACCAAGTATATTGATCGTCTGTCACCGGCCCACCGATGATGTCCACCACCGCACCCGGCTGGAGCTGCGTCACAATCTCGGCGCTGGTGCTGGCTTCTGCACGCACGTTGAGCCGGTCAGTAGTGAAGACCAGGGCCTGCCCACCGACTTCCATCAACGGCTTGAGCGTCTGCTCTTCGTCAGCGCGTTCTACCGCCCAACCTTCGCTGCCATCTGCCAAGCGGACCTTCCACCAAGCGTAGCCCTCTTCTTTGCGCGGCCCTTCCAGCAGCGTCACGACCGTGCCGTTTTCCAGCTTGGTCAGGATGTCGCTTTCGGTGCTGGTACCCGCACGCAGGTTCAGCGAGTCGCCGCCGGTGGTGAAGACCCGCACCGGGTTACCAATTTCCAAGGCGTAGGTCTGGAAGCCGACCGCAATGGAACCGTCTACGCTCAAGCTGAGGGTCAGGTTGTCGCTGGCATCGCTGTCGTAGGCGTGGCCCATGACCAGGGTGTAAGTGCCGCTGCTGGGGGCTTCTTCCAGGGTCATTACGGCATCCAGACTGACACCGCTGTCGTCGTCACTGGCGATGGGCGTGCCGTTTTCGTTCAGCAGCAGCAGCATGGGGTCCATGATGCGGTCAGTGGCTTGGGCGACGATACGCTGTCCCTGTGTCACCGGGAAGCGGAAGTAGAACACGCGCCCGCGCTCAATGGAGAAGGTTTCATCGTTGGGCTGCCGGTTTTCAAACTCGACGCGCTCGGTTTCAATGCGCTGGAGCCACTGGTAGAAGAAGACATGGGCGCGTTCGTCGTTGAGGGCGGCGTAGGCATTACCCAAGGATAAGTACGAACGCTCAAAGCTGGGGTAGGTTTCTATCGCTTGCCGATAGCGCTCAGCGGCGGCTTCGTAGCGGCCCAGCTCGTAATTCGCCAGTCCACTGTTGAAATGTGCAACGCCGACGTTGCTGTCGCGGTCGTTGATGTTCACGGTCTCTTGATAGCTGGCAATGGCGGCTTCGTAGTCGTAGAGGTAATAATGGGCGTTACCCTGGGCGATGTAGGCATTGCCGTAGTCCGGATTGGCTTCGATGGCGGCGGCGGCGTCTGCCAGCGCGATGTTGTAGTCTCTCAGGGCGATGTAACTGTAGGCACGGTTGGTCAGGAAGATGTGGGCTTCGTCGTTGGTGTCGTATTCCAGGGCCAGGGTAAAGTCATTGATGGCCTCGTTATACAGCCCGGCATCGTCGTAATTGCGGCCCCGTTCATTGTGATAGTAGGCATCGCGAGGGTCCAGGGCCAGGGCGCAGGTGTAGGCTTCGACGGCCAGCAGGTACTGCGCGTCGGCCCGGAAGCGTTCGCCGGCTTCGTCGTGTGCATCGGCGCTGAGATCACCACAGGCGTAAGTTTCTTGAGCCAGGGCGGGCACCGCGACAGCGATAGTCAGCAGCAGGGCGGCAAGCAAGAGAATCAAACGGCGGGACATGGTGTGCACTCCTTCTCCAGTGTCAATTGCGCGGGATGCAGATGCCGCTGTATTGCGACGCTTTCATTGTACGAAAAGCCCCACATCCCGCCAACACACGCCCCGACGCCGCCTGCCTGACGCCTGCTCTACTCCACACGGGGCCGGGCGTCCTACTGCGATGATTTGAGCACATCCACTGCCATTTTGAAGCGCGCCACGCTGGCCGCCTTGCCTAAGATTTCCATGGTTTCAAAAGTCGGCGTGCTGATCGTCTGCCCGGTCAGGGCCACGCGCATGATACCGAAGAGCTGGCCGCGCTTCAGGCCCAGGTCTTCCGTCATGGCGCTGAAGGCGTCGTAGAGCGTGGCCGTTACATAGTCGCTTTCGGGCAGGGCTTCGGCTTTGGCGATGACAGCCTCCAGCACGCGGATGCTGCCTTCAGCGTCCATCTTCTTCTGGATGAGGTCGGCGGCACTGGCGGGGGTGAAGTCCGCGCGGAAGAAGAAACCGGCCATGTCTACCACGTCGTTGAAGGTCTTCAGGCGGGTCTGCACCACTGGCGCGACTTGGCGCAGCAGGTCCTGATCGACCGTCAGCCCGGCGGCCTCCAACGGCTTGACCAGGTGCGCGGCGAGTTCGTCAGCGCTCATGTGTTCGCGCATGTAGATGCCGTTGATCCAGTCCAGCTTTTCGATGGGATAGATGCTGTTGGCCGCCTGCACTTGGGTGATGTCAAAGCGGGCGATGGCGTCTTCGATGTCGAACACCTCTTGCTCATCGCCGTAGTTCCAGCCGATGTTGGCCAGGAAGTTGACCACCGCCGGGCCGTAGTAGCCGGCGTCCATGAATTCTTTCGCCAGCACCAGCACCTGCTTGCCGTCCTCAGAATAGCCCGCGTGGCGCTTGCTGAGCTTGCCCTTGCCGTTGGGATTCAGCAGCACGGGTAGGTGTGCGTAGTGCGGCACATCCCAGCCGAAGGCGCGCCAGATGTGCAGGTGTACCGGCAGCGAGGGCAGCCATTCGTTAGCGCGCGTGACGTGCGAGATTGCCATGAAGTGGTCGTCGATGACGTGTGCCAGGTGATAGGTCGGGAAGCCGTCGGCCTTCAGCAGCACGATGTCTTGCAGGGTGCTGTTGTCAAAGGTCACGTCGCCGCGGATCAAGTCCTGGCCGGTGATGCTGCCATCCAGCGGTATCTTCAGGCGAATGACCGGCTGACGGCCTTCGTCGATGAAGGCCTGCTCCTGGGCGGGCGTCAGCGCGCGGTGACGGCGGTCATAGCCGGGGGGCAGCTTTTGGGCGCGGCGGGCCTCGTTGATGGCGGCCAGTTCTTCTTTGCTGTCGTAGGCGCGGTAGGCTTTGTCATTTTCGACCAGCCAGTTCGCCCACTTCTGGTACAGCTCCAGCCGCTGAGACTGGGTGTAGGGGCCATACGGACCGCCCAGGTCTGGGCCTTCGTCCCAGTCGATGCCCAACCACTTCAGCGCGTCCATTATCATTTCCAGCGAGCCGGGCACGAAGCGGGTTTGGTCGGTGTCTTCGATGCGCAGCACGAATTGGCCGCCCACACCGCTGCTGCGGCCATGGCGCGCCAACATCCAGCTAAAGAGGGCGGAACGCACGCCGCCGATGTGCAGCGGGCCGGTAGGGCTGGGGGCAAAGCGGGTGCGGATCGGTTTCGGGGTCAAGGCAGTCACTCCATGGCTCGGATCGTCAGCGGGTCACGAGCATGGAGTGTACTGCTTGTGCGCGGATTTGAGTAGGGGACGGTTAAGTCACGCGGGTACGGTTAAGTCACGCGGGGACGGTTAAGTCACGCGGGGACGGTTAAGTCACGCGGGTACGGTTAAGTCACGCGGGGACGGTTAAGTCAC
>CAYWGJ010000109.1:0-10034 GCA_964457835.1 uncultured Anaerolineaceae bacterium
ATCAGCGCACGGGCGCGCCTATCGTCTGGACGCCGCACGACCCATGGCCCATGACTGGCGGCTGCCACTATCCGCCAGCAGGCTGTGACGGCTTCGCGGGTGACTGCGCCGACTGTCCGCTGCTGCCGGGCGATACCGCCGCCCGCAATCTGGCGCGGAAGCGGCGCGCCTGGGCCGGTCTGCCGCTGCACATCGCCGCGCCGAGTCAGTGGATGGCCGCAGAAGCCCGCCGCAGCGCGCTGTTTGCCAACGCACCCGTCCGCGTGATCCCTAACCCCATCCCGACTGGCTTGTATCAGCCCTATGACCGCCGGACCGCACGCCAGGTGTGGGGGCTGCCCGCGGAGGCGCGTTTGCTGCTGGCCGGGGCACATGACCTAGGCGATCCGCGTAAGGGGATGCCGCTGCTAATCGAGGCGCTGCACGCTTTGCCGTCCGTAGACAACCTGCACGTCGTGGCCTTTGGCGATGGCACGCTGCACCTGGGGCCGGGCGGTCCACCGGTGATTTCGCTGGGGCGCGTCCGTGATGAGCGCACGCTGGCGCTGCTGTATGCCGCCGCGGACGCTTTCGTCACGCCCGCGCTGCAAGATAACCTGCCCAACACCGTCCTAGAGGCGCTGGCCTGCGGAACGCCTGTGGTGGCCTTTGATCTGGGCGGCATGCCGGACCTGATCGCGCATCAAGGCACGGGCTATCTGGCCGCACCAGGAGACGCCGAGTCGCTGGCAGCAGGCATCACCTGGACGCTGGGCGCGGGCACATCCCTGCGAGACGCGGCGCGCGAGTCGGTGTTGACGCGCTTCAGCCCGCCAACGGTGGCCGCCCAATACCTGGACTTGTATCAACACGCCCTAAAGGACACACCGCGATGATTATCTACACCGCCTCGTATCCGCGCTGCGGCAACTCGCTGACGCGCGACATCATCCACACGCACCTTCAGTATCCGACCAGCAGCGTCTACAAGCGGACGCCGCGCTACCCGGTCAACTTCGCCTATGCGACCAACTGGCGCGCGCGGCGGCGGGCACTGGGGCTGCATATGCTGCGGAAGCCGGGCCTGCTGTGGGGGGCGGGCATTCTGGCCGAGCCGCACATCGCGCTGTATGACCAGACGGTGCCGCCCTACGCCAAGGATCAGCGTTACTTGATGCGCGGCTGTGAGGCCTGGCTGACGCCAGAGAACCGCGCGCGCCTGGCCGCTGAGGACACGGTGTTCTTCGTCAAGACACACGCGCTGCCCTTTGCGCACTATTTCCCCGGCGAGACGGTGCTCCAGCCGGTGCGCCATCCGGGGCCGGTGTTCCGTTCGTACCAGAACCTGTGGCGCGACCGCAACGACGGCCAGGGCTACCCGCTGACGTTTTTTATCCAGGGCGAGGCGGAGTTCGGCTCGTGGAGTGATTATCATCAGGCCTGGGCACAGGCGGCGCAGTCGCTCGGCGCGCGCTACCTACGCCTGCGCTTCGAGTCAATGCTGGCGGAGCGGGCGGCCATCGCGGCACAGATCGCGACACTCAGCGGGCTGCCCTTAGCCGAGTCGCCGGATACCAGTGCTTTCGATGGCCGCAGCCAGGCCAACCCGCGCATGTACGGCTTCGGCGGCAACACCGACTGGGAGTCGGCCTACACGCCGGACGAGCTGGCCCTGCTTGAGTCGCTGCACATGCCGATGATGCAGCGGCTCGGCTATGCGATGCCTGGGGCGGGGTGAGTCAATCTACTGAATGCTCAGCATCACCCGCGATTCGCTGCGCCACAGGCCCTCAAGGTCGTAGTAGCGGCGGGTTTCGCTGAGGAAGAGGTGCACGATCACGCCGCCGTAGTCCATCAGCACCCAGCCGCAGTCGGCCTCGCCTTCGATGGAGAAGGGCAGATGGCCGGGGTGGGCCTCTTTGACCTCACCGCGCACGTGCTCGGTCAAGGCCTTGAGTTGGCGGTCGCTGGTGCCGTTGCAGATCACGAAGAAATCAGCCACCGGGTCGATCGTCACGCGCCCCTCCATGATGACCGTTGGGTCACTGCTGGGCGGTGTAAGGGTTTGGGGGTCATGCACGAAGTCGGGGCGAAGGTCCAGCAGGACGATCTCAGCGCCTTTGTGCGCTTCTAAGATGTCCACGATCTGCCGAGCAAGGGTTAACGAGTCCAGATGCGCCTCCTGCGCTTACACAGCGCACACTCAAACAGGACGATTTATGATGTGGGAATTGTATCATATTTTCGGTGTGTGTGTGGCGTTTGAAATTATGTAGACCATTTGGTATAATCACTGCACTTGCCCGGCTATCCAAGGACCCCAACCATGACGGCAACGATACTCGTTACGGGCGCGACCGGTAGTGTTGGCGCAGAGCTGTCGGCGCGGCTGCACGCTGCGGGCCATCCGCTGCGCATCGCAGCCCGTAATCCCGACCGTGCCCGCGATCGTTTCGGCGATCGTTTCGGCGATCGTTTCGGCGATCGTTTCGGCGATCGTTTCGGCGCTGACGCGGAAATCGTGCGCTTCGACTTCACCGACCCCAACACCTTCGCGGATGCCTTCCGCGGCATTGAGCGGCTGTTTTTGGTACGCCCGCCGGCGCTTGCCAACGTGCCGCGTGACATCGCGCCTGCGCTGCGAGCCGCCGCCGACGCCGGGGTACAGCACGTCGTCTTTTTGTCCATTCAGGGGGTGGCAGCCAATAAGCGCGTGCCGCACTACCAGATCGAGCAGACCGTGAAGCAACTAGGCCTGCCCTATACCTTTCTGCGCTGCGGCTTCTTCATGCAGAACCTGGTGACCACGCACCGCGAAGAAATCCGCCGCGATGGCGTGATCGCGGTGCCAGTGGGCCGCGCCAAGACCAGCTTCATCGACACGCGCGACATCGCGGCTGTGGCCGTGAAGACCCTCACCGAGGACGGCCACGCTGGGCGCTGCTACACCCTTACCGGCGCGCAGGCTTTAGACTACTATGAAGTCGCCGCCCAGCTTTCTGAGGTGCTGGGCCGCCGCATCACCTACACCAACCCCGCCCCGCCGGTCTTCTTCTGGCGACAGTGGCGCAGCGGCGGCTCGATGCGTTTTGCGCTGGTGGTCACGGCCCTGTACACCATCACCCGCATGGGCAACGCGGCCCAGGTCAGCCAGGACGCAGCGCGCCTGTTGGACCGCCCGCCCCTCACCTTGGCGCAGTTCGTGCAGGATTACCGTGACGCCTGGCGCGGTTGAGTCTCAGGCAGCCTTCATTTGCAATTGTGTAGACCAGTCTGTATAATTTGGGTGTGAGTATGGCAAAAACACGCGACCAAATCATCGAAAAGACCTGCGAACTGCTGGAGCTGCAAGGCTATCACGCCACAGGCTTGAACCAGATCATCAAGGAAAGCGGCAGCCCTAAAGGCTCGCTTTACTATCACTTTCCCGGTGGCAAAGAAGCGCTGGCCATCGAAGCCATTGAGCGCGTCGGGCAAACGGTGCTGCGGCGCATTCAGGATAACCTGGCACAGGTCGATAATCCCGCCGAGGCGGTGCGGCAGTTCATCTTGAACATCGCCGTCAACGTAGCGCGGTCGGGTTATCGCGCCGGTGGGCCGATCACTATCATTGCGATGGAGATGGCGTCCAGCAGCGACACCCTGCGCGAGGCCTGCGATCGCATCTACGGCCAATGGCAGGCGGCCTTCGCTGAGAAGCTGCACCAAGGCGGCATCGACACCGCACGCGCCGACCGGATCGCGTGTCTCGCGATTGCGGCCATTGAGGGCGGCGTGATCCTGTGCCGCACCGGGCGCAGCCAGACGCCGCTGGAAAACGCAGCGGAAGAGCTGGCCCTGGTAATCCGTGCGGCGCTGTGAGGCCACCGCGTTTTTTTGCCCAAATTATGTAGACCGGTCTAGCCAATCAATGCACTCAGACTTCAGAGGAGAAACAATATGAGCATGAAACTTGTCGTTTTTGGCGCAACGGGCCGCACGGGGGTGCCCCTCGTCCAGCAGGCCCTAGACGCCGGGCATCAGGTCGTCGGCTTCGTGCGCAACCCGGCCAAGATGCCCCTCACCCATGAGCGGCTGACCCTGGTTCAGGGGGACGTGACGAACGCTGAGGACGTGCAGCGCGCCATCACCCCGGATGTTGACGCCGTACTGAGCACGCTGGCCCCGACCAAGGGCGCAGCCCCAGACATGCTGCCGCGCGCCGCCGAGCACATCATCGCGGCCATGCAGCAGGCGGGCGTCATGCGCCTGGTCTACATGACCGGGGCTGGCGTGGACGCCCCCCAGGATCAGCCTAAGCTCTTCAATCACTTTATCAAGTTCGCACTCAAGACGATGGCAGGTGAGGTGCTGCGGCAGTCCGCGCTGTCCGTGGACAAGGTGCGCGCGAGTGACCGCGACTGGGTGGTGGTGCGCGCGCCTATGCTCACCGATGGTGACTACAGCGGCAATATCCGCGTGGGCTGGGTGGGCGTCAACACGGGTCCCCGTCTGGCGCGGGCGGATGCCGCCGCCTTCATGCTGGCCCAAGCCAACGGCACGGCACATTTGCGGCAGGCACCGGTCATCAGCAACTAGGCGCATCCCGCTTCACTTCGCCGGTGGACCGTGACGCAGCAGCTTGACCACTTCGTCGCGCAGCTCGCTGGGGGTAAAGGGCTTGGTCATGTAAACGCTGATGTGCTTGTGCAGCTTGCCGATCAGCTTGTTGGCTGGGTCGTCGAAGGCCGTCAGCACGATCACCGGGCAGAACAGTTCGTAGCCTTCCAGGTGGGTATTCAGCACCTGCCAGCCGCTGATATCGGGCAGGCCGATGTCCAGCAGGATCAAGTCCGGGTGATACTCGGCGAGGAACTCCAGCGCGGCACGGCCATCCGGCGCGTGGTAGAAGTCCAGGCCCAGCGTTTCCAGAATTTCCGCGATGATGCCCGCCAGATCGGACGTGTCCTCAACGATGAGCACGAAGGGCGTGCGAGTGGCGCTGTCAGCGCTGCTGTCGTTCATCGGATGATCTCCCTGACTGGGCGGTTCTACATGCGGAAGACGCCGTACTGTGTCGGCTGGATAGGCTGGTTCAGCGCCGCACTGAGCGCCAAGCCCAGCACCCGGCGGGTGTCGATAGGGTCTAGGATGCCGTCATCCCACAGGCGGGCGCTGGCGTAATAGGGGCTGCCTTCGCGCTCGTATTTATCTAGGATGGGCTGCTTGAAGGCGGCTTGTGCATCGGCGTCCAGGTCCGGCTCGCCGCGCCGCGCCAGTTGATCGCGCTTGATGGTCAGCAGCACGTTGGCGGCCTGCTCGCCCCCCATGACGCTGATGCGGGCGTTCGGCCACATCCACAGGAAGCGCGGCGAATAGGCCCGGCCACACATGCCGTAATTGCCCGCGCCGAAGCTGCCGCCGATAACCAGGGTCAGCTTGGGGACGTTGGCATTGGCGACCGCGTGCACCATCTTCGCGCCGTCCTTGGCGATGCCGCCCGCTTCGTAAGCCCGGCCCACCATGAAGCCGGTCACGTTCTGCAAAAACAGCAGCGGAATCCCGCGCGCGGTGCACAGCTCGATGAAGTGTGCGCCCTTCAGCGCCGACTCGCTGAAGAGCACGCCGTTATTGCCGATAATCCCTACCGGGTAGCCTTCGATGTGCGCAAAGCCGGTCACCAGCGTTGTGCCGTAGTTGGCCTTGAACTCCCGGAAGCGCGAGCCGTCCACCAGGCGGGCGATCACCTCGCGCACGTCGTAGGTCTCGCGGAAGCTGGTGGGGATCAAGCCGTAGAGTTCTTCCGCTGGGTAGAGCGGCGGCTCCGGCGGGCGGATGTCCATGCCGTGCAGCGACTTGCTGCGGTTGAGTGTCTCAACGATGCCGCGCACGATCTCCAGGGCGTGGTCGTCGTCCTCAGCGAAGTGGTCGGCGACGCCGCTGGTGCGGGTGTGGACGTGGGCACCCCCCAGGTCTTCGGCGCTGACTTCTTCGCCGGTGGCGGCCTTGACCAGGGGCGGCCCGCCCAGGAAGATGGTACCGGTGCCCTGTACGATGACCGTCTCGTCGCTCATGGCGGGCACGTAAGCGCCGCCCGCCGTACAGCTTCCCATCACGCTGGCGATCTGCGGGAGGCCGGCGGCGCTCATGCGGGCCTGGTTGTAGAAGATGCGCCCGAAGTCGTCCACGTCAGGGAAGACCTCGTCCTGCATGGGCAGAAAAGCCCCGCCGCTGTCCACCAAGTAGATGCAGGGCAGGTTGTTCTCCAGGGCGATCTGCTGGGCGCGCAGGTGCTTCTTGACCGTCATGGGGTAATAGGAGCCGCCCTTGACGGTGGCGTCATTGGCGACGATGAGGCACTCAGTGCCGCTGATGCGCCCAATGCCAGTGACGATACCCGCTGCGGGGGTGCTGTCGTCGTAGAGGTCCCAGGCGGCCAGGGGCGCGATCTCCAAGAAGGCCGAGCCGGGGTCCAGCAGCGTATCGACACGGGCGCGGACGAAGCGTTTGCCCTGTTGCTGGTGCCGCTGCTGGTAGCTGGGGCCGCCGCCCTCGCGGACCTGGGCCAGGCGCGCGCGCAGTTCCTGTGCCAGGGTCAGGTTGTGGGCGTGGTTCTGCTGATAGCGGGCGTCCTGTGTGTTGAGCTGAGAGTCAATAATGTCCATAATGCTCGGGTCCATCCAGCGCGGCGCGCCTTATGCAAATAAGACAGGTGTCTCCATGCTAAGTATAACGTGAAGCGGCGGCTTTGTCGCGTGAGGTTCTGACGCGGCAGCAGCGGCCACAGCCACCGATACATTTCTAAGCACAGGCTCATCATTAACGCCGCAGTTGTGCTACACAGCCGCCAGAGTCCTGTTTATAATCGGCAGCAGAGCGCAACGATCCGCTGTTTATCTGCTTATAGATTAGCGCAAAGGCGCAGAGTTCTTGCTTATGCTTGACTTTCACGGTCCCAATGCTGCCTATGTCCTGGAGCTGTACGAGCGCTACCGCCAGGACCCAGAGGCGGTTGATCCCCACACCCGCGCGACCTTCGCCCAGTGGTCACCGCAGGTGATCGCCCAGCTCACCGGCACCCCACCGCCTGCATCGCCCTACACCCCCACCGAAGCCCAGGCCGGTATCCAAGCTGCCATGGACACTTTCGTCGATGTGCGGCGTGCCGTGGGCGTGGTGGAATACGCGCAGGCCATCCGCCAGTACGGACACCTGTCCGCCCAGCTTGATCCGCTGGGCACGCCGCCGCCCGGTGATCCCGAACTCGCGCCGGAAGCGCACGGACTCACTGAGGATGACCTGCGCCGCTTGCCCGCCGCCCTGTGTGAAGGCCCCATCGCCCAACAGAGTGAATCAGCCTACGATGCCATCGAACGCCTCAAGGCTGTCTACTGTGGGGCCATCGGCTACGACAACGATCACATGCGCATCCCGCAAGAGCGCGAATGGCTGCGCGAAGCCGCCGAGTCCGGGCGCTACCGCTGGGAAGGCGACGCCGAGTCCGCGCGTGCGCTGCTGGACCGCCTGACCCAGGTGGAGACCTTTGAGCACTTCTTGCAGCGCAGCTTCCCGACCAAGTACCGCTTCAGCGTCGAAGGCTTGGACACGATGCTGCCCATCCTGGACGAAATCGTGACGCTGGCGGGCAGCACGGGCATGAGCACGATCGCCATCGCCATGGCGCACCGGGGCCGCCTGAACGTGCTGACTCACCTGATGGGCAAGCCCTACGCACAGATTTTGAGCGAGTTCCGCGACGACCTGCTCAGCGACGACGTGGGCATCACCCAGGGCGACGTGAAGTACCACATGGCCTGGAAGCAGGTCATCGGCAAGAACATCCGGGGCGAGGACCTGGTGGTGACGATGCCGCCCAACCCCAGCCACCTGGAAGCGGTCAACCCGGTGGCAGTGGGCATGGCGCGCGCAGCGGGCACCCGTACCGACCAGCCCGGCCCGGCCCAATTCGACGCGGACAAGACCATGCAGATTCTCATCCATGGCGACGCGGCATTTCCCGGCCAGGGCATCGTCTCTGAAACTTTCAACCTCTCGCTGCTGCCGGGCTACTGGGTGGGCGGCACCATCCACATCATCGCCAATAACCAGATCGGCTTCACCACCAACCCCGACGACAGCCGCAGCACGCTTTACGCCAGCGACCTGGCGAAGGGCTTCAAGGTGCCCATCATCCACGTCAACGCCGACGCCCCCGCCGCCTGTATCGAAGTGGCGCGCATCGCCTTTGCCTATCAAGACCGCTTCGAGAAGGACATCCTCGTTGACCTGGTGGGCTACCGGCGCTACGGCCACAACGAGCTGGACGAGCCGAGCTTCACCCAGCCGGCCCTGTATGAGCGCGTGCGTCAGCACCCTACCGCGCGCCAACTGTGGGCCGACCGCTTGATCGCGCAGGGGCAGCTCAGCGCTGAGGACGCCGAGGCTTTGGTCAAGCAGCACAGCGATCACCTGCAAGCGGTCTTTGACAACCTGCCGCCCGCCGAAGACATGAACGACCGGCCCAGCGTGGCAGCCCCGCCGCTCGCGGCTGAGCGTGTCGAGACCGGCGTGTCGCTGGATACCCTGCACGCCATCAACGCGGCGCTGATGGTGCCGGACCGCTTCAACTTCTACTCGCTGCGCTTCAAGAAGACGCTCGCCAAGCGCCGCGAGGCCTTCGCTGATGTGAACGCCCCCGGCATCGACTGGGCCACGGCTGAAGAACTGGCCTTTGCCAGCATCCTGGCGGACGGCACGCCGATCCGCCTAACCGGGCAGGACAGCCAACGCGGGACCTTCAGCCATCGGCACGCCGTGCTGCATGACGCCAAGAGCGGCCAGGCGCACGTCCCGCTGCACAACCTGCCCCAAGCCCGCGCTTCGTTTGAGATTCACAACAGCCCCCTCAGTGAAGCGGCGGCGCTGGGTTTTGAGTACGGCTACAACGTCCAACGCCCGGAACGCCTGGTGATCTGGGAGGCACAGTACGGCGACTTCAACAACAACGCCCAGGCCATCATTGACGAATTTATCGTGTCCGCGCGCGAAAAGTGGCGGCAGACGCCCTCGTTGGTGCTGCTGCTGCCGCACGGCTTCGAAGGGGCCGGCCCGGATCACTCCAGCGCGCGCCTGGAACGCTTCTTACAGATGGCCGCCCAGATCAACCTGCGCGTGGTGAACCTGACGACCGCTGCGCAGTACTTCCATATGCTGCGGCGTCAAGCGCGCCTGCTGACGACCGACCCGCTGCCCCTGGTCATCATGGCACCCAAGAGCCTGCTGCGCAGCCCGGCGGTGATGTCCGCGCCGGTGGAGCTGGCTCAGGGGCGCTTCCAGCCCGTGATCGACGACAGCAGCGCTGACCGCGCTCAGGTCACGCGCTTGATCCTGTGCAGTGGCAAGGTCTACTATGACCTGGCGACGAACGATCAACGCGGGCAGCATCCAGAGATCGCTATCGTGCGCGTGGAACAGCTCTACCCCTTCCCGGCGCGCAACCTGGAGCCACTGATGCAGCGCTACCCGGCCCTGCGTGAGGTCATCTGGACACAGGAAGAACCGAAGAACATGGGCGCGTGGGAGTACATGAGCTGGCGGCTGCGTAAGCTGCTGGACGGCCTAGACCGCCGCGACGTGCACGTGGAATACGTCGGACGCCGCCGCAGCGCCTCCCCAGCGGAAGGCTCCAAGGCAGCGCACCTGAAGAACCAGTCGATCATCGTCAACGCGGCCTACACGCATCAATTCGTGGCCCAAGAACACGCATAGTCTGACACAGGCGGGAGACATCACACATGGCAGTCAATATCGCAGTACCAGAACTGAGTGAGTCGGTGGTCGAGGCCACCATTGCTGAGTGGCTCAAAGCGGTCGGGGACAGCGTAGAGGCCGGTGAGGTCGTCGTCGTGCTGGAAACCGACAAAGTGTCGCTGGAAGTCGCGGCGGAAGCCAGCGGCGTATTGAGCAGCATCCTGCACGACGAAGGCGCGGACGTAGGCGCACACGCAGTGCTGGGCACCATCGACGCGGCGGGGTCCGCGCCCATGACAAGCGCTGCCCCGGCTCCTACGGCTGCC
>CAYWGJ010000110.1:0-9995 GCA_964457835.1 uncultured Anaerolineaceae bacterium
CGCCGACGCTGCGCGGATCGAGGCCGGGGGCGGCGTCCAAGCCCAGCGCGGCGGCGATGTCTGCCCAGCTCGCGTACTTGAAGTTCGTGTCCTCGTTGGGGTTGCTGTTACGGTCATCGCCGGTGACGAACAGGCCTGCTGGGTAGGCGTCACCCAGGGGCACGCCCAGCGCGTCCATACCGTTTGGCTCGTTCACGCGGTCGATGTCATCTGCCGCTTCGAGGCTGAACTGCCCGACGAAGGCATTGCCCCCGCCGCGCTCGTAGACCAGGAAGCTGTCGTTTGATTCGTTGGCCCCGATCAGGTAGCCGCTGCGGTCGGGACCGTAGATCAGGGTCAGGCCTTCCACTTGTTCGCTGATGAAGCCGCGCGGTTCCAGCAGATCGACGATGCGGCGGATGACACCGGCTTCCGGCTCTGCGCCGTAGCGCCACAGGGCCACGTCTTCCTCGCTGAAATAGACGGCGCGCAGCTCGTCGTCGGCCACGCAGGTCTCTATCTCGCCGCCGACGTTCATCTGGCGCAGCAGGCTGCCGGTGATCTGGCCGCTGCTGCCGTCCAGGGCGTACTGTTCGACCTCACCGTCGCCGCTGGTCTGGAAGAGGTAGAAGGTTTCGGTTAGGGGGCTGCGATACAGGCACAGGCCGCCGTGCGGGATACCGGTCTCGAATTGGCCCAGCGTTACCAGCTCGCGGGTGTTGGCGTTCATGGTCAGGAAGTGCACCAGGGGGGTATCGTCTTCACCGACGGCGATCAGGTCCACGTAGGCATCGCCCAGTGGGAAGTTATAACGCAGGTCCAGGTTCACGGCGTCGCCGATTTCGGCGAAACTCAGCAGGCTGCCGTCCAGGTCATAGACGCCGACACCGGCGTTGTCGTCGGTGCCCAGCACGACACTGAGCGTGGGGTCGTTGGGGTGCAGCCAGATCGCGGCGGAGGTCGCGCCGTCCGCGGGTGAGGGGGTGGTCTCAGCGGTGGCGGGCACCTCAACCGGCTGGGAGTCTTGGGTGAGGCTGGCGGGCACGATCATCAGCAGGGCCATCAGCGTAACGAAGGTCAGCGAGAAGTTGCGCATAGTCAATAACCTTACTCCATTGTAGACGCTTTTGAGACAAGGGTGAGTGTATCCTCGCAGAAGATACGCAGTGTGTGTTAACGCGGTTCTAAGACGGTGTTAAACACTGGCACACAAAAGCGCAGGGTCAAAAGACCTGACCCTGCGCGGATGTGCATATTGATGCAGCGGTGGTACCTGCTTATTCAGCCGTGTTGAGCTGGTGCACGGTGACGGTGCCGCTGACTTCGTTGGAGGTCACCAGCAGGGTTTCACCGTTCGGGCTGTCCTCAGCGGGGATGAACACCAGACCTTCCGGACCCAGGTCGCCAGCGGTGCCCGCTTCGGCGTCGCCTTCAAAGTCGCGGTTGTTGAAGTAAGTCACGAAGACCGGGGCAGTCGGGTCGGTGATGTTGTAGACCATCACGCCGCCGATGCGCTCGAGGCCGATGAAGGCATAGGTGGACTCACCAATGGTGCCTAGGACCACACCTTCCGGCTCCGGCCCCTTGTTATCGCTGCGGCCATCGAAGTCGCCGTTTTCGTCGTTGCTGCTGTTGAATTCAGTCGGGTAGGCGGCGGCGGTGATGCGCTCGAAGTCCGCGCCGCTGTCGTAGACCAGCTCACCGGCGCTGTTCCAGATGGAGAAGGAGCGTGCGCCCAGGGCGTAGAGCACGTCGAAGTCGCCGTCACCGTCGGTATCGGCGTTGATGTTGCTCACTTCCAGGTTGCCCAGCGCGATGTCGGTCTGGAGTTCTTCCGCGTTCGGGAAAGCGTCGGCGTCCAGGGTTTGCTCAATGGCGTCCACTTCTTCCTCGAAGGCGGCGTCTTCGTACTCACGGGCATCGCCCTCGTTGGCGGTCACCAGGTAGGTCTCACCGTCCACGCTGTAGGCGGCGATAGCGTCCGGCTGGTACATGCCCAACACCGGCCAGTTGGCGATGTTGATCACATCGTCATCACCGTTCACGTCCAGCTTGTTACCAGTGGCGCTGTGGTCTTTGAAGCCTAGGGCGACGATGACGGTCACTTCGGCGGTAGCAATGTCGATCACGGCTACGGCGTTGTTTTCCTGGAGGGTGACGTAGGCGGTGGCACCGTCAGCGGACACAGCGATGTATTCCGGCTCCAGGTCCTGGGCGACGGATGAGCCGGGGCCGTAGATGCGCACGTCGGCGGGCAGCTCTTCGGCGCGCTCACCGTCGGCGTTGAATTCGGTGAAGGCGGCGGTGTACACCACAGCATTTTCGACGCCGTTGGTGATGTCAACGATGCTGACGGAACCTTCGGGGTCCACGCTGTAGTCGTCATTGGGTTCGCCTTCGTTGGCCGTCAGCACCTTGGTGCCGTCGGGGGTGAAGGTAACCATGTCGGGCAGGGCACCCACGCCGATCTGCGCCACGAACTCCGCCGGAGCGGTAAAGAACACGACCGAGCCGTTGTCCTGGCTTGGGTCGGCTTCCACGGCAACGGCGATGAGGTCACCGAAGATGGCGACGCTGTTGGCCCCGTCACCGTATGCGCTCACTTCGATCTGGCTGCTGAGGGTAGGGCTGGTCGGGTCGCTGATGTCGATCAGGTCGATGGTGTCGTCATTGCCGTTGACCACGTAAAGGGTCTGGGTGGGGGCGTGGTAGGCGGCGATTTCAGCCGCGCCTTCATCGAACGCGCCGGTCTCGTAAGTCCCCAGCACGGTTTGGGTGAGGGTACCGGTGTCTTCCTGGGCGGCGGCGGGGGCTACCAGGGCGGCCAGCAGTACGATAAGCAGGGCAGAGAGGGCGATACGGTTGCGCACGGTTCAGCTCCTTAGGTTGTCGTAGGCGATGCGTGATCATAACCGCTTGGCGAGGCTGCACAGCGATTCAACTATGGATTGTAGTCAGATGGCGGTTAAGAGGCCTTTGTGCTTGGGTTAAGATTCAGCGTGGGCCAGCCAGCGTGCTGCGATTTCGCGCCATGGACTGCGTTCGTATTGGGCGACTTCACGCAGGAACAGGCGCGCTTCCCAGCCGCCGATGGCTGCCACCAGGTGAACTACTGCGGAGCCGGTCGGCGTAGGCAGCCCGGCGTAAAATACGTCAATGAGCGGCGGCACGGCGGTTTCGTCAAAGGCCAGCAGAGTTAGCCAGGCTGCCCGCTGACGCGCGGAGTCGGGGTGAGTCAGGGCATGCACCTGCGCCCGCACCTGCTGCGTGATGTCCATCGGGCACGGTCTATTCCAACAGGTTGGCACGCAGCCGATCGATCAGTGAATCGTCCACGGCAGCGCGCTCGTACAGGTACTGTTGTACAGAGCCGTAATGCTCGGTGATGTAATCCAGCGTGTGGTTGATCGTGCGCGCGTCGGCCAGCATCATGGGCTGCAAGTCGTCAGCACGGATTCCCAGCCAGCGGATCGGCTGTAAGGCCTGCGCGGCGTATGCGTGGAAGTGAGCGTAGTCCCGGTTGCTGAGCGTGTAATCGGCGACGATGATGTCCCGCGGGACGCGCAGCAGGCTCAGCAGCAGTGCGGCCATAACACCGGTGCGGTCCTTGCCGGCTGTGCAGTGAAACAACAGCGGCAGGTTGTCCGCGTCCGCGAGCTGATGCAGCACCTCTGCGAAGACCTGCGGGTTGTCGTCGATCATAGTGCGCGTGTAGATTTCGGGCAGCATGTCTGGTATACGCGCGGGATCGAAGAGCAGGGTGCGCAGTTGGTTGAAGGTGTCTGGCTCGCTGTGTAGGGGCAGGTGCAGCAGGTCAATACGGCTGTTGGGCGGCAGGCGGTCGGGGGCTTTGTCGGCTTCGTCGTGGCTGCGGAAATCGCAGACCATGGTCAGGCCGATGCTTTGCAAGTAGGCCCAGCTCTCATCCGTGAGCTGGTCAATGCGCCCGGCACGCAGCACCCGTCCCCAGCGCAGGTGATAGCCGTCCAGAGTGGGATAGCCGCCCAGGTCGCGCAGGTTGATTGCACCTGGTAGGCGCAGCACGCGCGGCCCGACGACGCGCGTCTCGCCCGTGTCGTGCACCAGCTCGAAGTAATGATGGGCCGCGGGAGGCTGAGGCAGCACGATAATGCCGCGCTCACTCAAGTCTACCGGCAGCGCCGTGCTGCGATCGATGGCGTCGGGGTGGGAGCCGCCGTGGACGCGCACCGGCATGGCGGTTTCTCCACTTATCACGTAAGCACCTTCGGTCAGCGGCTCGACGCTCAGGTCCAGGTTCGGTTCGATGATGAGCGATCCAGGGTCCGGGTAGGTGGGGCGCTCGCGGTTGAGCAGCACGATGCCGACCAGTCCCGCAAAGCCTACAGCCAGCAGTGTTCCAATGATAAAGGGCATCGGCTTGTACCTCGTTTCAACGTTGAGTGGGTCGCATCCTGATTGTACGTCACAGTGACGAGAGGTCAATAGGCGCAGGGCGATCTACACAAAACCCCCTCTGTAAGCTTACAGAGCGGGTTTTGTTTGCGTATAGACCGCTGGGTATGCGTTTCGGCCTAGCGGCGGAAGCTTCCGCCATCCGGCGCTTCAGGCAGCGGGATCGGTTCGCCGATGACCGGCATCCGGCTCAGTTGGCTGACTGGCGTGGCCGTCAGGCGCAGCGCGTCCAGGCGGAAGCGGCCCGACGTGCCCGCCTTGCGGTAGCGCAGGATCACCTTGATCTTGTCCACCTCAGCGGTAACGTTGATGGGGTCAGCCTGGCTGCTGAGGGCCTGCCAGTCATAGCTGCTGCTGGGGATCGTGGCGCGGCCCACGTCCTTTGTGCCGTCCACGAACTTGGTCACGATCTTCACCGTGGTGGCATTGCCGATGACATTGCGGCCCCACACTTGACCGTTGAAGATGATCGTGTCGCCGATTTCGATGTCGGCCACGGCCTCATCCTTCAGCACCTGCACCAGCTTGCTGCGTTCACCATCGCGGCCCCGGAACTGGAAGGCGCACACGCCTTCGTAGGCTTTGATCTTGTCTTCGGGGTCGTCGTAGTCGCCGTCGCCGGTTTTGTCTTTGTTGCAGATCAGCTTTTCGCCGCTCTTGTTGCTCAGCGTCCAGCCGTCCGGCACTTTGTCCTCGTTGGCGTCGGTTTCCATGTCACCATTCACCAGCAGTTCCAGCGGGCTGGTGTCGAATACCACCTCAATGGTGACGCTGCCTTCGCTGAGGCCGCCCTTGCCGTCTGTAGCGCGATAGCTGAAGCTGTCGCTGCCGATGTAGTCCGCGGCGGGGGTGTAGATGAACGCCCCCGTAGCCTGGAAGGACAGGCTGCCGTGGCTGACGCCGCTGACAATCGTTGCAATCAGTGACTCGCCTTCGGGGTCGCTGTCGTTGGCAAGCACGCCCTGCTCAGCGCTGACATTCAGCACCTGGTTGGCGAAGGTCTGATAGCTGTCGTTGACAACGATGGGGCTGTCGTTCTCGCTGTCGATAGTGATGGTGACCGTGGCCGGTGCGCTTTCGGCGTTGAAGCTGTCCACCGCTTTGTAGGTGAAGCTGTCTGTGCCGCTGAACTCTTCGTTCGGTGTGTAGCTGAAGGACCCGTCGGCGGCCAGGGCCAGCGTGCCATCGCTCACGTCACTGACGAGCTGCGCGGTGAAGCTGTCGCGGTTCGGGTCGCTGTCGTTGGCAAGCACGCCGTTGGCTGCCGTTACGATCAATTCGGTGTCTTCGGTGGCGACGAAGGTGTCATTGGCTGTGACCGGCGCGCTGTTGATGTTGTTGATGTTCACCGTGACCATTGCGGTGGCGCTCTGGGCGGTGCCGTCGTTGGCGCGGTAGAAGAAGTTCGCGTTGGTGGTCAGCGTCGGGGCGGGGTCGGTGATGCTGAAGCTGCCGTCTTCGTTGAGCGTGGGCCGCGCACCGAAGGTATAGAGCGTCAGCTTAGGGGTCAGCACATCGCCCGCATCGGCGTCGCTGTCCCCGATGAGCAGGCCGTTGGCGGCGTCCACGTTGAGCGTGGTGCTGCGGTCCATGGTGTAGGGGCCGTCGGCATCGGCCACGGGCGGATTGTTACTCACGTTGGGCTTCAGCAGCACGATGCGGCCTGCATCCGGGTCCAGCTCGTTTTGGAATTCTGCGACGTACAGGAAGCCGGTGGCTGGGTTCTCGATGATATCCAGCGGGTTGTTGAAGCCGGTGAAGCCTGGGATATTCAGGCGTTCTTGGGTGATGTCATAGGGTGAGTTGGCGTCGGGTTTCAGCGCGATGATGTCGTCACCGCTGCTGTAGCGCACCACCAGAATCCAGCCCTTGAGTTCATCACCGAAGGCGTTGCCCTGGTATTCAACCGCGCCGTTAGGGGACTGGTTCAGGCCGAAGTTGTAGGTGATGCCCTTGTAGTTCGGGTCGGGGTCGGTGCCGTCCGGGTATTCAGTCACGCGGGTGGCTTCGTTGGGCGTGTTCACTGAGTCGCCGCCGCTCATCACGAACTCGCAGCGCGTAATGTTGGGGTGGCCGTAGTAGCCGTCTTCCTCGACGCGGTACATGTAGTCCGGCTGGGTGCTGATGCCGCCAAGCTGCGCGACGGCTGCGGGAATGGTGGGCCAGTACCCGCCACCAGGGCGGTATTGGCACTCACTGGGGGCGGCCCCGGCGCTGACACCAGGTGTGTTGCCACCTGCCGCGGAGCTGTTGCCCGGCACGTAGAGTTTGCCGTTGCTGTGGAACACCATGTCATAGGCGTTGCGGATGCCGGTGGCATAGAGCGTCACCGGCGCGCCGGGGGTCAGCGGATTATAGTAGGTCGTGTCTAGTTCGGGGTCGCCGTAGCCATAGTTCTTGGTCTCATCGATGGTTAGCGGGTCAATGAGGGCGGCAGTAGTCACGTCCACCGGGGTCTGACCCAAGCCTTCCAGCGTTTCCAGGATGCCGATGTCGATGCGCAGCATGGCGGCGCTCAGCAGGGTTTCGGGGCGGTTGTTCCAGGTGGGGTCCTTGCGGCCCATGGCGCTGTTACCGCCTTGCAGGGTGTAGAGTGCGCCGTCAGGGCCAAGCTTCAGCGAGTTGGTGAGGTGGTCCTTAGCGCTGCGGGGCAGCCCGACGATGAGGTCTTCGCCGGTCCATGTTTCGACCCCCAAGCCGCCTTTATAGTTGCTCACGATGAGACGGGCGATTTTGCTGGTGAAGTTGTTAGCAAAGTTACCTGCGAAGCCAATGGGGTCGTGGTGTGTGATCCACATCTCCGGCGGGTTGGGCGACTTGTCGATGAGCTGTAGACCGATGATGGCGCGCCCGGCGTATTGCAGGCTGTTCTCTGCGACCTGGGTCAGGGTGCCGTCCAGGTTGATGTCAAAGACGCGGATGAAACCCGTCACTGTAACCGCGTAGAGCCGCCCATCAGGGCCGATTTCAACGGAGGTATACTTGCCGTTGGGGGCACCCGCGTTGGACTGATTAAACTGTACCGGGCTGGGGGTGGGGCCGCCGTCGGTGCCGGTGGTGAAGTTCATCGTGAAGGCGTCAAAGTCGTTGCCTTTGGCGTCCTTCAGGTTGGCGTTGACCACCAGCGTGTACTGCGTGTCAGCTTCCAGGATGGCGGTGGGGGTGATAATGAGCACGTCGTCGCCGCCGCTGGTGTTATATTCCATCGGGACACGGTAGTCGCTGCCCATGCTCGTGGGGTAGAGGTACACAGATGTGTCGTTGGCCGTGCCGATGTCGATCCCGTTGCCGCCGTCTTCGGTGGGTAGATAGAGGTCGGCGTTGATAGCGGTGTTACGCGGAACGTCACTGCTGTTGGGGGGTGGATTGATGGTGGCGATGCTGGGGTTATCCCCCAAGCCCAGCACACTGCCCGCCGTTGAAAGCAGCAGCAGCGCAGCAGTCAGCAGCCCCAGGCTGCGGTACTTAAACATGTGGTTCCCTCGCTGAGTACAGTTGAACAAGTTTCGATCATGGGATGTGTATCGACAATGACAGCATGGCTACAATATGCCTCATGATCCAGTGTACAGCATACTCTCATTTTCTATTAGCTGAAATATGGGTGTCACAGTTCGTAGGACAGATTTTACGTCCTTCATGTGGCGTAAAGTGCGCGCGTGCGGCTTGTCTATGAGTCGGGTGAGTATTTGACGCAGCGTTTGCTTTTTCCAAATAAACGGACTATAGTCCGTTTTATCAATGAGATACGCACGGTATAGCCAAAAAGGAGCTGTCGCAATATGAATATCCTCGGCCTGCATCACATCACCCTGGTGACGACCAATGCCCAGCGCAACCTTGACTTCTACACCGGTGTGCTGGGTTTGCGCTTCATCAAACAGACGGTCAACTTCGACGACCCGACCGCCTACCACCTGTACTATGGTGACGGTGTGGGTACGCCCGGCACGGCCATCACCTTCTTTGAATGGAAGCTGGCTGGGCAGGGCCGCCCTGGCATCGGCGGCACGCACCACTTCGCGCTGACCGTGCGTGACCGCGATGCGCTGCTGAAGTGGAAGCGTCGCCTCGGTGACCTGGGTATCTCGGTGGCTGGGCCGTATGACCGCAGCTATTTCAACAGCATCTACTTTCGGGACCCAGATGGCACCATCATCGAGCTGGCGACCGAAGGCCCCGGCTTCACTGCTGATGAAGCTGCTGACGCCCTCGGTAAGCTGCACATCACGCCGCGCCCGGAAGTCACCACAGCGGGCCGTAATGAAGCCGACATCGCCGCGCTGACTTGGCACGAAGCGGTGCCAGGCATCACGCCGGACATGGCCCTGATGCAGGGGATGCACCACATCAGTGCCGTCAGCAGCGACATTCAGCGCACGCACGCTTTCTTCGGCGATCTGCTGGGCATGGACCTGGTGAAGCAGACGGACAACTACGACGATCCCTCATCTAAGCATTGGTACTGGTCCGGGGACGCAGGCGATGGCCGCCCTGGTACGCTGCTGACCTACTTTGAGCAGGACCCGCGCAGCGCGCGCATGGTGCGCATGGGGGCCGGGCAGACGCATCACTACGCGCTGGCTGTGGCTGATGCACACGAACAGCTCGCCTGGCGCGAGAAGTTGGTGACGCAGGGCCTGCGCGTATCGCCAGTGATGAACCGCGACTATTTCCGCAGCATCTACACCAACGACCCCGACGGTCACATCCTTGAGATCGCCACCGTGCCGCCCGGTTTCACCGTGGACGAGCCAGTCGAAGCGCTAGGCCAGGCCTTGCAGCTCCCGGATTTCCTGGAGCCGTACCGTGAGGCGATCACGGCCAACCTCACCCCGCTCAAGGTTCCGGCCTGGAACCCACCGCAGGAGGCTTAAGCGATGCAGAACGTCTTACACGAGAGCGCACCGGTTTACCGCGTCGGCGCAGAAGTGGAGAAGGCCCCCGCCGTGATGGTCATGCTGCACGGTCGCGGGGCCAGCGCGGAGAGCATCCTGACGCTGGCTGATGAGTTCACCCGCCCGGACCTGGCCTACATCGCGCCACAGGCCGCTAACGCCACCTGGTACCCCAACCGCTTCACTGCGCCGGTGCAGGCCAACCAGCCCTGGCTGGACTCTGCGCTGGCGAAGATCGGCACGGTGCTGGAGTCCCTGCGCGCGGTAGGTGTCCCGGTGGAGAAGACGGTGCTGCTGGGCTTCTCACAGGGGGCGTGCCTGGCTCTGGAATATGCCGCTCGCAACCCGCAGCGTTACGGCGGAGTCGTGGCCCTCAGCGGCGGCTTAATCGGCGAGGGGGGCACGGCGCTCGATCATGCGCAGACGGCCACCGCGTCCCTGGACGCTACGCCCGTTTTCATAGGTGTCAGCGACCGCGACTTCCACATCCCGTTGGTGCGGGTGCAGGAAAGTGATGCCGTGCTGAAACAGATGGGGGCTGCCGTGAATACGCGCGTCTATCCCGGCATGGGGCACACGGTTAACCAGGAAGAAATCGACGCAGTGAAGGCGATGCTGTCCGCACTGTAGCAGAACGTCTAGCCACAAGGGGCCGATTCGCCGGTATACTATAGACAGTCAATA
>CAYWGJ010000111.1:0-9807 GCA_964457835.1 uncultured Anaerolineaceae bacterium
CGTCCAGGTCAGGCGCATGCCCGGCCCGGCCACTGGCAGGTCCACTGACTTGGTAAGCTGTCCGCCGCCGCCAGAGCCACCCCCACCGCCAGTATACGTACTGGAGTCATCGCCCCCGCCGCCGCCGGTATAGGTCATGGTACTGGTATTGACCATCGGGTCAGCGGTGATCTGCGCCAGCTCCAGGTCATAGGTAACGACGATGATGTTGGTGCCATCCTGCCCGTTATAGGAATCGCACACGGGCAGCGCGGCGTTGGTCAGCGTGATGCCCACACCGAAGAGGTCCGCCGGGGTGCCAGCCCCGCCAGGCAGCGACTCGTAGCCAATGGCCTGGCCGGTGCCGCGCCGCACCTGGAGGTTGAGGCCGGTGGGGGTGCTGGGCACACTGAAACCCGGCGCGGGACTGTCGCGCAGCACAATGTCTGACGAGGGCACCCCCTGCGACCCGCGATTGTCAATCACCAGCGCAAAGGTGATGATGTCGCCCACTTTGGCCTCACGCATGTCGCTATCAATGGGGAACTGGTCCAGGCCATCACTGTTGATGATGCCGTCGAAGGACGGCTGGCTGCCCGGTCCATTGAAGCCAATCGGGGCGGGCTGCACCGGGTCGAAGACGCCGCCGGGATTGCTGGTCGCCACCATGCCCTTACTGAAAGCCAAGGCCGGGCGCTGGATGCGTATCTGCACGATGGCCTCGTCTTGGCTGTCGTCGTTATTGGTGGAGCTGTCCTCAATGCGTACTAAGTTCGTCAGGCGCAGGCGATCCGCAAAGGGTTCATCCTGCACCGTGACGGTGAAGGCCACGCTGATGAAGGTCGGCGTGTTGGCTGGGTCGTCGAAGGTGCCGTAGTCCAGCGTCAGCGTGTTGTCCTGCGTATTGATCGAAAGCAACGGCGCGGGCGTGCCAGGTTGCAGCGCGTTCATCCGGTTGTAAAGCGTGTCCCCCTGGAAAAGCTTCACCTGTCCCGCTGCGGGCACGATGTCGTTGATCTGATCGCGGATCACGCTGGCGTCTTCGAATTCCTCCGCGCTGTAGACCGGCAGCGGCAGAAAGTCGATGATCTCAAAAGCTTCGAAGTCACTATTAGGCATGTCATACTGGATGAGGTAAGTCACGGTGTCGCCCGGCGCAATCGTGATCGTGTCGCAGGCCCCGCAGGGCGTGCCGTTCACAGCGTAGACGCGCTTCTGCGGGTCCCCACGCGGGATGATAATCTCGGCCTGGGTGTCGTCCTCTTCGACGTCATAGCCTGCCGGGCTGAAGGTCTGCGGGTTGAGAAGCTGTAGGCGTAGGTCGGCGGCGTTGCTCAGGCGGTCGCCCTGGTCCACGCTGGGGTCGCCGGATGGAAAGGTGTCGGTGAAAGAGTCCTGAATGATGGTGTGATACACAATGCGCCCGGTCGTCTGGCCGCCGTCGAAGGCCGCACAGTAATCACTGTCCAGGGCCGCCACACCGCCCACAGGCACGCAGCCGCCCAACATGCGCCCTGTCCCGCCAAGCTGGTCACTGAGCCGGAAATCCAGGCGGGTATCGCCGGGGATGGCCGGCGGCACCGCCGGAATGCCGCTGTAGCGCGTCACGTCGTACTCAGTGATGGGGTCAAAGCTGGTGGACGCACCGTGCTGGGTGAACTGGAAAGTCGGCGCGAAGCCAGGGGTGGTATCCAGGAGCTGCCCGTCGCTGAAGATGTCCGTGAGCACCGCGTCCTGCATGGCGAAGAAGTCGCTGATCTGGAAATCGAGCGTATACGTGAGACGTGCACCCGGCTGGATGTCCCCGCCGCCCGCCACCAGCACCGACTTCTGCACCGCCGCCGCCATCAAGACCGGGGATGCCCCACCGGGACACTCCGCTGAGGGACATGCCACCTCACCGGTCAGGGTAATGCCGCCGCCCCCGTCGCCCGGATCATTGGGGAACCAGATGCCGGTCACGTCGGCGTTGTTGAAAGCAGTTTCGTCATCACCAGTCAGTGGGTCGATGACCACCCCACCGCCCAGGGCCGTCTGTGCCGCATGGACTCGCAGCACCGCTGTCACGTCGGCGGGGGCGTTGGTACCGGTCACGTCGCCAAAGCGCATGGTGAGCCGTTGGCCGTTTTGTTCCAGCGGACTGCCCAGCGGCGGGTTTACGCTGACGAGGGCCTCAAAAACGATGCCATCCGGCAGGGTGTCGGTCAGCACCAGATCGGTGAGCGTCTGCCCGTTGGGGATGTCAGCACTCAGCGTCCACTCGAAAGGATTATTGGGGCCAATAGCAGCTTCGTTTTCGGGCAGGTTGTTCGTCTTGGTCAGCGTCAGCATGGCAGGAGTCAGCGTGCCAGCCACAGGGTCCGTCACCACGTAGGAATCACAGCAGGGATCATCCAGGGCGTTCTCACCAAAGCGGAAGCCGCCGCGCACTTGCACGCTCAGCGGTACGCCGAAATCAGCGTTACGGCTCAGGCGCGCCTGGATTTCTACGGTCACAGGGGGCTGATTAGGCGTGAAAGAACCAAAGGGCAGCGGCAGCACGACCAGCGTGTCGCCCGGCGTGCCGCAAATGGGGATGGGGCTGCTGTTGACGTCCTGCAAGTAGGGGTGATCGACACAGCCACCCGCCGGAAAGGTACGCTCCGGTTCGGCGTCGATGGGACTGCCTTTATAACTGGCGGACTGGAAGTAAAGGCCATCGCTGCCATCCGAGCCGCTGGTGGGCAACCACAAGTCTAGGTAGGGGCCGTAGCCGGTATCCCCGGCATTGTCGAAGGTGACTTCAAAGGTGACAACATCACCAAGTGGGGCCGATGCAGGCAGGTCAAGCGTCACCTGGGGCACAGGGGCTGCCTGGACCGCACCGCCATGGGGAAGCAAAAACAAAACACTGAGCAACAGGGTCAGTGCAGGCAAAAGGAAAGGTCGTGAGGGCATGAGTCCAGTCCATGAAATAACGCTGCTCAGCGTGGCAGCAGATCAAAGGATAAACGCATACATATTGTAACGCCCCCAGCTTATTTCTACGTTATGAGTTTGTACGAATCTGTTTACAAACTTTTTTCATTCATCGGGGTCGCAAAGGTTTCATCAACACTTGGCCCGGCCTGGATGCCGCACCACCTCATCACCAGCCTTTTTCCCGCAGATACAACCGCGCTTCGGGCGTGTCGATCTGCCGCAGAGCAGCCACCGCCGCCTGACGGGTATCGGCATCACGTTCAGCGGCCAGCAGCGCAATGAGTCCAGGCACTGCCGCTGAACTGCGCAGCGTCCCCAGCGACCAGGCCGACGGTGTGCGCACCCAGGTGCTGCTGTCGTGCAGCGCCGTGATGAGCGCCGCTTCAACGTCATGACGCGGGAACTGGCTCAGGGTCCGCGCGGCTAAGGCACGCAGGTCTACGCTGCGATCTTCAAGCGCGGCCAGCAGCACATCGACTGCCCCACGCGCCGCCAACGCCGCCGCCGCCGCCTCGCGCACATCGGCATCGGTATCGCGCAGGGCCTGTACCAGCGCCGCCTCGGAGTCCACGCCGACGTCATCAGCCAGGTGCTGCACAACAGCCAGCCGCACGCGCCAGTTCTCATGGTGCAGCGCATCCGGGGGCAGCTCGCCGGTCGTCTCCAGCGCGAAAAGGTCGGGATCACCGGGTGGGCTGTCGTGCAGTGCTTGGCGCTGTCGCTTGAGCTGTCCGCGCCGCCACACCGCCAGGGCTGAAACAAACCCGGCCAACATCATAAGCACACTGATGACCTGCATTGTGGACTCCTTTCGCGTACTTGTCCTTCTGTTGACCTCATCTTAACATTGTGGCGCGTGCAAACGCGCCATACTTTGCCAAAGCTTAACATTTACAGGCTAGAATAAAGATAGTAAAGCAATTTCACAAAAATCAGGAGGGTATAGCGTGGAAGTATACCTCATCCGGCATGGGCAATCCGTAAACAACGCAGTCATGGGGGACCTGACGCGCCGTGTAGAAGATGCCCCCCTCACCGAGACGGGCCGCCGCCAAGCGGAATACGTCGCGCATCACCTTAAGCACGGTGTGAACCTGGAGACTCTGGTCAGCTACGGTGTGGATGCCCCGGAGCGCGGACGACTGCATTCCCATGAGCTGACCCACCTCTACACCAGCCCGATGCGCCGTGCCCTACAAACCACACAGCCCATCGCGCTGGCCCTGAAGCTACAGCCGCAAATCTGGATTGACATTCACGAGCACGGCGGGTTGTGGATGGAAATCGACGGGGTGCGTGTGGGACGACCCGGCATGAGCCGCAAGACGATTAAGGAACAATTCCCAGAGTACGCGCTGCCTGAAACAGGCGTGAGCGACGCAGGCTGGTGGTTCTCAGATGGAGAAGAGGACATCCACGCCTGTTACGCGCGCGCCACCCGCGTGGCCGAGACCTTGCTTCAGCGGGCCGCACACCCAGACAGCCAACACGACACCATCGCCCTGGTCAGTCACGGCACCTTCCTCGACACACTGCTGAAAGCCTTCTACCAGGTGCTGCCTGGCAGCGGCTTTGTGCATTGGCATTACAACACCGCCACGACCCGCCTGGACCTGTGGCCCAATGGGCGCGTGGTGCTGCGCTACGTCAACCGGGTGACACACCTGCCCGCCGAGCTGGTGACTTAGACGCGGCGGCTGTCGGTGGCGATGGCCTCAATGGACTCAATCTCAAGCTGGAAGCGCCCATACTGCTTCTCCGCAATGATGAGGCCCACCGCCGTGACGTGCGCCGGATTAATGCGCGGGGCCATCGGTAAAGCACTACCCAACACCATCGGCTTGAACTGGTCAAAGGGCAGCATGACCGTCTGCCATTTGCGGCTGGCACCGGTGTAAAAAGGAATCTGATAGCGGAAGGATGCGCGCAGTGGGTCCCCGCAGCGGATGACAAAACCGTAGCTTCTGCCATCGCCACGCACGCGCAGCGCCATAGCGTCATAACAGTGCAGGTCCAGCTCCAGCGCCCCTGATGACACCGAAGCAAAGCCGCCGCCGCTGTCCCCCCGGACAATGCCCGTGAACGCCGCCCAACGTTCGATGGGCATCAGCCGACTGGACGAACGCCCGCCCATCACACGATCATCGCGTGAGGTCCAGTAATGCGTCAGGTCTGGGTCGCTGAAGTTGAAGATCACTTCATCGCGTAGGTTTTGGGTTTGATTAAGGGCCATAGTCGCAAACAACTCTCATAGTAAAATTGTCGATACCATCAGTTCAGCTTGCCTAAGTGAGGCGCTTTCATAATACCACAAGTTCCGGTCGAAAAGGGTAAATAACTCCACAAGATGAGTATAACATGAATCGGCAAGCAAGCAAACGGCCTGCAAGCACCGCCGCTGTCAAAGTGGTAGAATAGCCAACAATCAAGCGGCGCTGTGCCGCCTGCACGTTGGCATTAAAGGCCCTGTTTCCATGTACTCATCTGCACCCTATAACCCGGACCCCGGCCAAGTACACCCGCCTTTCAGGTTGTATACCTTAGGCCAAATGCTGCGCGAGAGCCTGCGCATCTACAGCCAGAACGCCACCGCTTTCGTTGGCATCGCCGCCGCCGTGAGCGTGCCGCTGCTGCTGCTGCTGATCCCGGTGACGCTGCAATACCAGCGCGACAGCGTAGTGATGCTCATCAACCCCAACGCGATCCCGGCCAGCACGGGCCTGTTGCTGGCCGCCAACGCGCTCAGCACCCTGCTCAGCGCCGTGATCGTCGGCGCGCTGGTGACAAGCATCACGTCCGAGGCAGTCTACGGCGAACGCCTGGCCCCGCTGGACGCTTGGCGCGCTGCTCAGCCGCGTCTGCTGCCCTTGGGCGCTGCCCTGCTGATCTTAGCTTTTGGCCTCAGTGCGGGCTTGGTGGTGTCGCTGCTGACTGCGCTGTGCTTCATCGGCCTGGTGGTGCTGGGCCTGGTGATCTACGCGGCGGTGTCGGTCTACATGTTGTTGACGCCGGTCATGGTGCTGGAGCGCGTCACACTGCGGGCGGGGCTGCTGCGCGCCTTTGCCCTGGGACGCGCCCGCTTCTGGCGCGGCGTCAGCCTGCTGATGAGCCTGACCCTGCTCACTGCCCTGCTGGACCTGATCGCTGCCGAACTCAGCCGCCCGCTGCTGGACCCATTGCTGCGCGCCGACTCGTTGGATTTGTATTACACGCTGCGCCTGGTGCTCAGCACCGCCATGACAATCGTTACTGCGCCTTTCATCGCCGCTGTGCTGACGCTGTTTTACTATGACCTGCGCGTGCGCGTGGAAGGCTTCGACGAGGCCGCTGCGCGCGTAGAAGCCGACGCCGTGCCGCGCCCGCGTGAAATCCCCGCGCCACTGCCCCAGCCGCCCTATTTAGATCAACGCGACCTGGTGAACGGTTTCGCAGTGGTGGGCGGTCTACTGTTGATTTCTATCGTGCTGGACAGCACCCTGGGCGGCGTGATGGACGGCCTGCTGTTCGGCCTGTGATCGATTGCACACTGGAGGACCCGCTGTATGCCCATTGACGAAGCACTGCTCACACCCGCCCTGCGTGACCCGGCGCGATTAGGACTCATCACTGACATGGACGGCACACTCAGCGTCATTGTGCCGGTGCCCAGCGACGCCGCGCCCACCCCGCGCAACCGCGACCTGCTTCAGGCGCTGCACGCTCAGATCGGCCTGGTGGCCGTCGTCAGCGGGCGCGGCGTGGACGACCTGCGCCAACGCGTGAGTCTGCCAGAACTCGTCTACGTGGGCAACCACGGCCTGGAACGCTGGGACGGAGCGCAGGTGGTGCCCGCACCACAGGCCGCCCCCTACATGGACGCCATGCGCGCGGTGAGCAGCGCCCTAGCCGACCTGCTGACGCCGGGCATCTGGATTGAAGACAAAGGGGTCACGCTGTCTGTGCATTACCGCAGTGCGCCCGATCCCGACGCCGACGGTGTCGTCTTCCGCCAGGCCGCCCAGCCTATTGTGGACGAGCACGGCCTGCGCGCCTTTACCGGGCGCATGGTCTATGAGGTGCGGCCACCCGTGGACATCGACAAGGGGACGGCGTATAGGCAGCTCGTCAGTGAGCACGGGCTGAGCGCAGCGCTGTTCATCGGCGATGACACTACCGACGCCGACGCCCTGCGTGCCGCCCGTGCCCTACGTGCGTCCGGGGAGATTTACGGCGTGGCGGTCGGCGTAGAGTCGGACTCGACGCCCGCTGCCGTGCTTGAGTCATCAGACTTCACTGTGTCTGGCGTATCCGGGGTGGAGGCGCTGCTGTCGTGGCTGCTGAGCGCGCTCAGCGAGTCGTCCACCTGATCGCGGAACCAGGTCGTCACGCCGCCCTGCCGCACAATGGCGCTGAGCGCCTCGGCGCGGCGGTGACGGTCAGCCTCCGGTATGGTGAGTGCGGCGTGCATAGCCTCCGCCGTGCTGAAGATGTCAAAGGGGGACACGGACAGCGCGTGCTCGCCCAGTTCGTAGTAAGCCCCGGCGTGTTCACTGAGCAGCAGCACACCGTTGCGTTGATTGACCAGCACGCCCTCTTTAGCCACTAAGTTCATACCATCGGCGATGGGGTTCACCAGCAGCAGATCATAGAGCTGCATAGCGGCCAGCGCGCGCGGATAGTTGTTGCCCACGATAATGCGCGACGGCTCCCAGAATTCATCGCTGAAGTTGGCGTTAATCATGCCGCTTTCTGCCATGACCTCGCGCAAGTAGTCCTGGTATTCGTCTACGGACATGCGCGACGGCACCAGCAGCGACAGCATCTTGACGCGCCCGCGATGCTCCGGGTGACTTTCCAGCAGGGCACGGTAAGCCTGCAAGCCGCGCAGGATGTTCTTGCTCGGCTCGATGCGATCAATACGCAGGATCAACTTGCGGTCGCCGATCATGTTGATGATCTGCTCTTTGTGCAGCCGCGCCTGTGGGGACGCTACGATCTCGTCCACTTGATCGACATCCACGCTGATGGGATAGGCTTTCGCGCCGACCTTGCGCCCCTGGTAGACGATGGAATCGCGCGCACCGTAGGAGTGCGCATCGTCCAGGAAGAAGCGGGCGCTCTGCACGAAGTTGAAGGCGTCGCGCCGCGTCTGAAAGCCTACGCGGTCGCTCATGAGCAGGCTGTGGATCAGCGTGATGCGCATACTGGGCGGCAGCATTCGCCAGGCGTCCGGGCCAGGCCAGGGGATGTGCACGAAGGGCTGAATTTGCACGCCAAAACCCAGCAGCTCACGCAGGTAATAGGGCACCAGGTACAGGTGATAGTCCTGCGGGAAGATAATCACCGGGCGGTCGGGCGTATCCGCCGTGACCTGGCGCACGCTGTCAGCGATGGCTTCGGCGAACTGTTTGTTGACCGTCTCATAGCCGCTGTGCCAGGCGTCCCAGGTGGGCGCGTCGATGCTGGGATAGCGCGGCGTGTCCCAAAGCTGATGCTGGATGAACCACAGCAGCGGGTTGGCGATGACGTTATAGTATTGGTCGTAGGACTGACTGTCGCTGATGACCAGGCGCATGTCGATGTCTTCAACGCGCTGCACTGTGTCTTGATGCGCTTCAGCCCAGGCCACGTCGTCCGCATCCAGCGCGGAAGCCACCCACAGCACGTCAAAGTGCGCAGCGACCGCACCCAACGCCGTGACGAGGCCGCCCGCCCCACGGCGACTGCTAAAGCTGCCGTCCTCTTCCTGGATGAACTTGAACGGCCCTCGGTTGGAGGCGATCACGATCAGGGGGCTGTTGGTAGGGGGCGTAGTATCGGGGTCACTCATGCGCAGCTCCTTGGTTGGGGGAAACAGATGATGTAAGTATAGCAGGGCAATGTAAAGGGGATATTAAGCAGGCGGCGGACGCCCCTGTGCCAAGCAACCGCCGCCGGAACCTGACGCCCCTCACTTCTTCAGCCGCACGTAAATCTGCGCGTGCCCGGCGCGGCGGACGCTTTTTATCTGGAAAGATGCGGGATGATCCTTCACGAAGCGCGAGAGCTGGCTGTAGCCCAGTTTGCGCAGGTCCCATTCAGGGGCCAGCTCACGGATCATGCTGCCGAACACGCTCAACTCCGCCCAACCGTTGGGCTGCTTGGTCCGGTTGAAGGCGTCCTCCACCAGATCGCGCATGGTCCCGCTGATGAGTCCGTTCTCGGCGGCAACCTGAGTCCCGTTGGCAGCGGGCACGGTCTCTGGTGAGCTGGCCTCTGGTGCGTGGCCGTTGGGCGTTGGCGTGGAGTCGCCTTCATAGGGGGCCATCACCTGCGCGTATTTTTCCAGCAGTTCAGCGTTTTCCGCTTCAATCTGTGACTTCATACGCGGGTACAGGTGCTCCTCAAAGGCGAAGACGTCACAAGCCTGCACGAAGGCGCTGGGCGTCTGGTATTGGCCGATGCCCATCACGAACAGCCCCGACTCGCGGATGCGCACGCACAACCGGGTGTAATCGCTGTCGCTGGACACAATACAGAAGCCCTGCACCACGCCCGAATGTAGCACATCCATGGCATCGATAATCATGGCGCTGTCGGTCGCGTTCTTGCCGATGGTGTAGCGCCACTGCTGCACGGGTTGGATAGCGTGGTCCAGCATGGCCTGACGCCAACTGCGCATGTTCGGCTCAGTCCAGTCGCCGTAGGCGCGGCGGATCGTCACGTCACCGTAACGCTGGGTCTCGACCATTAGCTCGGCGGCCAGGTCCGGGCGGGCGTTGTCGGCGTCGATGAGCAGGGCCAGCTTGCGGCGGGTGGCGCGGCTGCTCTGGGAGTCGCTGGGTTTTTGTGGTGTGTTCGCAGCATTGAACACGACAAGGGGCCTTTCATTCACACTGTACTATTGAC
>CAYWGJ010000112.1:0-9695 GCA_964457835.1 uncultured Anaerolineaceae bacterium
CGTCCAGCGCCCAGCACCCGGAAGTCGTGGTCAGCCGCGACCCAATGGCCTTGGATGCCGGGTGGCGCGTGCACAGCCGTTCCTTTGACCTGGCCCTGTCCCCGGAGACCTTCGCCCCCGCGCAGCCCATCACCTGGACCGGACACGACGGCGGCACGGTCCACGGCCTGTACTATCCGCCCACGCACCCGCACTTCAGCGCCGACGGCCCCGCGCCCCTGCTGGTGGAGGTGCACGGCGGCCCGACCTCACAGCGCAAGGCCAGCTTTGACCCCAACGTGCAGTTTTTCGCTACGCGCGGCTGGGGCGTGTTGAGCGTCAATTACCGGGGCAGCACCGGCTATGGCCGTGACTACATGCGCGCGCTCTATGGCGACTGGGGCGGCTTCGACGTGGAAGACGCCGCGTCCGGGGCGCAGCACCTGGTGGGGCAGGGCCTGGCCGATTCGCAGCGCCTGGTGATCTACGGGGGCAGCGCGGGCGGTTTAACCGTGCTGTTGTCGCTGGTGCGCAAGCCCGGCCTATACCGCGCGGGCGTCAGTCTCTATGGCGTGGCCGATCAATTCGCCCTGGCGCAGGACACGCACAAGTTCGAGCGGCGCTACAACGACCTGCTGCTCGGCGCACTGCCGGACGCCGCTGCCCGCTACCGCGCGCGCTCGCCCCTGTTCCACGCCGACTCGATCCAGGACCCGCTGTTGGTCTTCCAGGGTGCGGACGACGTGGTGGTGCCGCCCAACCAATCCGAGGCTATCGTGGCGGCCCTGCGCGCGCGCGGCGTCCCGGTGGACTATCATCTCTACGCCGGGGAGGGCCACGGCTTCCGCAAACCGGAGACGCTGCGGCACTTCGGCCAGGCCCTGCTGGACTTCCTGACCACCAAGGTGATCTACGTTTAAGTGGGCCGCTGTTTTATGGGGCAGGGGCCGCGTTGTAGGTGATAAAGTAAGTCCCGGCCCCCGCCCCGCCGACACGTTCCACTTGCAGGTAATACAGCCCGGCGGTGTCCAGGCGCACGCCTTCGATGAGCGCGTTTGAGGTGCCCGCCGCGCTGGTGGCGATCACGCGGCCATCGGGGGCTTGCAGCGCCAAGAAGGGCAGGTATTCGCCCTCGCCCCGGTTCATGGAGGCGCGCAGCAGGGCCTCGCCGTCACTGTAGAACACATAGCGCAGCGTGGGCGTGTCGGCGTCCAGCAGGCCGGTAGCGGTAGCTCCCGCCGTCAAGATGCGCGCGTCGGGGTCGGCCCCGGCGTAGACGCTGCCCGCGTTGCTGTATTCCAGCAGGTAGGGGCCGGTCGTGGTCCCGGCGGCACGTTGATAGCGCGTGGCAACTACAATGTAAGTGCCCGTCTGTGGCACGCGGAAGTCAGTGATAGCAGCATTCTGATTGCCGTCGGCCAGGTCATCATTGCTGGCAAGCAGGGCCATGGATTCGTCGCGCAGCTCCAGCAGGGAATCCAGATTGCCGCCTTGCTGGCGCGTCATGCGCAGGCTGATGCGGTCGTCGGCGGCGGCGTTGAAGCGGTGGAAAACCTCATAGCGCGCGTCGCTGATACTGCCTTCCACCGGGACGCCAGGTGCCAGCAGTACCGCCACTTCCGGCGACCCGCCTAGGCCGCTGTCATCCGCCAGGCCTAGGGTCAGCAGAAAGCTGCCGGTGGTCTGTCCATAGCGCGTGGCGACGATCAGGTATTGGCCGTCTTCTAAGATGGGCAGGCGCTCGATACGGGCATTGATGCCCTCGTCGGCGTCGTCGTTCTCGGCCAGGATGCGGCGATCCGCGCTGACCACACGCAGCACCGGGTCCAGGCTGCCGGTGTCTTGCCGCATGGTGAGCGTCACCAGGTCGCCGCGCTGGGCCTGGAAGCTGTAGAAGATTTCCGCCGCTTCATCGCTGATGACGTTGGCGACGGTATCGCCATAGCGCAGCGTGCTGCCGGACTCCGCACTGATGCCGATACGCGCGACCACCAGCCGGAAGTCACCGCTGGTGCTGCCCAGCCCATAGCCAAAGCGCCCGGCAACCAGGGTATAGCGGCCATTGCCCGGCAGCCGGAGCTGCGCCACCGTCACGTTGATACCGCCGTCGGCGTCGTCCCGCAGCAGTACCGGTGCGCCGCTGGCGTCGATCAGCGCCAGGACGGGGTCCAGGTCACCGCTGGTGGCCGTCAGCGCGATGCTCAGGTATTCGCCGCGCCGCCCCTCAAAGCTGAAGCGGGCCGCGGGCGTAGTATCGTTCAGCGTGCCCGTGATCGGCTCGCCGTAGCGTAGGGCGGGCAGTGGGTCAGTGATGGGCGGCGGCTGCGCATGGACAGCGAAAGCAGCAGCCAGCAGGCACAGCGTCAGCAGCAGCGTAGGGGAGCGTCGTGACACAGCCAGCGTTCATCCTCCAGGCCAACGAGCGGTGCGCCCCATCATAGCACAGGGCCGCGCGATGCTCTGCTATAATGTCCTGCATTGTCTGGTCATTCAGATGCAAAGGACTTCCGCCATGCTCACGACCGCCCTGCCCCTGCTGCCCCTCTGGTTTCTGCTGCTCTTCGGTGGCTACGTCTTCGGGCAGGCCAACGCTGATTCCACCCACCGCACGCCGACCGGGGCGCGCATGGCTTCGTCGCTGACGCTGGCCGTGGCTGGCATCGCCTGGGCCGTGGACCCCGCCGCCGTGCCCGGACTTAGCGCGGCCATCGCGATCGGTATGGGCTTTGGCCTGCTGGGGGACCTGTTCATGGCGCGGCTCATCCTACGCGGGGAGCGCTACCTGCTGGCCGGCATCGGCGCGTTTAGCCTGGGGCACATCGCCTACATCGTCGGCCTGCTGAGCTACGCCGCCGCCGAGTCGCTGACGGACCCGGCGGCCTGGCTGCTGAGCTTCGGGCTGTGGTGGGCTGCCGGGCTGCTGGGATGGTGGGTCGTGGTGTGGCGCGGCACCCCGCCGGATGCCGACGACCGCGCCTTCCGGCTGGCGGCCCTGCCCTACACCCTGCTGCTGAGCAGTACCGCAGCGGCGGCCTGGGCATTGGCCGCGCAAACCTTCAACGTGACGCCGAATCTGCTGCTGGTAGCGGTGGGGGCGGCGCTGTTCCTGCTCAGTGATTTGCTGCTGGCGGCGCAGTTGTTTCGTGGGCTGCACTTCCGCTTCATCGGCGATGCGGTGTGGGCCTTATATGGCCCTGGTCAGATGCTGATCGTCTACGGGGTGCCGCTGGCGCTGGTCGCTGTCGCTTGAGCGCGTCGGCTGAATACGCACGCGGGTTGTTTTAGCAATCACATAAAAACTTTGCTAGAAAGACCGCTTTCATCTTGACGATTTCAGCGGGGTCTTGCTACAATGCAAATGTGAATTAGCACTCATGATGTGTGAGTGCTAAAACCTGACACTATCGATAGCGCATGGTGAAGGAGAGGACCCCATGAACATTCGCCCCCTGGGTGACCGCATTTTGGTTGAGCCGGTCGAAGTTGAAGAGACGATTGCCGGCGGCCTGCTGCTGCCGGAAACCGCTAAGGAAAAGCCGCAGCAGGGCATGGTCCTGGCTGCCGGTGAAGGCCGCCGCGACGACGACGGCGACCGCATCGAGATGGACGTGAAGGTCGGCGACCGCGTGCTGTTTGCCAAGTATGCCGGCACCGAAATCAAGCTGGACGGCAAGAAGCTGCTCATCATGAAGGAAAGCGACATCCTCGGCATCATCGAGGACTAAACGCGCGCCGCCACTGCATCAAGGCTCTACAGACAGCCACCCATTCGACGAAAAAACAAACGACTCATCAAGAACGAGGAGGAACCCCCCCATGGCAAAGCAGCTTTTGTTCAGTGAAGACGCCCGCCGCCGCCTGCTAGCCGGTGTGGATATGGTCGCCAACGCTGTGAGCACCACCCTGGGTCCCAAGGGCCGCAACGTCGCCCTGGACAAGAAGTTCGGTGCGCCCACCATCACCCATGACGGCGTGACCGTCGCCAAGGAAATCGAGCTGGAAGACCCCTATGAGAACATGGGTGCCCAGCTGCTGAAGGAAGCCGCCACCAAGACCAACGACATCGCCGGTGACGGCACCACCACCGCTACCGTGCTGGCCCAGGCCATCGTCAAGGAAGGCCTGAAGAACGTAGCCGCCGGGGCCAACCCCATGCTGCTCAAGCGCGGTATTTTGGCCGCCGCTGAGGTCGTCGCCCAGCACATCCTCTCCCAGGCGACCCCCATCGAAACCAAGGAAGAGATCGCCCAAGTCGCCAGCGTCAGCGCCCAGGACACCGAAATCGGCGAGCTGATCGCTGAAGTGATGGACAAGGTCGGCAAGGACGGCGTGGTCACGGTGGAAGAAAGCCGCGGCCTGGAGTTCGAGACCGAGTACGTCGAGGGGATGCAGTTCGACCGCGGCTACATCAGCCCCTACTTCATCAGCAACACCGAGTCCATGGAAGCCGTGATTGAGGAACCCTACATCCTCATCTACGACAAGAAGATCAGCGCCGCCCAGGACATCATCCCCATCCTGGAAAAGCTGGTGCAGCTCGGCAAGCGTGAGTTCGTTATCATCGCCGAGGACGTGGACGGCGAAGCCCTGGCGACCCTGGTGCTGAACAAGCTGCGCGGTATGCTGAAGGTGCTGGCCGTCAAGGCCCCCGGCTTCGGCGACCGCCGCAAGGCCATGCTGCGTGACATCGCCATCCTCACTGGCGGCACCGTCATCAGCGAAGAGACCGGACGCAAACTGGACAGCGTGAACGTGCAGGACCTGGGCCGCGCCGCCAAGGTTGTCAGCACCAAGGAAGATACCACCGTCGTCGATGGCGCGGGTGAAGAGAGCGACATCCAGGGCCGCATCGAAGAGATCCGCCGTGAGATCGACGCCAGCACCAGCGACTACGACCGCGAAAAGCTCCAGGAACGCCTGGCGAAGCTCAGCGGCGGTGTGGCCGTCATCCGTGTGGGTGCCGCCACCGAGACCGAACTGAAGGAAAAGAAGCACCGCGTGGAAGACGCCCTGAGCGCGACCCGCGCTGCTGTGGAAGAGGGCATCGTGCCGGGCGGCGGTGTAGCTCTGATTAACGCCGTGGCCTCCCTGGCAGATATCAAGCTGGACCACGACGACGAGAACACCGGCGTCACCATCCTGCGCCGTGCCCTGGAAATGCCCATGCGCAAGATCGCCAGCAACGCCGGCGAAGATGGCGCGGTCATCATCCAGGAAGTGCGCCGTCGCCAGGCCGATACCGGCAACCATCGCATCGGCTACAACGTGATGAGCGGTGAATACGTAGACATGGTGGAGGCCGGCATCCCGGACCCGGCCAAGGTGACGCGCGGCGCGGTCGAAAACGCAGCCAGCATCGCCAGCATGATCCTGACCACCGAGGCCCTGATTACCGACATCCCCGAAGAGAACCCATCTCCGATGGGCGGTGCCCCGGACATGGGCGGCATGTACTAAAAACACGCCGATCCCTCGGTCATCACGCAGCATCCCCGCACCCCGGCCCACACGCGCCGGGGTGCTTTGGGCTGTGGTATGATGCACATACACAGCAAATTGCCCAAGGAGCCGACGATGGAGACGCCCACCCAAGAATCCGCTATCGACCTGAGCGCCTACGTCGAGATGCGCGATGGCCGCGCCAACGTCCGGGGCCGCCGCCTGACGATTGCGCATCTGGCCGCAGCGATCAAGGCTAACAAAGGCAGCATCGAAGAGACCGCCTACGACATGACGCTCAGCGCAGAACAGATACTGGCCGCGATGCTCTACTATCAACTGCACAAAGCTGAGATCGACGCGCAAGACGCCGAAGACGCCCGCGAGTTCGACAAGATGCACGCGCGTTACGGCGGTCAGCCAGGCAAGCAGCAGGCTGAGCAGTGAAGGGCTTTTACTTCGATGAGCATGTGTCGCGTAAGGTCGCAAAGGGCCTGATTGACCGGGGCCGCGTGTTCTGGCTGCCGTGAGGATGCCCCCGGCCCACACGCGCCGGGGTGCTGTGGTATGATGCACATACGCGCTCCTTCTAGCTACCGCTGCCGGCTGTGGGGGTGCATTTTGCGCCCCTCGTAAGTGTGCTATACTCCATGCAGTTATGCGCCGACTTTCACCCTCAGGAAATGGGGTCACATGCGACACTTCTTAGCACTCGGTGACTGGACCTCAGCCGACCTCAAAGCGATGATCCAGCACGCCATTGAGATGAAGCAGGCCTTTTTCAAAGACGGCAGCAATGAACCGCTGCTGAAAGACAAGATTCTGGCGATGATCTTTCAAAAGCCCTCGCTGCGCACCCGCGTCTCGTTTGAGGTGGGTATGAAGCATCTGGGCGGCAGCGCAATTATGCTCGGCCCTACTGAAATCGGCCTGGGCCAGCGCGAGAGCATCGCGGACGTGGCGCGGGTGGTCTCTGGCTATGTCGATGCGGTGATGGCGCGCGTGTTTGACCATCAGCATGTGACTGAGCTGGCGCAGTGGGCGTCGGTGCCGGTCATCAACGGCCTCAGCGATGCGCGCCACCCCTGCCAGGCCATGGCCGATGTGATGACGATCCAAGAACACTTCGGTCACACGCAGGGCCTCAAGCTGGCTTACATCGGCGATGGCAACAACGTCGCGGCCTCGCTGCTTTATATCAGCGCGCACTTTGGCATGCACTTCACCACCGCCACGCCGCCCGACTACCGTATTCCGCAGGACGCCGTGCACGCCGCCCAGCCGCTGATCGCCCAGAGTGGCATCCGCTTTGAGCAGGTCGAGGAACCGATGGACGCCGTAGAAGATGCCGACGTGATCTACACCGACACCTGGGTGAGCATGGGCCAGGAAGCCGCAGCCGCAGCCCGCCGCCAAGTTTTCGCCCGCTACCAGGTCAACGCCGACCTGCTGCGCCACGCCCGCCCCACGGCCATCGTCATGCACGATCTGCCCGCGTATCGGGGCAGCGAGATCACCGATGAAGTGGCCGATGGCCCGCAGTCAGTCATCTTCCAGCAGGCCCACAACCGCCTGCACGCGCAGAAGGCCATTCTTGTCAAGCTGATGACCGCGGAGTGAGCGCCCGACCCGCACACGAGCGCCCGCTGCTGCACCCTGAAGTCGCGCCAGTATGGTGAGTAGTCGAGAGAAATAAGGTGATGGCCGGAAATCGAGAAGTGTATCAACAGCACATGGAAACGGGTCACAGCGCCGCCTGGGACCAGGATTGGCAGGCCGCGATCAAGGCCTATACCCAGGCCGCGCGCGAGCTGCCCGAAGACCCCGAAGCCCACATTCACCTGGGTCTTTCCCTGCTGCGGGCGGGCCGCCTGGACGACTCGCTGAAGGTTTACGGGCGGGCGCACCGGCTGTCCCCGGATGACCCCGTACCGCTGGAAAAAAGCGCCGACATCCTGGAGCGCATAGGCCGCCTGAAAGAAGCCGCGCAGCACTACGTCAAAGTCAGCGACATCTACCTAGGCCTGCGTGACCTGGACAAGGCCATCGGCAACTGGGAGCGCGCCACACAGCTCAGCCCTGGCCTCACCAGCATCCACGCCAAGCTGGCCCAAGCCTACGAGCGTACCGGGGACCGCCGCCGTGCCATCCGCGAATACCTGACGCTGGCCTTCAACTTCCGGCGTGAGGGCGACGTGAAGAAGGCCATGAAAGCCGTCGAGCGTGCGCTGCGCCTGGACCGCAACAACCCCCAGGCCCTCAACATCATGAACGCCCTGCGTTCCGGCGCAGATATTAACCCCATGGCTGTTGACGCCGACGCGCCCAAGAAGCCCCGTCGCAGCCTGGACGACGACCTGAGCCGCCTGGACGACGACCGCAATGCCGACGACCGCAGCAGCATGGGCGATTCCGATCCGCTGGGGCCAATGGGCGAAGCCATGGACCAGGCCCTGGGCCTGTTGGCTGAGCATGTGGTCGAAAGTGGCGCCCTGGACGCCAGCGGAGCCAGCGCCCTGCAAGCGATGGAGTTCCAGCGCCAGGACCGCCGCCCGGAAGCGATCCAAGCCTACCAAGCCGCCGCACCCAGCCTGCGCCACCCCGCGCTTCAGCTCAGCTTGGGCGTGCTGCTGGTGCTGGAAGACCAGCCCGACGCCGCTATTCAGGCCCTGGGCGAGGCTATGGTAGACCCCAACCTCTCCGCTGGGGCCATGCACGCCTTAGGTGTAGCCTATTTCAAGAGCGGCAAGCAGAAGAAAGCCAGCCGCTACCTGATCCAGAGCCTGCAAGCCGTGGATGCCGCGTTGATCGTCAGCGAGAGCGAGGCTGCCGAGCTGCAATCGGTGTATGACCGTCTGTTTACGGCCATTGACGAAGGCACCGACGAGTCCATGACCGTCATCAACGAGCGCTTCATCGACCTGCTCAGTGGTGCGGACTGGAAGCAGCGCGTGGCCGAAACCCGCCGCATCCTGGACGACATCATGAAGAGCGGCGGTGCGGGTGGCGTCCGGGACTTTCTAGGGACCAGCGGCACCGACGACCTCACCGAGTCGGTGGCACGCATTGACCGCTTCATCCGACAAGGCTACTACACCCTCGCCATTGACGAAGCCCACCGCGCCGTGGAGAAATCACCCTTCTACCTGCCACTGCACGTCCGCATGGCGGAGATCATGATGCGCGAGCAGCGCGTGCGCCAAGCCATCAACAAATACAACACCGTGGCCCGCGCCTATTTAGTCCGCGACGAAACCGAGCGCGCCGCGTCTATCCTGACCGAAGTGCTGGAGATGGCCCCGCTGGATACCGAGGTGCGCATCAGCCTGCTGGACTTGCTGGAACGCGAAGAACGCTGGGACGACGCCCTCGACCAATACATCCAGTTGGCCCAGGTCTATCATCAGTTGGGCAACGTGGACGGCGCGCGCGATGCCTACAGCGCCGCCGAAACCCTGGCCGGGCAGATGCAGGCCCCGGTGGGAAAAATGATCCAGGTCAAGCTGGCAATCGCAGAGCTGAGCGAGATGCGCCTGGAAACTCGCGCCGCACTTGCCACCTACGAAGAAATCATCACCCTGGACCCCAGCGTGGAACAAGCCTACATCAAACTGGTGGACATCTTCTTCAACCAAGGCAACCAGGTCGAAGCTATACGCCGCCTGGACCAACTGTTGGGCCTGTACGCCAAAAAGAAGCAGGTCAGCAAGATCACCAAAACCCTGGAGCGCATGGTGCGCACCTATCCCAAAGACCCTGGCCTGCTGTCGCGGATGGCTGGCATCTACCGCCAGTTGGGCCGCCGTGATGAGGCCATCGCCCACCTGGATACCCTGGGCGAAATTCAGCTTGAGGCAGGCAACCACAAGGATGCCGCCAAGACGATCAAGCAGATTATCCGCCTGAACCCGCCCAACGTGGATGACTACCGCCGCCTGCTGAGCCAGCTTGGCGGTTGATTCGGGGCGTAATGATGTAAAATGTGATTTGCTATGACGGGGGCGGTGCGGCCCGTGCCGCCTTAGTGTGTGCACAGATGGGAGACCCGCGTGGAGTTTGTTTGGGCGCTTGAGGCCCTTGACTGGCGTGCCTTGCTGGATATTCTGCTGGTGACGCTGTTCTTCTTCAGCCTCAGCTTTTTGTTTCGCGGCACGCAGGCTGTCGCCCTGCTGCGCGGCACCCTGATTATCGTCATCGGCCTGGCCCTGGTGACCAGCGTACTTCAGCTACAGGCGCTGGGCTGGGTGCTGGGCAACTTGCTGACGGCTATGGCGGTC
>CAYWGJ010000113.1:0-9575 GCA_964457835.1 uncultured Anaerolineaceae bacterium
ATGCTCATCCCGTGCAGCTTCAGGTCACGCGCCGGGTCCGGATCGGTGCAGACGGGGGCGCAGGCTTCTTTGCCGCTGGCCTTGGTCTGCGACTTCTGCGCGCCGGTCTCGTCATTCCAGTAAATCTTGGTGGTATTGGGGTGATCCAGCGACACCGTATCGGTGAGGAAGAATACATCGCTGTTCGCCAGCGCCAGGCCAGCACCGGTCATACCCGTACCGTAGACTTCCCAAGTGAAGGGCACGTCGAAATCGTTGGGGTTGCGCACGCGCCAACGCAGCTCTTCCGCGGGGTTGTCGGAGCACATAGAGGTCAGCTTCAGCTTCTCCACCGGCTCAATCGGCTCATCGCCCAGGCAGACCGTCACGCCATCCACGTCGTAGCCATCCGCACCGCCGCCGAAGCGGGCCGGGTCAGACACGTCGTTGAACTTCATGTAGCGCGCGCCAGTAAAGCCGGCGGGCAGTTCCAGGCCGGTGTCCAGGTAAGCGGTACCGATGATCGTCCAGGGACCTTCCGGAGACATAGCCACTGACACCATCGCCGTTTCCGGGTAGCGGTCGTAGCTGGGACTGCCGTAGCTGGTCTCGACGATTACCACGTCGGTGGCATCAGGGTTAGGCAGGATCACGCCGTCAAAGCCCAGGATCAGCTCCCCACCGAAACCGAGCGAGACGAAATTCACCACGTCCGTGTACTGGGGCGCGCCCAGGGCGTTGGACGGATGCTGGCGGTCGGCATTGACAGGCTTACCGTCCTGACGAGCAGTTACGCTGTAGCTGTACACGCTGGAGGCGTGCCCGGTGACACAGGTCGGCTCCGGCTGGGTGGTGTCAACCACCGCCTGGACCGTGTTGATGGGCAGCAGCGCCACGACCAACGTCAACAAAAGTAGTGCTGGAATTCCTTTGAGCAAAACATTGCGGAAGTTCATGAGTACCCCCTGTTGTCAGATTTGGATACATCGCCGTCTCAGCATGGCGTGTTTCCCGTTTCAAGCATTACGTACATTTTACACCAGCTTAGGGTGAAGTTTGCCATTACAGGGGTGTGAAAATAGCCAAAAAACGTAAAGAATAGCCGACTTTTTACTTTCTTCAGCCTTAGACCAACCTATGGCCTACTTTCAAAAACACAGAATAAACCTATTAACGATTTATATTGAGATCGCAATGAATATTTGCAACATCTATCAATGACATCACAGATAACAAATCGGGCGTCAACTCAGAGGTAAACGCCCGATGCAGCCGTATGGAATTGTAAGACAACGGCGATTAATGCGGCATCACCGGCAGCAGCAGCGCGGATGGGTGTGCAGCGTCGTGCCACACCTGCTGCCGTGCCTGCACCAGCGTCACCCCCTGTTGATCGCCAGTCCCTAGGTTGCGGTTCCAACGCGGATGCGCGCCGCTCGCCACCAAAAGCTGAAGGCTGTGCCCGGCCTTGAAGCGCTGCGCCGTGGCCCATAGGTCCACCGTCACCATCTGCACGCCGTCCTCGTCCGCAGCGCGCGAAACCCGCACCAACCCATCACACACGTTGATGCTGCGCCCATCCGGGTGCAGATCACACAAGCGCGCGAAGAAGTCAGCACTGACCGCGCTGGACTGCACATACAGCGTCAGTGTCACCAGCCCGATCACTTCCAAGTCAGCGGCCACCGGCGGTGACGCAAAACTGAGCACGTCCGCACGCTGTATCAGCGGGCGGTTGTCCACTACCGCCGAAGCAAAGTCGAACTGTGTGCCGCCGTAAGCAGGCGTCGGGGCGCAGGGGTCGTATACGTAACGCGACGAGGCCGACTGACTCAGCGGCGGCTGCCAGCTCAGGCGGCTGCCCGGTTGTAAGTACAGACGCGTGGGCGTGTGTTCCGACGGCGGAAACTGGGGGTAGTCCCGCCATTCGCCCGCGCCCATGACGTACAAGCGCACCGGCTCCTTGCGCAGACGCCCGCTTTCCTCTTTCAGGTGGGTGTCAAACCAGGCCAGGCCCTCGCTGAGGTCAGCGAAGCGCAGCAGACTTTGAAAGTGATGCCATGGGCCGATGGTCAGATAGGGACGGCACGACGCAGCGTGCAAGTCAGCGTAATCCGCCAGGGTGCCGCGCAGGAAAAAGTCGTACCAACCGCTCATCAGGTGCACTGGCGCGCGGACCTGCCCCGGCTGTATCTCGGCGAACATCTGTGCCCACAACGCATCATCGGCGCGCGGATGTTCCACCCATTGGCTGTACTGTGCGCTGTGTTCATTTAATGCGACATCAACCGCTTCCCGCAGGGGTAGGTGCAGCTTGCCACGCCGAGTACGCCGCTTGATCTCACTAACAAAGCTCAATGAGGCCCACAGCGGCTTGCCTGCGCGCTCATCCAGCACCTTGAAGATCGTCAGCCAGCGCAGCGCCAAGCCCAGGTCCATCACACCATCTGGATACAAGATGCCGTGTAAGCGCGACGCAGTAATGGTCGGGAAGTAAGCCGTCACCTGCTCAGTGAAAGGGGCTACGGCCCACTGCACAATGCCAGAATAACTGGCTCCCCAAAACCCCACGCGGCCATTGCACCAGGGCTGGTCATGCATCCATTGCAGCGTCGCCAAGCCATCCTGGCGTTCATTAAAGTAAGCAGCAAACGCCCCATCAGAGTCAAAGCGCCCGCGCACATCCTGCACCAGCACCGCATAGCCGCGTTCCGCGAAGCGCCGGGCCTGCCAAGCCTGTAAGCGGCCAAAGGCGCTGTGATACCCACTGCGCCCATAAGGCGTGCGGGTGATAACAGTCGGCCAAGGCCCCGCTCCCCGTGGCAGATAAAGGTCCGCCGCCAGCGACACACCATCCGGCGCAGCGACGGTCACGCCGCGCTGCACGCTGAACCGACGCCGACGCGCCCCCAGGCCCAACCAGCGTCCCGCGGCCCACCCGCTGAGCCAGTCTCGCAGCACATAAAAAGCCAGCAGCAGCGGCACCACCACCCCCAAAGTTACCCACAGCCCACGCTTCACACACAAACCTCGCTTTTTGACAGGGACACAGGCCTCAGTATACTGTGCATACACGCCACACTAAACATATGTCCACAGCGGGTGCCAAACATCACGCGGTCCAGATGATGTTTATCGCCGCTTTCCGCGTTAAAATGGGGTTACAAATACATCGCCGCCGCTGCGACATCGTGAGCACGGCCTTATTGGAGAACGCACATGCGTGATATTTCGACATTAGAAAAAAAAGAGGGCACGGCCTTAGTGCTCAGTGGTGGCGCGACCAAAGCCTTCTACTTCCACCTAGGCGTCCTGAAGGCGCTGCGCCATGAGCCGATTACGTCCATCGTCGGCTCCAGTGCCGGGGCCATCGTCGGCTCTTTCCTGGCTTACGGCGCAACCGTGGATGACCTCATCACGGCGCTTTATCAGCAGGAAGTCTACCTACCGCGCTTCGACGCCTGGGTCAAAACGATGACCAGCGACATGCTCTTCAAGCCGCGCGTCCAGGCCATCGGCAAACAGTCGTTCTTCACCGGGCTGACCGGGCTGCGCTTCGTCAGCTCGCTGCCGATGATGCGCGGCAGGGATGTGTTGGCTGAAGCCCTCGACCGCATCATCGAAAGCCAAACCCAGGTCAACAGCTTCTTCGACGCCCGCGCCTTGGAAGACCTCTTCAAAAGCCTACTGCCCAGCACCCGCTTTGAGGACGCCGACATCGACCTCTATGTGGTGGCAACCGCCCTGGATACCCGCCTGCGTGCCATCTTCAACGGACGCTATGACTTCCAAGACGACGGCCCCAACGCCTTCATCACGGACGTGCCCGTCACCAAAGCCGTGCGCGCCTCGTCCTGCGTGCCCGGTATGTTTGAGCCGGTCAAGATCAAAGGCCGCTACTATATCGATGGCGAAGTGAAGCGTACCCTGTCTGCGGACATCGGGGCCAGCCTCGCCAACAAAGTCATCATCTCGCATACCTACCAGCCCATAGAAGTAGACGGCGGCATCAGCGTGCGCGACATGGGCTGGCTCAACGTGCTGAAGCAGGCGACCCTCATGGTCTTCCATGAACGCATCGCCATCTGGCGGCAGCTCTACGAAGAGCGCAACCCGGACACCGAGCTGATCTGGATTCAGCCAGACGCCGACGACGTAGACTTCTTCCTCGCGCCCGAATTCAGCTTCCGCCCAGAAACGCAAAAGATGCTCATCCAGCGCGGTGAAGAAGCTGCACTCAAGGCCCTCAGCGGCATCAAGACTTAAACCGAACAACCGTCCTTTCCGTCAGCGACTAAGTAATTGCGGGGTACATCATCATGCGTTGGGACAACACGCGAGTTCTAGGCCCGGTAGACAGCGCCTTCTACTACGTAGATCGGCCCGAAACGCCCATGAACATCGGCGCAGTAACCATCTACGAAGGGCAGATCGACTATAACGCCCTGGTGCAGATGATCGGGGAACGCATCTACCAAGCCCCTATCTACCTGCAAAAAATCGTACAGGCGCCGCTGGGCATCGGTAACCCGACCTGGGTCTATGACCCGGACTTCTACGTCGAGAACCACGTCAAACAAGTGGAGGTCGCGCCGCCAGGCGATGAAGCCGCCCTGCGCGAGACCGTCAGCCATCTGGTCAGTGGCATGCTGGACCGCGACAAGCCGCTGTGGGAAGCCTACGTCATCAACAAGCTGCAAGGTGACCGCAGCGCGTTGATGTTCAAAGTGCATCACTGCATGGTGGATGGCCTGGCCGCTGTGGAGCTGTTCACGCTGCTGCTGGACTTCACGCCGGAGCCGGGCGCGCCGCCCAAACGCCCTTACTATGACCCGCCCCCCGTCCCCGACGACGGCCAACTCATCCGCGAGGCCATCCAGCGCGAAATCCCCAACAAGTTCCGCGTGCTGGGCAAGGTCCGCCGCGACCTGGGTATCATCGGCAGTGTGATGGGCGACAAAGAAAAGCGGCGTAAAGCCCTGGTCGGCCTCGCCAACATCGTCAATGACAACCTGTCGCCGATCAAATCCCTGGCGATCAACGGGCGCAACACCGGCAAACAAACCCTAGCCTGGGCAGAATTTTCGCTGAGCGAGGTGCGCGCTATCAAATCCGCGCAGGGCACTTCAGTCAACGATGTGATGCTGACCGTGCTGGCCGGAGCGGTGGCGACCTACCTAGAGGAATACAACCTGGCAACACCCGGCCAGGACTTCGTGCGGATACTGGTGCCCGTCAGTATGCGCATTGAGCAGGAACGCGGCAGCTTCGGCAACCGTATCTCCGTACTGCCTGTGGACGCGCCGCTGGGGTCCATGCCGCCGCTGGAACGTCTGCGCAAGGTGCACGACTACGCCAGCATGATGAAGGAATCCTCACTTTCCAACAGCCTAGATATGCTGCTGACGATGCCCTCACTGGCTCCTAATCCCCTACAGCCGTTGATCTGGGAAATCGCGCCGGCGGCCTTCGGCAGCATCGCGCACACCTGGTGCACCAACGTCGCCGGCCCACAGATTCCGGTATACCTGCTGGGACACAAGATGCTGCACACCTTCGGCTTCTTCCCACTGAACCCCAGCTTCGGCCTGTGCTGCGTCATCACCAGTTATAACCAACGCATCGCTATGACCTTAGTGGCCGATACCGGCATCGTGCCAGAAGTGGTAGAAATCCGCGACAACCTGCTGCGCAGCTTCAAGGCGCTGCGCAGCGCGGCCAAGATCAAGGAAATGGAGCCAGTTAGCATTGGTATCAGCCCGGCCCCGGTGGAAAGCGCGCCCGCAGCGATGACAGCGCCCAGCAGCAACGGCAGCAGCGCCGCCAACCCACCAAGTGTAGACGAGTCCGCTGCGAATGACGCCCAGACCGACGATGCTGAAGCAATCACAGAAGGCGTCGTAGAGGCCGCAGCTACCGACCCAGAACCAGCCGATCGTAACGTGGCCCCCGCGCCGCTGCCCGTCACCCGCCACAGCGCCCCCGCCCCGCTCAAGCTCTTCAGCCAACCCTGGGCCGAGGCGCTCAAGGACGTGATTAACGCCAGCGAGGACTACCGCAAAGCCTCCACGCGCTGGCAGGCTGGCCCGCTGGCACTGGTGATGAAAGCCGCACCGCGCTATGGCTTCGATGAATCGGTCGCCGTGCTGCTGGACCTGCACCGCGGGGAATGCCGCAACGCCCAAAGCATCGCGCCGGACGCCGCCGAAAACGACGCGACCTTCGTCATCGAAGGCGATTACACCAGTTGGCAGCGCGTACTCAAAGGCGAAGCGCAGCCGCTGGGCATGATTATGCGCGGCAAATTGCGCCTGCGGAAAGGCTCACTGGGCAAACTGATGCCTTTCACCCAATCCGCCCAGGAACTCATCCACTGCGCTCAGAAAGTGAAGTAACGCTGACCCGCTTAGACTGCTGAAAGACGAAAGCGACCATGCACACCGACTCCTTCCCGAAAGGCCTCACCATCAGTGGGGACAACTACACGATGCGTCTGGCGACCCCAGACGACCGCGACCGGCTCTTTGCGCTGGCCCAAACCCTGCCGGAAAACGACCTGCTCTTCATGCGTCGCGACATCACACAGATGGACGCTATCGACGAATGGATGCAGGACATCGCGCGCGGACACGCCATTACCATCCTGGTCGAAGCGAACGACGAGATCGTGGCTTACGGTACCCTGTACTACAATCAGATTTTCTGGCATCGGCACATCGGCGAGCTGCGCTTTCTGGTGAGCAGCGCGTACCGCAACCGCGGCCTGGGCACGCGCATCAGCCGCGAGCTGCTGCTATGCGCCCGCGACCTCAACCTGGAAAAAGCCATCACCTACATGGCCGTCGATGACCGCGGCGCGCGCCGCCTGCTGGAAGATATGGGCTTCAGCGCTGAGGCCATGCTTACCGACTGGGTGAAAACCCGCGACGAAAAGACCCACGACCTGCTGATTATGTCGCTGGCGATGGGCGAATTGATGAGTTGATCCTTTGCGCCCAAATGGTGACAAAGGTCACGGTTTGTGCCTGATCTTTGTCACTGCCCACTGAATTACGGTTAGATTAATATACCAGATAGTCTGTCCCCATATTCGCAGGAGTCCCCTCAATGAGCGACACCCCGCCCGTTAATGACGCAGAACTCGCCCCCGAAACCCCAGAGTCCGAGCCGAACACGCCCCCAGAAGCGCCGACATCGCAGGCCGCGCCCGAAACGAAAATGAGCGATTCCACGGAAGCGGTGCAACCCAACCCACCACGCAAACGTACAGCTAGTAAGACCAAAAGCCGCGTCAAAACGCCAACCCCGGCTGACGCCAACGCGGCATCAAACGACCCGAAACCCGTGGAGGACACGATGACTGACAAAACCAAACCCGAAGAAAAGACGGAAGCCCCCCCCGCCGAGACCGTCGAAGAAGCCATGGCCGAAGCCCGCGCCGAAAACCCCGTGCTGGACGAGTTCCTGAACCGTCAACAGCGCGGCTTTGAAGAAGCCGGCAAAGCCCTCGAAGGCCTCATCCCGGAAGCCTTCCGCAGCCACGGCGGCAAGGCCATCAATGAGTTCGTCGAGAGCTACCGCACCCTCTTCAACGGCGTGCTGGACCGCGTGATTAACTCTGTGGAGCAGGCCAAGATGCGCCAGCAGGAAGAAGCCGACGAACTGATCGACACGCTGGAAAAGGCCAAGGTCGATAAGAAGTAGCCCGCTCGGTAGCTGTCGGCATCTGCCGACGGAGCCACAACAACACCCCACCATGACAACAGGCGGTCAGCATGATGCCGACCGCCTGTACTTGTTGATCCGACAGCACACGCTACTCCGCCCCATCCAAATGCACCAGCACCTCACGCAGCGGCTTGCGCGTAATGGCCGGGACGCGCGCGTCGTCCGCCGGGTAGCCCACTGGGATGAGCACAAAGGGGCGCTCATTAGCCGGGCGGCCTAATATCTCGCTGAGGAAGGCCATGGGGCTGGGCGTGTGCGTCAGCGTCGCCAACCCGGACCAATGCAGCGCCGCCAACAGCACCCCGACGGCAATCCCCGCTGACTCCTCACTGTAGTAATGCTTCACCCGCTGTTCGCCCATGATCGGGTCGCGCACAACTCCGTAGGACTGCCGAAAGACGACGATCAAATAAGGCGCATCAGTGAGGTGCGGCTTGTGCCAATCGGTGCCCAGGTGGGCGATGGCGTCCAGCCAGTCCTGGCTCATGCGGCGCTGGTAGCTTTCTTTCTCTTCTGCCTCTGCCGCCGCCCGGATGCGCTGCTTGAGCGCAGAATCGCTGACGACCACAAAGGTCCAAGGCTGCTGGTTGGCCCCACTAGGCGCGGAGGCCGCCGCCGCCACGGCGTTCTCAATCAAGACGAAAGGCACCGGCTGCGTAGAAAAGTGGCGCACGGTGCGGCGGCGCACCATGTGGCTGCGGAAGTCCTCCGAACGTGCCTGCTGCGCATCCAAAGAAAAGCGCTCAAAATCCAGCGAGTTGCTTTCATACGGTGTGTCGGACATGCTGTGCCCCCTATAGATTAGCTGCTCTGGCCCGGCGTGTATTGTATACATTTCAGTACTCGACACAATAATGCTTCAGCCAATAATACACGGAGTCACGGCACCGTGCTGCAACGGCCTGCATAGCCCCGCGCTAAAGCACAGTTTCCATTCGTGACATTCGTCACGATTACTGCACACTGCACACTGATACCCAGCTCTACTCATGCTATATGCACAATCTTTTGCTTTACAGCAAGCAGAATCGTGTTATCATGAAGTTGTCAAGTGAAATCAATGGCGCGCAGCCGAAATAGCCAGCGGCAGCCCAGCCTTGAGACACCGCTGACACACTCTCCTCTTAAAGCGCAAGGAAGCTCACCAGGGCGGTGGGCTTCCTTGTTGCGTTTTCCACACTCAAGAGCACGGCGCTCAAGAGCACGGCGCTCAAGAGCGCTTAAGCTGGCAAGGATGCTCCTCTGATACAGCCACTGCATACTCCGTGCTGCTAAATGACTCGCACAGGAGCAACTCCCCATGCACAACACCTACGCCTTTCCTACGCTGGCCGGGCATGAATACCTGAGCCTGAAGACCTTCCGGCGCGATGGCACCCCCGTGCCCACGCCTGTCTGGTTCGCTGAAGAAGCCGGCACGCTCTACATCACTACCCAGGCGGGCAGCGGCAAAACCAAGCGCATCCGCAATTTCAGCACCGTCGAAGTGGCCCCCTGTGACCAGATCGGCACCCTGTTGGGCGACTGGACCCGTGCACAGGCCGTCCTGCTCACTGAGCCGGAACAGCGCCATCACGCCCACGCCCTACTCGAAGCACGCTACGGCCACACCGACATGTGGCGCAACCTGCCCCCCGACCACACTGACACCCGCGCCTTCATCAAAGTCACCCGCAGCGACGACGACTAAGCCCGCAGACGAAAGCGACCCCTCATGAGCCAACACATCGTTATCACTGGCGGCACGCGTGGCATCGGCCTGGGCTTGGCGGATGCCTTTCTCGCGCGCGGCTGTCGTGTCAGCCTTTGCGGACGCAGCGCGACCCGCCCCCAAGCCGCCGTAGAACAGCTCAGCGCCGCCCATGACC
>CAYWGJ010000114.1:0-9568 GCA_964457835.1 uncultured Anaerolineaceae bacterium
TTATCCGGAACGCCCACCGCGACCGCTGCGTCCACCAGCAGGCGGCCCAGGTGTCGCGCGACCATCGTGGCGCGCGCATGTGCCCAGGCCCGCTGTGTTCGCTGGCTGAAGGCGGTGATGAAGTCCTGCACGGGGCCAATGTCGTGCGATGCGGCTAGCATCGCGTAGACCTTGTGAAGATGCGGGGCCTCGACCTGTGCCCACGCACCATCAAAATATGTCCAGTCAATGAGGGTGTCGTCTACGTCAAAGATAATGGCTTTGATCGGCATCAGCGCTCCTAGCTTGGCATCGCATCGTCTGTGCGCCAGGTGGACATCACCTGTGCTAAACCGTCTTTTACGGTGTATTGGGGCTGCCAGCCTAACAGCTCACGGGCCTGGGCGCTGCTGGCCTTCACGCTGCGCTGACTCAGCCGGCGGCGGGTGGCGGCCTGGCGCGCGCGCAGTATCATCGGGAACAGGTTCAGCGGCATTCCGATGCCCATCTCGGCAGCAAAAGCGGCGGCGAAGTCGTGTATGCTTATGGGATGATCGTCTGTCAGGTTGAGCACAACGTCCTTGGGTTGGGCTTCAGCCAGGCGGCGGATGGCTGAAGCAGCATCGTCATGATGCAGCCAATTGGCGATTGCGTCAGACGTGGCGAAGGGGTTGCCCCGGCGCAGCAGGGTTTCCAGCATACAAACAGCCGGTGACTCCGGGCCGTAGGTGTAGCCCATGCGCAGCACCGCAGACGGCAGCGCGCTGCTCATCACCGTCGCTTCCGCGTCAATGGCGGCTTGCAGGAAGGCATCGCCGCCGGCATCCAGCGCAGCAGATTCGCTGACCTGAGTCCCGTGGGTGTCAGCGTAAAGGGCGGTGTAGCTGCCATAGATGACGTACTGCACCCCGGCTGCTTCGGCAGCGTGCAGCAGGGCGGCGTTGTGAGCACCCAGGGCGGCGGCGTCGTAGTGCGCGTGGCCGAAGGGCGCTTCGTTGGCGATCTGCGGGCTGAGGTTGACCAGCACATCGGCTTTGCTCAGCGTTATCATGGCGCGTACTTCCCCCGCGCGGCTGAGATCGGCATAGACGGGCAGCGCGCCGATACTGCGCAGGCGTTCGCTGTGTATTTTGCTGGGTGCCAGTGCTGTGACGCTGTGCCCGCTGGCGATAAGGTGTTTGGCAGCAGCGAAGCCGACTCCGGCGGCGGCACCGGTCAGAAAGATGGTGAGCGGCTGGCGTTGGCTGATCTCACTGGGTTGTTCGGGTGTGTCCACAGCGGTCTGCTTTCTGGCTGACGGTCTGGTTGTCTGCGTGTGCATTATGCCACTACCCCGCCGCTTTATCAATTCAGACTGATTGCGCGCGTCAGCAGGGGGCACTATACTGCTTATCGGACCGCTTGTATCCGGTTCTTACAAACGACAATCAAGTAAGGGAGAAACCGCACTAATGTATCGCACGCTGCGTATCGCCGTGCTGCTGCTTTTGAGCATCAGCGGCACCTTTGTACTTGCTGAAGACACCAACGCATCCACCGACGCTCTGCCCCTCACACAGCCCTACACCGACGCCGACCTGGACCTCAGCTTCCGCCACCCGGCGGGCTGGCTGCCGGTTCCGCTGGGGCCGGATGGCGTGGGCCTGCTGAACACCGAAGACGACAGCGTGCTGTCCGCTGAGGAAATCCCGGACGGCATCGTCGGTGTGGAAGTTATCCCGGACGCTGAGGCGATTCTGAACCTGGACCCCGCCGACTCGCTGACTGATCTGCTGCTGAGCGTTGACCCGGTGCCTGCTGACGCCGAGCCGACCGCCTTCACCCTAGCCGATGGCCGTGATGCCGCTGAGGTGGCTTTCGTGCTGGGAGAAGAACGGGGCGGCGTCGCTTTGTATGTGCTGGCAACCACGCTCGGTGAGCGCACGCTGGTGCTGCGGGCTTCCAGCAACCTGCCGGAAGACCTCGACGCGCTGCGGTCCACGCTGCACGCCATCGCCATCAGCGCCAGCCCGGCGCTGACGGAGACCTTCGCCACTTTGGACGGGGAGATCACTCTGCGTCACCCGGCGGACTGGTCAGCGGAAGGTCAGAGTGTGGGGGCCAGCGTCTTCAATACGGCGGACGCGGACCTCATCGAGGCACTGTACGACGGCGAAGTGATCGAAGGCGTGCTGGACATCACCCTGTTCACCGATCCGATCGACGCCTTACAACTGGATGAGGGCTTGTCGCTCGTGGAGATTGCCGTCGGCATCCCTGGCACGCCTGACGGCACCGAAGTGGTGTCGATTACCCTACCGGATGGCCGTGAAGCCGCTCAAACGCGCTTTGAGATTGATGGCGTGCAGGCTTACGCGCTTGTGACGGAACTGGACAGTGCGCCTTTTCTCCTCGCGGCTGCGGCCTGGGACGCGGCAACGGTGGACAACAGCATCGGCACAGTCTGGGCCATCCTTGCCACGCTGAACGACCCGCTCGACGCCGAAAGCGCAGAGGGTGAAAGCATGGACGCTGAGACAGCGGCTGAACCAGTCAACCGCTATGAGGGCCTGACCAGCTCACGCGGCACAGACGGGGCCTTCATCCTGGGGAACCCAGATGCCCCCATCACGCTGGTGATCTTCTCTGACTATGCCTGCCCGTCTTGCCAGGCCTATAACGCGACGGTGCTTGACTTCATCGACACCTTTGTCGTGGCGCAACAGGCCGCGCTGGAGTTCCGCGTGCTGCCCACGGCGGGCGGCGACGACACACGCTTCGCCGGTCAGTTGGCCGAATGCGCCGAGGCACAGCGCAGCGGGGCCTTCTGGGAAGCCAAGGACTATCTCTACGAAACCGCCGAGCGACAGGCGGGGTTGGGCAGCCTGACCGTAGAGTCCTTTGCGGCAGCACTGGACCTGGACGCCGATCTGCTCGTGGCATGTCAGTCGGACGCCGATCAGGTTAACGTTGACGAGGCATTGGCCGCCAGTGAGGGCGTCCGCGCCACGCCCACCGTGCTGCTGCGCTATGCCGGTGATGACACGCTGACCCCAATCGACGGGGGTGACCGCAGCCTGGACGCGCTGCGTGCCCTGGTCGAAGCGGCCCAATAGCCGATACATCGCGTGTGGCCCCAGCGCACAGCGAAGCCGGGGCCACACGGTCTGCCCGCAGCGGCCCCGGACGTGGTACACTCAAGGCGTTTAGACCACACGCCAATTCACGCATTGTTGGAAGAGGAGCTGCGCCGTGACCGACGCTTTCCCCGACATCTACAAACCCGACGCCGTGGGCACGCTCTACGCCCCAGACTTACAGCAGGCCTACGCCGCCGGTCAAGCCATGGCGGACATCGCCCCCGCTGCTGACGATGTGCAGAAGACGCTGCTGCTGCTCGTTGACGCTCAGGTCGATTTCGTGTTCCCCGCACCGGTGGGCAAGCTGCCGGTGCCCAATGCCGTCGAAGATATGCAGCGTACCATCGAATGGCTGTACCGTAATCTAAACCGGGTGACACACATCACCTACTCGCTGGATACCCACGTCCCCCAGCAGATTTTCTACCCGACCTGGTGGCGCGACGCCGACAGCCAGCCGCCCGCGCCCTATACCCTCATCCCCGCTGAGGACGTGAAAGCCGGTCGATGGGTGCCACAGTACGACGCGGAATGGTCGGTGCAGTACGTCGAAAAGCTGGAAGGCAGCGCCAAGAAACAGCTCATGATCTGGCCTTTTCACACCATGCAGGGCACACCGGGGCACGGCTTGGTCCCGGCACTGGCAGAAGCGATCCTGCTGCACAGCGGCGCGCGCCGCACCCAGCCGACACCGGTCATTAAGGGTTTGATCCCACACACTGAATTCTATTCTGTCGTGGAGCCAGAAGTGGATTACCCCGGTCACCCCGACTCCAAGGTCAACCAAGCCCTGCTCGACCAGATCAAGGCGCATGACCGGGTGTACATCGCCGGGCAGGCGCGCAGTCACTGTGTGCTGGCGACACTCACGTCCTTCATCAGCCACCTGTCGGATACACCAGAACACATCGCCAAGCTGCACTTGATTGATGACGCTACCTCCCCAATCAGCGGCTTTGAGCAGAGCACCCAGCTCGCCCTGGACGGTTTCGCAGGCCTGGGCCTCAAGCGCGTCAAAGCGGCGGATGCCCTGGAGTAAATGCGCGATGCCCTACGACGACTTTTCCGAGCTGGACCCCGACAGCAAGCAGAAGCGCAGCAGGCAGCCGCGCGACCCTTACGGGCAGCCGGTGCAGTCTGGGCGCAGTACCCCGCTGCGCCTGGTGGAGTTTGTCATCTTGATGGTCGCGCTGCTGATCGGGGCCAACGTTCTGTTCGACTTCCTCCAGGACTTGGCGGGTGCTGCGAACACAGAACCTGAAGGCAGCCTCGTGGAGCTGGCCGTCAGTGAACCGATGACCTTCAACGAGTTCATCGCTGCCGCTGAGCGCGCTGCCCGCCTGGAACAGTACGATGCAGCCGTGACCTACTACAGCGACGCCCTAGACGCCGCCCAGGACAGCACGCCACGCAGCAGCTTGGCCCAAATCTACGCCGAGCGCGCCGCGATCTACGCACGCACCCACGACGCCGCCCCCCACCACTACAGCCTAGCCATCAGCGATTTTATCGAAGCTGGGGACCTGTACTACGACGCCGATCAGTACGCCGACGCTGAAGCGGCCTACACCGAAGCGCTGAGCTTGGCGGCCCGCGAGTCCCTGTCGGATGCCACAGACAACGCCTATTACCAGCGTGGCATGACCCGTTACTTTCTGACGAACTACGAAGCGGCCATCGCCGACTACACCCGCGCCCTCAGCTTTAGCCCAGACCTCAGCGCTTTTGTTTATTACTTCCGGGGGCGGGCATATCAGCAGTTGGCACAGGCAGCGCAGGCTGGGCGCAGTGGGCCGCTGGTCAATGATGCACGCGATTACTACGACAGCGCCCTGGAAAGCTACACCGAGTCCATTGTACTGTGCGGCCAGGGTGAGGACCGCGACCTACAGTCGGATGAATGCCACCTGGACCACCTACACCGCGCTGAAGTCTACGACGCCCTCGGCCAGCCGGATGATGCTCTGGCGGATTACATCCGTGCGCTGGACATCCAGCCGGACACGCTGACCGCACTGCAAGGGCTGTTTGTCCTCATTGACGAATCGCCAGATGTCGCCGTGGAGATCGCCGAGGCCGATCTGCTGCGCTACCGGGGGAACCTGCTGCGCCTGCAAGCCGAGGACATCATCCGCATTGCCTATGATCCGGCCTCCCGCTCCGGGGACCCGCTCATCGTGGAGGAAAGCCTGAACGATCCCACCCAGGTGGTCCATGTGGACTTCCGCGCGCAGGCCGGGCAGACCCTGGATGTGACTGTGAGCGCTGTACCGCGCCTAACCGGCGCGCGCTTGTCCGACATTGAGACCGGGCTGCTGCTGGTCGCCCCAAGCGATGAGGCCCTACACTACGTCCCCAGCAATGGCAAGACGACCACGCTGGATCGCTACGCGCTGCCTGCCACGGGCAGCTACACCCTCATCATCGCCATTGATAACGCCCAAACGCAGGGGCCGTTTGAGGCGCGCATTGTGGTTCAGGACGCGGAGTAACGGGTATGGCGGATGCACCCCGTTTTTACATCTTCCATGGTGAAGACGACCTAGCCATCGACGCGCAGCTTGAGAAGATGCGCCAGGCTATGGGCGACGAGGGCGACATGAACACCTCGGAATTCAGCGGCGAGTCGGCCAGCGTGCCGGAGATCGTCAACGCGGTGACATCGCTGCCCTTCTTGGCCGAAAAGCGTCTGGTGATTGTGCGCGGGCTGATTACCCACATAACGCGCAGGGGTGCGGGCGAGACCGGCAAGAAAGCCGTCGCGGCCCTGCTGGGAGCGCTGGCTCAACTGCCGGACTTCTCGCGCTTGGTCCTCTTGGAGCGTGAGACGCTCGAACAAGACAAAAACAGCTTCATGAAAGGCCTGGCGAAAGCCCAGATTCCGCATGGCTACGTGAAGGTCTTCAGTGTGCCCAAGGACATGAGTCGATGGCTGGTCATGCGCGCCCAGGCCGAATACGACGTCGCCATAGACCCGCAGGCTGCCGCTGCACTGGCGGAGGTCATTGGCGACGATCTGCGCCGCGCGGATAACGAACTGCTCAAGCTGGTGAGCTACGTAGACGGGGCGCGCACGATCACTGAAGCGGACGTGGCGGCACTGACGCCTTACGTCCCTGAAGCGGACATTTTCAAGATGGTGGATGCGGTGGCTGAAGGGCGGGGCGAATATGCCTTGAAACTGATGTACCGTCTGCTGGCCGACGAGCGCGACAAGGACAGCGGCGCGATCCGGCTGTTCAGCATGATCGTGCGCCAGTTCCGCAACCTGATCGTGCTTAAGGAAGGCGGAACGCTGCGCCTGCCGTCTTTCGTTTTGCAGAACCTGCGCCGTCAGGCTAAAGCCTTTAGCATGGAAGAGCTGGAAGCCATTTACCAGCGCCTGCATGAGACTGATGTGCAGATCAAGACCGGCGCTGTGCGTGCCCCACTGGCGCTGGACCTGCTGGTGTCGCAGTTGGCCGTTAAGCGCTGAGCAAGCTGGACCCGCACGCTAAAGGCGGCTATAGTAGCAGCGCGCTTGCAGACCACACAGGAAAGGTGCTGCCTCATGACCGAGACGAACACCCTGAACAAGACTCTGGCTTTGATCGCACATGACGGCAAGAAGGCTGACATGGTGGCCTTTGCCATGGATCACCGCGACGTGCTGGCCCGCTATCATCTAATCGCCACCAGCACGACCGGTAAGACCCTGGTCGAAAAGGTCGGCTTGGACGTGGAGCGGATGCTCAGCGGGCCAATCGGCGGTGATGCGCAGATTGCAGCGCGCGTGGCGGAAGGCCGGGTGGCAGCCGTGTTCTTCTTCGTGGACCCACTGGGCAAGCATCCCCACGATCCAGACATTCAATCGCTGCTGCGCATCTGCAATGCGCATGACGTACCGTTGGCGACCAACCCCGCTACTGCCGCCTATGTCATCTCTGAGAAGGCGCTGTAATCACGTCTCACTATTCAAGCACGCTCCAGGCAGGTAGGTCACCAGGGGCCGAGCCGACGGCCTGCACATGCACCAGCCGCGCCGTCCTGTCGCCGGTGCTCCACAGCGTTTGAATGCTGAAGTCGGCGCTGGTCGTGTCCACTAAGGCCAGCGCTAGGCCATTCCCCGTGTCAAAGGTCCCGATGAAGCCGTTAGGCGTGCCTTGTAGGGCATCCAGGGCACCGATGAGTGCGTCAGTAGTGCTGCCATCCCGATTGAGTACGCGCAGCAGCGAGTCGCCGTCGCGCGCTGCTTGGACCAAGACTTGTGCGCCATCGCGGACGAAGTACGCCTGCGTGAGCGGCTCAGTAGCACTGTGCGCGATGATCTGGGTGCCTTCACCCGGTACGATGACCCGCACCGCGTTGGGCTGACCGGGTGCGGCGGCTTCGCGTTCTGTGTCTACGACGACGGCAACGATTTCCCCAGTGGCGGGCAGCAGGTCGGGCGCGCTGCTGAAGAAGCCGTAGCGTTCATCCTCGCTGATCTGCCCGCTCACGATGTCCCAGCGATAGCCGCCCTTATAAGTCGCTTGTGGGTCCAAGGCCACCAGGTTGAAGACGACCTGCGCGCCTTCGTAGCGCATCACGACCGGCAGCAGGGTGGGGTCGGCGTCCTCGACCTGTGCAGCGAGATCAGCGGCAGTTAGGACAGCGCGCGGCGTGCCGGTCAGTAGGTCAGCGGCGACGAGCTGCCAGCCCGCCGCGCTGCTGAAGCCGAAGGCATAGTGTCCGCCGCTGGAGTCAAAGGCCTGCACAGCGGGCATGGCGCTGAATCCGACCGCTTCCGCGCTGCTGAGGTCATGGGTAAAGCGGATGGTGTCGGCCTGTGCGTCATGGATGAAGAGCTGGCGGTTGCTGTTTTCCAGGGTGCTGTCGTAAGCGGTGTAGGCCACATAGCGCCCGTCTGCGCTGATGTTGAGGTGCGGGTCATAAGCGTTGAAGGCTTGGGCCAGGGGCAGCCACAGGGACCCACTTTCGGCACCCGTGGCGTCAATCTGCTGGATGATGCCGGTAGCCGGGCTGAAGACCCAGGCCTGCCAGCCGCGCGGTGAGGTCTGTGCCAGTGCCAGCGTTGTAAGTGTCAGCAGGGCCGCGCTCAGGCTGGCCCAGCGCATGATCCGGTTCTTTGACAAGGTGCATCGCTCCTTGAGCTTTGACGTGTTGTGCTTTGCGCACAGCTTACACCAGCTTGCCGCGCTTGTCCGCAGTGAGTGCCTTGAGGATGCCTGACGATTGCCCTACGGGGACAGTTTATGTCCGTGATCGCGGGTGCATTTGCACAGTATGACGACCTGTCATATACTGAACGTGGCTTCCATGTTTGGCCAGCACACACCGCACATTTGAGGAGAGACACACATGGCACAATCTGATTCTTCGGGCAATTCGGTCATTGCAACGGTTTCCGCGGTTTACACCCTTTTGCAGTCGGCATTCACTATCTGCGGGGCGCTGGGGGTGCTGCTGGGCGGCGCACTCTTTGGCGCGTTTGGCGGTGCCCTCAACGAAGCGGCGGAGCAGAGCGGTACCAGCAGCGCAGAGCTGGCAGAGGCCCAAGCGGTTATCGGCAGCGGCACGGCCATTTTCACGCTGCTGGGGGCGGCCCTGCTGGTGATCGGCATCGCGCTTTTGGTGGTTGGCATCGGCGTGTTCATGAAGCGCGGCTGGGCGTACATGGGCATGATTATCGTCCACGCGGCCTACGTCGTGCTGACTCTGCTCTCTGTACTCACCAGCGGGGACATCGGTGCCAACGTGATTAACCTGGTGCTGGTTGCGCTCAGCAGCGCAATCGTCTTCCTGTTCTGGACCAACGACGACATCAAGGCGATGTTTGGCCGCGCGTAGGCGCTCAAAGCACATGACTGTAGATACCGCCCCATCGGAATTTCCGGTGGGGCTTTTTTCGCGCTAATACCCGCCCGCTACAGGCCGCCAGGTCCCCTGACCAACGGTGACGTTATCCGCCAAAATGAGCACGTCCCTGCGCAGCACTAGGTTGAGCATCGTGCCGCGTTCGAAGCCCTGACGTGCCGCTGTGGACCCGCTCTCTGGTCCAGTGGCCCAGCCCAAGCCGCTCTGCACGTCTAGGTTGTCGCGCCAGACCTTGCCGAAGCCGCGTACCGGGGCGATCAAGTCGTTAGGCGCTGGTGTCCCGGCGGGGATTAGTTCGCCATCGACATAGGTATCGCTGAAGCGGCGGTAGCGGCCATCGGCAAACAGCACGTAGATTAGACCCGTTGTGCCTGCCCCGCCGCTGACCCACAGCATTTGCCCTGACTGGAAATTCTGCATGGCGGCGGGCTGGCCGGCGATCAAGTCCCCGGCCAGCGGGCAGCCCAGGGTCGCGGGCAGCGAAGTGTCGTTGAAGTAGATCGTGGCGAATCCCCCGGCTGGTGCGGTGGTGCAGCTGGTGCCCACGGGTGGTGTCGCGCCAGGCACGGTGGGCAGGGGCACGACGCCGCTGCGAGTGGGCACGACGCCCCCGG
>CAYWGJ010000115.1:0-9543 GCA_964457835.1 uncultured Anaerolineaceae bacterium
AAGGCATCGCCCACGGATGGCGGCGCGGATGGCGGCGCGGATGGCGGCGCAGCGGCGAAGGGATCGGCGGCGTCGATGGTGTAAGCGGCGGCCACGTCGTCTGTATCTCCACCGACCGGGTCCTCGTCCAGGGTGCGCAGCTCATCTATTGAGTCGCTTTCGTAGGGGGCGGCACTGAGGTCCGCCGACTGCGTGCCCTGGTCCATCGCTTGTGCAGATGAGCGCGGCGCTGTGCCCTGCTGCTTCTTGCGCGAAAGCGCGATGAGCTGCGCCGGGTCCACACCTAAAGCCTGCACCGCTTTGATGCCCATGGCATTCTTGGGGTCGATCGCTAAGACCTTTTGCAGGCATAGCAAGCGGGTCTTTTTGTCTTCGGTGACGCTGGCGAGAAACAACCAGGCGGTGGCGTCGTCCGGGTCCAGGCGCACGGCCTGGGTTAAGAGTTTGCGGGCCTCAGCGCTGCGGCGGGCCTTGGCAGCGGCAATGCCCTGCTCGCGGTATTCCCGGCTGGACATAAGCGTGTCCCCCTAGTGATGAACCTGAAAGCGCGTTGATGATACGTTTATTGTAGTACAAAGTGCCGTTTTGCGACACAAAAAGGGGGATCATGCCTACCGAGCGTGCCGCACCCGCCGGATGTGCCGCACAATTGGGCGCAGCCGTGTTTTGATGCGCTCCAGGTGGTGCTGACGGCGTTGATAGCGTGCGTTGGCGGCCCGGAACGCGGCTGCTTCGTCCTGGAAGGTCGGTCCTAGGGAGTCTACAAGGGCGTCAAAGCGGGCGCGGGCGAACTCGTACAGCGCGATCTCATCGGCGGCTTTCGCTTCGATCTCGGCACGTAGGTCAGGCGGCAGGTCGTCAATCTTCGGGCGCTTAGCCGCCACGTTGCGCCGTACATACACGATGGGCTGCTGCCAGCCCAGCGCCTTCTGCATCAGCAGCAGGCTCTCGTCGTAGCGCTCGACCAGCCCCACCAGGCCGAAACCCTGCGTGAGGTGTGCTTTGGCCTGCGCGAGCGCGTCCGGCGGCAGGGACTGCACCCAGTAGGCCTGCAACAGCGTGTCATCCCCGCCGTGGATGCGCGCGAGCTGTGTGTGGCTGTACCACGGCGTTTGTATGTGATCCGCCAGGCTGATCTCGCCGCTGACGTAGCGTGCGTGGTCCTTGAGATGGGGCTTGCGCATGAAATAATAGTAGCTGGCGATGATACGGTCTATGGGGTGTCGCAGCAGCGTAATGTAGGTCCAGGGGCGCGGTACATGCCGATGTACCCCGTAATACAAGTGTCCCATCAGGCAGCGATAGCGGCGGCGCGTGCTGTCATCCAAGGCCAGCCAGTTCGGCACGGCGCTGTTGCCTGGGTGCGCGAAGATATAGAACAGGTAGCGCTGGGACTGCGGGTACTGGCGGTAGAGCACCTGCTGGATCGTAGTGCCGCCGGTATGTTCCAGGTGCATGAAGATGAGGGTTCTGTCCCGCAGATCGGGTAGTGTGGGGGAAGCAGTCATTGCCACCAGTCCCGTTGCAAGTGAGCGCTGCTCAAAAGTAACAAAAGCTGCTTGGAGCGTCAAGGTGGTGCGGGCGTGGCTGTAGCTAACGGCGGGTGGCGTTGATGCAGGTGGTGTGCGCCGTCTGCGCGTTGCTGATGGCCGTCCTGCCGCCCTGCTGCGGCTGGTGGATGTAGGCCGGGGTGTACTGCTCGAAGGCTACGGGCTGCCCACACAGCCTGCACACACCGCTGTCACGCCGGTAGATCGCTACGCGCTGCTCCTCGGTGAAGGGCTGATGGGGGTCGAGCAGCGCTAAATCCGGCACGAAGAGCAGCCACTCTTGCGTCAGCAGGTAATGCCGGAACATCAAGCCCTGCTGCTTGTCGGAGGCGTAGCGCAGCGCCTGGGTGTAGCGTTCTATCTCTAAGTCGTGGCCGCCGCGCTTCTGCTGATCCATGCGGCGGTGCTCGAACTCCACGAAGAAACGGCGCAGCGTCGGCTCGCAGCCCGCCATGGCGTAGGTCGTCAGCGTCCGCGACACCATCCAGTACAGCGACACGAACTGTGCCCGCCCGCTGAATTCCGGCGTGGGGTCCGCGAAGGCCCGCGCCAGGAAGTCCATCACGCGGATCATGTGCTGGGCCAGCGGGCTGTCGGGGTCGAAGTCGGCGTGCTGCACGTACATGCGCTCCAGGTGCTGGCCGCCCACGTGCGTTAGGCCGCCGTTGAGTTCCAGCAGGGCGCACTGCGCGGCGATCTGCTGGTGCGCCATGCGGTTATTCGCTTCCTGGAAGGCGGCGAAGACCGGGTGCATCTCGGTCAAGTCGGCGATGAAGTCGCGCATCCCGCCGCCGATGGCGTTGCGCTGCTCAGCCGGGGTCAGCGGACGGCCATTTTGCAGCCGGTAGAACATGTCGCGCACTTCGCGCTCGCTGGCCTGGCTGATGACCGTGATGGTTAAGCGGTAGCGGTCCATGTGGCGGCGGATGCGTTCGGGCAGATCTCGGTAATAGACCGCGCCCAGTTCCGGCGTGTAGCGTGCCGACAGCGGAAACTGGTTGGTGCGGTACTCCCAGATGCTGCGCACGCGCTGCTGCCCGTCGATCACTTCGTAGTCGAAAGCGCTGTCGTCGGACATCTGGCGAAAGTAGAGCTTGGGAATGTCCATGTTGCGCAGAATGCTGTCAATCAAGAGCTGTTTTTGCTCACGGGTCCACACCGCGCCGCGCTGATACGTGGGCGAGGGGTTCAGGCGGCGGTAGTGCTGCTCGATGACGTAAGTCGGCCAGCTCAGATCGTCAGCGCGTTTCATAAGGGGTGAATTCCTGCTTACAGCCTGTCATCTCTCTATTGTAATGCAAACCGGGTTGTTAGGCTATGGTTTGAATGCTGCCGGGTCAGGCTCCCCCGGCACGCTGCGGACTGCTATAATCGCCCCCGTTCTGTCCATCCAACGCGAGGCACCCCGCATGGCACTGCTCACCGCCCACAACCTGGCCCGCAGCTTTGGCCCGGATGACATCTTTGACGGCATCAGCGTCGAGGTGCCCCAGCGCGCCCGCATCGCCCTGGTGGGGCCTAACGGGGCCGGCAAGACCACCCTGGTCAATATCCTCATCGGCCAGGACCTGCCCACTGAAGGCCAGGTGCACCGCGCCAAGGGCTTACGCATCGGCTTCTTGCCCCAACGCCCGGAGCTGCACGGCGATCACAGTTTATGGGAAGAAGCCCTGACCGGTTTCGCGGCACTGCGCCAGATGGAAGCGCGCCTGCACGACCTGAGCGAGCGTATGGCCGACGCCCCCGACGACCCCCAGCTCATTGAGGCCTACGGCCAGCTCCAAGCGGCGTTTGAACATGCCGGCGGCTATGACTACGAGACCCGCGCGCGCATGGTGCTCACTGGCGTGGGCTTCCGCCCGGAGCAGTACGACATGCCGCTGACGCAGCTCAGCGGGGGGCAGAAGACCCGCGCGCTGCTGGCCCGGCTGCTGCTGGAAGCGCCCGACTTGCTGGTGCTGGACGAGCCGACCAATCACCTGGACATCGTGGCCGTGGAATGGCTGGAACACTTCCTGGGCAGCTTTCCGGGGGCGGTCTTAGTCGTCAGCCATGACCGCTACTTTATGGACCGCGTGGCCCAGGTCATCTGGGAGATGGAATGGGGCACGCTGGAGGTCTACCGGGGCAATTACAGCCATTACTTGCAGCAGCGCCAAGAACGCCACGAGCGCCTGATGAAGGAATTCGAATCCCAGGCGGCTTACATCGCCAAGGAAGAAGAATACATCCGGCGGCACATGGCCGGGCAGAACACACGCCAGGCTCAGGGCCGCCTTAAGCGCTTGGAGACGATGCGTCGCAACGGGCGTGTGCTGACCAGGCCGCGCGGCAAACGCCGAGAGATGAACCTCAAGATGCGCGCCGCCCTGCGCAGCGGCGACAAAGTGCTGATGACCAAGGGCTTGCGCGTAGGCTACCCGGATAAGACGCTCTTCGACGTGCCCGACATCACCCTCTACCGCGGCGAAACCGTGGCCCTGATCGGTCCCAATGGGGCCGGCAAGAGCACCTTCTTGAAGACCGTCACCGGCCAGTTGGAGGCGCTGGCGGGTCAGGCGCGCATGGGGGCCAGCGTCAAGCTGGGCTACTTCGCTCAGGCCCATGAGCTGCTTGACGAAAAGCGCAGCATTATCGACGAAATTACCACCGCCAAGCCCATGCTGCCCGCCGACGCGCGCAGCTACCTGGCGCAGTTTCTCTTCACCGGCGATGACGTCCACCGCCCGATCGCCTCTCTGTCCGGCGGGGAGCGCGGGCGCGTGGCCCTGGCAAAGCTGGCCCTCAAGGGTGCGAATCTGCTGCTGCTGGACGAGCCGACCAATCACCTGGACGTAGACAGCCAAGAGGTCTTGCAGAGCGTGCTGGCTGATTTCGCGGGTACTGTGATCCTGGTGAGCCATGACCGCTACTTGATCGACGCGCTGGCCTCACAGGTGTGGTCGCTGCGGCAGGGCGAGATGCAGGTCTTCGAAGGGCCGTATGCCGAGTTTCTGGCCGACCGCGCTCAACGTGTCGAAGCCGAAGCCGCTGCACAAGCCCCGCACACCTCACCGGACACCTCACCGGACGCGTGGCCCCCTGCCAACGGCAAATCCGCCGCTGACAAGCCCGCCCACGGCCTGAACCCCTATCAGCTCAAGAAGCGTGTGGCTGAGCTGGAAGAGTCCATCCATGCGCTGGAAGCCGAACTGCAACAGCTTGAGTCCGACCTGGCCGCTGCCAGCGCCGCCGGGGACGCGGCGCGCGTCAGTGCACTGGGGGCCGCCTACACCCAGGCTGAAGCGCGTCTGGATGCTGTCATGGAGGAATGGGACGCCCTAAGCGCTTAGCGTGCCTCTAGCTGGGGCAGGCGCTGCTTGGGGTCAGTGGGCAGATGCGCCGTCGGCAGCGCTACCATACCCCGCTCCCCGGCAGGGTTCAGGGCCAGCGTCACCAGCGGGATGGGCCGTGTCCAGCGCCGCAGATGCGCGATGGGGTCCAGCACCAGCAGCAGAGTCAGCGCCGCCATGTACTGCCAGTCGGCGGGGCCGCTGTAGGGGTGGGTCAGCACGAGCTGATCGCTCTGCTGCTGCCTGCGCGGCATCCGCTGAAGGCGGCGCGTCTTGCGCCAGAACTCGACCGTAGCGCGCGCGTCGTTCTGAATGCTTTCCGCCAGCGCGTCGAAGTGCTGTTGCAGCCGCGCGCTGTAGTCCCCGGCGTGCATGACCTCAACGACTGCCCGCCGGATGCCGCGCCGCCCGCCTTCGTCCTCGCGATCGGTGACCGTTACCTGAGAGAACGCCGCTTGATCGCCGGGCAGCGGAAAGCCCTTCAGCGTGCTCAGGCCGATGTAGGCGCTCCAGCCTTGGCCGCGCGGCATGGCATGACGCCACACGGCGCGCGTCACGTCTTCACGGTAGGCGCGGGTGGAGGTGACGAAGGCGTAGCCGCGTTCGGAACCGTCCAGGCGGTAGTCGATGACCAGCGGCTCAGGGGTGGTCATGCGCTCACCCGGTGATGCGCTGGCGCTGCGGGCGGATGGTGTTGAAGAACTGCTTGATGAAGGGCCGCACGCCGCGCCCGGTCATCAGGCTGCCGGGGGCCATGGCCCACTTGAAGTCGCGGCGGTCGGCCAGGGTGATGAGGCGGCGCTTCTCGTTGCGATAGCGGTCTTCGATCTCCTGGGCGCTGCTTTCGTCGGCCCACAGGTCCTCTTTGTTGATGAGCACGAAGAAGGCGCGCAGGTGCTTACTGGCTTCTTGTTCTTCTTCGATCATCTGCATCACGAAGTTGAAGGCGTCCTTCTGCGGGTAGGGGTCGGTGTGGTCCAGGATGAAGATAATGCCGCGCGGCTGTGCCTCCCGGAACAGTTCGACCCAGTCGGTTTCCCACATAGGGGCCTCGCCGCCCACGTCACGGACCGGGCGCAGCTTCATGGCGTCGCCGTCCAGGCGGGCGGTGAAGTCCGGCACCTCGTCGCCGCCGGCAGCGGTAGGGTCTGGGGCGAATGCGTCCAGCGAGTCCATGTTGTTGCGCAGCCATTCGATCATCGTGGTCTTGCCCACTTGGCGCGCACCCAACACGATGAAGGGCATTCCGGCCACGCGCACCAGGAAGAAATCCTGAATGCCGCCCACGGTGCTGCTGATGGCGCGCGACACGCCGGTCAGGGTGCCGACGATCACGGTGAAAAGGGTGTCAAAGAGGTTAGTCATAGCGCGTTCCTGCGGATTGCTTACTGTCGTCTAGTACTCAGTATACGCAGGAAACGGGCCGAAGTTACAGAGCCTGTGCGTGAGGGACTGCTGAGGGCCGCCACAGGTGGTCTACGGCGCGCTGGACCGATCGGTGCCGACATGTACCTGTCGGTGCTTGCAGCAGCAAACAGCGCTGTGCTGGACCTGACCTTCACCGACGCCTTCCTACCCACCATCGCGGACTGGATTCTGGCGCGGGTCGAAGTCGTGGCGTAGGGCTGCTGCCAGCCCCAGACGGGTCTAGTCGTCCTGCACGGCTGGGCATAACTGCGTCGGCGTTGGCGCTGCGTGCGCATAGCCGAAGTCCAGCCAATAAGTCGGCCACAGTGTATCCGGGCCGTGCTGACGCGCGATGTGATCCTGCACCACGGCACAGGCCGCCGCCAGGTCTGCTTCGCCTATCAGCGCATCAAGCAGAGTCTGGCTGAAAGCGCGCCACAGGTTCGCGTCGGGCGCATCCTGGCCGGGGATCAGCGGCAGCGTTGGCGGCAGTGCGTCGATCTGCGCCTGATACGCGCTGAGGTCGGCCCCGTCTTTGGCGTCAGCGTACAGCAGGCCGTAGACCGCCACAGCGTCCAGGACGGCATCCCGGTAGGCATGGTCGTTGAAGCTGAAGGTCAGCAGCGCGTCGTCGTCACGCAGTTGGGCGAAGGCCGCGCGCGCTGCGTCAATGTCCCCGCTGTTCAGGGCGGCGATGCCGTCGTAGGCCGCCTGGAAACGGTATTGTGGCGGGGGCAGCATGGTATTCACCAAGGTGAGGGTGTCGTTCATTCCACTGTAGACCTCGGTCACGGGGCGCTGCGGTCCGGCCCCGGCGGACCCGATCCCGTTGATCTCGATCATCAGGTCCAGCAGGCCGTCGTCGTCGATGTCTTCCGCGCGGTAGCTGCCATAGGGCACGCTGCGTTTCAGCACAGCCACCAACACGGCCTGGTCCGCATCCCAGGTCATCACCTGGATGCCGTTAAAGCAGGTGTGCGCCCCACAGGTGACCCAGTGCATCACGAAGTCGTCTGCGCCATCCTGCGTCAGGTCAGCGACCACGCCTACATGCCAGCCGCGCTCCAGGATGGCGTTGGCCGTGTCCATGCTGCGCCAATCGCCCAGGGCATAGCTTGGCGTCTGGGCTTCGGCGTCCTGGCAGACCAACAGCCACACCACGCTGAGTACGCGCGCGCTGTAATCCGCGCTGGGGTCTGGGGCTTGGCCGACGTTGACGAGCACGTCGTCGCAGCCATCGCCGGTGACGTCTGCCGCCCACACGCCGCCCAGCGGGAAGTCGGTCAGGTCGGCGGCGGTATCTTCCGGCAAGATCAAGCCACGGCTGACGAGGGCGTCGTACAGCGTCTCCAGGTCCCCGCCTGCGTTGAGGTAGGCCAGCACGGAGTCAGCGTAAACACCGGACGGCGTGAGCGCGTCTGCGGCGGGCAGGTCCGGGGCGGCGTCCTGCGCCCACAACGGCGTTAGGTTCAGCAGCAGCAGGGCCAGTCCCAGCCAGATGCGCACATGTCCTCCTTTTCAGGCTTACTCCAGCAGCTTATAGGCGTTTTCGGCATAGGTGCGGGCGGTGCCGTGCACGGGCTTGAACGCGGTGCCCTGGGCCTGAGCCAGCATTTTCTCGTTGTTGATGCGCTCTTTGAGCTTGGTCAGGTCCTTGTCTGCCGGGTCCAGCGTCAGGGTGTCATCCACCAGCAGCGCGCAGATGTCCAGGTAGGCTGGTGCACGCAGCAGCAGGCGCACCAGGTCCACCACTAAGCTGACGATGTTGGCGCGGTCGTCGGCTTGATAGGCCAGGTGCAGCGCCTGACGGTAGCGCGTCACGGCGTCAGGAAGCTGCCCTCCCTGCACGCAGGCATAGGCCAAGCTGCTGAGTTGGAGCGCCTCGTCTTCGCGGTCGCCCACTTCGCGCGCGACGTACAGTGCGGAGCTGTGGAAGTTGATGGCCTCGGCCCAGCGGCTCAGCTCACCCATGGCGGACCCCAGGCCACCTAGGACCTTGCCTTCGTATTCGCGCTTGCCCTGTGCCTTGAAGAGCGCGCGTGCCTGCTCCCAGTTCTGCACGGCGGTCTCGGTGCTGCCTTCGTCGAGCTGTGCGTAGCCCAGTTTGTACAGGGCCAGGGCTTCGTGTTCGACGTCTTGACGTTCGCGCGCGAGGCTGAGGGCGCTGTTGTAGGCAGCCACGGCTTCGGAGCTTTCGCCCAGGTCCTGGCGGATGTCGCCCAGGGTCAGCAGCAGTTTGAGACGGGTAGGCGCGTCGGCCAGGTCTTCGGCCAGCTTGACACCGCGCCCGGCATGGAGTTGGGCTGCCTGCGGGTTGCCGGTGCGGCGCGTCAGCTCGCTGAGCGTGACCAGGGTCTGGAGCACGCCGGGCTGATCGTTGTGCGCTTCGTAGGCGGTTAGGGCTTCGCTGTAGGTGATGATCGCCTCCGTGTCGCGTTTTTCCGCCAGCAGGCGTGCCCCGATTTGGGACAGGGCTGCGGACTCGGCGCGGCTGTCGTGACTGGCACGCGCTTCGCTCACCTGCTGACGCAGCCGGGTCATCTCGTCGATCGGCTCAGCGGGCTGGTCGGCATTGTCTTCGACTGGAAGGTCTTCGTCGTTGTAAGGCGGCTCATCGTTGAAGCCTTCGTCGATTTCTTCGTCCATGGAATCGAGCATGGAGAAGAGGTCTGGCGCGGCGTCTTCGGGGGCGGCTTCCTGGGGCGTGGGGTTGGCCGGGAAGGCTGCACCGCCGCCGCCGCTTTCGCGGATGAGGTTCAGCTCGTAGCTGTAGCCGCGCGCTTGGACGAAATCGCCGCTGCGCAGCAGGGCCACCATCTGCGTAATCCAGTCGCGTTGGTCGTGGCGGCGGGCGTAGCCGGCGGCGCTGACGATGTTCTCCATCTCGACGGCCAGGCGGTCATACAGGGCGTCGGCGCTGCCCTGGCTGTACTGCTGCACGTAGGCCAACAGGCTGCGCAGCACCTTGCCTTCCAGCTCTTCCAGCTTGCCGGAGCTGCGCAGGCGGTCGATCATGACGGCGCGGGTGATGGCGTGCAGCCGGTAATGCGGTGTGCCGTAGCGGTTGAGCTGTTCGACCAAGTGCAGGCCGACCAGGGTGCGCATGGCCTGCACGACGGTTTCCGGCGGGGCACCGCTGACCATCGCCAGCAGGTCCGGCCCGGCCTGGCCGGTGAAGGTCGCGCCCATGATGAGGGCCAGGCCCTGCATGGCACCGTTGAGCGTGGCGAGGGCGGTGGTGATGGCCGTCTGCG
>CAYWGJ010000116.1:0-9405 GCA_964457835.1 uncultured Anaerolineaceae bacterium
CGGTGCCTACGCGGGCGTGGTCACCGTGGCGCTGAGCATGGCCCTGGCCCACCGTTTGACCGGCAGGCCGGGCGCGGCATTGGCGGCAGGCCTGCTGAGTGCCGCCGCGCCCTTCCTCAGCACACACACCGCCACCGCCTTCACCGACCCGCTGATGCTGACCTTCGGCTTGAGCGCGGTCTACGCAGCAGCAGCGGGTCGCCTGGGAGCGGCAGGCCTGCTGCTGGGACTCAGCATCGCAGCCAAGCAGCAGGGGGTCTTGTTTCTGCCCCTGGTGCTGATGCTGGGGTCCGGCAAAGGCTGGTTGCGCGGCCTGCTCACGTTTGCGCTGACGCTGGGTGTGCTGCTGCTGTGGGATGCCGCCCGCCCGGAACCGAGCCTCTTTGCACAAGCAGCGGCCAACAACGACCCGCAGCGCGCCTTCATCCGTGCTGACGAAGTGCTGCCGCGCCTCTCCGCCTGGTGGGACACACTGCGCACGGCCTTCGGTCCGGCGTGGCTGACGCTGCTTCTGCTGCTGAGCCTGCCCGTGAGCTTACGCTGGCATCCTCGCCTGTGGCCCGTGGCCCTGTACGCGGCGGGCTATTTCGCCCTGCACTGGCTGGGACCCTTCAACGTCTACGCGCGCTACCTGCTGCCGCTGATTCCGCTGCTGGCGGTGCTGGTCGGCGGGGCAGTCAGGGGACGGGGGCTGCTCATTATCGCTGCCGCCGCCCTCATCGCCCTGAGTCAGCCGCGCGGCCTGCCCACTGTGGACGCCGGTCTGCCGGACCTGGCCGCATACGTCAACGCGCAGCCCCTGGGCACCATCGTCTATGACCATTGGCTGGGTTGGCAGATGGGCTACTACGTCGGGCCGTGGTCGGATAAGCGCCGTGTGTATTACCCGGACCCGGCAGCGCTGGCGGCGGATGCGCCCCGCAACCCCGACCCCGCGCCGCGCCTGTTCATCGCCCCGCAAGACGCATCGACCGGGGCGTGGTTGGCCGCCCTGCGCCGCGTCGGCTTTACCGCAGGCCTGACCTATGACCGGGGCGGCTTCCGCGCCTGGACGCTGTGGCTCCCTTGAAAAGTTCTGCTTTACGCGCTAAAGTCACTTAGGTCAATTCCGCAGCTTTTCAACGCTTGAACTTTCTTCAAAAGGATAGGTGACGCATTATGGAATTCCGCAGACTGGGTGGTTCTGGGCTGAAGGTGAGCGCGCTGTCTTTCGGTGCTTGGGTGACCTTTGGCAATCAGCTTGATGTGGATCAGGCCCTGGCGATCATGGCGGCGGCTTACGAACGTGGGGCCAACTTCTTTGATAACGCCGAAGTCTACGCCAAGGGCCGCGCCGAGACGATCATGGGCGAGGCACTGAAGAAATCCGGCTGGCGGCGCGACAGCTACATCGTCTCCAGCAAGGTCTTCGGCGGCGCGGTGGACAACCCCTCCCCGATCCAGCGCGGCCTGTCGCGGAAGCACATCTACGACGCCGCGTACCAGGCCATCGAGCGCTTGCAGAGCGAATACCTGGACCTGTACTTCTGCCATCGCCCGGACCCGGAAGTGCCCATTGAAGAGGTCGTGCGCACGATGACCGAGCTGATCCAGCGCGGCGACGTGCTGTACTGGGGCACCAGCGAGTGGTCCGCGCAGGAACTGATGGAAGCGCACAGCGTGGCGCGTCAGTACGGACTCATCCCGCCCACGATGGAACAGCCGCAGTACAACATATTCCACCGCTACCGCTTCGAAGTGGAGTACAGCCGCCTGTACGCCCACGACACCTTGGGCCTGGGCACGACGATCTGGTCCCCGCTCGCCAGCGGCCTGCTGACCGGCAAGTATAACGACGGCATCCCGGAAGACAGCCGTATGAACCTGCCCGGCTATGAGTGGCTCAAGGCTATGCTCACCAGCGACGAAGGCCAGCAGCGCCTGGCAAAAGTCAAGGAACTGGCGGCGATCGCGGGCGAGCTGAATACCTCCTTGCCCAAGCTGGCGATTGCCTGGTGCCTGAAGAACCCGAACGTGAGCACAGTGATTACCGGCGCGTCGAAGGTGTCGCAGGTCGAAGAGAACTTTGAAGCCCTGGACCTGGTGCCGCAGCTCAGCGACGATGTGATGGAAAAGATCGAGGCGGTGCTGGGCAACAAAGAATCCCGCGTGTACGGCGCATCCTAAGCGCTGATGAAACACCCCCTCTCGGCGCGGCGCGGTGGGAGGGGTGGCAGCATACCCCTTGCCTTTCCCCCGGCCTTCAGGTATAACCCGGCGATACTTGACACCATCCCTTAAGGAGGTGACGCACACACGCGGGGGCGTCAGCGCATGGCCCACCCTGGACTCAGCCAGCGGGTGGGTGACGAGGAGGCGGTGCATCGACTCAATCAGCGGATGCCGCCGGGGACACGATCACAGTCCCCAACGTTCCCCCCACAAAAGCCAAGCGGCGCGGTGAAAACCCGACGGCAACGACGGACACAAGCCCGCCGCAGTGATCCCCGACAACGGACAACCCGCACAAGAAAACGTGCGCACAGGAGACGACAGAACTCATGTGTGGTATTGTAGCCTGTATTTCCAGCGGCCCCGCACAGGACGTGGTGCCGGTGATCGTAGAAGGGCTGGGACGCCTGGCCTATCGTGGCTATGACTCGGCGGGGGTGGCGGCTATGGCCCCCGATGGACAGATCGACGTGCGGCGTGACGTAGGCAAGCTGGAACGTCTGCGCGCACGGCTGGCCGTGCAGCCCCTCAACGGACCCGTCGGCATCGGTCATACGCGCTGGGCCACCCACGGCGCGCCCGCCGAGCACAACGCCCATCCCCACCTCAGCGACGATGGCAGCTGCGTGCTGGTGCACAACGGCATCGTCGAGAACTACCTGGCCCTGCGTGACCAGCTCAAGGCAGCGGGGCTGGGCTTCCGCAGCGAGACCGACACCGAGGTGATCGTACAGCTCATCGCGTATTGTGCCCGCCAAGCCCCGGACGCGGGCATCACGGCGGCGGTGCGCTGTGCCCTGCGCGAGCTGCGCGGGGCGCACGCCCTGGTCATCATGAGCCGCCACGACCCCGGCCTGCTGATCGCGGCGCGCATCGGCAACGCGGGCGGCGTGGCGGTCGGCATCGGTGCGGACGCGCACTACATCGCCTCGGACATCCCGGCCATCCTGGAGCACACCCGCCGCATGGTTTTCTTGGAGGATCGCCAGATGGCCCTGGTGCGCGCCGAGGGCTTCGTGGTCGAATCGCTGGACGACGACCGCAGCACGCCGCAGCGCATCGAGCTGCCGGTCCAGCACATCCCCTGGGACCCGGTGAGCGCGGTCAAAGGGGCACACAAACACTTCATGCAGAAGGAAATCCACGACCAGCCGCGCGCCATCACCGACACCATCGGCGGACGCATCGACTTTGAGCACAGCCAGGTGCTGCTGCCGGAACTGAAGCTCAGCGCGGACCGGGCGCGGGCACTGCGGCGCATCGTCATCACGGCCTGCGGCACCAGCTATTACAGCGGGTTGGTGGGCAAGTTCTACATCGAGAAGCTGGCGCGCATCCCGGTCGAGGTGGACTACGGCAGCGAATACCGCTACCGCGACCCGATCATCGACGCCGATACTGCACTCTTAGCCATCACCCAAAGCGGCGAGACGGTCGATACGCTGGCGGCCATGGACGAAGGGCGGCGGCAGGGCGCGCTGATCTGGTCCATCGTGAACGCGGTGGGCAGCCAGGCCATGCGCAGCGCCGACGGCTGCATCCCGATGCACGCCGGCCCGGAGATCGGCGTGGCCTCCACCAAAGCCTTTACCACCAGCATCGTCGATCAACTGCTGCTGGCCGTCACCCTGGGGCAGATGCGCGGCACCCTGGACGACGCCGCCCGCCGTGCCTTGGTCGCAGACATCGCCCGCCTGCCAGACTGGATCGGGCGCACCCTGGACGAGCAGGCCGTGGCCGCCGTGGACGCGCTGGCGGCGGCGCTGCATCACTACAGCGATTTCCTCTTCCTGGGCCGGGGCATCAACTACCCGATTGCCTTAGAGGGCGCGCTCAAGCTCAAAGAGATCAGCTACATCCACGCGGAAGGCTACCCCGCCGGTGAGATGAAGCACGGCCCCATTGCGCTGATTGATGAGAACATGCCAGTGCTGGCCCTGCTCACCGAGGACGGCCTGCTGTACGACAAGATGCTCAGCCAGGTGGAGCAGGCCCAGGCGCGCGGCGCGGTCGTGATCGCAGTCGCCAACGAAGACGACGCCCGCATCGGCAGCCGGGTGGATCATGTGCTGCGGGTACCGCGCGTGCCGTCCCTGCTGACGCCCGTGGTCGGGGTAGTGCCGCTTCAGCTTCTGGCGTATACCGTGGCGGTACGGCGCGGCGCGGACGTGGATCAGCCGCGCAACCTGGCGAAATCGGTCACGGTGGAGTAAGCGGCGCGGCTCTGCTACAATGAGGGCTGATAGTCCGCACACGGAACCCGCCATGCCGCCCAGCACGCCCGCGTCACCCACGCATCCGCCGCTGCAACCCGCCCAGTACCGGCTGTCACAAGCTGTGCTAAGCGCGATGCTAGTGCTGCTGGCGCTCAGCGTGCCACTGCAAGTACTGCTGGCACTGCTGCTGGGTGCCGTGTTGTTCGTGATGACCGCGCTGTTCAGTGCGCTGCTGTGCCTGCCCTTGATCCTGGGCACCAGTGCCACGCCACCCGTAGACCTGCACGCCGACGGCCTGACGCTGCGCCCGTGGCTGTGGCCCGCGCGCCGCTTCACCTGGGCGGAGGTAGCCGAAATCCGCGATTACCCGCTGCTGCCCAGCCAGGACGGCGAAACGCTGCGGCGCTACATGGTGGGCCGCAAGCACTACCAGCCCGCTGAGGGCATCATGCTGATCGTGCCCGGCCTGCCGCTCAACTACCGGGTGGTGGGCTTTTTCGCCGGCGCGGACCGCCGCCCCACCGTTGCACTGACCAACCGCAGCCACGCCGATTACGTCAAGCTGCGCCAGGCAGTGCGTAAAGGGATCAAGCACGCCCATGCGGACACCGCATCCACTGACTGATTGACTAGGAGACGCCCCATATGCTGGACCTCAGCCCGATCTTGGAAGCTGCGCGCCGCGCCGCCGTGCTGTGCCGCGAAGTGCAGAAGTACCACATCATGGAACAAGAAAAGCCCGGCCATGAACCCGTCACCATCGCCGACTACGGCTCACAGGCCATCATCAACGCCGCCATTGCCCAGCACTTCCCGGCTGATTCGATCATGGCCGAAGAGAGCAGCGCGCAGTTCCGCGAGCTGGTGACGCCCGAACAGCGCGCCCACATCGCACAGCTCGTCAGCGGGGTGCTGGGCCGCCACGTCAGTGAGGATGACCTGCTGCGCTGGCTGGACGCTGGGCGCGATGCGGTCAACCCCGCCCGGACCTGGGTCATTGACCCTATCGACGGCACCAAGGGCTTTTTGGCGCTGCGGCATTACGTGGTGGCCGTCGGCGTGCTGGAAAACGATCAGCCTACCGCCGCGGTGATGGCCGCCCCCGCCTACCCTGGCTATGAGCGCGGCGCGCTGTTCCACGCCCAAGACGGGGCCGCCTACGTGCAGCCCCTGACGGACAGCGACGCCCAGCCGACGCCCATCCGCGCCAGCACACACACCGACCCAACCCAGGTGCGCGTGCTGGAAAGCGTCGAGAAGAGCCACGCCAGCCATGACCGCATGGCGCGCGTCCGCACATACGCCGGCCTGCTGGAGGCCCCGCTGGAGCGCGTCGATAGTCAAGAGAAGTACGCCCGCATCGCCGCCGGGCACGGGGAGCTGTACCTGCGCCTGCCCCGACTCAGCAGCACGCGCGGCCATTCCACCTGGGACCACGCCGCCGGTGCCGCCCTGGTCTTCGCGGCGGGGGCCACCGTCACCGATGTAGACGGCTCGCCGCTGGACTTCAGCACCGGGCGCACCCTGAGCAACAATCAGGGCATGATCGTCAGCAACGGCGCGATTCACGCGCAGGTCCTGGCCGCCGTCAAGCGCCTGCTGGCGGAAGAAGAAGAAGCCGCCGAGTCCTAGCATGAGCCGCCGTCGTCTGCTGACGCTGATGGCCGCCGCCTGGGGGCTGTCGGTGGCGGGGGCGGTGCTGCTGTTTGCGCATATCCTGCCCTGGCTGCACCACCTGCTGCCCGCACTGCCGGATTCCGTGGACGCGGCTGTGGCGCTGGGCGTGGGCCTGGAGCTGCTGACACTGTTTGTGTTGGGCCTGCGCATGGCAGCCCCGCCCCGCTGAATAGCAGGGCGGGCTTCTTCAGCCTAGAAGGGGTCGGGCGTGGCCGATTCTATCGGCTCGAAGGGCAACGGCGTCACCGTCGGGAAGACGATAGACGTGGGCGTCGCCGGGACTGGCGTCGGCGTGGGGGTGGGCGTCGGCTCTGGGTTGTTGATCGTCACCGGCACCGTGCGATACAAAAAGCCGCCGTTCTGCGAGAAGACCGCCAGGCGCAGGTCATACTGGCCGTTGGGCACCGTGGTCGTGTTCCATTCACCCAATGTGGAGCCGGGGTTGGGCTGTGGCACGCTCTGTGGGCCACCGATGATGAGGAAGTTCTGCTGGCCGCTGGGTGCGTATTCCAGTTGATAGCGCGCGAAGTCGTTGGGCACGTTGACTTGGCCTTGGATCGCCACGTTTCCGATGAGCTGTTGGTTGCTGGGCGGCGAACTGATGCCGACCACCGGAATGGGCGTGTTGGCGTCACAGGCGGTGGTGGGGGCCGCGATCAAGTTGTTTGGGTCCAGGCCCAGGCGCTGCGCGTAGGCGCGCCCATTGCTGCGCATCCAGTCCAGCGTGTAGGGATCGCTGATGTTGATGAAGGTCTCCGTCACGGTATCCGCCGGGTTATTGCAGAACTCATTGGCGACCAGGCGGTTCCAGGTGTAGATGTTCACGGTGGTGATGAAGGGATTGGAGTCCGGTGCGGGGCGGGTTTGCGCAAAGATTTCGTTGCGCAGCGGCAGGCCGCAGGCATCGGTGCGCGCGCCGGTGTCCGGACAGATGGTCTGGTTTGCCACGCCGCCGGGGTTGGCGAAGGCCGCCGGGGCATTGCCATCGCGCACCAGGGTGTCCACCATCAGCGCCGTAGCTTCGTTCCACACGGGGGCCGCACCGGTGAAGCCGTTCAGGTTCTGTACCGGCTGCCCGTCCCCGCGCCCCAGCCACACGCCAACGACGGCGTTGTTGGTAAAGCCCAGGGTCCACAGGTCGCTGCGGTTGTTGCTGGTGCCGGCCACCGCGCCGACGGTGTTCTGCGTGTTCAGGCTGCGGATGGTGAGCGCGCTGTTAGGCGGGTACAGGCTGTCGTTACGCGCGGCATCGTCAGAGAGGATGTTTTGCAGTAGGTAGGCCACTGTGGGACGCAGAGCTTCTGTGGCAGGCGGGCGCAGCACTTCAGGCAGGTCCAGCGGGTTGCCGTCGCGGTCCTCAATGCCTTGGATCACGTAAGCGGGCACATGGCTGCCGCCGTTGGCGATGGTGGCATAGGCTTCCATCAGGTCCGTCATGCGCACAGGCGTCTCGCCGATGGCCGTCAGCCAGCTAAAGGCCGGGGTGATGTCTTCGTAGAGGCCGCCCATGCTGTTGGCAATCTCGACAAAGCGGTCTTGCCCGACAAAGTTATAGGCTTGCACCGCGGACACCGTGTAGGTGCTCGCCAGGGCCTGACGCACGGGCGCGTTGCCATAGTACACGCCGCTGTCCAGGGTTGTGGGCACACCGATATTGACCGAGGGGTTATCGGGCGAGGGATACTGGCTGGGCACGTCGAAGGTCACGCTGGCGGGCGTCCAGTATTCACCTGGCTCCAGGCCGCCGTTGCCATTGCGGTCCACACCGGTGAGGGCGGCGGCATAGACCACGGGCATAATGGCGGCCCCCGGCGCGCGGTACTGGCGGATGTAGTCCTCGCTGCCGCCGTTGTCTTCGTCGTTAAAGTCGTGACTGCCCACGTAAGCCCGTACCGCGCCGGTCTCCGGGTCCAGGATCATGATGGACCCGGTGGTCACGCCGGCATCCGCGTATTGGTCCACATAGCGCGCCAGGATGCCCTCCATGCGTTCCTGCACTTCCGGCGACAAAGTGGTGCGCACCACCAGGCCGGAGGTATACAGGTCAGGGATGGCAAACTCAAGCTGGCTGCGCACCAGGTTGATGAAATGCGGGTAGTTCTCTTGGTTGGCACGCGCGACGAAGAGCGTGTCTTGCTGTATCTTGATGTCGGTGATCGCCAGGATCGTCTCGGTGCCATCGACCTGCTGCTGTGTGACGCAGAAGCGGCCCGGCCCGTGCTGCATGTCCAGGCAGCCCACGTCGGCCATTTCTTGCATCACAGCTTCCATACGCGGGAAGGTCGCCGCCTCGCGATTGCCCTTCACCACCGGGTCCAGGCCCACGGGATCGTCGATCAAGCCGGCGATCAGCGCCGCCTGCGGCAGGTTCAGCTCAGCGGCGGGCAGGTCAAAGTAGAACTGGGCCGCCGTTTCCGCGCCGAAGCTCTGGTTGCCGAAGAAGGTCTCGTTGAGGTACAAAGCCAGCAGGTCACTTTTGCTGTAGCGGTTGGTGATCTCGCCGGCCACTGCTGCGACTTCCAGGTTGGTGGCATCGCTGGGCAGCACCAAGCGCCGCACGATCTGCTCGGTAATGGTGGGGTTGGCCTCGCGCTCGATATCGCCGCCGCTGACGCTCTGGAAGAAGCCGTTAATGCTGGAGGCAGTGTCCCAGCCGGGGTCATCGTAGAAGCTGGGGTTCTGCGTCGAGACCACGGCGTGGATCAACAGCGGGCTGATGTCGGCCAGGGGCACCGTCAGGCGCTCGTCACCGTCACGGGCCAGCGTGGCAATCTGCTCGCCGCGGAAGTCCAGCACGCGCACAGTTTGGAAGGGCGGCTCGTAGTTCGCCAGCCCCGCGATCTGCGACTCGTATTGGCTGACGACGCCACTGTACCAACTGGAGGCCAGCAGGAAGACGCCGCCCCCGGCCAGCAGCAGAATGCCCGCCACGACGATCAAGCCCAGCACCACCGTGCGCATCAGGCCGCGCTGACGCTCTTCGTAGGCACGGTCGGCGATTGGGGTAGCGCTGGCGCTGTCCACGTCCGGCGGGACACTAAGGTCCACCGGGGAGGCAATCGCGTCGTCGGCACCGGGCACCTGGAAGGCCCCGCCGTCGTATTGCATGGTGCCGCCGAACTGCTGTCCGCCGTAATCGACGGCCTGTGCGGGGGCGGCGGGGTCGGCATAGGAAGCGTCATGCGGGAAGCCAGGGAACGCGGGAGCCGCGCCTTCGACTGTCTCAGCGGCGTAGCTGCGCTGCTCGTCCAGGAAACCCGCGCCCACCAGGGTCGGGTCGGGGTCGGTGGCGGGAATGTCG
>CAYWGJ010000117.1:0-9389 GCA_964457835.1 uncultured Anaerolineaceae bacterium
CCAGTGGCCGCCCCCGGCGTGACGCGCGTCCAGCTGGCAGCTGGCAGCGACTGGGCGCTGCATCTGGTGCGCAGCGCCGGTACCGCGGCACTGTACCTGCCGGTTGGGCTGCCGCTGATGCTGCGCACGCGCCGCCCTGGGGATCGCTTCGGCAGCCAGAAGCTGAAGGATTGGTTCATCGCGCAGCGGGTGCCAGCCTATCAACGCGATGGGGTGCCGCTGCTGGTGGCGGATACCGGGGAAGCCGCTGAGGTGATTCTGGCGCTGATTCTCAGCCCGACCGCCTTGGATTTAGAAAGTAGTAAGAGGAAAGACTCCCTTGGGGTAGTTTCCGCTGGCAAGGGAAAACATGACGTTAGCAATCACATACGGCGCGTGTTTTCGGTCAATAGCACGAAATATTCATGGGAGATTCAGGGCTTTCATGGGCGTGTAACGCTTGCCAAAATAGAATAATCGATGTATTCTTGAGGAAGCATAAGGCTACGCTAAACGGAAACTAGGGTCAAAGCATGAACAACACAAACACAAGCAGCACCAATCACGAAATGGCGCACGTGTTGGTGGTCGATGACGAAGGGGCCAACCGCTACTCCGTGAGCAAGACCCTCCAAAAGGTGGGCTATATCGTCAACGAGGCCGCCAGTGGTGAAGAAGCGCTGGAAGTGATGGGCAAGCAGGTTTTCGACGTCGTGCTGACCGACATCAAGATGCCGCCCGGCCTGGATGGTGTGGAGCTGCTGCGCCGCATCAAAGAGGAATCGCCGGATGCGATTGTGATCCTGATGACAGGGTACGCCAGTCTGAGCACGGCGGTCGAGGCGCTGCGCCTGGGGGCGCACGACTACCTCATCAAGCCCAGCTCCAGCCAGGACATCCGCCAGAGTGTGGCGCGCGGCGTCGAGCGGGCGCACAACCTCAAGCGCCGTCGTGCCCTGCTGGACGCCATCCGCAGCGATGTCTTCGAGCTGGCCCGCGCCGACATCGAGAGCATCCGCCCAGCGGAGAGCGGCATCAGCGACGCCATGCTGGACGTGGTTGAAAAGCTCAAGGAACAGGAAGGCGGCGAGTCCTCCACAACGTCGGAGCCGACCCCGCAGGCAATCTCCACGGAGCCGCTCAGCCCGGTGACGAGTATGCAGCTTGGCCCGCTGACCGTGTTCCCTGGCCGCTACCAGATCGCCGTGGGAGACCACCCCATCGACCTGACGCCCACCGAGTTCGACCTGCTGCTGTATCTGGGCGCACATCGCGGGCGCGTGGTGCCCTGTAACGAGCTGGTGCGCGAGGTGCGCGGCTACGCGGTCGATGAGGCCGAAGCGCGCGAGGTGATCCGCCCACATGTGAGCAACCTGCGCCGCAAACTGAAAGCCGCCGGGCAGAACACCGACTTGATCGTCAACGTGCGCGGCATTGGCTATCGCCTCAGCGACCGTTAGTAGGTGTCCGGCAGATCGTTGAGGAACAGCACGCTGTCACCGGCGCGCAATTCGGCTTGATACCAGGTCACCGCTTCCGCCAGCGTTTCGACGACCTGTACGCGCGCCATGTCAAACCCAGCGTCTGCCAGCCCGTCCTTGATCGGCTGGGTGCGCGCCGCCCCAACTAGGATCACATCGGTGGCGTGGGCGGCTGCCGCTTGGCCCAGCTTGCGGTTCTCCGACTCGTGCAGGTCGGCCAGCTCCACCATGCCGGGCGTGATGAGCAGGCGGCGTCCACCGCTGTGCATCGACAGCACCTTCAGCGCACTGAGCACGCCGGCGGGGTTGGCGCTGTAGGCGTCGTTAATCAGGGTGATGCCTTCGGGCGTGGTCTGACGAACAAGGCGGCTTTCGGCGGGTTTCAGTGCACGCACGCGGAAGGCGATCTCGCTGAGCGTCATCCCTTCATGCACGGCCACCGCCGCGGCCAGCAGGATGTTCGTCACGTTGTGGATGCCCAGCACCGCCGTCTCGAAGGTCTGCGAGGTGCCGCTTTGCCGGTCCGTGACGATGAAGCGCAGGCCGTCCAGCCCTTCGCTGATAGCCGTAGCGATGAAGCGCGGCCCCTCCGGTGGCAGCGGCAGCAGCGCGGCGTCCTCGGCACGGCTGACGCCCAGGCGCGTAGCGGGATACCCCCGGTCCATCATCGCGCGCACGTAGGGATTGTCGTAGTTGAACACGCCCACGCCATCCGCAGGCAGCGCCTTGATGATCTCGTACTTGGCGGTAGCGATGTTCTCCAAGCTGCCGAAGCGCTCCAGGTGCTGTGGCCCCACCTCCGTCACAATGCTGATGTCGGGCGGCGTCAGCCCACAGATGCGCTCAATCTCCCCACGGATGTAAGCCCCCATCTCCACCACGAAGTAATCTATGGCGTAGTTATCGCGCAGGTCACGGTTGATCGCCAGTGACACGCCCATCATCGTGTTGAAGCTCTTGGGTGTGGCGTAAGCCCGAAAGCGCCCGTTGAGGATGTCCGCCAGAAAGGTCTTGGTCGTCGTCTTGCCATAGCTGCCGGTGATGCCGATCACGGCGGGCTGCACAGCCTGCATCACGGCACGGGCTTGGCGTAGGTAAAAGCGGCGGAAGCCTGACTCGACCGGGATCATCAGCAGGTTACCCGCGACCAGCAGCAGCGGCGCACTGAGGAAAAGCAGCAGCGCCAGCCCGGTCATGGCCGTCACGCGCAGGTCCGCGGCGAAGGGCAGCGCGGTCACCAGCAGCAGCGCGCCCAGGCTCAGCAGAGCTGTCAGGCTGAAGCTGGCGGCCAACAGGCGTTTAGCGCGGTCTGTAGCGCGGAAAGGCTTCTTGACCTCGCCCAGGGGCGGCGGCACGACCGCAGCGGCCCCGGCAATCAACGCGATCACAGCTGGCACCACCCAGCCGCCCTCGCTGAACACCACGCTCAGCACCAGGCCAACGACCCCGGCATTCAGCGGACGGCGCGGCAGTAGATGGGTATCACGCTGCGCCAGCCACCAACGCAGGTAGCGGCCCATCTTGTACTCTTCGATCTGATAGTAGCGCGCCTGCCGGTAGACGCGCAGGCCCGTGCCCCCGCCCCACAGCAGCGCGATCAACAGCAGCGCCAGCGTTTCCATGATTGATGTGCCCTCTCCCGGCAATGCCCCTGCCGTCTGTGTTTCGCGTTCGCAGGGGCATATTGTCGTCAGTGCAGGCGCGGTTGTCTAGGGGACGCCGAGGCTTACAGGCGGCGGATACCGCGGCGACGCTGGGGCAGATCGTCGTCTCCGTCGTCGTCACGGTCGCCCAGGCCAGACTGCCCGGTCATGCCGCCCTTGCCTTGCACCGCGCCCACTTCCAGGTGACGCAGGGTGCGCTCCATGCGCTTGAGGCTGTCGCGGCCTGCCCCGTTGAGCCGCAGGTGCTCCAGGCCTTCCTTCAGCGTTACCGTGCCCTCGTTGAGGCCGATGCTCAGCGCGATGGCCTGACTGACTTCTTCTTTCTCTTCCAGCAGGATCACATGCCGTGAGTCGAAGTACGCGCGGAAGTGTTCGTGGACCTGCGGGTTCTTGCCGCTTTGGGTCTCGGTGGGGATCAGCACGAAGAGGTGGTACTTCTCTTGTGCTTCGGCCACGATATCTTGCAGCGGGATGTCTTTATCGGGGCCGCTGCCGAAGATGTGCTTGATCTCGCTGGCCTTGACGTGTTCGTAGGCCATTTCGTCAGTGATGAGGAACAGGTAGCCCTTGCGCTGACGGCGTTCCCAGCAGTCAATGGAGGTATGGCGCGCGGCCAGGTACACAATCAGCTCTGCTGACTCACGGATGTCGCAGCCGCCCGCCAGCCGCCCACCGATAATCATGTGCTCTAGGTTTTCGTCCATGCGGTTGTCGGATTCAAACTGGCCGACCTGTACCGCCACCTCCGAGCAAGAGCCGTTGCTAAAGGCGCTGAACATAATCTGCGGGTGCGGCACGTATTCCCGTTCCAGCAGCAGGTTCAGCAGCTTGGGCAGGGCCGCGTGGATACCGCGCACCACCAAGCCCATAGAACCGCTGACGTCTAAGCCGACCATGATGGCATTGGTATCGGGGTGCTCGTCGCTGTCGCGGCTTTCGCGCACCTCTAGGCCGTGCGGGTCCAGGCTGGGGTGCACGCTGCGCGCGCCGCTGCTGTAGTGAAACGCATCGCGCCCGGTGGCCTGGCGCTGTGTCGCACGGGCTTTATAGGTGTTGGGGGACCATCGTCCACTGCCCATAACAGGTATCCTTTCTCGCTGAGGCTGGTGATGTGTTTGAAACAGTAGGTGCTGCCGAGTATTCAGTATACGCTGTGCAAGGCATTCGTGCATGAATCACACAACCCCCTCAGCCTATGACGGCTGAGGGGGTGCTGAGGGGTCCATGTCAGGCAAATGGCATCGGGCTTAGGGGTAGAAGCCGCGCGTGCGCATGGCGTTGGCAACGCGCCGGATAGCCGCCACTTGTGCTGCTGTGCGCATGGGGATGCTCAGTTCTTCGCTGGTGCGGATGGTCAGGTCATAGGCTTTGACTAGGATGCGCTCCAACTGGCGGAAGATTTCGTCCAGGTCCCAGAAGAAGCTTTGCAGGTCCTGCACCCACTCAAAGTAGCTGACGGCCACACCGCCCGCGTTGGCGAGGACGTCTGGGACGACGATCAAGCCGCGCTGCTGGAAGATGTCGTCGGCTTCCGGCGTAGTAGGACCGTTGGCCGCCTCCACAATGAACTTCGCCTTGACGTTGTGGGCATTGTGCTTGGTGAGCTGGCCTTCCAGTGCTGCCGGGATGAGTACTTCGCAGTCCAGTTCCAGCAGTTCGGCGTTGGTCACGCTGCTGGCGCTGGGGAAGTCTTTAATGGTGCCGTGGATCGTGACGTGTTCCAGCAGAGAGGGGATGTCCAGGCCGTTGGGGTTGTGAATGCCGCCGTTGATGTCGCTGACGCCCACGACCTTGTAGCCGTTGTTGTGGGCGGTGATGGCCGCGTAAGAGCCGACGTTGCCGAAGCCCTGGATCACGACGCGGGTGTTTTCCGGGTCGTTGACGCCTGCGCGTCGCAGCGCTTCCATCATGATGATGACCACGCCGCGCCCGGTGGCCTCGGTGCGGCCTTCGCTGCCACCGATTTGAATGGGCTTGCCGGTGACAATAGCCGGCACGCTGTAGCCGACGGTCATGCTGTAGGTGTCCATCATCCAGGCCATGGTCTGGGAATTGGTGCCCATGTCTGGCGCGGGGATATCACCTTTGGGGTCGATCATCGGCACCAGCTCCGCGGCAAAACGGCGGGTGAGGCGTTCGAGTTCGGACTGGCTCATGCTGTGTGGGTCCACGATGACGCCGCCCTTGGCCCCGCCGTAGGGGATGCCGATGAGCGAGCACTTCCAGGTCATCCACATCGCCAAGGCACGCACTTCGTCGAGGGTGACCATCTTGTCAAAGCGGATACCGCCCTTGGACGGTCCTAAAACGGTGCTGTGGTGTACACGGTAGCCGGTGAACATCTCGATCTCGCCGTCGTCACGGCGGACAGGGAAGTTGACTGAGAACTCGCGGCGCGGGTAACGCAGCGGCTCGATGTAATCGGACTCCATGTCCTTGATGTGGCTCACGGCGCGGTCGAACTGCTCAATGGCGACCTTGTAGGCGCTGGGGATGGCTTCCTGCTGTTCCATGTTCAAAGCGGCTACCATTCTGTATTTTGCTCCAATCAACGTAAAGCGTATTTGAAGAACAGGCTTTTACCTCAGTATATATAAGTGTTTGCCTGTTAAGCAAGTAGGGAAATGCCCTAGTCTCATGTAAATTGTACGCAGTTTGCGCGTTTTATACGTGCAGGTTGTACAAAGAAGAATCGTTTGTGCAAAATTTCATCTAGCTTGGCTTATTTATCATTCATCTCATCTCTATAATTCAAGTCTTAAAAGGCTGTATTTGTGCTTGCTGCCGGTTTGACTGTTGTCACTTGTGTTGGGGTTTTGCCAGAATCTATTGAAAAACCACGCATTATGACCTACGTTAAACTCATGCGGCATTTCATTGGCCGTGTCGATCCGAACCAGGAGGTCATCTGTGATACGACACACGCTTTTCGGGTTTTTGCTCATCGGGATGCTGGGCGGCGGCTTATGCTTCACGGGACGCTTCACGGTGGATGCCAGCGACAACGGCGGACTGTGGCTGCGCGGCGGTGCGGCCCAGGTAGCGGATCACCGCAGCCTGCACAGCACGCGCTAGGCCCTGACTCACGCAGCGCATGGTCAACGCCCCGCTTCCACTGCTGAGCCGGGGCTTTTTTTACGCAGCACAGTTTCTTTACGCGCTGAAACTCTGCTATGATGCCCTCAATGACATCGTACTCAGGAGTACACCGCATGACTCATCGCTTCCGTATGGCAGCTGGCCTGCTGGCTGCCTTGATGCTGTTCTTGACCACTGTCAGCGCCGCTGACCCTTTCTGGTACCTGGACGAGACCTTGTTGGCACAGCAGGGGGTGCCTGCGTCCGTGCGCGATTTTTACGGCTGGGCGCTGGCCCTGGACGGCGATACATTGGCCGTCGGTGCCCCCTATGACGACGGCGCGGCCTTCGAAGCTGGAGCGGTCGAAATCTGGAAGCGCGTCGGCTCGGAGTGGGTCTTCAGCCAGAAGCTGACCGCACCCGACGCTGAAGCCGAGGACGAGCTGGGTACCGCCGTCGCGCTGGATGGCAACATCCTGCTCGCCAGTGCCGTCTACCGGGACGACGGGGCTGAGCAGAACGCCGGCGCGGTGTACGTCTTCACGCGCGCCACGCTCAACGATCCTTTCGCCTATGACCGCACCATCACTGCCCCGGACGGGGCCGCCGGTGACCAGTTCGGCATCAGCATCGTGCTGGAAGGTGAAGTGGCTGTCATTGGCGCGCCCTATGCTGACGTCAACAACGCCGACGATGGCAAAGCCTACCTCTACAGCACCAACACCTGGTCCCTCTCGCAGACCTTCGACAGCACAACCAAGAACCCCACCGTGGGTAACGGGCTGTTCGGCATCAGCCTACACTTGAGCGATACGCAGCTCTTCGTCGGCGCGGTGGCTGAGATCAGCAGCGGGATCAACGCCAGCGGTGCGGTACACGTCTACGACCGCGCCCCAGTAAACTGGTCCTTCGAGCAGCGCCTGACGGATACCGGCGGGGCCTTCAAGGACCTCTTCGGCGCATCCATCCAGACCGAAGGTGACGACCTCTTCATCGGTGCCCCCTTCGACGATGACAACAGCGTCACCGACTCCGGGGCGGTCTATCGCTACAGCCTGGATCAAGATGATGCCTGGCAGTTCAACGAAAAGCTCTACGCCGGCGACCCGACAGGGCTGGGTGGATTCGGCGCGGCGATGACGCATTTCGGCAGCCAACTGCTGATCGGCGCACCGTCCAACGACGACAGCTACACTGGCACGCTGCCCGGCGCGGCCTATCTCTTCGAGCTGAGCGGCAGCGTATGGAGTCAAGCGCAGCGCATCGACGCCGGGACCCAGGAAGCTGACGCCTTCGGGCTGGCAGTAGCTTTTGACGGCGTGACGCCCATCATCGGGGCACCGCTGGCTGATGAGGACGCAGGCGCGGCCTACAGCTTCTCCCAGAGTGACAACGCCGCCCCGGTCCTGGCGGAAATCTCCGCGCAGACTGTGACCCTGGGTGAAACGGTCAATTTTACCGCTGCCGCCACGGAGGAAGACACGGGCGACACCCTCAGCTTCAGCCTGACGGACGCGCCTGCCGGGGCCAGCATCAACCAGGACACCGGGGCCTTCACCTGGACGCCGGACGCCGCTGGTGTGTTCAGCTTTGACGTGGTGGTGAGCGATGACGGCGTGCCGCCCCTCACTGACAGCCAGACGGTCAGCGTTACCGTCAACGAAGCGCCGATTAGCGGGCCGTTTACCCTGCTCAGCCCAGCGGACGACACGATCTTCCGCCGCAGCGAAGACCTGAGCACCTTGAGCTGGACCGCCGCCGCCGATGCCCTCAGCTACCGTGTCACGGCGGCGCAGATCAGCGGCAACGTGCGCGTGGGACCGGTCATCACTGAAACCGTGGACGCGGCGACCTGCACCGATGGCCTGTGCAGCCTGGAAATCAGCCCAGCGCTGAGCGAGAGCGGCCTGTACGCCTGGACCGTGACGGACAACAACGCCCAAGAGGCGCTCAACGGCGCGTTCTTCTTCACGCTGGACCTGAACGCCGATCGTGACCTGCTGAACAACGGCGGCTTTGAGATCGACGCCGACGCGGACAAGCAGCCGGACGCCTGGACGGTCAAGAACCGCTCCGGGGATAAGCTGAAGTGCAATAAGACGGATCGCGGCGAAGGCAAGGAAGACAAAATCTTCGCGCGCAGCGGTGAATGCGCCTTTATGTTCGTGGGCAAAACCGGGGAGCGCGCCCGCTTGCAGCAAAACGCCGACTTCAGCGGACTGACGCTGGCCGTCGGTGATACCCTGGCGCTCAGCCTGTGGAGTGATGTGAACCGCGAAGGCGTCAGCGGTCGGCTGAAGCTGGTGCTCAAATACAGCGACGACACGCCCAACGAAAAGCAGACCTTTGACTTGGGTGAATCCACCGACTACACCGAGACAAGCACCAGCTTCACCCTCGCCAGCACCGCGATTAAACAGTTCAAGGTGCAGGTGAAGTTCAACCAGAGCAGCGGCAAGCTCTACGTTGACGACGTGCGCCTGACGCACAGTGTCGGCGCGGGGTCCATGCCCATCCCCCTGCCGGAAGCGCCGGAGAACTTCCGCCGCTAAACTAACACCTTAACAGCAGTCAACGGTATGATCCCCCGCTGGGAGTTGTCTCAGCGGGGGCGGTCTTTGTTGCTGACTCACACGATCCAGATGCTGTTGGTCAATTGATTTGACGGTTTTTTGCCCTCATCCCCCGAACGCTGCGCTGGGGGAGAAAATCGCTTTTCAAGTACCTCTCCTAGCCGCGCAGCGGCGGTTGGGAGAGATACTGTGCCCGATCGCCTGCCCCTCATCTAAAGAGAGCGCCTTCAGTCCCTGGCCTTCAGAGAGGGTAAACACCCCGTCTGCGTCCATGGCGAAGAGCACAATGGGCAGATTGTCCCGCAGGTAAGCAATCGGGTAGGTGTCGTGTGAGTCGCGTGTGACCTGTGATTGCGGCAGCAGGGTGAGAAGAGTCAGTGGTTCACCCTCTAGGTGCAGCGCTTGACCTATCACCGTGACGTGTAACAGGCGTTCTTTGTGCTTGTAAATGGGCAAGGTCAACGGCTCCGGGTTGTACCTAGCAGCCCAGCGACGTGCCCAATGCTCGACTTCCGCCTGATTATCATGCCGGAAGAGGTGGTAGAAGCGCAGCTTTAACAGGGCCGCTTGGTTTTGCCCTAACAAGGCGCAGGCTGCCGTGTTTGCCATGATGA
>CAYWGJ010000118.1:0-9347 GCA_964457835.1 uncultured Anaerolineaceae bacterium
CCAACTGTTGCTGCTGACGTCAATGCGGGCAGCTTGATGTGCTAGGGCGCTGGCTTCTTGGGCGTCGGTGGTGGCCCCGGCGATGGCACGCACAGCGGCGAGGTCGGCGTTATAGGCCGCACCGACGCCGCACTTGTTCTCTGGGTCGTCCGCGGCGGCAGCGATGCCTGCTGCGGAGGTGCCGTGATTGTTCAATAATTCTGGGCTGGGGTCGCTGTCGTCGTTGAAGTAATCGTAGCTGAGGTCGGCGCGGTAGTTGGGCATGAAGTCCGGGTGGGTGTACTCTAAGCCGTCGTCTACCACCGCGATCACCACGCCCTGGCCGGTGACGCCCTGCGCCCAGGCGCTGAGCAGGCGTGCATCTGCCCCGGTGAGGCCGTCGGTCTGGCCGGTGTTATTCAGGTGCCATTGGTCGGGGAAGAACTCGTCGTTAGGGGTGCGCAGCGTCCGCTGGCGGGCGATTTGCTGTTGGGCAAAGGTCACACCCGCGCTGAGGCTCAGGGTCGTGCTGAGCTGCTGCGCGGCTGGGGCGTCAAAGGCGCGCCCGGCGGTGTCCACGCGAAAGCGGTAATAGCCAAGCAGGTTGGGCAGCGGCCCTAGATAAGTCAAGCCGTGCTGTGCGGCCACGACCTGTGGGTCTACGCCATCCGCTAAGCCCACGACCCAGGTATCAGTCGGAATGCCGTGCGGCATAGCAGTTTGTGCAGCGCTGAGTCCTGACGGGGGGGCCAGGATCAAGGTCAGCAGCAGGCAGGTCAGGGCGATACGGGAAAGGGTGCGCATAGCAAAGGGTCTCCTCCGCAAAAAGTCAGTTTGACGCCTTCAATATGCTTTACATTATAATTGGATAAAGCTGAGATCAACCCATAAGGTTCTCTGAATGTTAGAGAACTGTACGCTGGGCTTGATCTTTAGAGGGAGATGAACATCACCGCCAAAGCCGCCAGCGCCACGCCCACCCACTGCCAGCGCGTCAGCCGCTCTTTAAGGATGACCCAGGCCAGCAGCACGGTACCGGCGGCGTAGAGTGAGCTGAGCGCTGAGGCTACGTCCAAGCGGCCCGTCGTGGAAGCCAGCGCGAAGAAGGCGTTGCCGCTGGTGTCCAGCAGGCCTGCTAGCGCGATCACTGGCAGGTTGTGCAGGGCGGGACGTTCCCAGCGGCCCAATGCCCGTGTCACGGTCAGCACCAGCAGCAGCGACGACACGCGCGCCGCGATCAGCGACCAGATCACCGAGCTTGCGCTGCCCTGCGCCAGCAGCGTAAAGAAGAAGCCAAAGGCCAAACCGGACACGACCGGCACGCGCAGCTCATGCCAGTGGAAGTCGGCCTGGTCCTCACTGCGGGAGATGAGCCACACCGCCACCAGTGCCAGGCCGAAGCCGATCAGGGTCATCGGGCCGGGCAGCCCTTCGGTGAGCATCCCGAAGAGGATGGGCACGCCGCCCGCCACAATCGAGGTCACCGGCGCGACCAAGCCCATGCGCCCGGTTGCCAAGCCCTGATAAAACAGCAGCAGGCCTGTGCCGCCAGCTATCCCGGCGGCTGTGCCCCAGACCAGTACGCCCACGGGCGGCAGGGCTTCCCTCTGCACTAGGCCGATGAGCAGCAGCAGCAGCACGCCGACGACCTGGGCCACGATCACGACGCTGTAAACCCGCGTCCGCTTGGAGGCAAAGCCGCCGCTGAAGTCACTGGCTCCCCAGCAGGCTGCCGCTGCTAGTCCGAAAAGCGCCGACGCGCCGATTTCCATGCCGAACATAAACCGTCCTCTGTTGACTGCTGCTTATGGGTCAAGGTAAGAATTGTAGGGGAGCGCGTGCATCTTGCCTAGAGTGGGGAACCGCTCACCCATACAGCAGCGTATCTACCCCTGCGCTGACCTGATGCAGCACGTTGAAGACAATCGGGCACAGGGTTGCCCCTGCGATGAGGTCCGCCTGGGTCCAGCGGAAATCCGGCGTGAAAACCGGGTAATCGCGGCAGCTCTGAGGCCGATGCGGGTACACGCTGCACAGCGTCCCGCGCAGCAGCGGGCAGGGCTGATCGACGATGCGCGCCCATTCTCCCTCCACCTGTGCCGCCGCGTGATCCAGGTACGCGGCATCTACAGCAGCGGGGTCCTGGCCTAGGCCCTGTGCCAGGCGCGGTAGATCATCCGGCACCAGATAGACGTGCAGCGCGCGGCAGCAGTTGGCGCACTGCGTGCAGTCGATGGCAGCCACAATGGGCGCGGCGATGCCCGCCACCCAGGCGTCCAGATCGGCGTCGCTGATGCTGTCCACGGCGGCCTCAAGCTGATAGCGCGTGACCTCAAAGCGCTCGTGATGCGCGGCGGCCAGGGCGGGCAGCGCGGCGGGGTCGGTGATGAGCGGCGCGTCAGGGGGCATGGTCACACAGGCGGTCAATCGTAGTGAGCAGATGCACGTGCACTTGTTCGACGGAGTGGCCGCGCGTCACGCGCAGATAGCGTAGGGTGTTGACATCCACCAGCACAAACAGCGTCTCGGTGAGTAGGTCCACGTCACCAGGGGGCTGAGCACGTTGCAGCAGTGCGCGGATCGTCTGTCGCCACCACTGATGCGCGCCCAGCTCCAGTGTGGGCGGGGCGCTGGCGTCATTGGCGATGTAGAGCAGGTCCAGGTGGCGGTCGGTGAAGGCCAGCACTTCAGCCATGAACCAACGCAGCAGGGCCAGCGGCGGCGCGTCGTGATCGCTGCGCAGGCGCTGGAGGGTGCGCTCTTGCAAGGCGCGCTGCTCTTGGTCGAGCAGGGCCAGGGCCAGGGCGGTCTTGCTGTTGAAGTGCCGGTAGAGTGTGCCTTTGCCCACGCCCGCTTCTTGGGCCACCTGTGACATGCTCACCGCATCGATACCGTGCGTGTCGAAGAGGCGCGCGGCAGTTTCCAGCAGGCGGGCGCGGTTCTTGACCGCATCGGCGCGGCTGGGGCGCGGGTCGGGCAGAATCAGGTCGTTCATGTGCGCGTCGCCAGCATCCGAGTCGCTTTAGAAGCGTTCCTCGCGCCCGGCAGCGGCGTCTTCAGACTCGGATCCGCTGTCGTCAGCCACGTCTTCCCAGCTCACAATCCACACGCTGAGTCCGGCCACAAGCACGGTGGCAATCCCCATGGCGACCCACTGCGAAGGCAGCAGGCCCACATCGCGGGCTTCCACCACCAGCACCGCGATCATGCCCACTGACAACACGATCCAGGCAGCCAGGCGGGGATGGCGCACCGCCCAGCGGATGCCGGGCAGTTCCGTTAGTCGCTGCATACTTCAGGTCCTCGCTGAGTTGTCATCATGACGCTGAGTATAGGGTAAAAGCGCCGTGACGGCCAGGTCTCGCATCCTGTGCGATGCCTAGTCTCGCATCGCGTGCGCGGAATGCGGTATGATCGGGGCACATTCGCCGCACCCTGAGCAAAGGACGAACACGCTATGCAATATCGCAACCTGGGCAACACTGGCTTACAGGTCTCGCGCATCTGCCTGGGCATGATGACCTTCGGTGACCCCAACTGGCGCGACTGGATTCTGGACGAAGACCAGAGCCGCCCCATCATTGCGCGCGCCGTGGAACTGGGCATCAACTTCTTTGACACCGCCGACATGTACTCACGCGGCGTCAGTGAGCAGGTGACCGGCAGCGTGCTGCGTGATCTGCTGCCGCGTAACGAGTACGTGCTGGCGACCAAGGTCTACTTTCCGCACAGCGACAAGCCTAACCAGGGCGGTCTGAGCCGGAAGCACATCATGGATGCCATCGACATCTCCCTGGAAAACCTGGGCATGGACTACGTAGACCTGTACCAGATTCATCGCTGGGACTACAGCACGCCCATCGAAGAAACCATGGAGGCCCTGCATGACGTGGTGAAGAGTGGCCGCGCGCGCTACATCGGGGCCAGCAGTATGCACGCCTGGCAGTTTGCCAAGGCGCAGCGCCTCGCAGCGGAAAACGGTTGGACGCCCTTCATCAGTATGCAGAACCACTACAACCTGCTCTACCGTGAAGAAGAACGCGAGATGAACCCGCAGGCGGTAGACATGGGCGTCGGGCTGATCCCCTGGAGTCCGCTGGCGCGCGGTTTCCTGGCAGGCAACCGCCCGCGTGAAGTGGCGCAGAGCGAGACGACCCGCGCCCGCAGCGACTCCATGGCGCAGGACTTCTTCTATACTGACATGGACTACGCCATCCTGGACCGCGTGCGTGAGCTGGCCGAGCGCCACGGTGTCAAGCCGGCCCAGATCGCGCTGGCCTGGCTGCTGGCAAAGCCCGGTGTTGTCGCGCCGATCGTGGGCACCAGCAAGCTCTATCAGCTCGAAGAGGTGGTGCAGGCCCTGGACATCACGCTCAGCGATGACGAGATGACCTATCTGGAGGACCTGTATCAGCCGCGCCGGATCATGGGGCACCGCTAGCGACTGATGCCAACGCTTGTCCCCACGGAGTCGCTGCTGCGCCCGGTCACGGTCGGCGGCATCGTCATTGATCCGCCGCTGGTACTGGCCCCTATGGCTGGGCAGACGAATCACGCTTTTCGCACCCTATGCCGGGACATGGGCGGCGTCGGCCTGGTCGTCACCGAGTTCTTGAGCAGCCACGCCATGCAGTTTGAGTCCACGCGGGCGCGCACGCTCCAGCTCTTTGACTGGAGGCCGGAGGAATTCCCTTTTGCGGTGCAGCTCTTCGGTAATGACCCGCAGGTCATGGCGGACGCGGCGCGCCTGGTGGTCGATCACGGCGCGGCTATGGTGGACATCAACATGGGCTGCTGGGTGCCCAAGGTCGTCAAGAAGGGCGGGGGCGCGGCCCTGCTGCGCGATCAAGACAAAGCGGCGGCGGTTGTGGCCGCTGTGGTGGCCGCGGTACCCGTGCCGGTGACGGTCAAGGTGCGCAGCGGCTTTTGCGCGGGCGAAATCACCGCCGTGGACTTCGCCCGCGCCGCTCGTGACGTCGGGGTACAGGCCGTGGCTGTGCATGCCCGCTATGCCGACCAAGGCTTCAATGGCGCGGCAGACTGGTCGGTGATCCGAGCGGTGAAGGCGGCCGTACCCGACCTGCCCGTCTTCGGCAACGGGGACGTGTTTACCGCTGACGACGCGCGCCAAATGCTGGAATCTACCGGCGCAGATGGTGTCATGGTGGGGCGGGCAGCGCTGGGCAACCCCTGGGTCTTTGCGCAGATCACGCGCGCGCTGCGTGGGGCAGAAGCGCTACCGCTGCCCACACCGCGTCAGCGTGCGGAAGCCTGCCTGACTCAAGCTCAGCGGACCCTGGCGACAACGCAGCTGCCACAGCGCCAAGCTCTGCTGGAGCTGCGCGGCCAGTTGGCTAAGTACATGCAGCATCTACCAGCGGACAGCGGCCCCGGCATTCGAGCGCAGATCGTGCGTGCCGAGTCGTTGGCGGATATCGAGGTGGCGCTCAAGCCTTTGTTAGCGGACTAACGCGCGGCGTGGGGGTTTTGCGCTACAATAGAGCATGACGTTAAAGTGAGACGACACAGAAACGGAACGGCTATGGCGCGCATTGTCATTTTGGGTTCGGCCAACGCAGTCAGCGACGCCAAACACGATTACACGCATTTTCTGCTCATCGGGGAACGCGACTCGCCGGTGTTGGTGGACGCTGGCTCTAACCCCTTGGGCAAGATCAAAGACCTGGGTATTGACGACGAAGCCCTGCAAGACATTATCCTGACGCACTTCCACCCGGATCACGTATCCGGCATCCCGAACATGATGATGCACATGTGGCTGCAAACGCGCACCACGCCGCTGCGCATCTACGGGCTGCACCACTGCATCAACCGTGTGGAGGACATGATGGCGGCGTATGGCTGGCGTGAATGGCCGGACTTCTTCCCGGTGTCCTTCCAGCGTGTCAGCGAGCGGCGGCGTGCGCCGGTGATGGAAAACGCCGACTTCCGCATCACGGCCTGGCCGGTGGATCACTTCGTGCCCACGATCGGTCTGCGCATCGAGAACAAGGTCACGGGGACGGTGCTGGCCTATTCCTGCGACACCGGCCCTACCGACAGCTTGCTGGAAATTGGGCATGAGGCGGACATGTTCATCCATGAGGCCGCCGGGCCGCCGCCAGGTCACAGCACTGCGCGTCAGGCCGCCGAGATGGCGACCCAGGTCGGGGCCAAGTCTTTGTACTTGATCCATTATCAGGTGTGGAACCACGATCCCAGCCTGCTGATCCCCGAAGCGAAGGAAGCCTACGACGGCCCTATCACCCTGTGCAAGGACTACGACGAGTTCGAGTTTTGAGGGAGTGCTTTCTTTGGAATCCTGTTAGATCATGGCTGGGTGGGCACGGAGTCTGGTATAGTAGGCGCACAGTAATTGCAAGTTATGCAGTTGAGTGCATACGTTCGTGCGCTCACCGCATGGAGCGTACCCGTGGATAAGTTATCGACCCGCGAGCGGCCCACCGCGGTTTCGGCGGTCTCTCCGCTGAAGGTGCGCCTGGAGCAGGGTTACGTGATTGACGTGAACCTGCCGCACTGGGCACGCCGCAGCCACCCTATTGTGCAGCGTCACCTAGGCCGTTTGTGGCGCGTGATGCCCCCGCAGATTGACTCGCTGATGCAGTATTACCTGCTGCAAGCGGGCGTCGTGCTGCTGAGCATCCCCATTCCTTTTTTGCTAACTTTGTTGCTGCCTTTGACTCTGCTGTCACTGTTTGTGCTGCCGACGGCCTTGTTCTACTACGGGCGGGCGCTGTATCAGCTTGCCAGTGACGCCAGTGAGTCGATGGTGATGGAACTTGAGAATCACACCATGCCGCTGCTGCGCGTTTCACCGATGAGCACGCGCGAAATCCTGAGGGCGAAGCTGGCCGCGTCGCTGTGGCGGCAGAGCGACCCGCTGGGTATTGTGCTGTTCATTGCGGCCACGACCCAGCTCCCCTTCCTGATCTTGGTGAACATGAATGCCTATGAGACACAAGGGGTGTTCATGCAGGCGATGGTGCTGGCGGGTCTGGCGTCCAGCATCCTGCGGCTGCCGTTGGAGATGGCGATGGTCGCGGCGATGGGACAGTACATCGGTGTGACGACACGCGGCAAGGGCACGGCGGCGGCTTCTACCTTGACGCTGATGCTGTTCTACTTCGCGCTGATTAACGCGCCACGCCTGGCTGCACTGTCCGCGATGATGGACCTGCTGGTGAACGTTGTGCTGCCGGTCAGTGCGCCGCTGCTGCTGGCTGTGGCTTTTCTGAAACTGACCGAACGCGAGGTTGAACAGGGCTGAGGGGCTACTCCATCCGTTCCGCGCGATGCACCGCCCAGCGCAGCAGCAAATCCGCCAGGCCCGCCTGGACCACGGCTGCCAGCAGCAGCGCCGCGCCGATATAGATGCCAAATGGGATGGTCTGCCACAGCTGGCCCAGCGTGGCCGCGTGCAGAAAGCGCAGGCCCCCATCACCCAACACACCCAGGCCCAGCATTGCCGCCCAACCTGCCTCTGGCGGGGCACCCAGGCTGGTGGTGACGTCCGTTAGCGTGACGAAGATGACCATTGCCCCCAAGGCCAGCGACACCCGCATCACCCCCAGCACGACCTGTATCAAGCCGACGAACACCCGTTGGCGAAAAATTGTCGCTGCCAGCAGCCCCACTGAGGCGTCCAAACCCAGGCTCGTCAACGGCAGCACGAAGCTGGCCGTGATTGTCAGCGCCATGAGCAGGCCGCCCAACAGCAGCGGCGTCTCTGGCACGATACCGCCGGTGAGATAGTTGAGGTATTCGCCGCGGAAAGCCGTCAGGTCATAAAGCAGCAGGGCCAGCAGCACCCCACGCGCCAGGTAAACCAGGCCCAGCAGCCGCCACAGCCGATAAAACACTGCCGCGCTCCAGTGCGCCCGCAGCGTGAGGTCCACGCCGCCCGGCGTAGCGCGCAGATTGTCCCAGTTATCCTTGCGTTTTTCGGTGGTGATGGCGCTGGACGTGATCACCATGGCGGCTACGTTCATGCCAAGCTGCACGCCGACAATCGGCCAGAAGATGAGGTTGAGCACCTGCTCAGACAGCGAGCGGCCCAGGTCTATGTTAGGCTGAAGCACAACGAAAGCCAGCCCCACCAGACCGATGACCGCGCCCAGGCCGAGGGCTTGCAGTACCCGCCGCCAAGTGCTGGGCTGCGGGCGGCCCAGAAGATAGCGCAGGCTGGGCGCGTCTGGCTGTGCCCAGGGCGGTAGCTGATGGTTGAGTCGCTGGAGCATTGTGGCTTTTTCCTCGTTCGGCTGCGGTTGTCACAGGGACCCAAGGGCGGTCCCCAGGGCCACTATAGCCCTGCTTGTGAAATGCGCAAGTCCAAGCTTTATGGTGCTGCGGCGTCGATGCGTGCACCCAGTGACCGCGCCAAGGCCGTTCTCCACGCTGACTCGGGCACGCGCAGGGTGTGCCCATAGCGGATGTAATGCACCCAGGTCTCCGGGGTGACGCCATCCCCCAGGTATTGGCGCACGGCTTCGGCATAGATGCCCACTTGCAGCACGTAGCGTTGAACGTGGTCTTGCACGTTTGTTATGCTGGGCCGACGCCCCGTACTGACGTAAACGCTGCTCGTCTTGTAGTCCAGCACCACCCACTGCCCCGCCGCATCGCGCATCAGCAGGTCAATCACACCGTGGATAACGTGCTGCTCGCGCTCATAAATAAAGGGCAGCTCGCGGTAGATCACACCTTGGGATTCGGCTTCTAAGATGCGCTGATACACGGGCGAGGCGGTGAAGTTGTCCAGCAGGTGGTGCGCGCGCTTCACGGCGGATTCCAGGGCGTGCGCGTCGGTGATCCCCTCATCCCAGGCGTAACCGCGCAGCAGGTTCAGCAGATGATCGGTGTCCAGCCGGGTGGGCAGATGCCCGTATTGCAGCGCGCGGTGCACGATCTCCCCGATCTGGCGTGGGGTGGCAGCCCGCAGCGCGCCGTCTTCCAAAGGGGCGCACCACGGTCGGCGTGGCGTCGAGCATGTCCCGGCGGAAGCGCGTCAAGTAGAAGCGGCGGTCGGCACCCCTGCTGACCTCGGCAGCGCCCAAGTCAGCCAGTGCCGTAGCGGTGATGTGGCGCACGCTGGGCGGCGGTGTGGGCGGCACGGGGGCCAGCAGCGGCGGCGTGGACTCGGTGGGCAGGGCGTCCACGCTGGGCTGTGCGTCCGGCTGGATGTCCGGCAGCCGGCGGGGCAGCGCCTGATGCACCACCTGCACCGGCAGGGCAGCGTGCGTCAGCAGATCGCCCAGCCAGCCGCTGGCCGTGGGTGGGGCCTTTTCGGCGCTGCCGGTGCCGCTGACGATGAGCAAATCTTGGGCGCGGGTGGCGGCCACGTAGAAGGC
>CAYWGJ010000119.1:0-9273 GCA_964457835.1 uncultured Anaerolineaceae bacterium
GGTGGCGCTGACGGGCAGGTCCACAAAGCGGGTGCGGCGCTGCTCGACTGGGGCGTTTTCGGGATGCTGGCCGTAGCGCTCGCGGCTGATGTCCGACCAGGTGTCCGGGTGGGCGGGGTCATCGTTGAAGGGCGAGTCGGCGATGACGGCGATCTGCGGCAGCAGCGCAGCCAGGGCACGCGCTGCGGTGGACTTGCCGGTGCCGCGCTCGCCCCGGATCAGCACGCCGCCGATGCGCATGTCAATCGCGTTCAAGATGAGGGCGCGCTTCATGCGTTCCTGCCCGACGATGGCGGTAAAGGGGTACACCCGTGATCTTTCAGCCATAGCAGCTTGTGGTCCTTTGGATAACAGCGAAACGGAGTGCTAGTATAGCATCAGGCGTACCTTGACAGTAGACCGCATTAGTCACACCCGCCGCATTAATCAGGTGGGGTCCGCCAGCGTCAGGCTGACCGGGCAGTGATCCGACCCCAGCACTTCGGCGTGGATGTCGCAGGCGGCGACGCGCTCGCGCAGTGGGCTGTCCGGCGTGAGGAAGAAGGTGTCCAGCCGCCAGCCGACGTTGCGCTCACGGGCACCGCCGCGCTGTGACCACCAGGTGTAAGCGTCTTTTTCGTCGGGGTGCAGCGCGCGGAACAAGTCCACGTAGCCCATGCCCACGATCTTGTCGATCCAGGCGCGCTCTTCCGGCAGAAAGCCGGTCTTCTTGACGTTGGCCTTGGGCCGTGCCAGGTCGATTTCTTGGTGTGAGGTGTTGATGTCCCCGCAGAAGATCACCGAGCGGCTCTCGGCGCGGTAGGCTTCACAGCGTTCGAGGAAGGCGTCCTTGTAGGCCATCTTGAAGGGCACGCGGGCGTTGTCTTGGCCGCCGTTGGGAAAGTACGCGGTGATGAACACGAAGTCGTCGTATTCAGCAATGATCGTGCGGCCTTCGGCGTCGTACTCGTCAATGCCTAGGCCGATGTGCACGGCGTTCGGCTCCGTGCGGCTGTAGAGGCCCACGCCGCTGTAGCCCTTGCGTTCGGCGCTGGCCCAATAGATGTGATAGCCGTCGATCTGGGTGAGTGCGTCGTCGAGCTGGTCGGGGTGGGCTTTCGTCTCTTGCACGCCGAGCACGTCCGGCTGTGTGGCGTGGAACCAGTCCAGAAAGCCTTTCTTCTGTGCGGCGCGGATGCCGTTCACGTTCCAGGTGTAGAGTTTCATCAGGGGCGCGGCCTTTGTCTGCATGTGGGTGACTAGATGGACTCTAAACCCCGCCTGGATGATTGTCAAAGTCCATACTGACCCTTGACGCCCGATTGGGCTATGCGTTATAGTTCTTCCCTATACACAGGGTAAAGGGTGCGTAGCTCAACTGGTCAGAGCGCACGGTTCACATCCGTGAGGTTGGGAGTTCGAGTCTCTCCGCGCCCATTCACACGCGGTCCATCTGCTGGATCGCGTGTTTTGTTATGCAGCGCGCGCATTTCGGGTTAAAATAGCAAAATCCGAATTGCTCACTGTCCAGGAGGCACACATGGCCGCCCCGAAGTCTAGCACGACCCCCACCACGCCGCAGACCAACGGCGGCACGTCCAGCGCCAAGCCGGGCAGCGCGACTGCCGCGTCCCAGGCAGGTGCCGCCGCTGTCAACAGCCACAGCACGCCGACTGCGCCGACTGCGACCGCCGCCGACTCAATCCTGGAACCCGCCGGGACCTGGCCGCCGCCCATCTTCATCCGCCCAGATGCCAGCAGCGACGAACGCTATTACATGGAGCACCGTTGGCACGCGCAGTGGTCCTGGTATGACAAGCGCGCCAGCGATTCGAAGACTTGGTATCAGCGCTTGCAGATCATCGTCGGCGTCGGTTCGGTGACGGTGCCGGTGCTGGTGGGCATTACCTCCACTAACGAGACCGCCCGCAGCGCGCTTCAGTTAGCGACCGTTCTTATCAGCCTGGTGGTGGCGGCCTCAGCCGCTATCGAAAACGTGAAGAAGTACGGCGACAACTGGCGCAACTTCCGCGCGGCGGCGGAGGAACTGGCCCGCGAGAAAGCCATGTACGACGTGGCGTCAGGGCCGTACCGGAAGTCTAAGGCCCCCTTCCTGCTCTTCAGCGAACGCTGCGAGGACATCATCGCCAAGCAGAACGGCAACTGGCTGCAAATGACGCAGGAGAAGGAAGAAAAAGAGGACAAAGCCAAAGACACGGTCCCAGACAGCGGCGCGCTGAGCTTCGGCGCGATGGTGACCACCACCGAAACCAGCGCCGTCAGCCCAAGCGACGAGTCCACGATGACCGCCGCTGGCTAAATCACAGCTAGGAACAGCACGGGGGCGGTGGCGCACAAGCCGCCCCCGCGGCAAAATAGCGTGTACTGACACCACTATCCACCCGCCCCGATTTAGGCTATACTTTGGGATATTTTTGGGATAAGCGGCCCGCATTGGCGGGCCTTTCGTGACGATGAACTGAGCAGGAGTAGCCTGGCTATGCGTATTACCGTTCTTCAAGAAAACCTTGCCAAGGGGCTGGGCGTGGTGGGCAAAGCGGTCGAGTCTCGGCCTACTATGCCCGTGTTGAGCAACGTCCTGCTGCGCAGCGAGGACGCGCGCCTTAAGTTGGTGGCCGTCAACATGACCCTGGGCCTAGGCATCACGTACTGGATCGGTGCCCGTGTGGACGCCGATGGGGCCATCACCCTGCCCGCCCGCACCTTCGTGGACCTGGTGACTAAGCTGTCCCCGGAGCACGTCGAAATGCAGTTGGACACGGCCACGCAGCAGGTACAGGTGCACTGCGGCGGCAGCAACAGCAAGATTAAAGGCATCGATGCCGACGAATTCCCCCCAGTGCCGGAAGGCGGTCACGCGGATTTTATGGTGCCCGGTAGGGTGCTCAAGAGCATGATCAAGCAAACCACCTTCGCCGCTGCCACTGACGACGACCGCCCCATCCTCACGGGCATCTACACCGAGCTGAACGGCAACGTGCTGACCATGGCCGCCGCCGATGGCTACCGCCTGGCCGTGCGCACCGCTGAGATTGAGCAGCACTTCGGTGAGCCGATCTCCATGGTGATCCCGGCCAAGTCTCTGGACACGCTGGCGGGCATCATCGACGACAGCGACGAGGTGTGGGTCACGCTGCCCGGCGAGCGCAACATCATCATGTTCAACACCGAAAACGTTGAGGTGAGCGCGCAGCTTCTCAATGGCCGCTTCCCGGACTTCCAAAAGATCATCCCCACCAGCTACAGCACCTCGACCATTCTGGACACCAGCGAGCTGCTGCGCGCCTGTCAGCGTGCCGAAATCTTCGCCCGTGATTCGGCCTACAGCGGACGCTTGCAGGTCGTGCCGCCTGGCAGTCCTAGTGACATCGGCCAGGTGCGCGTGATTGGCAAGAGCGCCGAACGCGGTGACCAGGACGGCGTGGTGGACGCGACTATCGAGGGTGAAGAGCTGGACATCGCCTTCAACATTAAGTATTTGATCGAAGCACTGGGGGTCATCAACGACGACCGCGTGGTCTTGCAGAGCAACGGCGCGGCTAACCCCGGCGTGCTGCGCCGCATCGAAAGCGACGATTTCATTCACGTCATCATGCCGATGAGCGTGACCAAGTAGCGCAGGCCAAGGCGCATGAGAGGAGGCGGCACCGATGCAGCAGATGACACCGGAACAGTGGGCACTGATCTACGACGCGCCAACGATGATGGCGGTGGGCGTGGCCGTGCTGGATGGCGGCGTGTTCGCCTTCTCGCGGAAGTTCGTGGCCCTCACTAACTTTATCGCCCGCGCCCGCCAAGACTACGCCGACAATGCCCTGGTCCAGCGCGCCCTGGACCAGGTGCCGGATAAGGACAGCATCCAGCAGTCTCCCTACGTGGACCCCGGCCAATACAACAGCCTGGTCTTCATGGAGCTGTTCGGGCAAATTGGCGCGCTGTTGGCGGCCAACACCCCGGAAATCGTGGCCTACAAGCAGTGTCTGCTGGCGTTGGGTGAGCATATCGCGGTAGCGTCCGGCGGTGGACTGTTCGGCACGGGTAAAAAGCTCAGCGAGGATGAGCGCGTCTTCCTGCTCAGTGCTGCGCGCGCCCTGGGGATGAGCTACACGCCGCCCGCCTAACGCGCTTGCGGTGCTAGTTGGCCCGTTTCCAGGTGCCATCCACCAGGCGGAAGAGCACGCGGTCGGTGACACCGCTCTCCGCTGGGCCATAGCGCACCGTCGCACTGAGCTGCGGCAGGCCGTCGATGGCGGTGCCCGCTTCCACCAGCGTGACGGTGGGTCGCAGCACGTCGGGCATATCAAAGCGCTGCTGCACCCGTTCCTGCATTTGGGGCGTGTATAGGCTGCTGAAGTTGAACAGATCGCCGCGCTCGCGCAGTTCGTTCTCTAAGCGCATCCGCCAGGTGAGGAAGTCGCGCCAATCCAGAGTCGTCTCGTTGAGGGCGGCGGCCCCTGTGACGCTGCGCAGCACATCGGCGGAGGCATCCGGAGCCAGCGCAGCTATCAGGTCCCCGACAGCGCTCTGCCCGTAATTCTGCGCCAAGCTGGTGATGAGGTGCGCCTGTGAGTCGATCCCCACAAAGCGCCCGGTCAGCCAGGACACAACCGCAGCCCGTAAGTAGAAGCTGTCGCGCGGGTAGACCGCTGCCTCGCTGAAGTTAAGCGACTCGTCCACCAGGCGCTCGGCCAAGACAGCCGCCACATCCAGGCGGAACTGGCCGCTAAACGGGCGATCTGTGCGCGCGCGCACGAGGTAGGGCGACGAGAGGTCAAGCTGCCAGGGGTTGGTGCTGTCCCACACTGGCTCGGTGAGCAGGGCGTCTGTGCCGATGTTGACACGGATGTGGGGCAGGTCACCGCATTGCAGGATGGGGCCGCAGGTGCTGTTGATCCAGCTTTCCAGCTCCACGCCCATGTCACGGGCCAGGGTTTCGTCTACCTCCCGGTAGCTGATCGTCACCGCCAGGCCTTGATACTCTTTGAGCACACCCCACAGCGTGTAATCCGGCGGGACGTGCCGCCAGCCGTCTTCATAACGCCAGTAGAACCACACTTGGCTGTAGGGGGTGCCGTCGATCACCTCTTCCACGATGACCCGCGCGCGCTGTCCGTCAAGCACCAAGTTGCGGACGGTGCCGTTCAGCTCCAGGTCGTTACTGAGCTTGATCTGCTGGTAGGTGTTGAAGTACGCGCGCTGTCCCTGAAGCCACGTCTCGTCCGCGCTGCGCTGCAAGTTGGTGAAGGCGTTCAGGTCACCGATGCGCAGGGCCGCCACTTCCGCCTCGATCGTGTCGCGCAGCAAGCTCTCGATGTAGGCGTCAGTCTGTTCTAAGCGCCAGCGGATGGCTGCGGCCACGCCGATCAGCGCCAGGATCAGGATCAGCAGCAGGATGATGAAACGCAGCCGCGCCCGCCGCCGGGCACGCTTGGCCGCCGGGTCCTCAAAGACGCGGTGCTGTGTGCTTTCGCTGTCAATTTCCCAGTCCAGGCGGATGCCCATGCGCGCCTCTCGTCGTCTCGTCCTAGTCCGCTGCGCCGCCAGCCGCCGCGCCTGCGTCCACAGCGGCAGCCGCATCGTCTTCGCAGTCAGCGATGGGCAGCGTGAAGCTGAAGGTGCAGCCGCGCCCGATCTCGCAGACCAGGCCGACCTCGCCGCCGAGGCGTTCGACGATGCGCTGTACCACCGACAGGCCTAGGCCGTGCCCCTCGACTTTGGCCTGGCTCAGCCGGGTGAAGGGCAGGAAGACCTGCGCTTGTTCTGCTTCGTTGAGGCCCTGGCCGTTGTCCTTGATCCAGAAGCGGACCTGGCCGTCTTCCGGCTCATCCGCGCCGATCTCGATCATGGGTGGGGTGCCGCCGTACTTCAGCGCGTTGCTGAGGTAGTTGGCCCACACTTCCTCCACCCAGGGTCCGTAGCCGATCACCAGCGGAAAGCGTTCTTGCACCGTGATCTGTGCGGCGCTCTCTTCGATCATGCCGACCAGCCGCGTGCGGGCCTCATGCACCACTTCGGCCATGTCCAGCGGGGACATTTGCACGTGCTCCATACGGGTGACGCCGGCCAGCAGCAGCAGCGAGTTGATGATCGCTTTCAGTTTATAGCCGCTGTCCATGATGAGCTGAAGGTATTCCTGGACTTTATCGGGCGTCATGCGATCGTAATAATTGAGCACCAGGCTGGTGAAGCCCATCATGCTGGCGATGGGGTTTTTGAGGTCATGGGCCACGGTGTAGGCGAAGGCGTCCAGCTCTTCGTTGCGCTCTTGCAGTTCCGCCGCGTGCTGACGCAGCATTTCTTCGGTCAGCTTGCGCGTAGTGATGTCCTGGGCCGCCCCGTAGATGCGCACTACCTGCCCGGTTTCGTCCACAACCGGCTGGGCGTGGTCCATCAGCCAGCGCACGCCGCCGCCCTTGGTGATGATGCGAAACTCGGTCACGTCCTTGTGACCCCGGAAGAGGTGTTTTTGGCGTTCCAGCGCCTTACCGAGGTCGTCGGGGTGGATCAATTGGGACCAGCCGTCACCGTCCAGTTCGGAGGGCGAATAGCCGGTGATGGTCTCGAAGGCGTGCGTGCTCCACTCTTTGACCAGGCGGCTGCCGTCTACAACACGGTAGGCATAGGCGTAGTCGCTGATGCTGGTGGAAATGACGCGGTAGCGCTCTTCTTTTTCGCTGAGGTCGCCGCGCATGGCTTCCATGTTCAGCAGCACGTCCACGCGCCGCGACAGCACGACCGGGCGCAGCGGCCCGCACACAAAGTCCATGGCCCCACAGGCAAACGCGCGGTCTACTGCTTCGTCGGTATCTACGTCCAGCAGCATGATGACCGGTAGGCGGTGTTTTTGTGGGAGCTGAGCTTTCAGCCGCGCGCACACGTCATAGCCGCTGCCGCTGAGCACCGCGCCGGAGTCGTCCAGCAGGGTCTCGCCCAGCAGCAGCAGATTAGGCGCGTGCGCCTGCATCAGCGGCAGCACCTCAGCCGCATAAGCCGTTTCCACCACCATGCGGCCGTCCGCCGTGAGCACTGCCTGCATCTGCGCCCGCATCTCGGCGGACGCGCTGGCAATCATCACCGTGCGCGCGTGTCGCACCGGCACCAGCCTACTTCCGTCTGCTGTGTCCATACTTTTACCCTACGACTCGTTCAGCATACACTGCCTGATTCATGCGCTTAGTTCTGGCTCATTGTACAACAGCTTTGGCTCTGTACCGAAACAACCAGCGCTTGAGCCAGCCGCTTCTAAGACGATTCTTGCGCCAAGGCCCGCAGTGCAGGCCGGGCAGCGCGCACAGCGTCGGCGCGGTGGCTGATGCTGTTTTTCTGATCGGTGGGCATCTCGCCAAAGGTCAGCGCGTGGCCGTCGGGTTGGGCGTCAGGCAGAAACAGCGCGTCATAGCCGAAGCCGCCGCTGCCGCGTTCCGCCGTGAGGATGCGCCCATTGACCCGGCCCGCGACCGTGGCATAGATCGTCCCATCCGGGCGGGCGACCGCGATGGTGCAGGCGAAGTGCGCCCCCCGCGCCGACTCCGGCGTATCCGTCAGCGCTGCCAGCAGATGTGCCCGCCGCCCGGCGTCGTCCAGACCGGGACCGCCGTAACGCGCCGAATATACGCCGGGGCCGCCGTCCAGGGCATCAACACACAGGCCGCTGTCATCGGCGATAACGTGCAGGCCGCTGGCCGTGGCGTAGGCCGCCGCCTTGATCTGCGCATTAGCGGCGAAGGTGTCGCCGTCTTCGGGAACGTCCAGGTCTGCTAGGCCTACGTCCGCTGTACCGACAATCTCGCAATCCAAGTCGGCCAGCAGGTGCCTATATTCGGCCAATTTGCCGGGGTTCTGCGTCGCAATGAGCAGCTTCATGCGCTCACTCCTCCCCAGCGACCGCCGTAGCCGTCCCCACGGCGTAAGGCTGCAAGCGCGTGGGCAGCGCCTCCACAGTGGCGGGGAAGGCCTCAGCTTCTTGGGCGCCGCCCGGCAGCACCGCCTCCAGCGTCGGCGCAATGATCGTGTTGCGCTGTTCCACCCGCTGCGTTTCTACCGCTTCGTATTCCTCTTCCGGGAAGCCGATCAAGCCGGCGTTGATGCCCCACAGCGACGCGATGAAGCTGGTGAGGATCAACGCCACCACCACCGCCCCCGCGCGCCGATTCCGTTTGCGCACCGCAGGCGTCAGGGCCACCAAGGGCCGCGGTGCATCGGCTGAAAGCAGGTAATCCACCTGCTCCCGCAGCGCCTTGATATTCTGCTTTTCGCGGAAGTCCAGCGGCACCAGGTTGTCAATCACGCGCGGCAGGTTGCTGTCACGCAGCAGCAGCGCCACGATGTGCTGGCCTTGTTCCAGCGCTTCAATCGTCATGGCCTCCACCCGCGCGTCCTCGTTCGCTGCCGGGGACTGCACCCGGATCAACAGCGTGTCCGTATGGCCCGGCTGTACCGCGTCGGCCACGGTGTAGGCGTCGGTGGCTTGCAGCCCGGCCACAATTTGCCGCGCCGCCGCTTCATCCGCCGCCGCATAAGCTATCGAAAGCGTCTTACTCATGTCGTCTCCATATCTAATCAGCAAAAGTCTGCGCGTCGCTCATGTCCGCCAGCAAACCGCGCTCCCAGGTCCGCAGATAGTTCACCAGGTCCCAGCGCGCGGCCTCGCTGTCTATCGGGTCGATGTCACAGCCCGGCAGCCCCCGCCAGCCCTCAGCGATGAACCGGTACAGTTCCTCGTCACGGGTGCGCGGCAGCCGTTCCACAAGGCCGCTGCGCGCGATCGCGTCCTCCGTCCAGCCGGAACAGGCCGCGTCAAACAGCCCCGCGCCCCGCTCCAAGGACCCTTGATCCGCCAGCACCGCGTTGACCACCACCGGCAGCGGGTTCAGCGAGGCCTCGTACTGCCGCTGCGTCTCGCTCAGCAGGGCGTAGCCAGCCACCATGAAGATCGTCGTCCCCACCACCGACCACGTCAGGATGAACAAGTTCGCCGCGCTCAAGTCCTGCCGGGCATAAAAGCCTCGCAGCATCGGCCAAAACGCCCACACCACCGCCCCCAGCCCAACCACCAACAACACCAGGCTGTGCAAGCCCGGCGGCTGTGTTTCAATCACACGGGCTGCGTCGCTGATCTCCCAGGTGAAGGCCGCCCGCAGCGCTTCGGCGGCACCGGGTGGGGTGATGTCCAACAGAGTCCACCACTGCCCGGCCTGGTCGATCTCGTCCCCGGCACTAACGTACAGGCCGGTGTCTGCCGCTTCCGCCGGCGACCAGAGGCCGCGCTGGTCA
>CAYWGJ010000120.1:0-9191 GCA_964457835.1 uncultured Anaerolineaceae bacterium
ACAGGCAGGCAAATCGGAGATTTTGTCGTTGAAGAACGCATCGGGCGCGGCGGGGCCTTCTCGTTCGGTCAGCAGTTGCCCGTTGATACCCGCGCCGCCATCATCGACGAAATTGTGCAGGCCGCTGAACTGCTCAGCGAACGCCGCCACGGTGCCTTGATCGTGCTCCAGCGCGAAAACGGCCTCGACGACTATCTGCGGACTGGTATCTCGCTCAACGCAGTGGTGACCTCCCAGCTTCTGCTGACGGTGTTCTGGCCCAAGACCGAGCTGCACGACGGCGCGGTGATTATCAACAAGCGTGGACGCTTGGCCGTGGCGGCGGCGGTGCTGCCCCTGACGGCCAGCCGCAACCTGCCCAATCGTAAGATGGGCACCCGCCACCGCGCCGGTTTGGGCATCAGCGAGGTCAGCGACGCGCTGTGCGTGATCGTCAGCGAGGAAACCGGGCGCATCGCCCTCACCAACGGCGGGCGCATGGTCTCTCGCCTGGATACCCAGCGCCTGCGCACCATCCTCAACGCCTTCTATGCCCCCGAAGATGCCGCGCCTGAAAGCGCCTGGCAGCGCCTGCGTGAGGGCGTCAGCGGCTTGATAGCCGCATTGAACCGCAGCAGCGAGGGCCGTCTGTGATGCCCCTGAAGCGTGAGTCCCTGCGGCAAAACCTGGTGTGGCTCGGCGCGTCCTTAGCCTTGGCCTCGGTGGTGTGGCTGCTGGCAACGATCCAAAATGACCCCGTGCGCCAGCAGGTCTTCAGCTTGGTACCGGTGAACGTCATCCAAGACGAGGGCATGATCCTCGCCAATGCCGATGCGCTGCGCAGCACTGTCACGGTGCGGGTACGCGCCCGTGATTCGGTGCTGGACCTGCTTTCGCGCGAGGACATCACCGTCGTGGCTGACCTGAGCGATCTGCCGCCGGGCAGCCACACCGTGACGCTGGAAACGCGCATTGCCCGCCAAGCCAGCGCCGATACCACGCCGCTACAGCTCAACGTCGAGCTGGTCGCGCGCCAGTCCCAGCAGAAAGCGGTTGTGGGCCGTGTGACCAACGATCTGCCCACCGGTTATGCCCTGGACGAGCTGCGCTTCAGTGAGATGCAGGTGCTCGTCAGCGGCACCGCACAACAGTTGGCGCGGGTTGACCGCTTAGAAGCCCGCCTGGACCTCAGCGAGCGCCGCGAGAGCTTCAGCCAAACGCTGGACCTGGTACCGGTCGATCCCGAAGGCCTGGTGGTCAGCAGCGTGGACGTGGCCCAGGACGTGACCGCTGAGGTAACGATCAGCCGCCGCGAAGACGAACAGGCCCTGCCCGTGCTGCCCGTGCTGGACAACGACAGCCTGCCCGATGGCTACACCGCCCGCCTGGGCACCTACTCACCGGACCTGGTGTCGGTGCAGGGGCCGCCCAGCGCCCTGAGTCAACTGCCCGAAGTGCTGAGCACCGAGACCATCGACCTGAGCGAGCGCACCGCCAGCTTCACCACCAGCGTTGCACCCGTGATCGACGTGACCGGCGTGAGCGTCATTGACGCGGGCGGCAGCATCACCGTGGAGGTCATCATTGAGCCGATCCGCAGCCAGGCACAGTTTGACGCAGTGGCGGTCAGCTTCAGCGGCGTGAACCCGGCCTACAGCGTGCGCGCCATCCCCAGCCGCGTCACCGTCCTGGTGGACGGCCCACAGCCCCTGCTCGACACGCTCAGCGTGGACGATATCAACGTGGCGGTGGATGTGCAGGACTTGCAGCCGGGCAGCTACGACCGCACGCCCACGGCCAGCATCAGCATCGGCGATATTCCCTCAGCAGACATCCGCGTGCTGCCCAGCACCATCGGCATTGTGATTACCCCTCAGTCCGAAATCACGCCGGAAGTGGGGCCTACGCCGGTCGCTGTGCCTTGAGGCGGGCGTAATGAGCCAGCAGTTCATCCATCATGGCGGGCCAGGCCTGGGTTTCGGCGAAGGCCCGTGCCCGTTGACCCATGGCCCGCAGGTGATTCGGGTCGGACACGGCGCGGCGTACCCCCTCGACCAGACTGCCCACGTCCCCTGGTGCGAAGGTGTAGCCCGTGACGCCTTCATCGATCACGTCCGGCACGCCGCCCACCCGCGACGCCACGACCCCCAGCCCCGCCGCCATCGCCTCCGTGACGACTAAGCCGAAGGTCTCCATGCTGGACGGAAAGACGAAGAGGTCGGCGCTGGCGTAGGCGGCGTAGAGGGCATCGCCGGTGAGGTAGCCAGTGAAGACGGTCGGCGTGTCAGCGAAGTGTGCTGCTAAGCAGGCACGGGCCGGGCCGTCACCGACTAAGGCCAGCCGCACATGGGGCAGGGCGTCCAGCACCGCCCGCAGCTGCGGGAGCTGTTTTTCCACCGACAGCCGCCCGACGTAGAGCAGCAGCGAGGCGTCAGGGTGGCCGTCACTGAGCCGTGCGCGCATGGCGTCGCTGCGGTGGCGCGGGTGAAAGCGCTGGGCATCGACGCCGCGCCGCCACAAGCCCACCTCACGCACGCCGATGCGCTGCATGTCGCGCTGCACCGCCCGTGAGGGGGCCAGGGCCAGGTCCGCCGCGTTGAAGTGCCCGCGCGCCCAGGCGTTGAGCAGGGGCTTCATGAAGGGCACCCGGTAATGATCCGCCAAGCGTGCGAAGTCTAGGTGGAAGGACGCCACCACCGGCACCCCTAGGCGTTTCGCCATCCACAGGCCGCTGGCGGTCAGTGCTGCCGGATGGATGATGTGCACCACGTCTGGGTTGAAGCCACGCAGGGCGCGATAGGTGGACGGGGTGGGCAGGCCTATCCGTAGCTCCGGGTACAGCGGAAAGAAGACGCTGGTCGGGCGCAGCACGCGGAAAGCGCCGTAGGAGTCGTGACGGTTTGTCCCGTGTAGGCGCGGCGCGATGACCACGGCGTCCACGCCGCGCGCGGCCATGTGGTCCAGCAGCAGCCGGATCACGGTCACGATGCCATCGACTTTGGGGAGAAAAGTATCGGTGAAGAGGGCGACGCGCATGGGGTTCCTGTGGGGGTGTCCGCCAGTCTGTGAGTCATAACACGGCGGGTGCGTTGGGGTTGTGGGATGGCGATGTATCCTCAAGGGACCCTGTGCCGCTGCTGTGGGATAATGGAGAGGGTCCCCAGCGTGGGCCGCCCCAGGCTGGCTAGCTGTCTGCCTCATCCTCTTCAAGGGGTATGTGTCAAGGCTCAGTCAGCCTTAAGCCCGCGTCAAGCTGATGTGAGGTCCTGGCTGCTAAAATTCGTGATGTTGTGATGTTCGTGAATTTTTGCAGCCGCACGGCGGGATCGCCCTGGCTGGAAAGGCCCTCCTCATGTCGGTGATGTTTCGGATCGGGCGGCGCTACGTCAGCCGCCGCTTTCTACAAAGTTTGTTGTTTGTGTTGGGCGTGGCGCTGGGCGTGGCGATGGTCATCGCCATTGACGTCGCCAACGGCTCCGCCCGGCGTGCCTTTGACCTCAGTACGGAGAGCATCAGTGGGCGCGCCACACACCAGATCGTCGGCGGCCCGGCGGGGCTGTCCACCGAGGTCTACACCGCGCTGCGCCTGGATTTAGGCGTGCGTCAGGCCGCGCCGGTCGTCACGGAGTTCGTGCGCGGGTCCGGCCTGGGCGATCAACCACTACGCCTGCTGGGAGTCGATCCCTTGGCGGAGCCGCCCTTCCGCAGCTACTTAGCCAGCGTCAACGCCGGCGGCGAAGGCCAGCTCGCCTTTGACGCCCTCACGCGCTTCATTGCGGAGCCAGGCAGCGTGCTCATCAGCCGCAGCCTCGCGGAGCGCTTCGGTGTTGAAGCGGGCGATACGCTTACGCTGCGGCCCGGTGCTCGCCTAGTAGACGTGCAGGTTGTGGGCGTGTTGCAGCCCGACGATCGCGTCAGCGAGCAGGCGCTGGACGATCTCATCTTGACCGACATCGCCACCGCGCAGGAGGTGCTGGCTGCGCCGGGCCGCCTCACCCGCGTGGACCTCATCCTAGACAGTAACGCCCTGCCCACACAAGAAGCCGCCATCCGCGCCGCACTGCCGGAGGGCACCGAGCTGCGTGCGGTCAGCGACGGTGACGACACCCTGTCACAGATGACCGCCGCCTTTGAGCTGAACCTCCAGGCGCTGAGCCTGCTGGCGCTGGTGGTGGGCGTCTTCTTGATCTACAACACTGTGACCTTCAGCGTGGTGCAGCGCCGCCCGATGATCGGCGTGCTGCGTTCGGTGGGGGCCACGCGCGGCCAAATCTTTACGCTGATCCTGGGCGAAGCACTGCTGCTGGGCCTCATTGGCACAGTGGTGGGCCTGGGCCTAGGCGTGATCTTCGGGCGTGGCGCGGTGGGCCTGGTAGCACAGACCATCAGCGACCTGTACTTCACGGTCAACGTGCAGGGGGTCAGCGTGGACCCCTTTACGCTGTTGAAAGGCGCGGTCGTCGGCGTGGCGGCCAGCCTGGGTGCGGCTCTGATCCCCTCGTTTGACGCCACCCGCACACCACCCGCCGGCACGATGCGCCGATCCACGCAGGAAGACGCCACCCGCCGCCTGGTCCCGCTGGTGACGGTGGCAGGTCTGGCGCTCAACGGCCTGGGCCTACTGCTGCTGCAAATTCCGTCGCAGAGCGTGGTGCTCAGCTTTGCGGGCTTGTTCGGGATTGTGGTGGGCAGTGCGCTGTTTACGCCGATTGTGCTCATCGCCGGGATGCATCTAGCCGCGCCGCTGACTGCGCGGCTGTTCGGCGTGCTGGGACGGCTGGCCCCTCGCGCGGTGATCCGTTCGCTGAGCCGCACCGCCGTGGCCGTGGCCGCGCTGACTATCGCGGTCAGCGTGATTGTGGGGGTCAGCGTGATGATTGCCAGCTTCCGCAGCACGGTCGATGATTGGCTGCAAACCACGCTCGGCGCGGATGTCTACATCAGCCCGCCCCTGCTGACGGCTAACCGCGCCACGGTCGATGTCCCGGCGGAGGTACGCGGCCTGGTGGGCGGCGTGGACGGCGTGGCGGCGGTGTCGGCGGCGCGGGCGGTCAGCGTGCTGGCCCCGGATTACCCCGATTTGCCGCCGGTCAACTTACAGGCCTTTGACTACGACATCGCACCAGGCCGCAGCTTCGTGTGGAACGACGCGCCCGATGGAGATTATGAGGCGACCATGGCCGATGGCGCAGTCGTGGTCAGCGAGCCGTTCGCCTTCCGGCGCGGCATCAGCCCGGAACAAGACACCATCACGCTGCTGACCGACGGCGGCCCGGTCACGTTCGAGATCGCTGGTGTGTTCTACGACTACGCCACGGACCAAGGCTCGGTGTACATGTTGGACGCGGTGTATCGTCAGCATTGGGACGACCCGTTTATCTCGTCCATTGGCGCGTTCCTGTCCCCTGACGCTGACATCGACGCGGTGATGGAGACCCTGCGCCGCGAGACGCTGACAGGCTATGACCTTCAGGTGCAGGCCAACCGGGAGCTGCGCGGCGGCGTGTTTGAGGTCTTCGACAACGCCTTCGCCATCACCGTGGCGCTGCGCCTGCTGGCGACCGTCGTGGCCTTCATCGGCATCCTCAGCGCGCTGCTGTCCTTGCAACTGGAGAACACGCGCCAGTATGGCGTGATGCGGGCTATCGGCATGACGCCGCGCCAGCTCTGGCAGTTTACGCTGATCCAGACCGGGCTGATGGGCACCGTGGCCGGACTGCTGGCGCTGCCTATCGGCCTGGCATTGGCGCTGGTGCTGCTCTTCGTGATTAACGTGCGCAGCTTCGGCTGGACAATGCAGTTCTACCCGGTGCCGGAAGAATTCGCCGTGGCCTTCGCGGTGGCGGTGGTGGCGGCGCTGCTGGCCGGCTTGTATCCGGCCTGGCGGCTGACGCGGCTGGTCACAGCGCGGGCTTTGCGGGCGGAGTAGGGCCAGCCTATAATGATAAGTGGATAAATCGCCCGCCAGGAGGTTACCATGCGTGTCGATCGTGTGCGTCTGGAACGCTTCAAACGCTTTTCCAATTTCGAAATGGTATTTGACCCCAAAACGCCGGTCACGCTGCTGGTGGGGGACAACGGCACGGGCAAGAGCACGATCTTGCAGGCTATCGCCTTCACACTGGGCACGGCCACGACTCAACTTCGTGAGCCATCGGCGCTGGACTGGCCGGGGTTCATGATGGAAGGCTTATCCGCCAACCACCGGGGCTTCTTCCGCGTGGCGTTGGATGTCGCTTTCGAGGAAGATGAGCTGGCCGCCACCCGCGAATACTACACCGACAGCGACTTTGCCACCAGCGAAAACGCTACGCCGCCTGGGGATGCGCCGGGTGTCCAGCTCATCTGGGACGAGAACCCCGAGGCCCGCTATCCAGTGAGCACCGATCCCCCCGGCCCGCGGCATTTTTTTCAGTTTCAGGGGCGGCGCTACGCCTACAACCTGCTGGATAACCGCCGTGCTCAGCTGGGCATGTTTGACCGTGTGGGCGGGGTGTTCTTCTACAACGAACAGCGCACCGCTCACAGCTTGACGTCATTTGAGGATAGCAACCCAGTTGATGCGCTCACCCGTCGGCTGGTCAACTGGTTTGCAATCGCTAACGTCAAGAGCAAGCCGGACGCCTTCAACGCACTGTATAGCAAGCTGTTCCCAGGGCGAAAATTAGCGCGGGTCGGTGAAACCTTTGGTAAGAACAACCCACCGGTTTACTTCAGCGATGGGCGCGATGAATACGACGTTTTCGAACTATCCGCCGGGGAGCGGGCCGTGATGCCCCTGCTGCTTGATTTCGTCGAATGGAACATCACCCATTCCGTGATCCTGATTGATGAGCTGGAGCTGCACCTGCACCCGCCCTTGCAGCAGGCCGTACTGACCCTGCTGCCCCGCCTGGGCAAGAACAATCAGTTCATCGTCACGACTCACTCCGACCACATCGCCAACCTGGTGCCGGAAAGCGCAATCAAACGGGTAGTGCAGTCATGAGCGCTTCGACTGACAGCACCCGTTATATCTTCTGTGAAGGTAAACCGGGCGGTCCGGACCTACAACTTTGGAGCAAGTTACTGCCACGGAATCAGTCGGACAGCGCGTCCTTCCGCATCCTCATCGTCCCAATGGGCGGAAAAGACGCTGCCAAGAATTACGCTAAGGGCTACACAGCCAGCAGCGGCGCGAGCTGGCGCGTCATCCGGGACCGCGACCTTGACGAAGAGTCCCCGGACGGCGAAGTCGTCAGGTGGGACGAGGGACGTACCCTACTCACTGGCCTGACGTGTATCGAGAGCTACGCTTTAGACCCGGCCCTGCTGGGGCGTTACGTCGAGGCCGAACACCCCAAAAAATTGGAAGACGTCGATCACGCCGCCACACTGCGTGCAACCCTGCAACGTTTGCGCGATTATCAGGCACTGCGGTGGGCCTTGCAGTCCCTGCGCCGCGAAATCGTCGCCAGAGCAAAAGATCAACAGCTCACGCGCAGGGCTGGGACCTTTGATCTGCCTAACCGCCTGACGCCAGAAGACGGCAAAATACCTCAGATGCTGGACCCCGACTCGCTGCTCCGGGCTGGCCGCGAACGGGTCGAACGCTTCAAAAGCATTCCGCAATACGTGAACGTGGACGCACTCGATGCAGCGTTTGAGCGCTACCGCGACCTTTTTGACGGCGAAGCCTTCTGGACCACGGGCTTCCGCTATTGGTTCCATGGCAAGGACGTGCTCAAGGCGTGGCTGAGTAGTGAGGGCTACAATACCCTTGTCGGGTATAAGTCATATCTGGAATGGGCGATGCAAAACCTGAACCCAGAAGACTTCGACGATCTGCGGCGTATACGGATGCTGTGTTATCAGCGTTAAACACGGGCTTTGCGGGCGGAGTAGGGCCAAGTGCCCGGATCGGGCTTGCGTATTCCACTGACGGGTGTAGGATGCCCTTGAGTCCGCAGATACTGAAAGATGCGCGCCTGTGATCCGCCGCCTTGCCCTGAGTTACACCCGCCGCAGTCACCCCGTTGAAGAGGCCAACTTTCACCATCTGGTGATGGACATCGCCTGGTTCGGCCTGGCTTTCGTCACCATTCAGCGCTTCCTGTCGGTGTACGCCATCCGCCTGGACGCCACCGCCCTGCACCTGGCCCTGCTGACCGCGCTGCCCGCCCTGATTAGTATGATCACCGCACTGTGGAGCCAGTGGTGGCGGGCGCGCTTTCGTTCCACGCACGAGGCCGTGGCCCTGCCTGAAACGCTGTGGCGCATGATGTTCGTCATGCTGGCCGCCGCGCCCCTGCTGCCCCCCGAATGGCAGCCGATGTGGTTGGTCATCTCCGTGGCACTGCCCGCCATTCCGCACGGGCCGGGCCAGGTGATGTTCCTGGTGCTGATGCGCGAAGCGGTGGACAGCACGCGCATGGCCGCGCTCAACAGCCGCCGCTCGGTGATGGTCAACTTGACGCTGGGCGTCGGCGCGCTGCTGGCGGGCTTGTGGCTGGAAAGCGCGGCCTTCCCGCACAATTACCAGGTGCTGTACCTGGCGGCCTTCGGCTTCGCCATGCTGAGCATGTGGCATGTGGTGCAGGTGCAGCCGCAGCGCTTCGCCGAGGTGCCAGAGTCAGCCGCAGCCCCCCGTCAGCGCCTATGGGACGCTGCACTGTGGCGTGCCCCGCAGTTACGCAGCATGGCGATGCTGGCCGCGCTGACGCATGTGGCGTTCTTCTCCGTGTTCACGCTCATTCCGCTGCACTTGGTGGATAATTTGGGGGCGAGTGAGGGCTTCGTGGCGGCTTTTACCCTGGTAGAGCTGGGCGGCAGCGTGCTGCTGTCGATGTGGGCGGCGGGGCTGGCGCGGCGCTGGGGCTACGCGCGCTTGATCGCGGTGGGCATGGGCGCGACGGCGGCTTCTTCCGTGATAATCGCCTTTGCGCCTGATCTGCTGTGGACCCTGCCCGCGTCCTTGATCCTGGGCGGCGGCTGGGCCTTGGTAGGCATCGGCTTGATGGGCGTACTGCTGGAAGAAGCGCCCGCGTCGCAGGCCACGGCATACACGACGATCTACCTGCAAGTGGTAGGCCTGGCGACTTTCGCGGGGCCGTTCATCGGCAGCGCCTTGGCCGAGGGCGGTGTGACGCTGCCGATTGTGCTGCTGGTGGGTGCCGGGCTGCGTGGGGCGGCGGCCCTGTGGATCGCGCGCCCGCAGGCCGCCGCTTAGCGCG
>CAYWGJ010000121.1:0-9175 GCA_964457835.1 uncultured Anaerolineaceae bacterium
CGACGGAGCGCGTGCAGGACCTGCCCACCCGCCCACGCCGCGCTTACGTCACCGCGCTGACTTTGGCTGCGCTGCCCGGCGTCTTCTTGACGCTCTACAGCTACGGCGGCGGCGGGGATTGGCTGTGGTCCAACGAATACCCGGACGACATGGCGCGGCGCGCGTCCTTCAGCACGGCCATGGCGCACACTGCCCGCGACTTGATGCCCCTGGTCGCCGACGACCCCGACGCCGTGATCGTCGCGCCGGGCTTTCAGCGCCTGCCCTTTTTCTTCCCGACTTATGACGTGCGCATCGACGAGACGCCGACACAGCTCAACGATCTAGCCGACGCCGACTACTTCATCTGGACGCAGGAAGCAGCCTGGCTCTACGCAGAGAACGGGCACGATCCAGTGAACCCGGTGCTGGGGTCGCTGCGCCGCTTCCGGGTGATGGAGCTGATCAACAACGAGGGCGACTCCAGCTTCTGGTCACAGACGCTTAAGCTGCGCGCACCGCGCCTCAGGCAGATGCTGCCGCGCAGCGCCCAGGTGCCGGAGGCCGAGGTGCAGTTCGGCGATTTCGCGCGGCTGGCGGGCTGGCGCTTGGCGGACGGTCCGCTGAGCGACGCGCGCCCGCTGGAGCTGATCCTCTTCTTTGAGGCACTTGGCCCGGCGGACGACGACTACAGCATCTACGTGCACCTGCTGGACGCCGACGGCGCGCTGGTGCGCAGCTTCGACATGCAGCCCGCCGCCACCGAATGGAGCCACTACAGCACGGCCATCTGGCAAGCGGGCGAGATCGTCGAGCACGTCTTGGGCTTGAGCGCGCCACCTGACGCCGCCGCCGGCACAGTCTACACGCTGCGGCTGGGCTTCTACCGCCTGGCAGACGGTCAGCGTGTGCCGGTGACCGTGGACGGGCAGGCCGATGACGGCTGGGCACTGCCGGTCGTTGTGGCTGCACCAACGCCTTAATACGCACAACTTAGCGAGCTTGCAGGCAATGTTTATACGCTTCATATGTATGCGGGCTATGCTTTTCCATGACTCAACGCGCCGAATCGCTCAAAGCGCGTTATACTCCAATCGACCCGACATATGGTAAGGCCTGAGACGGATGTTCCCAAACAATCAGAACGACAATCAGCCGCCGAACCGCCCGCCCAATCGCCCGGACGGGGGGAATAATGGTGGCAACAACAACGGCGGTCCCACCGGCCCCGGCGGACTGCCCCCGGAATGGCAGCGCTGGGTATGGCCCGCATTGCTGCTGCTGGTGCTGGGCTGGCTGCTTTTTAGTATGCAAGATTTCTTCACCACCAGCGGCCCCACCTCGCGCGTGCCTTACAGCGTGCTGCTGGAACAAGTAGAGCTGGACAACGTAGCCGGCATCGAAGTGGTGGACCAAACCGCCAACGGCACCTTCAGCCGCGCAGTGACCTTCACCGACCCGGCCACGGGCCGCAGCGTCTCGGCGCAGCGCTTCCAGACAACCCTGCTGCCGGGCAGCAACGATGACTTCTTCACCGCGCTGAATCAGAGCAGTGCCCTCATTTTGGCAGATCAGCCTAGCCCGAACGTGATCCTGCTGTTCCTGCTGAACATTGCGCCACTGCTGTTGATCGTGGGCCTGTTTGTGTGGATGGCGCGCCGTACCCAACGACAGATGGGCGGGGCCTTCAGCTTTGGCCGCACCCAAGCGCGCGAGTACAACGTCGAGCGCCCGCAGGTCACCTTTGAGGACGTCGCCGGCCAGGAAGCCGCTAAGACCGAACTGATCGAAGTGGTGGACTTCCTGAAGGAGCCGGACAAATACATCGCGCTGGGCGCACGCATTCCGCGCGGCGTGCTGCTGGTCGGCCCGCCCGGCACGCGTCGGAATTCGTCGAGATGTTCGTCGGCGTGGGCGCATCGCGCGTCCGCGACCTGTTCAAGCGCGCCCGCGACAACAGCCCCAGCATCGTCTTCATCGACGAGATCGACGCGGTGGGCCGTCAGCGTGGGGCAGGCTTGGGCGGCGGCCATGACGAGCGTGAGCAGACCCTCAACCAGATGCTGGCTGAAATGGACGGCTTCGACCAGACCGACAGCGTGATCGTGATGGCCGCCACCAACCGTCCCGATGTGTTGGACCCGGCCCTGCTGCGCCCTGGCCGCTTCGACCGCCAAGTGACCGTCGCCCTGCCTGACCGCAGTGGACGCGAGGCCATCCTCAAGATTCACACCAAGGGCAAGCCGCTGGCCGCCGATGTGCAGTTGGCCAACCTAGCCAAGAGCACCATCGGCTTCAGCGGCGCGGACATCGCCAACCTCGCCAACGAAGCCGCCCTCACTGCTGCCCGCCGCAACGGGCGCAAGATCACCATGCGCGACTTCTCCGACGCCTTCGACCGCATCGTGCTGGGTACCGAAAGCCCGCCGCTGAGCAATCAGCAGGAGCGCGAAGTGGTGGCCTACCACGAGGCCGGGCACGCCGTCGTCGCCGCGCTGACTCCAGGCAGTGACCCGGTGCTGAAGGTGACGATTGTGCCGCGCGGCGAGGCCTTGGGCGTCACCGCCTACATGCCTGACGACGACCGCCGCAACTACCCGAAGTCCTACCTGGAAGGCCGCCTGCTGATGCTTCTGGGAGGCCGCGCCGCCGAAGAGATCATCTTCGGTGAGGTGACCACCGGCGCGGAGAACGACCTGCGCCGCGTCACCGACCTGGCCCGCCGCATGGTGTCGCAGTTCGGCATGAGCGAAGAACTGGGCCAGCTCAACTTCGGCGATGACGACCGCCAGCCCTTCCTCGGTTATTCCATCTCGCAGGGGCGCAATTACAGCGAAGAGACCGCCGCCCGCATCGACAAGGAAGTACGCCGCGTCGTCGATGAGGCCTACGACCGCACCATCAAGCTGCTGAGCGAAAACCGCGACAAGCTCGACGCACTGGCAACCGCCCTGCAAGAAAGCGAAGTCATCAGCCAGGGAGAAATGCTGGAGCTGATGGGCCTGGACCCGGATCACTACGGCGTGGACAACGTGTTCACCGACGTAATGCCGCACACGCCCAAGCAGAACAGCGCGGCCAACGGAGCCGCCGCTGAGCATCATCATGAGGCCCCGGCGGACCCGCAGACAGATACTGACCAAGACGCCGCCGACAACAGCCCCACTGAGGACGAGAGCACCCAGCCCTAAGGCCGCGCTTCCCCCTCGCGCTCATACCGACCGACCGCCTCACCCCATGATACGGGTGGGGCGGTCGCACTTACGGGCGGGTGACCCTACCGGAATGGACCGTGACAAGCCTTGACGCTTTCGACTACACTAAAATGGTCAAAAAGAGTCAAAACCCAAGGTCGAACAATCGGCACCCTAACACACGCTCAGAAGGAGAGTCCGCCTTGCAAGCGCAATCCACCCTACCGTCAGGCAGCAGCCCGCCTCAAGCGCGTCAGCGCGCCCCACTAATCCGCGCCATCCTGTATTTGTCGCGACAGTGGAAGCTGGCCGTGCCCGCCTACACCGCGCTCTTCGTCGCCACCGCTTCACAGCTCGCGGTACCGGGCGTGATTAACAACATGATCGACTCAATCACGCAGGGTACCAGCGGCCAGCTCACCCCATCTGAAGCGGAAAGCCTGCTGGTCAGTGCTGTGGCTCTCATCCTGCTGTTTGCCCTGCTGCGGGCGGCCTTTGCCTTCTTGCAGACCTACATGGCCGAGAACACCTCACAGGGCATCGCCTACGACTTCCGCAACGAGATTTTCGAGAAGATCCAACGCCTGTCCTTCAGCTACTACGATCGCAATCAAACCGGCCAGCTCATGATCCGCGCCACCGACGACGTAGAGCGGCTGCGCCTGTTCATCGCGCAGGGCCTGGTACTGACTGTGCAGGCACTGGTGCTCATCGGCGTGACGCTGGTCATCCTCTTCTCGATCAACTGGCAGCTCACCCTGGCGATCCTGCCGATTATGCCGCTGGCACTGGGCATGTACACCTTGTTCGGCAAGCTGGCACAGCCGCTCTTCGGTGAATTGCAGCGCCGCCTGAGCAAGCTCAACACCGTGCTGCAAGAGAACGTCGCGGGCATCCGCGTGGTGAAGGCCTTCGTCAGTGAGCGTGAAGAGCAGGCCCGCTTCGACGCCGCCACTGATGACCTCTTCGCCCAAGCCATGCGCGTGGCCGTGACCTTCTCCATCCTTTTTCCCGTCATCATCCTACTCTCACAGATCGGCGAGGTGCTGCTGCTTTACTTCGGCAGCCCGCTGATCCTGGAAGGCGGCATCGACTACGGCGACTACCAGCAGTTCAGCCTGTATCTGGTCTACATCTTCCTACCGCTGGGGCAAATGGGCTTCATCATCGCGCTGCTGGCGCAGGCGGCAGCCTCGGCCAAGCGTATCTTTGAAATCCTGGACGCCGAAAGCGACGTACAGACCCAGCCCGGCGCGCCCGCCCTGCCCGCCATCGAAGGCCGCGTGAGCTTCCGTGACGTGACCTTCCGCTACATCGGGGCCAGCGAGCCAGTGCTCAAGGGCGTCAGCTTCACCGCGGAGCCGGGGCAAACAGTCGCGCTGTTGGGTGCCACCGGCAGCGGCAAAACGACGATCATCAACCTGATCCCGCGCTTCTACGACGTGGCCGAGGGCGCAGTCCTCATCGACGGGCACGACCTGCGCGAGGTACAGCTCGACAGCCTGCGCGCCCAGATCGGCATCGTGCTGCAAGAGACCAACCTCTTCAACGGCAGCATCCGCGACAACATCGCCTTTGGCCGCCCCGACGCCGCCATAGATGCCGTCATCGCCGCAGCGCAGGCCGCCGCCGCCCATGACTTCATCACTGGCTTCCCAGAAGGCTATGACACCCATGTCGGCGAGCGCGGCGTGACGCTCAGCGGGGGGCAGAAACAGCGCATCGCCATCGCCCGCGCCCTGCTGCTGGACCCGAAACTGCTCATCCTCGACGACTCCACCAGCAGTGTGGACCTGCTCACCGAGGCGCAGATCCAGCAGGCGCTCGACCAACTCATGGCCGGGCGCACCAGCTTCGTCATCGCTCAGCGCATCAGCACGGTGCGCAATGCCGACCTCATCCTGGTGCTGGACAAGGGACAGGTGGCCGCAGCGGGCACCCACGCCGAACTCATGGAAAACAGCCCGCTCTACGTCGAAATCTTCAGCTCACAGCTCGTGGACGACGCCGCCATGAGCCAGAACGGAAAGGAAGCCGCACATGATGCTTGATGGCGGACGCCGTATGCTCGAATCTGAGGCCCGCCGTGCGACCAACGTCAACGTGACGCTGCGCCGCTTCTGGGACTACTTCAAACAGTACCGCCTAGCGGTCTTCCTGGTCATCGTGTTGACCATCGGCAGCGTGGGGGCCATCGTCGCCGCCCCGCAGATCATCGGCCAGGCCGTGGACTGCTACCTGTTCCCCAACCCCGACGCCTGCTACGCCGCCGGGGACGTGGACATCACCACGCTGAGCACAGAAGCGCGCATCGCGGGCATCGGTCCACTGGCGCTGACGCTGGTCGTGCTGTACCTAGGCAGCGTCGTGATGCGCGGCGCGAGCTTCTTCACCATGCGCTGGACCGGCCAAAACGTGCTGCGCCAACTGCGCCAGGACCTGTTCCGCCACATTCACCGCCTGACGCTGAGCTACTACAGCGAGAACGAAGCGGGCGACGTGATGAGCCGTGTCACCAACGACACCGACACGCTCAACCAGGCCTTTAGCTTCGCGCTGCTGAACGTCATCAACGGTGTGCTGACGGTGGTGCTGGTGATCATCGCCATGCTGACCACCAACCTACCCTACGCACTGCTGAGCCTGTCCATCCTGCCGCTGATGATCTGGGCCACGCGCTACTTCAGCCGCCAGGCCCGCCGCGCCTTCCGCGAGACGCGCAAACGCATGGGCAGCGTCAACGCCGACCTGCAAGAGAGCATCGCCGGCGCGCGTGAGGTGCAGGCCTTCAACCGCGAAGAACAGAGCATCGCGCAGTTCCGCGAAGTGAACGAGGCCAACCGTCAGGCCAATGTACGTGCCGCCGCTTTCACCAGCGCGCTGGGGCCGGTCCTGGAAGCGCTGGGCTTCGTGTCGCTGGCGATTGTGGTGCTGGTGGGCGGGCTGTCCGCGCTGCGCAATGAAGCGCTCTTCGGCACGGAAGTCATCAGCCTGGGCGTGATCTTTGCCTTTGTGCAATACGTGCAGAACTTCAACCGCCCCATTCAGCAGATCGCCATCCTGTGGACCAACGTGCAGAGCGCCATCGCGGGCGGCGAGCGCATCTTCAACCTGCTGGACGTACAGCCGGACATCCAAGACGCCCCCAACGCCCAACCCATGCCGCCCATCGTCGGCCACGTCCGCTTTGAAGGCGTCAAGACGCAGTACAAGCCCGGCGAGCTGGTGCTCAAGGGCATCGACTTCGAGGCGCAGCCGGGCGAGACCGTCGCTATCGTCGGGCCGACCGGCGCAGGCAAAACCACCATCGTCAACCTCATCCCGCGCTTCTACGAGGCCTTCGAGGGCCGCGTCAGCATCGACGGCCACGACCTGCGCAGCGTCACCCGTGAGAGCCTGCGCGCCCAGATCGGCATTGTGCTTCAGGACAGCTTCCTGTTCTCAACCACGGTCATGGACAACATCCGCTACGGGCGGCGCGACGCCAGCGACGAAGAAGTCATCGCGGCGGCCAAGCTGGTGCAGGCCCACGACTTCATCCAGCGCCTGCCGGAGGGCTACCACACCGTACTCGGTGAACGCGGCGGCGGCCTGAGCCAAGGTCAGCGCCAGCTCTTGAGCATCGCACGCGCCGCCCTGCTAGACCCACGCGTGCTCATCCTGGACGAAGCCACCAGCAGCGTAGACACCCGCACCGAGCGCTTGATCCAAGCCGCCCTGGATACGCTGCTGGCCGGGCGCACCAGCTTTGTCATCGCCCACCGCCTCAGCACCATCCGCAACGCCGATCAGGTGTTGATGCTGGTGGATGGACAGATCGTGGAGCGCGGCACGCACGACGATCTGCTGGCGCAGCGCGGGGCCTACTACGACCTGTACATGAGCCAGTTCAGCACCGTCGAAGCCGAAAGCGCCGCGGACTAATCCGCCCACGGCACACAAACCCCGCGCCAGATGTCCTGACGCGGGGTCACATGCACTTAGTCTGCTTCAGGTCCGCTTAACGGCGGAAGCCGCTCGGCGCACCGTCTTCAGCGGAGGGGGCCGCCGCCAAAGGCAGGAAGCCCGACTCGCTCACACGTAGGCTCAGGTTATCCACCAGCACGCGGCCCGTCCGGCTGTTGATCACGACCTTGGCATTCTTCACCGCGCTGGAGTCCAGCGGGATCAGCTCATCATAGCTGTCGTAGCCGAAGGTCAAAAACTGCACGCGGAAGCTGGCCTTGCTCTTGGGCGTGCCGTCGCTGTACTTCACCACGGCCTTGATGGTGATGTTCGGGTCCTTGCGCCCGTCCACATCGGCGGCCAACAGCAGCGAGTCCCCGGCGCTGAAGCTCAGGTCGTTGACCTTGGGCTTCTGGATCAGCCGCCCCTTGCCCTTGAACTGGAAGGCGCAGCTCTCGTCGCTGGCGAAAATCTTCTGCTTCTCGGTGCCGACGCGCTTATTGCACTTCACCTTATCCTTGTCGTTGGTGTTGCGCTCGGTCCAGTTGTTGACGTCACGCGCGTTCTGGAAGCCCTCGAAGCTGGTGTTGCGCAGCAGCTCGCCGACCTCGAAGTCGCGGTAGACGTAGGGATTGGTGATGTAGGCGCTGAACTCAATCAACGAGTCGCCGCCGCCGAAGATCAGCAGGCCCTCCACGGTGAAGGCCATGTCACGGCGGTTGTTGAACACGTCCTGGCCGGGGAAGTTGAAAGTGATCTGCTGTGCCCCAGCGTCCAGGAACTGACGGTCGGTGTAGAAGGACACCTCGCGCCCACGCTCATCCAGCAGCGATGCGCTCCACTCGTAGGTACCGTTCTCGATCAAGCGCGTGCCGAGCTGCACCTGAAGCGCATCGTAGAGGCCGTCATCGTCGGTATCCACGCCCTGGTCGATGTTGTCTTCTGTCAGGAAGATTTCACCGTCGCGCTCGAACTGGTCGAAGGTGTAGGCGGCGGTGGTGTGAGCGTTGAGCACCTCATCCAGCAGGATGGTGCTCAGGCCGTCGAACTCACCCAGGCGCACCACGGAGAGCGTGTAGGGGCCGTCCACGGCGTTGTTGAAGATCAAGCGCCCGTCGAACACCAGCTCCACCGAGACGGTGCCGGTGGCGGTAACGGTGGTCAGCGCGGTGTCGATGACGGTGCCCTGCGAGTCGGACAGGTAGCCCAGCAGTTCGTAGGTGCCGCTGACGGCGGTGATCTCCACGTCGCTGGTGATGACCAGCTCGTCGAAGAGGCCGTTGGCGTTGGTGTCGCGGCCCGCGTCCAGGTGCGGCCCCGTGATGGCCGCCGTGCCGGTTGTCACCAGGCCCATCGCCAGACCGCTGCGCTCGAAGGCGTAGGGCGTGCTGCCGGTGGCGTTGATCGTGGCGAAGTAGCTGCCGGTCTGCGCAGCGGCGTTCAGGGTGCCGGTGTACACGCCGTCGCTGGCGTTGGCATCCGCGCCGCTGCCGTCATCGACAAAGGCAATCTCCACGTCGGTACCGTCCGGCTGGCTCAGGTTGGCGCTGACGGTGGCCCCAGTCAGCGGCGCGCCGTTGTTGGTCAGGGTGGCGGTAAAGCTCAGGTCGCCCCCGCTGACGACGCTGGTCTGCTGTGCAGCGGCGGTGAGCTGCACCGGGGCACCGGGCACCAGCCCGAACAGCCCGTAGACTTCTTTGCCGCTTTCGTCCTGCACGCTGACAGCGGTCAGCTCAGCCGTCCAGGTGCCGGACGGCGCACCGCTGAGGGTGTAGGCCTGCCAGGTCGCGCCCAGCATGTCCTTCAGCACCGCGTATTCCACACTGCTGGTGGGCGCGCTTTCGGCGGTGTAGACCGTGCCGTTGGGGTCTTCCAGCGTGAAGCTGAAATCACCGCCGGCGTACATCAGCGTGAGGGCGGTGTCGGTGTTGGGTTCCACCACGAAGCTGTGTGTCGCGGACTCGCCGACGCCCAGCTCACCACCGGTGACACTGCTGAGCAGGCTGGCTTCGGGCGCGGCCTGGGCCCGCGCTCCGCCGGCCCGCCAGTCTGACCGC
>CAYWGJ010000122.1:0-9019 GCA_964457835.1 uncultured Anaerolineaceae bacterium
TCGACCTCCTCCGGCGGCACCACGCGGCGGGTGCCGGCGGCGTCCAGCACGGTGTGGAAGATGCGCCGCGTGGACACGTTGGTCGTCACGCGCTTGCCCTGGGGGAAGGTCTGCGGGTAGCGCACCAGCAGCGGCACATGTACCAGCTCTTGATAGACGACGAAGCTGTGGCCGAAGAAGCTGTGATCGCCGTGGCCTTCGCCGTGGTCGGCGGCGATGATGACGAGGGTGTCGTCCAGATGGCCTGAGCGCTGCATGAAGTCCAGCAGGCGAGCCAGGTGCCGGTCCTGATAGGCGATTTCGGCGTCGTAGAAGTCGTCGATGATGGCGCGCTGCCACGGCTCCAGCGGCGGATCGGTGGGGCTGGCCCAACGGGCGGCGTCGGCGTTGAAGTGCCCCATAAAACGGAAGGCGTCGCTCTGCTTGCGCAGGCCCGGCGCGATTTCGTCGAGCGCGTCCTGCGGCGGGCGCAGCGGCATGTGCGTGCCCATCAGGTTCAGGAAGACGAAGATGGGCTGAGCGTCCGGCTGCGTGTCCGCGTGGGCGTAATGCGTGCGCAGCGTGCCGATCAGGTCGTCCACGGAGTGGGCGGTGCTGCCCTTGTAGTTGATGCCGCGCGTCCAGATCGGTGTCAGCCAGGGATGCAGTGAGGCGCGGAAGAGCCAGTCGCGCTGAGCGAACTGGTTACCTACGGCGCGCGCGAATCGCTGCCAGCTTCGGCGCAGCGGCACAGGCAGCCCGCGTCGACGGGTTTGTAGGGGGCGATTGGGCGCGGCACCGGCATAGTTATAGAACGCGTCGAATCCGCGCTGAAGGCCGTTATCCAGCACGCCGACCAGCGGGTTGTTGCAGAAGCCCACCGTGTGATAGCCCGACACCTGGAGGGTTTCGGCCAGGGTGGGGTAGCTGCCCGACAGCACGCGGTTGGCCTCAGTGAGCTGGTGTGTGCTGGCGTACAGCCCGGTGAACATGCTGGCATGAGCTGGTACGGTCCACTGTGCAGGCGAGACCGCGCGTTCAAACAGGGTTGAATCGGCGGCGAAAGTATCAAAGGCGGGCGAGGTCGTGCGCCGATGGCCGTAGGCCGACAGGCGGTCGCGCCGCATGGTGTCTAGGATAATCAACAGCACGTCCGGCTGTTTAGGCATCAAGAGACCTCCAGGTCCTGACTCCGTATTCCGCCGCCGTGGGCTGCTTGCAGCGGGTTAAGGGTCTGTTAAGTTACACGCCACAGCATAGCACCCACCCCGCCTCGCTACAATCCGCGACCGGTTAAGAATTCCCTGAAGCCCGCAGGTCATGGCGCAGCAGGGCAGCGGCCTCTTCCGGGGTATCGACGAAGTGCACCAGGTCGCGCAGCGCGCCGTTGACGTAAGGGCTGGCTAAGAAATCGCGCAGCAGATCACGCCAGAACGGCCCTAAGCAGACCATGCGCTTGGGCGTCATGTCGCCCAAGCGCACCAGCTCCAGCCCGGTAATTAGCTCGTTGAGCGTGCCGATGCCGCCGGGCAGCACGACACAGCCGTCAGCGTGGGTGAGCAGCGTGTGCAGCCGTGACTGCGCTGTGAGCTGCCAATACAGCTCAGTGATCCAGGGGTTCGGCACCCGGCCCGGCAGTCCGCTGAACTGCTGGGTTGGCACGCCGATGACCTGTGCGCCGCTTTCGTGCGCGCCCTGGCTGGCGGCGGCCATCACGCCTGCGTATCCGCCGGTCATCACCACGAATCCGGCGTGTGCCAGCGCTTGACCCAAGGCACGCGCTTGTGCGTACAGCGCGGATTGAGCGTTAACGCTGCCGCTGCCGAACACAGCGACGATTGGACTGCCGTCATGGGGCATCGTCCATCCCTCCAAAGCTGAGCGTCGGGTTTAGAAAGGGGATCAGGGCCATGGTCACGGCGGGGCTGTAGAGGTGGGTGCGGTTCAGCGCGCCGTGTGTCAGCAGGCCCACTGAGCCGCCCTGCTGCTTGGAGCCGCTGCGCCCGAACACACGGTCGTCGGCTTCGCCCAGTTCCAGGCCCGCATGGATCAAGGCGCTGACCTCACGCGGCAGAATGAAGCCACCCGATGACGCCTCCCCCTGCCGTCCGTCCGGACTGATGACCATGACCCAGGCGAAGGCCCACAGCGGCCCGTCACTGAGCACGGACAGCCCGCCCTCAATGCCGACCGCGTAGTGCTTCGCGTAGTCACGGCGAACCGCTAATGCGCGATTGCGGGCACCGGCGCGCGTTTCGTCGTGGCCCATCGGCTGCGCGCTGACGCCTGACTCGGCAGCAGCGCCCTCAGCATGGACTGACGCACCCGGGAAAGCCGCAGCAAAGCCTAAATGCGCGGCTTCGATCTTCACCGGGTTAGTGGAACCAACGATCACATGCAGCGCTGCATTGCTCACGGCCTCACCCCGCGAAGATAAACGCGCGCATGACCAAAAACGCGCCCAGTCCGGCATGGGCTGCCATCGCGGCGCGAGTGGAGCCAGTGTATGCGCGCACCCAGCTCAAAAACAGCGCGTCTAAGAAGGGCAGCAGCAGGGTGTACCACACCAGGCTGAAGTCACTGCCACCACCGGGCGGGGCGTAGGCCACCAGGTGAAACACCGCGTGGAATAGCGCTGTCATGCCGAATCCCGGCCAAGGACCCAGCGCGGCGCGCAGTGCCGGAAAAGCCACGCCGCGAAACACCAGTTCCTCAGCGACGGGCTGCACCAGCACCATCAAGAAGATCGCCAGCGCCCAGCCCACCAATGTAATCGGCGCGATGCTGATGGGGTCCGTGCTGAGGTTGAAAAAACTGAACAGCTCCGGGGGCGGCAGATAAACGCCTGTGGCGATCACGCTGACCGTATCCAGCAGGATGCCCATACCCAGCGCCAGCAAAAAGATGATGACGAAAGGCAGCCGTGCGGCCCCCAGCTTGAGGGCGGCCCCGTCTTCCGGGCTGCGGTTGCGCGTCACGGTGATGAAGAGCGCCACCAGCAGCAGCCCTACCACATAGCCCAACACGGTTTGCAGCGGGGTCTGCCCGAAGAGCAGTGACGTCAGTGTGATGCCGATGACAATAGCAGCAAAGGCGGCGATGGTGCTCAGCAGCGCGTAGAAGGCGCTCCAGGGCGGGGTATCTTCTGCACGCCCGATGATTTTCAGGAACTGCATGGGTGTCGTCCTCTGTGGTTGATGCGTGTCCCCCTGCACCACCCGTGTGGGTGTACAGGGGGCGTGCTCAGTCGGCCTAGGTAGTGGTGTCTTTGGGCTGCGGCCAGCGGTTGTAGACGCGCGTTAGGTGGATGAGGTGCTGGCGGCTGACGTCTTGGTGCAGCCAATCCTCGGTGAAGCGCCAGCTCCACATGCCGCCGGTCTTGCCGGGGATGTTCATGCGCGTGTCCGCCCCGAATCCCAGCACGTCCTGGAAGGGCGCGATGAAGGTGTGTGCAGCGGACATCATGCCCAGGCGCATCAGCTCATGGTGCGGGCGCTCGCTGACAGCGCGGTCCAGGTAGGCCTGCATGTATTGCTTGTCGCCGTCAGTGGCTTCTTCGTGCCACCAGCCTAGGGTCGTGTTGTTGTCGTGGGTGCCGGTGTAGACAATGAAGTTATTCGACTCGTAGTTGTGGGGCAGAAAATCGTTATCGGCCTTATCCCAGGCAAATTGCAGGACCTTCATGCCAGGCAGGTTGAGGGTGTTGCGCAGTGCGTGGACTTCCGGCGTGATGTCGCCTAGGTCTTCGGCGATGATGGGCAGCGCGTCGCCCAGCTCAGCCTTGAGTGCGTCAAAAAAGCCGACGTTAGGCCCTTTAAGCCAGCGCCCATTAACGGCAGTTTCTTCTTCGTTGACCGGAATCTCCCAGTAATCTTCAAAGCCGCGGAAGTGGTCAATGCGCACGATGTCCACCAGGGACAGCACAGCACGCATCCGGCGGACCCACCAGCGGTAGCCGTCGGCCTTCATGCGGTCCCAGCGATACAGCGGGTTGCCCCAATACTGACCCGTTGGGCTGAAGTAATCGGGCGGTACACCCGCGACCAGTTCTGGCATCCCGTCGGCGTCCAGGGTGTAGTCGGCACGGTTGGCCCACACGTCGCTGCTGTCGTGCGCCACGAAGATGGGAATGTCACCGATGATGCGCACGTTGCGCTCGTTGGCGTAGCGGCGCAGGTCGTGCCATTGGCTGAAGAACACCCATTGGCCGAACTTGACGAAGGCGATCTCCGACGCCAGGCGTTCACGCGCTTCCTGGAGGGCTGTTGGTTCGTAGAGTGCTTCGCCTTTGTCCGGCCACTGCGTCCAAGGCTTGAGGTCATTTTCGGCTTTCAGCGCGGCAAAGAGGGCATAATCGTCCAGCCAGTCGGCGTGCTCGCTGCACCAAGCCGCATAGGCCTGCTTGGACTCCGGTTCACCGTGGGCACGGAAGCCGACGTGCGCCAGCCGCAGCTTGGCGTCATGGAAGGGGATCACCCAGCCGTAATCGACTTTGTGCACGGGGTAGTCGGGTGTGTCGGCCAGGTCAGTGTCGCTGAGCCAGCCCGCCTCACGCAGGCGGTCCAGGCTGATGAGGTTGGTGTTGCCGGCGAAAGTGGACAGGGATTGATAGGGCGAGTCGCCGTAGCCGGTAGGACCCAGGGGCAGTACCTGCCAGAGCTGCTGACCGGTTTCCACCAGGTAATCGACGAAGCGATAAGCGTAATGCCCCAGGTCGCCTATACCGTAGCGACCGGGCAGTGATGAGGGGTGCAGAAGAATGCCGCTTGCGCGTGGGAAGATCATGCCTGCTTTCCTTAGATTCGGTGAGTGATGCCGTTCGTACAAAGCGCCCCTGATGGTAGTCGTTTCGGGGGCGTTGCGCAACGGTGACCGTAGAGCTACAGGGTCAGCATATAGGCGATCAAATCGGCGATCTGCTGCGGGGTGAGAAGTTGAGCATAGTTAATACTCATCACGTTGGCGTAGCCTTCGACGAGGTATGCCGCGGGGTTGACGATGCTCTGGTAGCTGTACTGTTCGGCGCTGAAGCCGTCCACACGCTGCCCGGCGATCTGGCTGTAGCCGCCCATGCCTGGTCCGACGCGGCTGGTGGTGTCCAGCGCGTGGCAAGTAGTGCAGGCGGGGGCACCCAGGTCGGTGGAAGCGAACAGGACCTCGCCGCGTGCGGCATCTCCTGGTGGAAGCTGGTCTACGGCGCTGTTGTCCCCGCTGCCATCGCGCGGACCGGTGCCACAGGCGCTCAGCAGCAGGGCAGTAAGCAGTAGGGTGAAAAGGGTGCGCATCGCTTGTTCTCCTGGGTTAGTTGATCGTGAACATCGTCACTATAACGCTGAAGTGTGCCGTTGTAAATTGGAGTTGGCGTATATGGCGGCTGTGGTATGCTGGGATCATGTGTGCAGCCATGTGCGGCCCGCGCTGCGTCTTTGATCTACCGGAGCTGCGCCAACTCCATTAACATCAAAAAGAGTGGTTGAGGTGTGATGATGACTGTCAAACTGAAGAAGGCCATCACAATCTCCGAATTTCAGACCTTTGTTGCGCGTGATGAAAACCGCGAACGGCGTTTTGAACTGTTGGATCGAGAGATTGTCGAAGTGCCCTCGAACCCGCTTGTATCGGTGATCGCTATGCGCATCGTGGGGTTTATTTTTATGTTTTTGCGGGAGCATAAGGTGGATGGGCATGTATCAGGGAAGGGGGCGGCTTCATCGTTGACGGACAGGTGTTTGCGCCCGATATGGCCTATATGTGTGATCTGCCCACCGATAAGGGGTTTGAACACCAGGCACCCTTACTGGCTGTAGAGGTGATTTCGGACCCAGGCAACAATGCCGAGCAAACTGATTTACGACGGAAGCTGGCGCATTACATGCGCGCGGGCACCCTGGTTTGGGTTGTGGATTATGTGGCGCGGCAGGTGGAAGTTCACCAGCCAGGGGAGCGGGTTGTGCTGGTCGGGGAGACGGAACAGCTTACTGCGGAGGCTATCCTGCCGGGTTCTGAGCTGACCGTTAGCGACATCTTCCCGCAGGACCCGCAGCAAATTGCCCCACGCTAAAGCAGCCTAACAGATTCTGCGGGAAGATGTACAATAAGTACATACCGCCATGCGCTACAACCATAAGGAGTCACCCGCCATGCAGCCTGCCGAAACCGCCCTGGTCTTCCTGCACATTCCCAAGACCGGCGGCAGCACGCTATCACAGGTAGCGCATCGTCAGTACGTCAATCAGCCCAATTTCACGCTGTACCGTGAACATCCCAGCGAAGGCATCCCGCGCTTTTTGGAACTCAGTGAGTCGCAGCGTGCGCGTCTGCGTTTTGTCATGGGCCACGGACTCATGGGCGTGCACAAGCTGATGCCACAGCCCGCGCGTTACATCACAATGATCCGTGAGCCGCGCGAGCACGCTGTTTCCCGCTACTTTTACCAGCGCGAGACCAGCCCGCGCACTGGTCCCAACGCGATCCCGTCCATTGACTTTGAGGCCTATGTCAAGAAACCGCGTGTTGCCAGTTTCCAATTAGACGATCTGCTGGGCATCGATGTGGACAGCGCGACGGGGGAGGTTAAGCGTTATGCATATCGCAAACTGCCGGTAGACGAAAAGCTGGCCCTGGCCGAACACAACCTGCGCACGCACTTTGCACTGGTGGGTTTGGTGGAGCACTTCGATGCCAGCCTGCTGATGATGCGCAAGGCCTTCGGCTGGCAAAACGTCTATTACGTGCGACGCAACACCAACGCCAAGCGTCCCCGTGACCCGGAAGAACTCGCCCGGCTGTACGCGATGGTCGAGGAGTACATCCAGCCTGACCTTCAGCTTTACGCGATGGCAAAGCGCATCTACACGGAGCAGGCGGCGGCTTATGGTCCCACGCTGGCGGCTGACGTGCAGCGCTTTCAGCGTAACAACGCCCGCTTTGCCCGCGTCTATGCCTTGACTCAGGGCCTGCGCAGGACTGGCGCTTACCGAGTCCTGCGCAGGCGGGGCCAGCGGCCCTAGACCACGGTCGTCAGGTCGCCCAGCGCGTCCATCAGTTCATGGAACTGGTGGATGTAGAGCTGCTGTTTGGCGTCGCTCATGGCGACCGGCGGGTTTGGGTGCACTTCGACCATCAGGCCGTCGGCACCGATGGCGCGCGCGGCTTTTGCCAGCGGCACCGCGATGTCACGCCGCCCGGCGCTGTGCGAAATGTCGATGATGAGGGGCAGGTGTGTTTCCTGCTTGAGGACCGCTGCGCCGCCCAGGTCCAGGGTGGCGCGGGTCCACTTTTCAAAGCTGCGGATGCCGCGTTCCATCAGGATGACGTTGGGGTTGCCACTGCTGACGATGTACTCAGCGGCGTAGAGGAATTCTTCCATGGTGCCACCGAAGCTGCGCTTGAGGATCACGGGTTTAGGCTGCTGGCCCATGGCTTTCAGCAGGAAGCTGTTTTGCATGTTGCGCGCGCCCACCCAGAACACGTCCACGTAATCGCTCATCATCTGGAGCTGGCTCTTGTCCATGATTTCGCTGGTGATGAACATGCTGTATTTGTCGGCCACTTGGCGGGCGATCTTGAGGCCCGGCTCGCCCAGGCCCTGGAAATCGTAAGGCGAGGTGCGCGGCTTGAAGGCCATCCCGCGCAGCAGGCGCACGCCGCGTTCGGCCAGGGCTGCGGCCACCTCGTCGAGCTGGGCCATGCTCTCCACAGCGCAGGGGCCGCTGATGACGGTGAAGTGACTGTTGCCGATCTCGCTGCCGTCGGGCAGAGTGACGATGGTGCGTTCGTCGGGGTCCTTGCGCTGCACCATGATGCGCGCCTTGTACTGGGTTTCTTCTAGGGCCATGGACGCGCGGAAAATCTCGCGAAATAGGGCCTTGATTGTCTCGTTGCTGAAGGGGCCTTCGTTGGCTTGTTGCAGTAGTTGCAGCATTTCAGCTTCACGTGCGGGATCGTAGAAAGACGTGCCGAGTTCAGCCTGGACTTGGCCGATTTCGGTGACGACGCGGGCACGTTCGTTGAGCAGGTTTAGCAGGCGCAGGTTGATTTCATCGACCTGGCCGCGCAGGCTTTGTAGACGGTTTTCAGGCATGGCGGGTGTCCTCCGGATTTGTTAGGCTGCGTTCACAGGCGCGGATTATACGCAGCGCCCGGCGTCTACGCCATATCAGCCTTGACACCCCCTGTAGGCCTGCCTATAATGTTTGGCATCAATGCACGGCTCCGTAGCTCAATTGGCAGAGCAGTTGACTCTTAATCAATTGGTTGTAGGTTCGAGTCCTACCGGAGTCACCTGATAGGACGTAGTCCGAACATTGACCAGCCTTAGTGCTGGTCTTTGTTCTTCCCTGAACCGCTGCTCCACCATTATCCTGAACCCGCTTAGTAACGTGACGCAGGTATGAGAATGGGGGGAGTAACTCCAGCCGGATGATAGTTCCCTCCGGGTTAACGACAACCCGCTCGACCATGTGCTGCAATAGTTCACGCTGATCGCTGCGTTCAAGGTCATTATACACGATTCCTACAGTTGCGATGATTTCAAGCGCGGCGTCGAGGTTGTCGATGTGGGTTTCGTCGCGTGCTGACAGGCCTTCCAGCGTGGCGCGCAGTTTAGTGCGGCGGTCCTGCCATTCCGCCCACAGTTATCCCCAACCCGTTTCGTGATCTTGCCCGCTGCATAGAGGCGTGCCGTTCTCGCTTCTTCTTCAATCAACAGCTCGCAGTGCTGCTTCCAGCTCTTCACGTTCAGATGGGCGCAGGTGTCCCAACTTACGCGCCTGTTCGTCTGTATAACGCTCTCGAATCAGCGGGATCAGTTCACAACTATCTGCCTCAACCTCATCCGCACACAGACGACTTGTCGGGGGCAGAGGGGCTTATGGAGTTCGGACGATTGTTCAAGTAACTCAGGAAGTGCTGGTATCGTTTGATCCAGCATCTTTTAGCCCCTTACGAAAACCGCGAATCCCATCACCAAGTTCATATCCAATCCGACTAATGCGCCCTGCTCCGAAAAGCAGCATCACAATAACAAGTACAATGATTA
>CAYWGJ010000123.1:0-8984 GCA_964457835.1 uncultured Anaerolineaceae bacterium
GGTGGTTGAAGGCGAAGGCCAGGCGCAGGCCCTGGTCGAAGTAGCGCTGGGCGATGCGCGCACTGCGGGTCGCTGAGGCCCCTTCGACGCCGGGGTAGCGCAGGTCCTCATTGGTGGAAATCAGCCACGGTCCCTGGGCGATACGCGCCAGCCGCCGCTGGAAGTCCGCGGCCAAGCCCCGTGTCCGGCGCGGATGATAGCGTTTCAGTGTGCGGTCCAGCAGATCAGCGTGGACGGCGGCGCCTGCCATGCCCTGGCCGTAGATGGGGTTGTAGGCGACGGCGGCGTCGCCGATCACCAGGAAATTTTCTGGGCGCTGGGTCAGGCGCTCGTAGTGGCGCATCTGGTTCTCTAAGCCGCGGTAGCCGTAGATCGGGCTGTCGGGTTCAAGCTGGCGCACCACGTCGTAGACGTCTTGGCTGGGCAGGCCGCGCATGAAGGCCAGGAAGCCGGCCTCGTCAGTGGGCGGGTAATCGCGGCTGCCGCCGAGCTGAGTCACCACGACGCGGCGGCCCTCGGTGCGCATGTAGCCCGCCCCACGAAAGTCCCCTTGATCCGGGCGGGGCTGGATGGCATAGGCGACCTGTGGCACGGCGTCGTCGGGCAGGTGATCCGGGATGCGGTACCAGCGCGATGCGTAGCCGGTGTGGGCGGTGATGCGGGTTTGCTGCGGTGCAGGGAAGCCGAGGGCTTGCAGCCACTGCGGGGCCTGGGACTTGCGCCCGCTGGCGTCCACCACCAAGTCGGCGTGTAGGATGCTGCGCGTGGCGTCATCGCGGGATTCGACCTCCAGGCCGATGATCGTCTGGCCGCTGTCGTCGCTGAGTAGGCCCAGGGCGTGGGTGCGGGACATCACGCTGATCTGAGGCAGGGCCAGCAGGCGGCGGCGCACCAACGACTCCAGCGCGGCGCGGCTCATGGCGTGGCTGTGCAGCGCGGCGTCGAAGTGCGGTGTGGGGCCGCCCAAGGTGTAGAAGCAGTTGTCCAGGCCCCAGGCGGCGAGGACGGCCCCGGCAGCTTCCATCTCGGCAGTGATGCCGGGGAAGTAGTGCTCCAGGATTTGCTCGCCACGAATGAGCAGGGTGTGCAGGTGGCGGGCCTGGGGCGTGCCGCCGCGCAGGCTGCCGTCGGTGGGTAGGCGGTCGCGGTCGATGAGGGTCACGCTGTCGAAGTGCTCGGCCAGGGCGCGGGCGCTGAGCATCCCGGCGATGCTGCTGCCGATGACGACGGCATGAGTAGGGGTGGCGTTCATGGGCATTGCTCCCTTAGTGATCTGCATTGGGTGCTTACGAAACAGAGTATGTCGGATCGTAGCTGCTGTCGATAGGACCTAAGTCCTGTTCATGCGGTATTTATGCTCATTTACCCCTTTTTTACAGGGAGTTCGTATGGCTACGAAACGTATAATACTCAGGCCCTGCTGACGCGCGTCTAACGCGGGCGGGCTATAGTGTCATTACTGTACAGGCAGCATCTTAGCGAAGGATAAAGGGATCATGGCTTTGCAGACAGCAACTCTGGCCGGCGGCTGCTTTTGGTGTTTAGAGGCGGTCTACGATGCGCTGAAAGGTGTCACGGATGTGGTGAGTGGTTACGCGGGCGGCCACGTGGACAACCCTAGCTACAAGCAGGTGACGACCGGTACCACCGGCCACGCTGAAGTCGTCCAGGTGATTTTCGACCCGGAGGTCATCAGCTTTCGGGATTTGCTGGATGTGTTCTTCACAATCCACGACCCCACCACGTTGAACCGTCAGGGCGCGGACGTCGGCACGCAGTACCGATCGGCGGTGTTCTATCATGACGAGGCGCAGCGTCAAAGTGCGGAGGCCGTCATCGCCGAGCTGAACGCGGCGGGCTTATGGGCTAACCCGATTGTGACGGAGGTCACGGCCATTGACCGCTTCTACCCGGCGGAGGATTACCATCAAGAGTACTTTGTCAACAACCCGGACCAGGGCTACTGTCGGGTGGTGATTGCGCCCAAGGTCGCCAAGTTCCGCAAACAGCATTTGGCTCGCCTGAAGGCCTAGGCACGCGCTGCTGTCCGTCAGGGCGATACAGGCCGCCCGATATAAAGCAAACGTCCCGCGTCGATGGCGCGGGGCGTGTGATGTGTGATGGTGCGGCGCTTGTCTAGCGGCGGCGGGAACGGCTGGACCGTTCCGTGCGGCGGCGGGCACGACTGCCACTGCCCCCGCTGTCACTGCTGCTGCGCGTGCTGCTGATATTGGCTTCGACGCAGCGGGTCCCGTTGAGACCCACGGTGATGCCATGGCGCACGCGCGCGGGTACGTCGATGCGGTCCCCGGTGCGCAGGCGGACCAGCTCGTTGCTGTCCGGGAGGGTGACTTCTAAGCTGCCATCAATCACATAAAGGACTTTGCTGTAGCCGTGGCTGCGGACGGCATAGCGGTGGTTGGGGGTGTTGGTCCAAAGGAAGGGGCGCAGACCCTCAGCCTCTAAGAGGCGGGTGACATTGGAGAGGGAGGGGTGCTGCCCACCAGACCAGCGCCGCACAGTAACCGTTTGCTCTTCGTTCGCCATAACTTGACCTACTGTATCCGACGGAATGTATACGCACAGCCCCCGTTTATGCTACGGGGGTTGTAGGTGGCATTCTAGCGCAGGAATTCCAGGGGCGCAAGTCGTTTTTCCATGACCCAGGCGGGTTCGTGCATGTGCTGGGTCACGCCGCGGTGATCGACGTAGCTCCAGTGGCCGCTGTCTTCGCCGATGATATGGTAGCTTTGGCGTTGATATAGGCGCAGGGCAGCCTCGTTGTCTTTGGCGACGGAGAGGGTAGTCCAACTGTAGCCGCGTTCGCTCAGCAGGGCCTCGGCTTCGTGAAGCAGGCGGGTGCCGATGCCCTGGCCGCGAAACATGGCTTGTACGCGAAAGGCGTAGAGGTAGCCGCGGCTGCTGCCGTCCGCGATGCGGCTGTCGCGGCTGGCGAGCTGAATGAAGACCTGGCCTACGGGGTAGCCGTGGCAGTCGGCCAGCAGCATCAAGCGGCGGCCCTGCATTTGCTCGCGGTAGGCCCGGCGGATGAGGTTACGGAAGTGGGTGTATTCGCCGAACCATTCCAGGCGGCGTAGGTCGTGCTTGGTGGCAAAGCGGAAGGTGATGGGCAGGTGAACGGTAAAGGGTGCGGGTTCGTAGGCGGTCATAATGGCTGGGTTTAGGGGGTCTCTTCGGGCGGTTGGGAGGGGGTATCGTCGGCCAGGAAGTCGCGCAGGTGGGTCACGATTTGGGCGCGGTAGGCTTTGAGTTCATGGCGCAGGCGGGGCAGGTTTTCGATGTCGTCGCTTAGCTCCAGCAGCAGGGCGGGGTGGCCGGGCTGTAGGCGTCGCCCGATGGCGTCAATGCGTTGGGTGCGAAAGCCCGCGTCCAGCAGGCCCGCGCCGAAGCGCCCGATGAGGCCCCCCAGCAGTCCGCCGATCAGCACGCCCAGCCCCAGCACCAGCAGCACTTGGGCCGCGGGCAAGCTCAGCACGCCGAACTGGACCAAGCCCAACGCGGTGAGCAATGCGCCTAGGGTGCCGCCGGCGATGGCCCCTTCATCCGCGCTGATGTCATCGGCCACGACCAGGGTGCCGCTTTCGGCCTGGGCGACGATGGCCGCGCGCTGCACTTTGAGGTCGTCGAGGGCCATGATGAAATCCAGCGCTTTGGTCAGGGCACTGCGTGAGGGGAACACCGCGATGATGGTTTCGGTGGCGGCCATAGGCGGCGTTGGCATCCTTTCGCATGGGCGTCAGCGCGCGTGAGTGTACCACAAAAAGCGCCCCCAGGGGGATGCTGGGAGCGCGGGTGTGTGGCATCTGTGTGGCGGCGTGGCCTTAGTCCACCTGCACCTTGACCTTGGTGGCCCCGGTGGTGCTGGGCGGTTCGTCGCTGCCTTCGTCGGCGTCGGCGGCTTCGTGTTCCTTCTTCATCTCCTGCATGGCGGCGTCCACCAGCACGCGGAAGCCCTTGGTGAACTCGCGGGTGGCCTCGGCGCTGTGGGTGCGGAAGCCTTCTGGCAGCAGGGCTTCCAGGGCCTTACCGGTTTCTTCCAGGGCGCGGCGTTGGTGATACAGGAAGGTTTCCAGGGTAGTGCGGGCGGGTTCTTCTTCGTTGACGCCTTCGGGCGCGTCGTTGATTTCCGGGATTTCGTTGGACATTTCGTCTGGGGTTTCGTTGGGGATATCATTCATCGTGATTCATCCTCGCGTAGTAATGGGATTGACGTCTAAAAAAGTATACGCGGCCTGGGCGCTGAGGTTGCAGGGCACCCAGCGATTACTCATGAAAGTGGCGCTGTACGGTGTTGTTAACGGCAATTTTGCGTCCAGATGTCGTATTTTGTGCTATGATTAGTCTCGATTGATTGTGGAGCGACCAAACACAGCGCATGGACCCCAAACCCCCTGAACGCACACCCCCTTTAGGCCGCAGCCGCTGGCTGATGGCCGCCCTGCCCGTTTTGCTCATCGTGATGATGATAACGCCCATGACCGCCCACGCCGCGCCGATTGTGGCCGGTGAGGCTGGCGGTGGCACCTGGAGTGGTCTGCTGCTTTACATCGGTGTGGCGATTGCCTTCTCTTTCTTGTGTTCCGTGCTGGAGGCGGTGCTGCTGTCCACTTCACCCTCGTACCTGGAGTCGCGGGTCAACGCGGGCAGCCGCGCGGCCAAGATCATGCAGACCCAGAAGGAAAACGTCGATACGCCCATTTCCGCCATCCTCACGCTCAACACCATCGCCCACACGGTGGGGTCGGCGGGTGCAGGTGCGGAGGCGGCGGCGCTGTTCGGCAGTGAGTACTTGGGCGTCATCTCTGCGGTGCTGACGCTGCTGATCTTGGTGTTTTCGGAGATCATCCCCAAGACGATTGGCGCTACCTACTGGAAGCAGCTCACCGGTTTTGCCGCTTATACCATTCGCGGCCTGGTGTGGCTGCTGTATCCGCTGGTATGGAGCTTGCAGCAGATCACGCGCTTGATCCGCAAAGAAGGCGAAGGCCCCAGCATCACGCGCACTGAGATCGAGGCCATGGCAAGCCTAGGCGCTGACGAGGGCGCGCTGCAAGAGAGCGAAAACCGCGTGCTGAGCAATCTGCTGCATCTAGACCGCGTGCACGTTGCGGACATCATGACGCCGCGCACGGTGGTCTTTGCCTTGCAGCAGGACACCTCTATCAGCGAGGTGCTCAAGCTCAACCGCCTGCTGCCCTACTCGCGCATCCCGGTCTTTGACGACAACATGGACGACGTGGCCGGCTTCGTGCTGCGCCATGACATCTTGACGCGCGCGGCCAAGGGGCAGACCCAGACGCCGCTGCGCGAGTTCAAGCGCCCCCTGGAAGCCGTGCCGGAAACCATCAGCGTTGCCAAGGTCCTAGACGAATTCATGACCCGCGGCGAGCACCTCTTCCTCGTCTTCGACGAATACGGCGGGACGGCGGGCATCATCACCATGGAGGACGCCATTGAGTCCTTGTTAGGGGCCGAGATCACCGACGAATCCGACATTGCCGAGGACCTGCGCAAAGTGGCGGCGGAGCGCTACACGCGCCAGATGGAGCTGCTCAACAGCATCCAAGCGGAGCCGCTCCAGGCAGAATCGGCGGCTGACACTCGGCATCACAACGGCGAGTCGGCGGTGGTGCCGCCTGCTGCGCCGCCGAACATGCCGCCGCCCACCGTGCCGCCGCCGGATCACCCGCTACCTGCGGAGGGCGCTTGAGTTCGGCGGCGCGTAAAGATCGATGATGAATGAGAGGAGATGCCCATGCAGCCCATAGACCCGCGACGTAGTGACCGCAGCCGCGGCCAGGACGAGGCCCCGCCGGATGTAGTCCTGAGTGATGACGAGATTAAGATGCGTGCGCAGAGCCTGCGTAAGACGCATGGCCGCACTCAGGCGGGCGTGACTGGGCGTGCCGCGGACGCTGTGACCGATACGACGCGCGCCCTGGTGATGCGCATTTTATGGTTGGCGCGCTGGCCGGGATTCTTTATTGGTGGGCTGGTGGGTTTTGCGCTCTTCAATGCGGCGGCGTGGACGAACTTCTTTGGGGCATTAGCGCTGGCGCTGCTGACGGCGGTGCTGGTGCCAGTGGTGCTGACGATCATCGCCCGACGCCTGGAATTCGCCGGGATACACGATCAATATGAGCGTTAGAACGGTACGGCTGCGGGCTTAGTCTTCGTCGGGGAAATCGAGCGGGTCCGGCAGGGTGTTGAGCGCTTCACCGCTGAGGGTGTGTCCGTTGATCTGCAAGCCGTCCAGCAGCTGCGGTAGGGCGGCGCGGATGCGGTCGCGCTGGGCCAGCGGCGCGCTGATCGTGCAGATCACCACGTGGTCGCTGCCTGGTGCAACGATGTGAAAGACCATGGAATAGGCCTGGATGCTGTCGTCGCGCAGCAGGTAATAGGCGGCTTCGTGTGCGTCCCAGGTAAAGCCGCGCGGGTCCTGCACGCGGGCGCTGCCGATGTAATCGGGGTCGGTGACGATGCGGCGCTGGATGCGCTCGGCGGTGTTGGTGGTTACGTCGCTGTCTGTGGCGGGGAAAAGGTAATCCTCAAGCGGGCTGGCGAAGAGGTAGAGGATGATGCCCTCTAAGCTGCCGCCGCTGGCGACGTTGCCGAACTGCTCGCCCAGCACCACGCCGTACTCGGTGGTGAAGGATTCCCAGTTGTTGGGGCGCGGCAGGCTGATGTCAAGGTCGGCGGTGCTGAGGCGTACCTGTTGGGCGTCGATGCGGCTGTCCACCGCTGCGGTCGGGATCATCTGCCGGGGCGTGCTGCTGGCCGTCGGTGCACAGGCAGTGAGCAGGACGGTCAAGGCGAGCGATAGATTGACGAGGACTGCAAATGGTACGCGCTTCATCTGTGATCGTTGCCAGTCTACCCAATGCGCATCTGGTGGGTGATTGGAGCGTCATGCCCGCTGATTTATTGTAGCACAAGCCGAAACACAGCAGTCGCAGGCTGAGGTGAAGCCTCACGCGGTATCTATGCGGCGCTCAGCGTTTGGTGGGCGGGGTCTTGCGGCTCCTTTGACCCATCTTTCATTCATAAAAACGACCTTTATGAGAGTATCCTATACTTAGCCTTGTTTGGCAAGCAGTTTTTGACGAATCAGGCCCGCAATCCAGCGAAGTTCCTCAATCTTTAATGTAAAGGCAGCCATAAGGAAGACTAAAAGCCCGGCCCCACCTGCCAAGCTAACAATTAAGATTTCGCCCAGTAGGCCTGCCCCACTGAAAGCGGTCCCCAGCGGAGCCGCCAGTAGAGCCAGTACGCCGCCCATCAGCGCCGAGGCCACGCCCGTGTGCAGCAGTGTGCTCAGCAGGCGCTGCCCACCCAAGCCGCCCAGCCGTCGGTGCAGCAGCCAGCCGCTGACCAGCGCGTGCGTGACGTGCTTCACGCTGTCAGCGGCCATGAGGCTGAAGAGGCCCATGTGCGGGTGCAGGCCCACGGCCACCGCCATATACACCAGCAGGCTCAGCACACCCACCAGCGCCGGTGTCAGCGTGTCTTGGCGGGCGTAGAAGGCATAGACCAACAGCAGGTCCAGGGCGGCGAAGGGCAGCCCTAAGAGGTAGAGGCGCAGCGCCAGCGCGGTGATGGCCGTGTCTGTCGGTGTGAAGGCCCCGTGTTCTAAAATCAGCGCGATGATGGGCAGCGCCAGCACGAAGAGGCCCACTGCCGCCGGCAGGATCAAGGCCGCCGCCAAGCGCAGCCCCAGCCCCAGCGTATCCTTGAAGGCGGTCAGGCTTTGCGCGGCGGCTTGGCGGCTGAGCGTGGGCAGGATCGCCAAGCTGATGGCCGTTGCCACCAGGCCCTGCGGGAACTGGATCAGGGTGGTGGCCCAGATCATGTAGTTGTTGCCGTGTGAGATGGGGCCTTGGGCGGCCAGGTTGTAGCTGAAGATGCGGATCACCAGCGTGTCGATCAACAGGCTGCCCATCACGGGTGCGTAGAGCAGGGCGATCTGGCGCAGGGCGGGGTGCCGCCAGTACAGGGTGAAGCGCAGCGGCGAGCCGCGCATGGCGCGTCGCAGGCCGATCACTTGCAGCGCGAGTTGGGTGAGCGCCGCCGCCATCCAGGCTGCTGCTGCCGCGATGATGCCCGCAGTGGGCCGCTCCAGCGCCCAGGTGACGCCGCCCCCCGTCAGCGTGGGTACGAACGCCAGCGGCGGCACCAGCAGCAGGATCAGCAACACCAGCACGCCATTGAAGACCGCTTGTGACAGGGCCGGGTACGCGAATCGGCGCAGGGCGTAGAGTGCCCCGCTCAGCACGGCGAACAGGCTGAGGAAGACCAGGCCGGGTGTGGTCAGGCGCAGCAGCAGCGCGCTGAGGGCCTGGGTTTCTGGGTCCCCGCCGCTGACCAGGCCGACGATCTGCGGCGCGAACAGCAGGATCAGCAGGCCTAGGCCGCTGACAATCAGCGTGACCAGGCTCATCAGCAGCGATACCAGGCGCATAAAGGCCTCGCGGCCATGGCGTTGTTCTACCTCACTGAGCACGGGTACGATGGCGCTGTTCACATGGCCGGCCAGCAGCAGGTCGTACAGGGATTTGCTGATGACCAGGGCGTTGTTGAAGGACTCCAGGGCGCGCGAGGCCCCGAACAGGTTGGACAGCACGATCTCGCGCAGCAGGCCCAGCACACGGCTGAGGATGTTGCCCAGGGCCAGCACGCCTGTGGCGCGGGCGACGTCGGCATTGGTTTCGGCCTGGAACGCGGTGTCGGCGGCGGTGTCGGGGACCTGGGTCATGGCAGGGCGCGCACGCGGGCGATCAGCGCGGTGGTGCTGTGACTGGGCAGGTAGTCGATCAAGGCCACGCGGCCCCCGTAGGCTTCGACGGCGGCGCGTTCGGGCAGGGGTTTGTCGTGGTAATCGCCGCCTTTGACGTAGATGTCCGGGCGCAGGGCATCGATCAGGGCATGGGCAGTGGCGTCGTTGAAGATCAGCACGCCGTCCACCG
>CAYWGJ010000124.1:0-4956 GCA_964457835.1 uncultured Anaerolineaceae bacterium
GTAATCCTGGCACCGGGCTGTGCTGATCCTTACAACCCCAAGGCCCTGCGCAGCGGCATGGGCGCGCACTTCCGCGTGCCGGTCATTGAGGCGGAAGCCTGGCACATGATTACCAGCTACACGCAGGGTCTAGCAGTTTATCTGGCGGCGGGTGATGGCGAGGCGGACTATGATGCGTTGGACTGGGCACAGCCTTGGGCGCTGGTGATTGGCAGTGAGGCTCACGGCCTGCGTGACTCGCTGACGCACTTCCCCGACGCGCCGCGCATCCGCATCCCGATGGTGGCGGCCACCGAGTCGCTGAATGCGGGGGTGGCGGCTGGGGTGCTGCTCTTCGAAGCTGCCCGTCAGGACCGCGCCACACGCCGATGACACACCAGGACCGCAGCAGCCGCAGCTTTCGCACCGAGGCGCTCATCCTGAAGCGGCGCGATTTCGGCGAATCTGATCGCCTGTTGACCCTGCTCACGCCTCAGCATGGGCGGCGTGATGCTATCGCCAAGGGGGCACGTAAAGCCATCAGCCCACGCACCGGCCACGTCGAGCTGTTCACCCGTGCGGACCTGCTGCTGAGCCGGGGCCGGGAGCTGGACATCGTGGCTCAGGCGCAGATGCTGGACCCCTTTCTGCCGCTGCGGGAGGACCTTCAGCGTGGGGCCTATGCTGCCTACGTGGCCGAGCTGCTGCTGCGTCTGCTGGCGGAGGGCGACGACGAGGGCGATACGCGTTTTTTCGAGGCGGTGGCGGCGGCTTTTACGCACCTCAGCGAGCCGGAGTGTGACCCACGCCTGGCCGTGCGCTATTTTGAGCTGCACCTGTTGGACTTGGCCGGCTTCCGCCCGGAGTTGAACCAGTGTGTCGTGACGCAGGAGGCGATTGAGCCGCAGGACCAGTACTTCAGTTACGCCGAGGGCGGCGTGGTCAGCCCGCGTGGGGTGACGCACTTGAGCGGCAGCACGCATCTGCCGGTGCGCACGCTGAAGCTGCTGCGTCACATGCAGCGCAGCCCGTACAGCCACGTCCGCAGCTTGACGCTGGCCGAGCCGCTGCACTTGGACTTAGAGCGCGTCATGCTGGGCTACATCACGTATCTGCTGGAGCGCCGCCTGCAAAGCGTGGACTTCATCCGGCGGCTGCGGCGTGCGTAGCGTGTCTCTGCCTGAAGTCCCTCCCCAAGGCATTGGAGAGGGATTGAGGCAGCGCTTAGTGCTTACGCAGGCGTGGCGGCGTTGAGCAGGGTTTCAGGGTCGGTATAATCCAGGTCGAAGGTCTCAGCGACGGCGGGGTGGGTGACCTGGCCTTGGTAGGTGTTCAGGCCATCGCGCAGGCCCTTGTCCTGACGCATAGCGGCTTCTGCGCCTAGGTCGGCGATGCGTAGGGCGTAGCGCAGGGTGGCGTTACTCAGCGCCAGGCTGGAGGTACGCGGCACGGCACCGGGCATGTTGGCGACGCCGTAGTGCACCACGCCGTCGATGACGTAAGTCGGGGCGCTGTGGGTGGTGGGATGCGTCGTCTCGACGCAGCCGCCTTGGTCCACGGCCACATCCACGATGACGGAGCCATCCGGCATCGTGGTCAGGTGCTCGCGACGGATGAGGTGCGGCGCTTTGGCCCCGGCGATGAGTACGGCCCCGATCACGGCGTCGGCGCGCTGGATGGCGGCCTCGATGTTGTGGGTGTTGGAGTAGAGGGTGGTGAAGCGCCCGTGCAGCACGTCGTCCAGGTAGCGTAGGCGTTCTAGGTTCAGGTCCATCAAGGTGACTTCCGCGCCCATGCCCAGGGCGATCTTGGCGGCGTTGGTGCCCACGGTGCCACCGCCCAGGATGACGATGCGTGCGGGGGGCACGCCAGGGACGCCGCCCAGCAGAACGCCGCGCCCGCCCTGGGTCTTTTCTAGGTTGTGGCTGACGGCTTGTACCGCCATGCGCCCGGCGACCTCGCTCATCGGTTCCAGCAGGGGCAGCTTGCCGTCGCGGTCGGTGACGGTCTCGTAGGCGATGCCGGTCACGCCGCGCTTGAGCATCTCGTGGGTTAGTTCCTCGGCGGCGGCCAGGTGCAGGTAGGTGAAGAGCACCAGGTCATCGCGCATAAAGGCGTATTCTTCGGGCTGCGGCTCCTTCACCTTGATGACCATGTGCGCCTGGCCCCACACGTCGGCTGCTGTGGGCAGAATCTGTGCGCCGGCGGCGATGTATTCCTCATCGGTGAAGGCGCTGCCCAGGCCGCCGCCCTGCTGGACGTAGACGCTGTGGCCGTGGCTGACGAGCTGCTGCACGCCGGTGGGCGGCATGGCGATGCGGTTCTCATCGACTTTGATCTCTGCGGGGATGCCAATAATCATGCGGGGGTATCCTTTCTATTCTATGGTGGTCTTTTCAAGAAGAAAAAGGGCGGCGCGCGGGTGCACGTCACCGGTTGCTGCGTCACTGCTTGGTGACACAACAAGCTGTCTTTAGCTTGATTATACGGCATTTTGCGCAAAATGCACGCCTAATTTGGACATGTTGTCCGAATAATGGGGGTAAAAATTAGGCGAGTTGTCTAAATAGGCGTTATGAAAAATGAAAAGGTTTAACCGGGTGTATGTAGTATGTCGAACCATGTTTATGAACTAGATACACCAATTTGAAAACAAGTCTTCGCAATCCAACAAAAGTTCCAGACAAGAACGAAAAAGCGGGGTATGATGGGTTTAATTCGGTGGCGAGCGCAGTGCCCATCTGCTTGAGCTACCTGCCATTCATTCAATCAACGCGAAGTTCAAGAGTGAGGACACAAGCCATGACTCATATCATTACCAGCCTCTGCCTGCGTGACGGTGCCTGTGTGGAAGTGTGCCCGGTGGAATGCATCGTGCCCGGCCAGCCTGAAGCGGAATGGCCCTGGTACTTCATCGATCCTGACACCTGCATTGACTGCGGGGCATGCATCCCGGAATGCCCGTATGAAGCCATCTTCATCGAAGAAGAAGTGCCCAGCGACTACGCCATGGCCGCTGACCAGCAGCGTATGACCATGGCCGGTGAGCTGATTACCCACGCTGCCGGTGACGTGGTGGACCTGACCGAAGACATCCAGCCCAACTACGATTTCTTCGCTAACGGCCCTGGCTACGACGCGCTGAGCTAAGGCTCGGCACGCTGCATCACGCCTCTAGGTTGTAGAATTGTAGACACAGCGGGCGGCCCCCTACGTAGGGCCGCCTGCTTTACTTCCCTTCCTCCACCCATTGGTCACATCGCGCCACCCTGATACAATAGACCCCGCTTCAACCCGGTGACAGCTTGGCACTCACATACTCAGGAGGCAGGGCAGCATGTTCATCACCTTTGAAGGCACCGACGGCAGCGGCAAGACGACCCAGGTCGCTAACACCTTGGAGCTGCTGCGCGCACGCGGCTATGACGTGCTGCTGACCCGTGAGCCAGGCGGCACCCCCTTAGGTGACCAGGTGCGCGCGCTGCTGCTGGATAAAGATGCCAGCGGCCTGTCGCCGCGGGCTGAGCTGCTGTTGTTTAACGCCTCGCGCGCGCAGTTGGTGCGCGACGTGATCCGCCCACACTTGGCGCGCGGCGGCGTAGTGCTGTGCGACCGCTACATCGACTCCACGGTGGCTTACCAGGGCTACGGCCACGGCTTGGACCTGGATTACGTGATCGATACGGTGCGCTTTGCCACCGGCGACCTGCTGCCGGACTTGACTCTTTTCCTTGATGTGCCGCCGGAAGAGGGCCTGCGGCGGCGGGCGGCGGCGTCGCTGTTCGGTGAGGAGTACAACCGCCTGGACGCCATGGCCGCGGCTTTTCATCAGCGCGTCTATCAGGGCTACCGTGCCATCGGTGATGCCGATAACAGTGGGCGCTGGCAGGCCATCGACGCCGCGCAGCCCCTGGACACGGTGTTTGCCGCCATCACCCGCGTGCTGGACGGGCACCTGCCGCCGCGCCGCCGTGCCATGTAGCACGTGGCCGCCCCGTACCTTGTGTATAATGGAGGCTGTGTTCTGCGAGACGAGCGAGCCATGACCCAAACTGATGACCTGATCGGCAAGACAATCGGCGGCTGCACGGTGGAAATGCGCATCGGCAAGGGGGGCATGGCGACCGTCTACCGCGCGCGGCAGACCTCTATGGGGCGCGCGGTAGCACTGAAGGTGCTGCCCCGTGAGCTAATGCTGGACGACACCTACCTGGCCCGCTTTGAGCGCGAGGTGGCGATTGTCGCTCAACTGGAGCACCGCAGCATCGTACCCGTCTACGACCATGGCGAGCATGAAGGTCAGCCCTTTATCGTGCTGCGTTACATGCCGGGCGGCTCAGTGGACCGTCTGCTGAGCAGCGGCCCCCTGCCCATTCAGCGCACCCTGGACATCATTCAGCAGGTCGCGCCCGCCCTGGATTACGCCCACAGTAAAGGCGTGCTGCATCGCGACCTGAAGCCCAGTAACGTGCTGCTGGACGACGACGGCGGCGCGTACCTGACCGACTTCGGCATCGCGCGCATCACCGGGCCGGAAAGCGCCGGGGCCGCGCTGACGACTCAAGGCGTGGTGGGCACCCCCGCTTACATGAGTCCCGAACAGGCACAGGGCCATGCCATGGATGGCCGCAGCGACGTGTATGCCATGGGCGTGATGCTCTTTGAGATGGCAACCGGGCGGCGGCCCTTCCACAGTGAGACCCCTTACAGCATCGCCGTGATGCAGGTCACCACGCCGCCGCCCACCGCGCGCAGCTTCAACCCCCAGCTCAGCTTATCGGTGGAGGCGGTGATCGCCAAATCCCGACCGGACGGCGATTTCAGCGTCGTCTCCAATCCCGAGTTTTTACGCGAAGGCGCTGCGATCGAAGACTTCAAACGCCCTGACCGAGTCGTAGTGGGCGCCGAGGAAGATCGCGCGGTGGCGGTGATGCGCGAGCTCTACAGGCCACTTTTCCTAAACGAAACGCCCATCGT
>CAYWGJ010000124.1:4966-8952 GCA_964457835.1 uncultured Anaerolineaceae bacterium
CGCTGCGCAAGCGCCCCGACGAGCGCTATCAGAGCGCCCAGGGCTTAGCGGAAGCGCTGGCGCTGGCGGTGGAGGCCCCGGCCTCGTCGCTGCACGACACCCAGCCGCGCATTTCCCGCGATGCCGTAGACGCCGCGCGCCGTATGGCTGCCGGTGCTACCGTGCCCCATACGCCATCGCCGCCGAGTTCCCCGCCGCCCAGCGCGGCACCCAGCCCAACTGTGCCCCCGCCCATCTACAGCCGCACGGACACGGACAGCGCAGCGCCGCCCACCGTCCCGCCACAGCCGCGGCAGCGTGCGCCTCAGCGCGGCGGCCTACCCGCCTGGATGGGCATCGCACTGGGAGGATTGATCGGCTATGGCCTGCTGGCTGCTGTCACCGTGGGCGGCCTGATGCTGGCCGCGCCGCTGCTGGGCGGGGATGATCCGCCAACGGCCATCGCTGCGACCCCGGCCACCACAGCAACCCGCGCCATCACAGCGACCCGCGCCACTGCCACTGTGTCTTCGTCGGCGCGCACCCCGACAACCCGCCCGCCCGCTGATGCCCTGGATTCCGGCAGCGTGCTGTACTTTGCCGAGCGCCGCCTGCCCAGCGCCGACGACGACGTGCGCAGCTTTGCACTGGTCCGGCGCAGCCTGAACGTCGGCATTGAGCTGCAACTGACCGCTGATCGTGCTGCCAACCTGCACCCGGACCCCTCACCGGACGGCGCGCGAGTCGTGTTTCAGTCCGACCGGGGCGGCGATGATTACGACCTCTACACCGTGACCCACGTCGGCGGGGACATACGCCAGCTCTTCGACAGCGCCGTGGACGAGTGGACGCCGGATTGGTCGCCGGATGGCGATTGGATCGCCTTTGCGGCGGACCTGCGCGCCGATGGCAGCTTTGACCTCTTCCGGGTGCGTCCTGACGGCAGCGACTTGGAACCGCTCTTTGAGGACAGCGCACTGCGCGCCAGCACCCCGCGCTGGAGTCCGGATGGGCAGCGGCTGGTCTTTACGCTGGGGGAAGCCCGCGACGCGCGCACCTGGGACATCGCCATACTGGACATTGCCAGCGCTGAGGTCACGCGCCTGACGCAGGACTCCACGCGGCAGGCGTGGCCGGTGTTCAGCGCGGATGGTCAGACGGTCTACTACGTGACGGGCGAGAGCGACTCGACGGCTATTGCGCGCATCACCGCCGATGGGCAGGGCCGCGCGGACCGTCTGCACAGTGCCGGTGATTTCATCTGGGGCCTGGACATCACGCCGGACGGCGCGTACCTGAGCTTCAACGCCGGGGCCGTCGATTCTGCCAGCGGTACCAGCTACGCACTGGCCCTGGCGGATGACGATGCCGCGCGCCAAGTGATCGCCACCGACGGCGGCGTCGGCCTGCGCTGGCTGCCCTAAGGCCCATGAGCACGCGAGAGACCCGCGCTACGGCCATCGCCAACGGTCTGCGAGAGAGCATCCTTGGGGGCGTGTATACCTGCGGCGACCGCCTGGTGGAGCTGAGCATCGCACAGGAACACGGCGTGAGTCAGAATACCGTGCGCGATGCGCTGCGCCTGCTGATTGAGGAGGGCTGGCTGGTGTACCGGGCACGGCGGGGGGTGTTCGTGCGAAACTACGACGCGGACGACGCCGAAGAGGTGTTCGCGCTGTGGGCCGTGATCGAGCGGCTGGCCTTTCATTGGGCCACGCAGCAGCTCAACCGGGTGGCGCTGCTGTCGCTGCTGCGCCCGCCGATCCAGGAGGCGCGGGTGCTTCACGAAGCGGGCCAATGGGAGCAGGCCAATGAGCTGTTGTTCGAGTTTCACCGCCTGGTCGCGGATTTGTCAGGCCACCGTGAAACCGCCGCTACCCTCGCGCGCTTGCGCAATCAAGGTCAACTGCTGCATATCTACTACGAGGAAAACCGCGTCAGCACGCGCGTCAGCACGCGCGTCAGCACGCGCGAAGAACGCGAGGCACGCATTGCAGGCTATGAGTTCATGCTGGGCATTGTGAAGTTCGGCAGTATGCGCCATGCGGAACAGGCCCTACACGATCGCATCATCAGCAATGGCAGGTCCGTGATTCGTTGGCTCGCGCTCACGGGTTGAGCGGCTCGCACGCGATGATCTTACGACACATTATGAACTTTACTAATGTTCAGAGAACCATCTAGCGCCTTTGTGACCTGATTAAGGGTGTAATCATCTGGCGCTCAGAAATGGACTTGCGCAAGGGGTTAAGATACAATATAATAGGTGTATTGCGACTTTCGTCTCGGACTGACATCATGAGCACCGCTGTTCCCATCGAACCCCTACAAGCTCCCTCATCCCCGGCTCGGCGTTTGCTGCTGCTGGACCCCGACGCCGACAGTGACCCTGCCATGTGTGCCCTGCTGCACACACTGGGTCTGCGTTGTCAGCGGGTTGGCCTGTCCCCCCACAACGCTGACGCACAGCGCCTGGTGCGTCAGCAGCCTGCCGATGTGTTGGTGCTGCACGGGCAGGGTGGTTTGCGGTGGTTAGCCGCTCTACAGGGCATTGGCGAGACGCGCCCGGCGCTTTTTGTGGCTGACCCTGCCGACGCCGCGTTGATCCCACAGGCGCTGGACCTGGGCGCGGCGGCTTACGTGATCCGCGACAGCGACGGCGCGTACCGGACCCTGCTGCCCGCGCTCATTACGCGGCTGACTCACAGCGTGCCGCCGTCATTGCCCAACGTCGCGTTGCACCTGACCGACATGGCGGTGCTGGTCTACGACCGGGAGCTGCGCTACCTGATGGCCGATGGCCCCGTGTTGGCCGACATCGGCTGCACGCCGCAGCACCTGATCGGCAGGACGATGTTTGAAGCCCTGCCCATGCACCGCAGCCAGAACTACCTCTCGTGCTACCAAGCGGCGCTGGCCGGCATGATGTCGCGTATGGAAGCGCACTATGCCCCCGATCGCTACAGCGCGGCGCGCCATTATGAGCTGCGCTTCATCCCCCTGCCACCGGACCCGGCGCGCGGCCCGCTGGCGATGGTGCTCATCCGCGACGTGAGTGAGAAAAACACCATCGCCCAAGTGCTTTCTGAAAGCCAGGACAGCTTCCGGCAGTTGATCCACAGCGTGCGCGCGGGGGTACTGCTCATCGACACGGACGGCACCGTGCTCTTCGACAACGCCCAAGCCCTCAGCCTGTTAGGGCTGGCAAGCGAAGACCTGCACGGGCGCACCTACCGCGAGCTGCCCTGGGATGCCATCCGCGAGGACGGCACGCCTTTTCCGTTGGAGGCACACCCGGCCTTGGCGGCCATCGACAGCGGCGAAACGGTGGACGAGCGCGTGATTGGGCTGCGCCGCCCCGGTGATTCCCCCGACGCTGAGCGTATCTGGCTGCTGTGCAGCGCTGCGCCGCAGTACGCTGCGGACGGCAGCCTGCGCCACATTGTGTGCAGCTTTACGGACATCACGCAGCGCAAAGCCGCCGAGTCGCGCGTGGTGGTGCAGGCGGAAGTGCGGCGCGTGCTGGTAGAGGTGTTGCAGGCGTTCATCAATCGGGACTTCAGCGCGGCGGTCACCGACACCCTGACGCGCCTGGGCGATTTCATCGAAGCGGACCGTGCGCGTTTGTTCGTCACGCCCCTGGAGGACGCCGATGCCACCGCCAGCATTGCCGTGGGTTTGGCTTGTGCCCATCAATGGACCCGTGACACTGCGTCTGTGGCTGTGCGCCCCAGGTCGGGCACACTCAGTCTGCCCGCCCGCCTGCGCGCGCGCTTGATCGACGCGCCGCCCATGTCGCTGAGCACGCAGGAACGCAGTGCTCCGGTCGAGGATTGGCGCGTGACGCTGGCGGCCCGCCTGGGCGGGGACGGCACCCGTGCGCTGTTGGTGGCCCCGCTGCGCGATCAAGGCCAGCTCACCGGCCTGCTGGTGCTCGACAGCGCCGATCAAGCTACGGCCTGGACTCAAGACGAGCTGACCTTGGCGCAGTTGGTGGCCGAGGTCGT
>CAYWGJ010000125.1:0-8740 GCA_964457835.1 uncultured Anaerolineaceae bacterium
CCTGTGCGTGACGCTGCCAGGTGCCGCCCGCCAGGATGTCCCGGATGGAGTCCAGCGTGGCGTGCAGTTCCGCGTCGCTGTTGTAGAAGTGCGGTGCAATGCGGATGCCGGCCCCCTCGCGGTAGTCAATCACGATGCCGCGCGCCAACAGTTCCCGCGAGACAGCGTAGGCCTGCGGCGGGCGCAGCGTGACCGTCCCGGCGCGGCGTGCCGGATCGCGCGGCGATACCACGTCCCACCCGGCAGCATCAGCAGCCTCAATAATCAACGCGGTCTGCCGCATCGACTTGGCGCGAATAGCGTCCACGCCCACCTGCGCGATGATCTCCACGCCCGGCTGCACCGCATACAGCGACGCGATACCTGGCGTGCCGTTCATCAGGCGGTAGGCGTCCTCCCGCAGCGTGAAGTGCTCCAGGTCAAAAGCGAAGGGGCGCTGATGCGCAAACCAGCCCGTCACCTTGGGCTGGAGCGTGGGCAGCAGGTCCGGGCGCACGTACAAAAACACTCCGCCGGGGCCGCCGCACAGCCACTTCAGCGTGCCGCCGATGTAGAAATCCACGCCCAGCGCCGTCACGTCCACCGGGATGACGCCGACGCTGTGGTAGCCGTTGAACAACACCTGCGCGCCGACCTGCTGCGCCTTGGCGACGATCTGCGCGGCGGGCAAAATATACGCCGACTTGAAGAGCACATGTGACACGCTCACCAGGCGCGTGCGTTCGTCGATGGCGTCCAACAGGGCCTGGGTGTCGATGCCGATGCCGTCAGCACTGCGCACCGTGTGAATCTCCATGTGCGGCGGCAGCCACGCGCGCAGCACGTAGACGTCGCTGGGGAAGTCCATGTCAGTGATGACGACCTTGCTGCGCGCGGTGTCTCTGAAATCTAATGCAGAAAACAAAATACTATTGGCAATGCTTGCATTTTGATGCACCAAGACGCTGCCCGCCGGGGCACCCATCAGCGGCGCGATTTTGTCGCCGACCGCGCCGTTGAGGTCCCACCAGGTTGGGCGTTCGTCGTAGGGCTGGCCCCAGGCGCTGACGCCTAAGGTCGCCCAGGTGTCGGCGTAGGCGTGCAGACTGTCGTAGACCGCGCGCGGCATGGCCCCCAACGAGTTGCTAATCAGGTAGGTCTTCTGCGCCAGGATGGGGAACGCGTTGCGCCAGGTCAAAAGCGGATCGTGTGCGGTGTCCATCAGGGTTTGGCTCCGTTAGCTGTGTGGGTTGAATGCAGCGCTGAGCATAGCGCAGGGACGCACATGGCGCTACACTGTAGGCACAGTCGAAGCCGATGCCGCGTCAGGATCAGCACAAGGAGGCGCTGCACATGAACCCAGTCCAACGGTATGCCACAACCCCTGCCATGCTGGCCGTGCTGCTGAGCGCCGTGGCCCTCTATGCCCCCGCCCTGACGCGCACGCTCATCTACGACGAAGCCTTCAACCTCGCCAATTACACGGGCAGCCTGCGGGATGTGTTCGCCTACAGCTTTCCGAACAACCACATGCTGCACAGTCTGCTGCTGAGCCTGAGCGTGCACACCATAGGCGACAGCGAGCTGGTGCTGCGCCTGCCGGCGCTCTTTGCCGCCCTGCTGACCCTGGCCCTGGCAGGACGCACCGCCGGACATCTGGCCGGACGCCCCGCCGCCCTGCTGAGCATGGTCCTGCTGGCCGGGCACCCGGTCCTGCTGGAATGGGCGGTCAGTGCGCGTGGCTACAGCCTGACCATGCTGCTGAGTCTGCTGTTGACCGTGCTGCTGGCACGGATGCCCCACACGGCCCCTGCCGGATACCGCGCAGCGGCGGCCCTGCTGAGCGCTGCGCTGGTGCTGGTGCTGCCTACAAACCTGCTGCTGGTGGCGGGCGTCACATTGGGTGGGCTGACCCTGCCCCGACGCCGCGCTTTCTTCACCCGCGTGGCCCTGCCCATGCTCAGCACGTCCGCGCTGGTCACCCTGCTCTACCTGGACGGCCTGCGCTACCAAGCGGAACGTGGCTTCCTGAGCAGCCTGGGTCCACCGCTGGACGCCATGCTCAGCGCGTGGCTGGCGCAGAGCTTCGGCGGGCCGCTGGGGATCGTCGTGCTGATCGGGCTGCCGCTGGGCGTGTGGGCGGCCTGGACGCAGGGTCCGGGCAGTATGGCGCGGCGCTTTCTGCTGCTGACCTTAGGCCTGGGTGCAGTGGTCAGCGTGGGCGCGCTGGCACAGCAGACCCTCACCGGCAGCGTGCCCTTCGTGCGCAACTACGTCTTTTTGCTGCCGCCGCTGGTGATCTTGGCGGGCGTCGGCTGGGGATCACTGCTGACGGCGCGCCGCGTGCTGCTGTGGGCCGCCGCGCCGCTGCTGATCGCGGTCAGCGTGGGGCAGGGCCTAGATGCCCAACGCGGGCTGATGGCCCCCACCCGCGTGGATGCAGTGCTGGACGCGGTGGCCGCGAACGGTCAGCCGGGAGACCTGTGGGTGCTGCAATGCTGCCTGGATTACCCCTTCTACTACTATCACCCGGCACAGCGCAGCCTGGGCTTTGACGAAGCGGCGCGCGTGGTCTTCATCCCCAGCGCCCAAGAGCCGGAGTCGGCGGCGGCCTTTGCTGCGATGTACGCGCAATACGGCATGCCCCCCGGCCTGGCCTGCCCGCCGGAAGACTGGGACGCCTTCAGCGCGTATGTGTGCACACGCTGAGCGGACGCGCTTGGCACCTACGGATGCACGCAGCCTAACAGTGCCTGGCAAGCGCTGGCGATTAGAGCCGTCGTTGGTGGTAAGCAAATACCAACAGCTTAACAGCGCTGGCTGCCCGCGCCCGTCTTAGCGGCTTTCACTTGCTTGTCCATGTCTTGGCACTACGGACATTCCACGATTTAACCCATCGCCATCATTCTCACCAATCCCTGTGATTCGTGTTTGACCTGTTGAGGGAAATGTGCTATATTCCCTTAAATGATGTCATCTCACCCGCTCTGCCCGTCAACTGTGCAGCAAAACAGCCACTTGAAGCCAATCAACACACGCTGAACCTTACCAGCCAGCACAGTGCACAGCCCCCGCTCTTGCTGAGCGCATGGAAACGCTATGGCGATACATCACTGCCTACTGACATGCTGCTTTCACCCCTGCCGCCCCGCTGTTTTGCCCTGGGCGCAGATGGGGGTGCTGTTTTCACGCAACAAGGCCATCTTGTCATCCCGCTGAAAGGAGACGCCGTACACCACGGCGTGACAACCGCTTATGGACATCGCACAACTTGAATCACGCACCTTAGACGAACTGCGGCAGTTAGCCCGCGACGCGGAACTGCCGCGTTACAGTCGCCTCAAAAAGCAGGACCTCATCCTAGGGCTGCTACGCAACGAAGCCGAGCGCCGCGGCCACAAGCTGCGCGGCGGCATCCTCGAAGTGATGGACGAAGGCATCGGCTTCCTACGTGCCGAGAAATACCTGCCCGGCGTCAACGACGTATACGTCGCCCAAGCGCAGATCAAGCGCTTCAACATGCGCACCGGCGACATGGTGATCGGACAGGTACGCCCGCCCAAAGACTCCGAAAAGTACTACGGCCTGCTGCGCGTAGACGCCATCAACGGCCTGAACCCCGACGAAACCAAACGCCGCGCCACCTTCGAAGAACTGACCCCCATCTTCCCGGAGGAACGTTTCGACCTGGAAACCGCCCCGCAGATCATCTCCACCCGGATGCTGAACCTGATCGCCCCCATCGGCAAGGGCCAGCGCGGCTTGATCGTGTCGCCGCCCAAGAGCGGTAAGACCACCGTCCTCAAAGACGTTGCCAACGCCATCAGCCGCAACTACCCAGAAGTGCACCTGATGATCGCCCTGATCGGCGAACGCCCGGAAGAAGTCACCGACATGGACCGCTCCGTGGACGCCGAAGTGATCGCCTCCACCTTTGACGATCCCGTGCACCATCACGTCAAAGTAGCAGAGATGGCCCTGGCCCGCGCTAAGCGCCTGGTCGAGAGCAAGCGCCACGTCGTGCTGCTGCTGGACAGCATCACCCGCCTAGCCCGCGCCTACAACCTGGTAGTGCCCACCAGCGGGCGCACGCTCTCCGGCGGCCTGGACCCCTCCGCAGTACATCCGCCCAAGCGTATCTTCGGCGCGGCGCGCAACGTGGAAGAGGGCGGCAGCCTGACCATCGTCGCCACCTGTTTGGTGAATACCGGCAGCAAGATGGACGACGTGATCTACGAGGAATTCAAAGGTACGGGCAACATGGAACTGCACCTGAGCCGCAAGCTCCAGGAACGCCGCATCTTCCCGGCCTTCGACATTGAGCAGTCCTCCACCCGCCGCGAGGAACTGCTGCTGGGGCCGGACGTGCTCCAGCGCGTGTACACCCTGCGGCGGATGTGGGCACACCTGGCCGAAGACCCACAAAGCGGCCCGATCGGGGCCACCGAACAGCTTCTCAATAATTTCCGTCAGCATCACACCAATGAAGAATTCCTCAACACCCTGCCTGCATCCAACAGCAACGGGGTGCCGCGCACCTACTAGACCAGTGCGCCCCTTCCCCACGGGATGACGATATGCTAAAGGGTCGGCAGTTTCAGCGGCTGCCGACTTAACCCCGTTTGGCTATACCGATGGCTCAGCGATAGGCATTGAGCCAAGCCACGATCTGTGGAATGGCGTCAGGGTCGGGTGGGCCGTCCGCGTCCCCCTCCGATTCATTGAACAGCGCCACCCCATGCGCCCGGCCTGCATAGGCGATGAAGGTGATGCTGACGCCGATTTCCTCCAGGGTGGGCATGGCGCGTGCCGGGTAGCCGTCGTTTTCCGCGTAGACCACCAGCTTCGGAAACGGGGCGGCTGCCGCATCTTGAATGTCTACACCGAAGTAACGCAGCCCAGGCGACAGCGCGACCGCCGCGCGGCAGTCGGCGTAATCCAGGCAGCCGTTCAATGCCAGGCTGGACCCCATACTAGACCCCACCATCGACACCTTGAGTACACCCGGCTGCTGGGCCAGCCACGCCGCCCAGGTGAGGGTATCCTGCTGCGCCTGCGTCCAGTTGATCGCGCCGCGCGTGCTGCCGAAACCGCGCAGGTCCACCGCCAGGACCTTGTACCCCGCATCCATCAGGGCCTGTGTAAGCGGGTCCCAACTGTGGCGATCGGCGTAAAGCTGATGCAGCAGCAGTACGGCGGGGCCGGGGGCATCGCTGGCGGCGAAGTACGCGCCGTGCAGGGGCTTGTCATCCTCTGCCTGGACTTCGACCAGGACCGGCGTAAAGGGGTCAGCGGCGGTGGGTGTGTCGTCAGACTGCGCTGTAGCGCCCAGACTCAGAGACAGCAGGGCCAGCAGCAGCACGCCAGCCAGCAGACGGGGGCGCAAAGCGCGGAAACAGTACATGGGTCAGCTCCTAAAGTGTGATCGTTAGTAGGTTTCCCACACCGGTTCGCCAGCCAGCAGCCGCCGAATCTGCCGTGGGAAGCGGGCACGGCTCAGCGGTTTGCCGATGTAGCCATCGAAGCCGGCCTCCTGGCATTTAGGAATTTCAGTGTCGGCGTCCTGGGCGGTAACAGCCACCACCAGCACGTCCTTGAGCGCGTCATCCGCCCGAATCTCTTTGAGGATTTCGTAGCCGCTGGTGCGCGGCAGGTTCAGGTCCAGGAAGATAATGTTCGGTTTGGGGTTCATGGCATGGGCCATCTGCACCACGCCCTGCCCGGTGGTGTTGATGAAAGCCTTGATGCCGATATAGCGCATCATCACGCCGATAATTGCCATACCGCCGGCGTCATCCTCTACCACCAGGGCGTGCACGTTTTCGAACTCTGAACTCATCAGCTTCTATCCTCTTTCAACGGGGCCGCGTGTATGACATGTACTGCATGACGTTATGTCTATTGTAGCTGAATTGTACAAGCTGTAAAGCGGAGAGGGTCCCTGTATGCAGCGGCGACGACTCAGCCGGTGGGGGCGTCGTCCGGGTTGACGGCGGGCACGTCCTGGGTGTCCTCCTCGCTGGGGTGGATGTCGGGGACGGCGATGTCAGTGCTCACCGCGTCGAGCAAGTCCTCGCGGCGCACGGCCATCAGTTGGGTACGGGTGTTACCCGTATGGCGCGGCGGCAGCAGCGGCAGCGCAAAGCGGAAGGTCGTGCCCACACCAACCTTTGTTTGATAGGTCAAGTCGCTGCCGTGCATCTGCACCAAGTGACGCGAGATGGGCAGGCCCAAGCCGGTGCCCTCGATGCCTAGTTTGCTGGCGTGTGCCGTCCGTTCAAAGGGGGCAAACAACGCCCCCTGCTCGTCCTCCGGGATGCCAATGCCTGTGTCGCTGACGGAGAAGTGCAGGTGCGTTTCCGACAGGCTGACGCCTAGGTTGACCTCGCCGTCCAGCGTGAACTTGATGGCGTTGCTGAGCAGGTTGTTGAGCACCTGGCGGATGCGCCGCCCGTCCATGGGCACCAGCGGCAGCAGTTCGGGGATGTCCGCAGTGAGCGCTACGCGCGCGCCCTTGTCGTTTTGCTCCAGCAGCACCACCGCCGAGTCGAGCACGTCCTCCAGCAGGGGCGGCACCTCAGTAGGCTGGATAAAGAGCTTCATCTCGCCGGCGTCGATCTTGCTCACGTCGAGCAGGTCGTTGATGAGGTAGAGCAGGTGCTCGGCGCTGCGGATGGTCTGCGTGAGGCGGCCCAACTGTTCGTCCGTGACCGGCCCAAAGGCCCCCACCCGCAGGAAGTCCAGGTTGTTGATGACCAGGTTCAGCGGGGTACGCAGCTCATGCGTGACGCTGGCGAGGAAGCGCGTCTTGACCGTGTTAGCACGGTCGGCGTCCTTGCGGGCGGCGTCCAGTTGGATGAAGAGCTGCGCATTGCGTACTGAGGGCGACACGATGTTGGTGAACAGGCTCATCAGGCGCTGGTCGTTGTCGGTGAAGAAGCTGTCCGGGGCGAAGCGCGCTGCTAGTGCCGCCCCGATGGTGTGCCCGGAGTGAATCAAGGGTACGACCAGCAGGCAGTGTGCCGTCTGCGTTAACATGGACTCATACTGGCGCTGCGGCCACTGCGGGTAATCGTTGACGATCATCGGCTCCCCTGACTCGATGACGCGCCCGATCAAGCCATCGCCCAGGCGGCGCGACGGCACGGCCTCCACCGGGGACGGTGCGGTGTGCGCCACTAACTGCGCCTCAATCTGGGTGCTGCGCGTCAGCCACACGCCGCAGTAATCGCTCTTAAGCAGGGTGACCATGCGCTGGGTGAAGTTGTCCAGGATCACCTGAAGCTGAAAGTCACTGACCACGGAGATGGACTCGTCGTAGAGGGCGCGCAGTTCTTCGGCGTTGGTCTGGGCTTTGCTGCGGGCGAGGTCCAGCTCCGCGGTGCGGCGGGCGATGCGGCCTTCTAGAGTGTCATACGAATGCTGCAAATCGGCGCGCATGGTGTCCAGGGTGCGGGCCAATTGGCCGATTTCGTCCTGGCGATCCTGATACGGAATGACCTGGTTCAGGCCGCCGGAGCCGATCTCCAAGGCGGCGCGGCCCAGTTGACCCAGGGGCCGCGTGACGGTCCGGCGCACGGTCAGCGCGATCACACCCACCAGCACTGCCAAGCCCAACAGCGCAATGCCCAACAGGTTTAGGCTGGTCACGGTGGGCAGGCCTGCCAGCAGATCGTCGTTCAGCACGCTGATGAGCCGCCAGGGCGTGCCGTTGATGCGGCTTTGCACGGCAATTTCGCTGCTGAGCGGGAACTCGATCACCTCTGCAAAGGCTTCCGCGCGCAGTGCGGCGACGCGCTGTGCCGTTGTGTCCGGGGGTTGGCTGCGCAGGTTGTAGGTGGCGATCGGCGTGTCCTGCCCATTGACCACCAGGCTGTAGCTCGATTCTGCTGGGATCATGTAGCGTTCTAAAGTGCTGGCGTCCCGCAGCAAGCGGTTGAGCGTCGTCAGTGATACATCCGCCCACAGCAGGCCGATCGGGCTGCCGTCCGCGTCGGTGTAGCTCAGCGCCAGCGTGACGACGGTATCCACAGGTGTGACCAGGATATTTTCGACCGGGCCGCTCCATCCCGAATCGGCGCTGGGCAGGGTGAGCTGCCAGGCTTCGCCCTCAAGTGCCACGGGGTCCAGGATGCGCGTGAGGATGGTGCGCCCGGTGGAAGGGTCCGGGAAGTTGTAGCTCACCAGGACGTGCTCGGCATCAGGGCGCAGGTCGGCGTAGGTGATGCTGCGCAGGATGAGGTCGGTTTCGTACTGCATCACACTGCTGACTGCTGCACTGATGCGTTCGGGTGTGGCAGCGTCAGCGGATGCCTCGCTGCTGGCGCTGATGATGGTTTGCAGCAGGGTCTCGGCACGCGTCAGGCGGCTGCTCAAGTCTTGGGCGATGGCCGCGCTGCGTTGGGCGATCAGGCGCTTAGACTCGTCGCGCAGCGTCGTGGTGGCGCTGACAATGGCGAGGTAAAGCAGGATCATCAAGGTCGCCGCGCTGATAGCAAAGACCAGCAGGCTGAGGCGGCGGCCAATGGGCAGGTTATGAAACACAGCCGAACGCAGCATAGCGCTGTCATCCCTAATTAGATTGCTTTGATGTATATTATGGCACGCTTCTGTGCCTTCTTCACAGCGCGTTGGTGGATTCAAAGCCGATTCAAATCACGCGGCGGCGCATGTGGCGGCACACGCGGCGGCCTTAGGCGCTGATGATGGGCGGCGTTTCGCTGGGCGTGGGGGTGGGCGGCGGCACGGCGGGGTCCGGGCT
>CAYWGJ010000126.1:0-8434 GCA_964457835.1 uncultured Anaerolineaceae bacterium
CCACCGCTGGGTTTGGTGGCCGGGCCGGGGATGATGGCGGCGGCGTCGCTGGTGCTGGGCGTGCTCGTCGCCCCGGTGATGGGGCCGCTGGTGGCGCTGGCCGTCCCCAAAGAAGTCAGCCTGTACCTCATCCCGCCAGATGGCCTGGCGAACCCTGCTTTCCAACTCAGCCTGGCGGTATTAGCGCTGGGGCCGTTGGTCTTCGCCTCACGCGGGTTCTGGCTGCGCGTTCCGGGCGTGCCCTTCCCGCAGGCACAGGGGGTCTACGCCTGGATTCTGGGCCGCGTGGACGCCTTCGGTGACCTGCTGCTGAAGAGTCAGAACGGCAAGCTGCGCCATTACCTCATCGCCATCCTCACCAGCGTGGTGATCTTCGTCGTGCTGGCAGAGCTGGCGGTAGGCAACCTGCTGCACATCGACCTCGCCAATGTCCCGCTGGTCTTCAGCAACCCCGGCGCGGACCTGCTGAAGGGCGTGCTGCTGCTGCTGTCGATCGGTGCCGCCTTCGCGTCCATCGCCTTCGAGAAGCACCTGATGGCCGGGCTGGCGATGGGCGTGATGGGTTACGCCATCGGCGGCATCTTCCTGCTGGAACCCGCGCCCGACGTGGCCCTGGTGCAGCTCTTGGTCGAGACCCTGGCAACGGTGCTGCTCTTCATCATGCTGGCACGCATCAGCGTGGAAAAGCGCCAGGCCGTTATGGACAAACTGTGGAGCGGCGGAAACGGCGGCCTGCTGCGTGACATCCTCATCAGCGGTGCGGTGGGCACAGTCGTGGGACTCTTCGCGCTCAGCGCCGTGGTCAACCGCCCCGAACGCAATGAGATCACCCGCCCGATTGCTGAGTGGCACCTGACCAACACCTACACCGAAACCGGTGTCACGGACGTGGTGGCCGCCATCCTCGCGGACTTCCGCGGCGTGGATACCCTGCTGGAGATCACGGTGTTCGCCATCGCCGCGCTGGGCGTCCTCACCCTGCTGACGCGCCCGGACCCCGGTGATCTGATCCGTGGAATGCGGCTTGAAGACATCCGCGAAGAGCTGGAACCGGAACCGGACGACGACCCCGAACTGCTGGCCTTGCAAGAAGAGCGGGTCAAGTCACGTTTAGATAACCCGCTCACGGAATTGGCCGCCACCCTAGTCTTGCCCTTCGCACTGCTGATCTCGTTTTCACATGTGCTTTACGGCGGGGGTGCGCCCGGTGACGGCTTCACAGCAGGCGTGGTGAGCGGGCTGGCGGTAGCGCTGTGGTACGTGGTCTTCGGCTACTTTGACGCCCGCAAGCGCCTGCGCTGGCTGATGCCGGGCCGGGTGACCGTGTTAGGCCTGGTTGTGGCCTTCAGCAACGCTGTTGCACCGCTCTTCTTCGGTGAAGCCTTCTTCTATCACACTACCTTCAGCACGGCAGAACCAGCCGGCCTGCACCTGGCCTCAGCGGTGATCTTCGAGCTGGGCATCTTCTTGACCGTCTTCGGCGCGGTGAGCCTCATCATGGAGGCCATCGCCCACCCACTTGAAGTGGAGAAAAACGCCGCATGAACGTGCTCTTTGCGCTTGCCACTGGCATCCTGTTCGGGCTGGGCGTGTTCCAGCTCCTACGCCGTGACCTCATCAAGGTGGCGATGGGCTTCTACATCCTGTTCACAGCCATCAACTTGTTTCTACTGGCGGCAGGGGCCTTCGACGGTACCACGCCTGCCTACGTCGTCAAAGAGAACGTCAACACCGTCACGGAAGCCGTCCCGGCGGGGCAGCCCAGCGACCCGCTGGTACAGGCCCTCATCCTGACGGCCATTGTCATCAGTTTCGGCTCTTACGCGCTGCTGCTGGGACTCATCAACGTGGCGGCGCGCCGCTTTAACTCGGTGGACAGCGACGACGTGAACCAACTCGTTCAATAAGCGCAGGCACACAAAGGCAGACAAGGCAACCATGGCAAACAACTTTCTCGTGCTCGCACCGCTGCTGCTGCCCCTGCTGGGACTGGTCATCAGCCTGCCGCTGTCACAAGTGAACGCGTGGCAGCGCTGGCTCAACGTGATCGTGTCCTTTGCGGCGGCGGGCAGCAGTTACTTCCTGCTGGCGGATGTGCTGGCCCACGGTCCGCAGGTCTACCGCATCGGCGACTGGCTGCCCCCCTACGGCATCGTGCTGGTCGCGGACACGCTGACGGCGCTGTTCCTGGTGATGGCCTCGACGGTGGTGGCCGGTGGTGCGCTCTACGCGCTGAATTGCAACGACAAGGCCGTCAGTTTCCCGGCCTTCACGCCGCTGTTTCTGGGCATGGCCGCCGGCCTGCACGGGGCCTTCCTCACCGGCGACCTGTTCACCTTCTTCGTGTTCCTGGAGCTGATGGTGCTTTCTTCCGTGAGCCTAGTCGCCATCAGCGACAACCGCCTGGGCCTGGAAGCCGCCATCAAGTACCTGCTCATCAGCGCGATGGGCACGTTGTTCCTGCTGGGCGGCATCGCGGCCATCTACGCCACTTTCGGCACGCTGAACATGGCCGACATCGCCGACCTGCTGGCCCGCGGCGAACGACCTATCCTGGCGCAGGCTGCCGCGGTCATGCTCATGTCCGCCTTCCTGCTCAAGAGCGCGGTCTTTCCCTTTCACTTCTGGCAGCCGGACTTCCACACCACCGCGCCGACGCCCGTGCACGCCGTGCTCTCATCCGTGGTGGTCAAGGTGGGCGTCTACGGCTTGATCCGCCTGACCACGCTGCTCTTCACCGAAGAAGCACCCGTCATCCAAGACCTGCTCATCGTGCTGGGCTTGATCGGCATCTTCTTCGGCAGCCTGGGCGCGCTGCGCACCTATGACGCCAAGCGGATGTTGGCGTATTCCACCTTCGGGCAGATCGGCTTCATCCTGGTCGCCATCGGCTGGGGTACCGAGCTGGCCTTGATCGCGGCGGTGGTCTACGCGGTCAATCACAGCTTCGTCAAGGCGGCGCTGCTGATGCTCACCGGCGTGGTGAGCAGCCGCACCAAGAAGAAGACCGCCGCCGTCAAAGAGATTCACGGCGTGGGCAAAGGCATGGCGCTGACGGCCTCGCTGTACTTCCTGGGGGGCATGGCCCTGTCCGGGGTGCCGCCGTTGAACGGCTTCATCAGCAAGCTGGCTGTGGTGCAGGGCGGCATCAGCGCCGTGGAAGCCGCCGCCACACCCACCGAGGCTGCTATCAATTGGGGCGTGATCGGCCTGGTAGTGGGCGCGGGCATCTTGACGTTGATGTACATGATGCGCACCTGGCAGTTGGTGTTCCAGCAGGCGCAGGACGACGACACGACGCCGCTGAAAGCCCCCGGTGTGCACGACAGCCCGCTAGCCCCGGCCCTGTTGATCGGCATCGCCATCGGTCTGGGCCTGTTCGCCACGCCGCTGATCGAGGTCGCTACCCAGGCCGTGACCCAGCTCAACCAACCCTACGTGTACATCAACGCCGTGCTCAGTATCGGCGTGTGATGCCTGCCTGACGAGACGAAAGGAGCGCCCCAACCCATGCGCTATCTCAAGCTGATCGCCTCCAGCGCCCTGTACGCCCTGCTGATGGCCGGGGCCTGGATGATCCTCACCGAACAATTCAACCCCGAAGGCTTCCTCATCGGCTACGCGCTGGGCTTCGCCGTGCTGCTGCGCATCAGCGGGGACGGGCGTATGCAGCTCAACCCACTGCGCCTGCCGCTTCAGATCGCCGCGCTGCTGTGGTATATCATCGTGCTGGTGGTGGACATCACCCTCAGCGGCATTGACATGATTCTGCGCATCTTCGGTCGGCGTCCGGTGAACCCGGCCATCATCCGCGTGAAAGTCGGTGACGAGCGCAACGCCGTTAGTGCCATGACCGCCCACAGCATCAGCATCACCCCCGGCGAGCTGGTGGTCGATTTTGACGACGAAGGCTACGTCTACGTACACTGCATCGACGTGGCCGAGGCCGATACCCTGGACGATGCGCAGGAAAAGCGCCTGCGTCGGCTGCAAAGGATTATCAACTGATGATAACAGGAATTCCCCTGGTGGACGGCGGCATCGCGTTGGCACTCATCCTCCTGGTGCTGCTGCTGCTGCCCATCACCTGGCGGCTGTGGCGCGGCCCAGAAGCCGCCGACCGCCTGCAAGCCCTAGAAGCCCTGACAACGGTCTTCATCGCGATCATCGTGGTGCTGGCGCTGGTGCAGCAGCAGCCCGCCCTCATCGACGCCGGGCTGGCGCTGGCGCTGTTTGCCTTCGTCGGCACCCTGGCAATTGCCCGTTACCTGAACGAAGGCCGCGTCTTCTGAGAGGCGCGCGGCAAGGAGTCGATCCATGGAATACCTCGCATTGGGCGTCCTTTATGTGGGCGTGCTCTTCAGCCTGACCGGGGTGGTGGGCATGATCCGCTTCCGGGACGTGTACACCCGCATCCACGCGGCAGGCAAAGTGGCGACGCTGGGCGTAGCCTTCATCGTGATCGCGGCGGCCCTCTTTCAACCACAGATGGGCCTGCGCGCCGTGCTGCTGGCGCTCTTCCTGCTGATGACTGCACCGGTGTCGTCCATGGTGATCGCGTCGGCGGCCCACCGCAGCCGCGACGACCAGCCGATGACCTACGACGGGGTTGAGGTCCGCGACGACCTGGCCCAACACAAGCGGCTCGGCGTCGAGATGCAAACCGCACCCGGCCAGCCCGTGAAAGCCCCAGAGCCGAGAAAAAGCCCCTAACGCCCACAGGTCCTCGCGGAACATGGCACAGCCCGCCCCGGCAGTGGTACAATCCGCGCTGTGAAAAGCCATCCCGCGAGGACCTGCACATGAGCGACTGGACCCCCATTATCGGACTGGAAGTACACGCCGAGCTGCTGACTGCAACCAAGATGTTCAGCGCCTGCCCGGTGGTAGACAGCGTAGAAGCCGCCCCCAACACCGCCGTAGACCCGGTGTCGCTGGGTTTGCCCGGCACCCTGCCCGTGGTCAACATGCAGGCGGTGGAATACGGCATGATGGTCGGCCTGGCGCTGAATTGCGACATCCCCCCTGTGAACCAGTTCGCCCGCAAAAGCTACTTCTACCCCGACCTGCCCAAAGGCTACCAGGTCAGCCAATATGACCGCCCGCTGGCCGTGGACGGCTACGTGGACATCGAGCTGAGCGACGGCAGCACCAAGCGAATCAACGTGCGCCGCGCTCACTTGGAAGAAGACACCGGCAAGCTGACCCACGTCGGCGGTGGCAGCAGCCTGGTCGATTACAACCGCGCCGGCGTCCCCCTGCTGGAAATCGTCAGTGAGCCGGACATCCGCAGCGCCGAAGAAGCCGAAGCCTACGCCCGTAAGCTGCGTGCCCTAGTCCAATATCTGGGCGTCAACCACGGCGATATGTCCAAGGGCGTGCTGCGCTTTGAGGCCAACGTCAGCGTGATGCACAAAGACGACACCGAATTCCGCCAGCGCCGCGAGATCAAGAACCTGAACAGCATCCGCAGCATGGTCCGCGCCATTGAGAAAGAAGTCGCCTGGCAGATCGAAACCTACGAGTCCGGCACAGAGTCGATCATGGCCGCGACCCTCGGCTGGGACGAAGCCGCAGGGAAGATCATCGTCCAGCGCTATAAAGAACGCCCGGACGAATACCGCTACTTCCCTGACCCCGACCTGCCCATCGTGGAAATCAGCCGCGCGTGGGTCGAAGACGTGCGCGCTAAGATGCCCGAACTGCCCGACGCCAAGAAAGCGCGTTACATGGCCGACCTAGGACTCAGCCGCTATGACGCCGGTCTGCTGGTGGAACAGCAGGAAGTCGGCGCGTACTACGAAGCGGTGCTGGCCGCGGGTGCGGACGCCAAGCCCGCCGCAAACTGGATCATCGGCGGCATGTTCACCCTGCTCAATACGCATAACACCCCGCGCGAGGCCATCGCGGATACACCCATCCCGCCCGCGCACCTGGCCGAGCTGGTCAAGATGAGCGCCAACGCCGTGATTAACAGCAGCACCGCCGACAAAGTGCTGGCGAAAATGTGGGACACCGGCGAGGCCCCCGGCGTCATCGTGGAGCGCGAAGGCCTGGCGCAGATCAACGACGAAGCCCAGCTCACCGCACTGGTGCAGCAGGTCCTAGCCGATAACGTCAAGATGGTGCAGATGTACCTGGGCGGCAAAGAGAAGCTCTTCGGCGGGCTGATAGGTCAAGCAATGGGGGCCAGCAAGGGCAAGGCCAACCCCCAGCTCATCCGCGAGATTCTCCAGCGCGAACTCGACGCGCGCCGAAGTGACTAAGCATCGCCGCCGGCATCACCCGCCCCATCCGCGTCCGGCACCGACTCGGGGTCTGGGGTGGGCGTGTTGTCCGGCACGGGCACCGGGTTAAAGGCTTGGCAGGGGGCCATAGCGTCCTGGTAGTTCTGCACCAGGGCGTTGATGGCCTCTTCTCCATAGCGGCTGGACCCGTTGGCCTGGGCATTCAGCACGATGGCGTAGCCCGGCTCGAAGTACTGCATGGCAGCGGCACAGTCGCCCAGGGCCGCGATCTGAACATTGCCCGCCCACCAAAAATGATACGGGTCGTCGCTGCCCAGGGCGATCACCTGCTCGAAGTTGCGGCGCGCTTCATCGGTGCGCTCAATGTCAACTTGGGCACGGGCCAGCTCATAGGTGCAGGGGATGTTCTGCGGGTCAGCGGCCACACAGCGCGTCAAGTAGGTGATGCCCTGCTCACGGTCGCCGCGCGTGCGCCATTGATAGCGCCCCATCTGGTACAGCACGGCGGTATTCTCCGGGTTGCGTTCCAGCATCTCATCCAGGATCGCCTCGCCCGCCTCGTAGTCCTCAAACCACGCGAAGTTCAGCAGCGCCAGGTCCACGCCGATAATCGTCAGCCCGGAGTCGTCGTAGGCGGCCTGCAAGCCGTCCCGCGCCGCCACAAAATCAAAGTTCACCTCCCAGTCCAGCATGGCGCTGACGTAGCGCGCCTCTACTGAGTCGGGGGCGGCCGCTAGGGCGCGCGCAACCTCGCTCTCCGCGCGGGTGACATAGCCCAGGTCGGCGTAGGTCTCGGCCAAAAACGCCCGTGCCCGTGCCGACTCCGGGTCCAGCTCCAGGGCGTGCAGGGCGCTGGCTAAGGACTCACCGTAGCGTTCGGCGCGGTTCAGCGCTAATGCCCGGATCGCCCAAGCGTCCGCAGCAAAGGGGTTGGCCGTAACGGTGTTTTCCCCAGCGATCACCGCCTCGTCGTACTGCCCCATCATCACCAGGCCATAGGTGAGATAGTAATGCGTACGCAGATCGTTGGGCAGCGCATCTACGCTGAGCTGATAGTAGCGCACGGCTTCCTGCACCGAGCCGCGCTCCCAGGCTTGTTCGGCCAGACGCAGGTTATTGGTGGGGTCAGGGGTGGGTGTAGGCGGCGGGGCCTGCGCTGTGGCGAGGGCGGCTTCCGCATCCCCGACCAACTCCGCGACTGCCTCCCCGACGACGGGCCGCAGCACGTCGCGGTTCTGGTAGACCACCACGCCCAGCGCAATCAAGGCAGGCGCGATCAGCCAGAAGAGCACGCGCCACAGGGCAACGTGTCGGCCCCGACGCCGGTAATGCCGCCGAGAGACATTGCTGCGTAGATACATCAGCCGCCCTCCTGTGTCGCACTCAGCGCCGGGTCCGGGGTCGGGGGTGCGGCGGTTGGCTCGTACTGGGCGGCGGCCCCACGGTAGGCCGGGCACTCGCGCGAGACCAGCCCCAGCCCCAGCCGGATGTTCTCCAGCGTGGACTCCGCAGCGGCGCGACTTTGAGCCATCAGCAGCGAGTCTTGCAGCAGGGTCCACGCGGAGTCACAGTGCGCCGCAGCTTCTGCCGAGTCCGCGCCCAGGCTGAACAGGTAGTAGTGCGTCAGGCCCAGGCGATAGCTGCACGACAGGTTGTCCGGCTCCAAGTCCACGCAGCGCTGAAAATAGAGCTGCGCCTCGCTGAAGCGCCGGTCACTGTAGTAGATCATCGCCAGGCGGAACTGCGCATCGACGTACTCCGGGTCCAAGCTGGCGGCGTCCTCACAGTGGCCCAGCGCCACGTTGAAGTTGCCCTGCTTGCGCTGCGCGTCACACAGACGCAGCATGGCGCGGGCGTTGCGCGGCTGCGCGGCCAAGATGCCGTTGTAGATGTCAATGGCTTCGTCGTCGCGGTCGCGCCACAGGTAATAACCGGCCAGCTCCATCTGGGTGTCTATGGCGCTGGGGTTGGCCGCCACGGCGATCTCTAGCTGCTCAATGGCCGCGTCGTATTCGCCGACCGTGTTCAGCACATAGGCGTAGGCACGGCGGGCATCGGCATCCAGCGGATTATACTGCACGCCCAGCGCGCCGTGTTCCAGCGCGGCTTGATAGCTGGCGTTGGCGACGTAAGCGCGGGCCAACACCGCGTGCAGCGGCGCGAACTCGCGGTCGTTTTCCAGGCCG
>CAYWGJ010000127.1:0-8323 GCA_964457835.1 uncultured Anaerolineaceae bacterium
CAAACAGCAGCGGCCCACGCGCCGAGCGCATCAGCCACCGCGACTCGTCGGCGTCCAGCAGCGTCACCCGCTGGGCCAGCGCCGCGTATACGTCCGCCGCCGCGTCGATGACTTCGGGGTCGTCGAATTCGGACAGCGTGCTGGGGTCCATACCCGCTGACTCCAGTTCGGCACGCTTGGCCGCCCGGACGCGGGTCAGCGCGCGGCGCAGCACTGCCGGATCAGCGTCCAAGTCCCCAGCGTACAGCACCCGCGACTCGTCGTGCAGCGCATCGCCGACCGTCTCGCCGATGCCCATGCCGCAGGTACCGTGTGCCGCCGCCCCACGCGCACTTTCACGCAGGCGGTTCGCTATCTGCTGGTAAGGCGTGATGAGCAGGGCGCGCCGGTCCACGTAGACGTGTTGCAGCGGGTCCCAGCCGGTGAGCCGTGCCAGGTGCTCGGCTTCGTTGAAGAGCGCGTAAGGTTCGACGAGGGTAAAGCGCGAGAGCAAGGTGCGCAGGCCGGGCAGAAAGCCGCCGCTGCCGATCTGAGCGAAGGTGTGGTGGCGGCCATCCGGCATGACGACGTTGTGCGCCGCCTGCGGACCACCGTTATGCCGGACGACCAGTGCCGCGCTATGCCGCCGCGCCAGCGCATCGATCAGCGTGCCCTTGCCACTGTCGCCGTAGCCCAGGTCGGTGACGATGATGGCGTCCATCAGCCGCCGTCACCCACTAAGCGCCCGCCGTACACGGCGAAGTTGTCAAAATCCACATGCAGTGCGTCGCCGGGCACGGCCACCAGCGCCACACCGCTGTCCCCAGCCCTGTAGAGCGAGTCGCGCGTTTCGGCCACGAAGCGGTCGTTAACGTAAAGCGCCAGGTAATCGCCGACGCACACGGCCTGCACCTGGTTGCCCCCTGGATCAGCGCCAGGCAGCGCTGTGCTGCGTGTCCAGGGGATCAGCGCGTCCACCTGGCCGTTCTGCCCACGCCGAATGCTGTAGGAGCCGTCCGTGCCGATGAGGAAGAAGTAGCCGTCACCACTGCCGCCGGGATCCGCCCGGCAGACCAGACCATAACCGTTGCTGCCGCGCCCTTCCACGTCCGTGACCGCCGTCTGCACGCTGAGGATCACGTCGGACTGTGCACCGCTTGGCCGCACGCCCCACACGTACTGCCCACTGCTGAGCGCCGCGCGGTAGGCCCCATCCGCGACGCGCAGGCTCAGGTCGTCGCGCAGATACTCTCGCCAGCCATCAGCGCGGCTGAAATCGGTGCTGTAGTGCAGGCTGCCGCGCAGGGCGATCTCGGTGGGCTGGCCGCTGGTCTGCACCGCTGCGCAGCCACTGAGGCTCAAGGCGGCCAGGATCAAGGCAAAAAGGGCTGTAGGCATTAGGGGCATGGGGTCGGCCTCACAGGTCAAACGGAGCAGAGGGGTCAGTGTAGCGGATCCAGGGCAGGTGGGCGAGGTGGAAGTGGGGACTGAAGGGTGAGACCTAGCCACACATCATGTGTGATCGGACTTGTGCTTTTCAGCCAGTAGGCGGCGGAACTCATCGCTGCGCGCGCGCTGTTCAGGGGTGTAGCGCGCTTCCCACTCCTGGCGGATGCGGTCGGCTTCGGCGTCAATATCGCGCAGATAGGCGTCCAGCGCCACCTGATGGGCCAGGTAGTAACCGATCACCGCATAGATGTCAGCGAGGGGGACAGAGGGAAAGCCGATATGAATGGCTTCCGGCGAATCGCCCCGTTTGTAGGCCGTGAGCAACGTATGCAAGGTGACCCGCGTACCGCTGACGCGAATACGGCCCTCGGCGTCGGTTTTGAGCGGTAAGATGATGGTTTCAGGAAGGTGTAGCACCCGAAATCCTCTCTGCTGCTGTATCCGTATGCTGATTATACTACAGGCCCTGACTCACGCTTGTCACCCGGCGCGGGCACCCGTATAATGCCCTCCACACATTGACCGACGACCGGCAAGCCCGCTGTCCGGCCTGCCCGGTGACCCCCAGGGACGGTAAGGAAAACAGATGAGCATCACCAAAGACCAGAAGCAAGTCTTGATCGAAGAGTATGCGCGCCATGAAGGCGACACCGGCTCGCCGGAAGTGCAGATCGCCATTCTGACCACGCGCATTAAGCAGCTCACCGAGCACCTGAAGACCCACAAGCACGATCAGCACTCGCGCCGCGGCCTGCTGAAGCTGGTGGGTCAGCGCCGCAGCCATCTCAACTACCTGGCTCGCAAGGACCCAGAGCGCTATCGCGCCATCCTGAAAAGCCTCGGTCTGCGTCGTTAGACGCTGCCCCGGTCTGCGTCGTTAGACGCTGCCCCGGTCGCCACTCGCTGAGCCAACACGCCCGCTGTGTGCTCAGCGAGTAGCCCCCTTTAGCTTTCCCCACAGCAAAACGTGATATGGCAGCGCCTTACTCCAATGGCTGCACAATGTAGCGCTCACGGGAGTCGCGCAGGGCATCGCGCAGGGCCGCCGCCTCGACCACGCTGTCCACAGCAGCGGCGTTGTGCCAGCCCACCTGCTGCGTCAGTGCCATGGACACCACACCCTCATAGCCCGCCTCGATCAAGCGGCGCATCAGGTCGTCCAAGTCCACGCGCCCCTTTTCAAAAGGGAGCTGAAACTTGTTCTTAGCCGCCTGCCGCACGGTAACGTGACGCGCGCGCTGAACCAGCTCCGCATAGTGCTTCTTGGGCGTGCCAGCACAAACCAAGTAGCCCCAATCCAGCGTCAAACCCAGGCCTGGCACGTCGTCCAACAAGCGCAGCGCGGACTCGGCGTCTTCCACTACGCTGTCCATCTGCGGCTGGATGCGCAGCGGCAGGCCCTCCGCCAGGGCCACCATCTCCCGCAGTGAGTCACGAGAGCGGCTGTAGAGTGTATCGCTCAACGGCGAGTCGCTCAGGAAGTCGGACTCATCATCGTCCGACACGGCGCGCTCCGCAGCGGCGTCCAGCGCGTCGTCTTCAGATTCGGGAAACTCAATCAAGCCGGAAGACAGCGTGACGCCGGGCACAGCCATCAGCCGCAGAAAGGGCAGCATCCCGCTGAAACGTTCAACCTCGCGTTTGCGCCGCGCCGCGCTGCGGTGGCTGATGCCCGGCAGCCACAACGTCAAATCATTAAGCTGAAGGTTGTGCACGCGCAGGTCCGCAGTGAGCTGAGCGGCCAGACGCTGCGGGTCCGCGGCGGCCTTAACCGGGCTGAGGTGCGGCCCCGTGCCGATGTCCACGTAACGAAAGCCCAAGCGCGCGATGGTACCCAAAGCCTCCGGCAGCGATAAATCAGCAAAACCCCAGGTATGGCAGGCAAATTGAACCACGTCAGCCGCCTGAACCTGCGTCAAAGTCAATGGGCAGCGCGTTAAAGGTGCCGCTCAGTTCAGCGCGGATACCTTCGGGGTCAGAGGCAGAAAAGCGAAACGCGCCGGTCATAGGGTCCACTTCCGTGAGCGTCAACACGCCTTCCACCTGCACGTCGTAACTGTAGAACGGCAAGCTGTAAGCCGGGGGCGGCGCGGTGATGTAGGTCGCGCCCACGCCAATGATCTGCTGTGTGAGGTTGAAAACCTGCGCGTAATCGTAGACAGCGTAGGTGCCAGGGGCCAGATCAGCGGGCAGCACAAAGGTCACGCCTTGGTCTACGCCGCCGTCAGGCAGGCTGGTACTCATGTAGAGATACGTCCCCTGGGCCACCTGCTCCGTGAAGGACCCACTGCCGCTGAAGCTGCGCGTTTCGTCTTCCAGTACAGCCGCTGCGCGGAAGGTGCCGGGGGCCAGGTCGGCCAGGTCCACCAGCAGCGCCTGCGAGTCGTCGAGGGGCAGGTTGGCCCCCACTTCTAGGAAGGTCTCGCGGCCCAGCACGACGTCACTAGTCGGGTTGACAGCCGACTCGCCGCTGTCCGCGCCACCGCAGGCCGTCATGGAAAAGGCCATCGCGCTTAGCAGCAGCAGAAAAAAGGCAATACGTAGCATGTGCAGCCTCCGTCAAGGGTTGCGGATCACTGCCCCATGATACCACCGGCTGAATCAAAATGCGCCCTGGATAACAACAGGACGCACCAGGCACCGCTGCGCGCATGTGCGTGTAGAGGCCGTGTATGAAGAAGGTTACTACGCGCCTGAGGGGCTACGCACCTTCTTCGGTTTCCGCCAGCATGTCCGTGACCTTTGCCACTAGGTCATGGTGCAAAATGGGCTTAGGCAAATAATTATTGGCTCCAGCCTCCATGCCGCGCACAACGCTGTCGGCGTCATTACGGGCTGACAAAATCAGGATAGGCGTAGTGAGAGTGGCAGGCCGTTGGCGGATCACGCCGCACAGCTCAATGCCGTCCATACCCGGCATCATTACGTCTAGGATAATCAGGTCGGGGGTGTGCTGATCGAGGACGGCCAAAGCATCGTTGGCGTCCTTCGCCTTAAGCACGCTGAAGCCGCCGCGCTCAAGCATGATCCCGATCAGGGTCAGGGCACCCACTTCGTCATCGACTACCAGAATGGTCTTCTTCATCAATCGCTCCGCTGACTGTACGCGCCTTCTGCTGCTGAGGCCCATTAAGGGGGGGCACGCCGCATCGTCCGTCATCACAATGAAGTGTACATGAACTGTGTAAACGGTGCAAACGCTGTGCATCACCCATACCGGGTGCAAAGGCTGTGAGACGCCTTCCATATCGGCCAAGGCCTCACATGCCGCCCCGTCCTTACCTCTTCTCACTATACTCGCTATTTGCACGGATGAGTGTTAAGACCTGGCAGGTAATTTGCCCAAAACCGCCCTACATCCCCACAAGCCGCCTACGTTAAGCTATAATCACTTATGGATTGTGTATAGCAAACGAAAGTGACCCTGACATGCAGCTAGTGACCTTTACCCACGCCAAGCGCACGCCGCGCGTCGGCATCCTGGAAGGCGAGACCATCACCGCCACTGCCTGGCACAGTGACATGTATCAACTGGTCAAAAGCGGCATCACGCCCAACCGCACCAGCGAACGCTACCCCCTGGCCGACTGCCAACTGCGCCCAGCTATCATGCCCGGCAAGGTGATCGCAGTGGGCCGCAACTATGCCGCCCATGCCGCCGAGATGGGCAACGACGTACCTGAAGAACCAGTGCTCTTCGCCAAATTCCCCAGCAGTATCATCGGCCCGGACGACGCCATCACCTGGCAGCAGGCCCATACCAAACAGGTCGATTGGGAAGGCGAGCTGGGCGTCATCATCGGCAAAAGCGCCCGCGACCTGCGTCCGGACGACGCGCTCAAGGCCATCTTCGGCTACATCGCCACCAACGACGTCAGCGCCCGCGACCTGCAAGACAACGACGTGCAGTGGACCCGCGCCAAAGCCATGGATACCTTCCTGCCGCTCAGCGGGGTGCTGACCACCTACCACGAGCTGCCCGACCCGCAGGCGCTGCACGTCAAGACGACGGTCAGCGGCACGGTGATGCAGAACGCCGCCACCCAGACCATGATCCGCCCTGTGGCGGACCTGATCGCCTACATCAGCCGCTACTTCACCCTGCACCCCGGCGACCTCATCTTGACGGGTACGCCCGCTGGCGTGGGCAAGGCCCAGAACCCGCCCCGCTACCTGGCTGATGGCGACACAGTAACGGTTGAAATCTTCCACGACGACGGGCGGCTCATCAGCAGCGTGCGCAACCCCTGCCGGGTCATCCTGGAAGTACCCGCTGATCTATCAGAATAAGCTGCAACACACACAAACGTCCCGCATGTAAAAGGCCCCGCTCGTCATTGAGCGGGGCCTTTGTGCCACAATGACGATGCGCCTTTACAGCCCGTAGATGTCCTTGTACTTGGATTCCAGGTAGGCCATGTACGGCTCCGACGAGATCGGCCCACCCGTCAGGCGGCGCGTCAGCTCATCGGAAGTAAACATGCGCCCGTACTGGTGGATGTTCTCGCGCATCCAGCCCAGCAGCGTGTCGAACTTGCCCGACTCGATTTCCGCCGGGATACCGGGATGCGCCGCCAGCGCTGCGTTGTAGTACTGCACGCTGAGCATGTTCCCCAGCGCGTAAGTGCTGAAGTAGCCCACCAGCCCTTCAGACCAGTGCACGTCTTGCAGCACGCCCTCGCGGTTGGTGGGTGGCACGATGCCCAGGTAGGCCTCAAAGCGCTCGTTCCAGGCCTTGGGCAGGTCCGCCACGGCCAGCGAACCTTCAATCAGCGCGATCTCCAGCTCCAGGCGCAGCATGATGTGCAGATTGTAGGTGGCTTCGTCAGCCTCCACGCGGATGAAGTCGCGGCGCACCTTGTTGATGGCCTTGTAGAAGGCGTCCAGGCTGACGCTGCCCAGGGCATCGGGGAAGTGGCGCTGAAGTTCCGGATAGGCCCACTGCCAGAAGCCCCGGCTGCGCCCGACCAGGTTCTCCCACATGCGCGACTGCGATTCATGCACGCCCAGCGAGGTGCCGCTGCCCAGCGGCGTGCCGTCGATGGCCGCGCCGATGCCCTGCTCGTACATGCCGTGGCCGGATTCATGCATCAGGCCAAAGACCGCCGGGTTGAGGAAGTCCGCATGAAAGCGGGTGGTGATGCGCACGTCGTCGCGGCCAAAGCTGGTGGCGAAGGGATGCACGGCCACGTCCTGCCGCCCGCGCTCGAAGTCGAAGCCGAAGTGCTTCACGGCCCACAGCGCGAAGGCCTGCTGTGCGGCGGGGTCAAAGTGGCCGTGCACCGGCGCGTCATCTACGCGGTCTTCCACCGCGCTGATGGCCTGGATCAGGGCGACCAGCGCGGGCTTATGCGCCTCAAAGATCGCCTGGACCTGGGCGGTCTTCATGCCGCGCTCGAACTGGTTCAGCAGCGCATCGTAGGGATGATCCACATAGCCCAGGTATTCCGCTTCTTGGCGCTTCATGTCCATCATCTGCTGCAAGTAAGGCTGGAAGGCGGCGAAGTCGTCATTGGCGCGGGCTTTCTCCCAGGCCTTGCTGGACTGCGCACGCAGTTGGGCCATCTTCACGGCAAAGGCCATGGGAATCTTGCGGCGCTGCTCAAAGTCATAGCGGCTGACGGCCAGCATCCGCGCCTCGGTGGAGTCCGGGTCCAGCGCGCCCATCTCATCGGCGGCCTCCAGGATGAGCTGGTAGTTCTGGTCAGTTAGCACGCGCTCGTAGACCACCTGCGTCAGCGTGCCCATGGCAGATGCACGCGCCGCCACGCCGCCAGGGGGCATGTTGACGGCTTGGTCCCAGCTCAACACAGCCAGCGCGTTCTGGATGTCGGCGGCTTGGCGCATGGTTTGCAGTAAGGCCTGATATTTTTCGCCCATTGTGGGCCTCCTTCTAAAATAGAAGTCAAACTTGACGGTTTAGGCTGTATCATACTCAGCTTAAGCGCTTTATGGCAATGGTGGGTCAAGCGTTCGCTGAGCAGGCGCTGAGTACTTGTGGATTCTGGGGGGGGCGGCGTGGTATAATCAATTTCAATAAGGGAGGGCACACGCCGCTGCTTTAATCGTCCTTAAGCGCTGCTCCTAGCCTTGCCGCTTGTCTGTTTAACCGGCATTACCCGCTTACCGTTGGCAGACCGACCCCCGCATGAAACCACGCTGAGTGCGGCGTAACATTCGGGGGGTATTGTGCGTCTGTAAAGTAACCCAGAAGGCACCGGCCCTGTGCACGGACCTTCACCAAAGAACTTGTTGATCTTTTGCACTGCTAAACTCACAAAGGAGTTGATGCGTTATGGCTACAAACAAAGGTGGTCTTGAAGGGATCGTCGTCGCCGATGTGCAGACCAGTTTGGTCAACGGCGAAGAGGGCAAGCTGATCTACGCTGGCTACAGTATCGAAGACCTGGCCGCGAACGCCAAGTTCGAAGAGGTCGTCTTCCTGCTGTGGAACGTGCGCCTGCCCAATGCTGCCGAACTGGAAGCGCTGCGCAAGGAAATCGCTGAGGGGGCCGCGCTGCCCGACAGCGTGCTGAACCTGCTTAAGAGCCTGCCCAAGGACGCTGAACCCATGGCCGTGCTGCGCACTGCCACCAGCGCCCTGAGCCACTATGACCCCGACGCCGAGAACCTGACTGACAAGGAAGTCGCCACCCGCAAAGCCGCCCGCCTGACCGGCCAGATCACCACCATCACTGCCGCCTGGGACCGCATCCGCAAGGGCCACGAACCGATCGCCCCGCGCGCCGACCTGTACCTGGCCGAGAACTTCGTCTACATGCTGACCGGTGAAGCGCCGGACCCGATCGCCTCCGAAGCCATCAACGCTTACCTGGTGCTGCTGGCCGAGCACGGCATGAACGCCAGCACCTTCGGCACCCGCGTGACCACCGCC
>CAYWGJ010000128.1:0-8149 GCA_964457835.1 uncultured Anaerolineaceae bacterium
GAACACAGTGTACTTGGGACAAATCCTGTGTCCACTTTTTCGGGGTCAGTTCAATTTAAGCCTAATCCGGTTGTTGTCCTCTTGCCACTATTTCATTTACTTTGCAAAAGCCCTGAGCCAGTGAATGCACCGCGTGGAGCGTTGCGCCAACCGGGTAACAGGCGTATTATGAAATGCAAATCACCTGTTCGATCAACGAGCCAAAGGGCTGCATCATGGGCGTTAACGTTCAATGGCACAATCCAGAACACGACATCCTGCTGTTGACTTTTACCTCCCCCTGGACGATTGAAGAATATCTGCCGGTATTGGATGAGTTCGTAGTGATGGCGCAAAACGTGCCGCACACCGTCTATCGCATCGCGGACTTCACGCGCGGGCAAACGCAGCCCCACGCGCTGCTGAGCACCTTTAAGCCCATTGAACGCGCCTATCAGCGGGCACCCAACCTAGGCCAGGCCGTCCTGGTGAAGCCCGGCGCATTTATGACCGTGGCGCTGCGCATCGCCGGGGCCATCACGCCTGAAGCGGCCAGCAAGATCATGACGGCCAACACCCTGCTCGAAGCCGAGGAAAAGATCGCCCAAATGCGCGCCCAGCAGCCCTGAACCGTGGTAGAATCAGGGGCATAGACCTAAAAATAGTACTTTTGTGAGGACTTCAGCCCCATGACCCACGACATCAACAGCAAGACCGCCTATCTGGTGGAACAGATCGAAGACCTGCACACGCAGGGCCTTTATAACAACATCCGCACCCTGCACGGCCCCATGGACGGCCACGTCACCATTGAGGGCCGCAGCCTGCTCAATTTTTGTGCCAACAACTACCTAGGCCTCGCCAATCACCCGCGCATCAAAGAAGCCGCCAAACGCGCCATTGACCAGTACGGCGTCGGCCCTGGCGCGGTGCGCACGATTGCCGGCACCCTGCACCTGCACGACCAGCTTGAGCAGCGGCTGGCCCAGTTCAAAGGCGCAGAGGCGGTCATCACCCTACAGAGCGGCTTCACGGCTAACCTTGCCACGATCCCGGCATTGGTGGGCCGCGATGACGTGATCTTCAGCGACCAGCTCAATCACGCCAGCATCATTGACGGCTGCCGCCTGAGCCGCGCTAAGATCATCGCCTACGCGCACAACGACCCCGCCGACCTGCGCGCCAAGCTGGACGAACACCTGCCCCACTATAAGCGCGCCTTGATCGTCAGTGACGGCGTGTTCAGCATGGACGGTGACATCGCCGACCTGCCCGCCCTGGTGGAGATCGCGCGTGAGTACGACGTGCTGCTGATGGTCGATGACGCACACGGCGAAGGCGTGCTCGGTCGAGGCGGACGCGGCATCGTCGATCACTTCGGGCTGCACGGCCAGGTGGACATCGAAGTCGGCACGATGAGCAAGGCTTTCGGCGTGATGGGCGGCATCGTGGCTGGACGCCGTGAGATCATCGACTGGATGCGGCAGCGTGCGCGGCCCTTCCTCTTCAGCAGCGCCATGACCGTCCCCGACACCGCCGCCTGCCTGGAAGCGGTGGATATGCTGGAAGAATCCGAGGAGCTGGTGCAGCGCCTGTGGGCCAACGCCGACTTCCTCAAGCGTGAGCTGGCCGCCTTGGGCTTCGACATCGGCCACAGCACCACGCCCATTATTCCGCTGATGCTGGGCGAAGCGCCGCTGGCCCAGCAGTTCAGCCGCGCACTGTTCGACGCGGGCGTGTTCGCCATGGCAATCGGCTACCCGACCGTACCGCAGGGCCTGGCGCGCATCCGCGTGATGAACACCGCCGCGCACAGCCAGACCGACCTAGATCAAGCGCTGACAGCCTTCGCCAGCGTGGGCCGCAAGCTGGGCGTGATTCAGTAGATCGAGCAACACTCACCCGGCCCCCATCCCGCTGCGCTACACTGCCTCGCTGACCGTTGAACACAGTGAGCGAGGCAGAACAACATGACGAACCAAGCAGCGCAGCACGGGCGGCGTCGATGGCTGTGGGGCGGGCTGGTCCTGCTGATCCTGGGTGGCGGGGCGGCGGCCTTCCTGCTGTTGAGCCTGCGCGGCGGCACCATCCCCAGCGGCACACCCTCCGGCACACTCAGCTTCATCAGCAGCCGCGGCGAAAACTGGGACATCTATCTGTTAGATGCGAATGGCACCCTGAGCAACTTGACGGCGGGCGATCCCTTCGACGATTACTTCTCAAGCTGGGACTTCGCCAGCGCACGCATCAACTTTTTGAGCTACCGGGCCGGGGAAATCGGGCCAACGCAGGTGCAGCCTGACGGCGGCGGCCTGCGCAGCTTAGGCATCCTGGATGCTGTGACAACCATGTTCTTCGAGGGCCGCCTGGACTGGGACCCGGCGTGGTCCGCGGATGGCGCACAGGTGGCCTGGTCCTCACTGCGCGACTTGAACCTAGAGCTTTACGCGGCCCCGAATGCGCCAGACGCCCCGCCGCAGCGCCTGACGAGCCATCCCGCGCGCGACTGGTTCGCTGCGTGGTCCCCGGATGGCGCACAGCTTGCCTTTGCTTCCGACCGAGCAGGCGCAGAGGACATCTACCTGATGAACGCCGACGGCACGAACCTGCGCCAACTCACCACACACCCGGCCAACGACGTGCACCCGGTCTGGTCGCTGGACGGCCAGCGCCTGCTTTTCGTCAGCGAGCGCGTGCAGCTTCTGGACACCGGCCTGCTGGACCTGTACGTGATCGAAGCCTTAAACAGTGACACGTCAACCGTGCGCGCACTGGGCGCGGATGAAGTCTTCGAGGGCGATCCTACCTGGTCAGCGGATGGACGCGAGATGGTTTACATGAGCAACGTGGACGGTACCTGGAGCTTGTACCTGCGTGATGAAGCCAGTGGGGAGGTACGACGCCTAACGGACGCCGCCGCTGATGACCTGTTTCCCGTATGGCGACCTGCGGAGTAAGCATTGCGTATAAATGAGGTTGACATAAAGTTACCCGTGTGTTCGATGCATTTACTTATGGTTTGTGCGCGTAAAGAAGCGTTTGAATTGTAAAGTTTCTGTGGAAAACGTAAGTTTTTCGAGTAGCTAATAGAAAGTGAGGTATACTGCGGCCATGAGCTTACGCAACATAAAGTAAAGGACAAAGCGCATGGCCGTCAGCACCCAAGAACAGCAGATCAACAACCGCCCGGTCCTGATGGTGCGTTTTCGCAGCACCGTCGACCTGGACGACGTGGCCCACGCCAGCGGCATGATCGCCGACTTCGCCCGCCGCCAAGCCGAACGCAGCTACGTGCTGATCGACGTGTCGCAGATCGAGCTGCTGAGCCTGTCGATCATCCCCGTCATTGAGCAGCGCTGTGCCGGCAGCGTGCTGCGCAGCCCGCACAAGCCCAAGCTGATGCTCGTCAGCGGCGAGGGCGAAGCGCAGACTTACATTGACCTGCACCGCTTGGAACAGCGTTCCGCCTTGCTGCCTGTCGTCGTGAACCTGGCGCAGGCGAAGTCCTTGGTCGGGCTGCTGGCCGGGCGCGACGCGCGCACGCGGTCTGGGGCCAACACCCAGACGCAGGCCAGCATCGCCTAAGCACTCGTAGCGGCCACCATGGCGGCGGCGTGAGTCTTGGTGTGGGTCAGGCTGATGTCCCACTGTGTTAAGCCCAGCTCCGCCGCCAGCCGCGACGCGTCCCCGTAGAGCTTCAGCACCGGGCGGCGGCGTTCGTCAGCTAGAATTTCGATCTCCACCCAGCGCACATCCCCGATGCCAGTGCCCAGGGCCTTTGAGACGGCTTCTTTAGCTGCAATGCGCGCCGCCAGCCGGTCGGCGCGGTCCGCGCAGTAGCTGCGTTCTGCCTCGGTGAAGAAGCGCCGCATGAAGCGCTCCCCTAAGCGGGCGATGCCAGCCTCCACCCGCGCCACTTCGATCATATCAATGCCTACGCGCAGCATCCGATGCCGTCCTCCTGTGCTCATACGTCCCTTTGCGTGCACATTAGACCACAGCCCGCGCGGATGTGGCAGATTCAGCCGCCGCTAGGCCTTCGGGAAACCCAGGCCCTCGATGGCAGCCGCGGCGTCAATGTCCTTCTGCGTGATCTTGCTGCCGGCGTCATGGGTGGTGAAGCTGAGCGTCACCTTGCGCCAAGCAATGCTCATGTCGGGGTGGTGGTCCTTGCCTTCGGCGACGGTGCCGGCGGCAGTAGCAAAGGCCAGGCCCTCTAGGTAGCTTTTGAAACTGTACGTCTTGGTGATCGAGTCCCCTTCGCGCGCCCAGCCGGGCAGCGTGTCTAGGGCGGCAGTGATGTCAGTGTCAGTGAGTGGGGAAGTGGTCATGAGCGGAATGCCTCCATATAGCTTGTCAAGAACATAGATACAAAACCGACGGCTGCCCGCCGACATGCGAACTCTAACATAGCCAAGCAGTCAAAGCGCCGGATTTTCACCGAACCTTTACGCAAAGCCGAGCGGGATCAAGCCCGTCCGCGGGTCCGCCCACTGCACAAGGTGCCAATATAGGGTAGAATATTGCTTAGCATCCGGCATTGGACCCTGAGTGTGATGGACGCAGCCGAACACAGTGACGACGCCAGCTACGAACATGACCCCATTGAGGGCTATTGCGTGCGCTGCCGTGAGCGAGTTGAAATTGAGATGCCACAGGCGGTGTGGACCCGGAAGGGGATGCCCGCCACACGCGGTGAATGCCCCTTGTGCGGCGGCACGGTCTTCCGCATGGGCCGCAGCGACCTACACAGCGCCATGCAGCGCCCGCAGCCAGTACGAGTCAGTGCACAGGACGACAAACGCCACCGCCCCCAGTTGAGCCAAGCGCGGGTCTACATCAACTATGCCCCGGCAGACCACGACACCGCGCAGCGCCTGCACGCAGAGCTGGAGCGTATCGGCATCGCCTGCTGGCTGCATGAAGCCCCCGCCGACGAAACGAACAGCGTACAGTGGGCGGGCGGCGTACACCCGGCCCTGCGCGAGTGCGAGCGGATGCTGCTGCTGCTTTCGCCAGCGGCGCTGACGCACGCAGACGTAACCCAAGCCTGGACCTTCTTCCGCGAGGCGCGTAAGCCGGTGGTGATCGCACAAATCGGCCAGGCCGTGACCCCGGATGCGATTCGCCGCAGCCCGCGTTTTGACCTCAGGATGACGGAAAATGCGGATTACAAACGTGCTTTCCGCCAAATGTTACAGGCGCTCAGTATGTAAGACAAATCGTGTGCTATGTGCGGGTTTCAGGCAGCACATGGCAGTGCATGCGACTGTTTGAAATAAGTACAACATTCAAAAAGTGGGTTTGTCATAACTGCAAAATTTATAAATAAGAGATAACTGAATGGATAATGCGTAAACAGTCGCCTTGTTCCGTGATAAGATGTTTCAAAGTGTGTGCAGTATCGCGCAAACATGACGGCAAAGCGCATTAAGATAAGAGATCAGTAGTGTGTCGATTCACCCAGGACTATTCAGCACAGGCTTCAGCCAACACGATGCCGGACACCCTAGGCCAGACGCCTCAACAGTTCGACTTTAAGCTCAACATCCCTTGTGTTCAGCAGGTTGGTGACGACGTAACAAGACTGTCACGCATGGTTATTGATAATTTAAGTATCCTGCGCTAAGCTCTTTGCGAGGTATAAAGAAAGTATACAAGGGGGTTGACAAAGCTGTTACACAAGGGGTATATTCGTTACAAGATGTTCTGTATCTATCAAGTGAGGAAACATGATGAAGAAGTCTAAAATCCTAATGATCGAGGATGATCCAGGAATCAGTAAGCTGGTTACAGATTACCTCACAAAGAATGGCTACGAAGTCATCGCCATGAGCGACGGCCCCGAAGCACTCGACCACATCAAACAACGCGGCCTGCCCCACATCGCCTTGGTGGACCTCATGCTGCCCACCATGCATGGCTTCGAAGTGAGCAGCCGACTCAAGGCCATGGCCGATGTGCCCATCATCTTTGTCACGTCCACCAGCGACACCGACACTATCGTGCAGGGCTTGAAGAAATACGCCGAGGACTTCATCGTCAAGCCCTTCGAGCTGCGTGAGCTGGAAGCGCGCATCCAAGTGGTGCTGGCAAGAATGCCCAGCTTGGACTACGCCAGCGAACCGATTATTCACATCGACGACAAGCTGAGCATTGACTTCGCGCATAACCGCATCATCGTCAACAACAAGCCCATCGGCCTGACACCCACCGAGTCTATCCTGCTGCACGTGCTGCTGCGTAACGCCGGGCGTGTAGTGGAAAACCGTATGTTGATTGCCCGCGTGTGGCCCAATGAGGATGTGTATGAAGACACTCTACGCGTGCACATGCATCGTTTGCGCCGCAAGCTGGAACACGACTCCCATCACCCGCACTACATCCGCACCGAGCGCGGCGTGGGCTACATGTTCACCGTCCGACCGCCGGAGCGCAATGGCGAACCCTCGGAGAACACGCGCGTCGGCTAGACCATCCGCATTGACAACGCTTTTCTACACGCGGGTCAATCGGCAGCCGAGAACGCCAAACGACTACAGAATGACACCACGCCGACAGCACTTTATCCGCCTGTCGGCGTTATGGTGTTTAGCGCCCGCTGGGGTCCCCTGCCGGGTCCAGCGATGTGAAGTAGTCGCGGATCACATCGCGCAGGCCCAGCGGGATATAATCGGAGTCCAGGGCGCGATTGGCCGCGTCGCTGTAGTCGCTGAACACCTCGTTATAGGGCACCGTCACCTCACCAAAAGGATTATCGCTCAGCTCGCCCTCGGTCAACGGCTGCTCACCCGGATCGGCCTCGAGGCGCAGCTCATCATCGCCGACAGCATTCAGGCTGTTGGGTGCGAAGATCGACTCGTACTCACGTTCCCCTTCACCGTCCGGCGCGTTTTCCGGCGCGGTCTGCTCGCCTGATCCACTGCTGCCGCTGGCATCCGCCCCTAGGTCCCCCGCGGAGTCGCCCGCGCCGGCTGCCCCGCGTGAGTCGGGGCCTTGGCCCTGAGCTTCACCCGCGCCGCCTGCTTCTGAGGCTTGGCCTGCACCCTGCTGGCGATCCGGACTGCTGCCCTGCCCTTGACCGGGATTTTGTCCACCGGCTTGGTTCACATCGCCAGCGGAGGGATCACCTTCGCTGCCCTCACCCGCCTGCCCTTGCTGGCCGGGTGGTGCCTGTGCAGCCGCAGCGGCAGCCGCTTCTGCTAGGGACTGCGCGTTCTCTTGGAGCTGCTCAGCGCTCTCTTGCGCAGAGTCCGCGTCAGCCTGCTGCTGAGCCATGGCGTTGGCGGCGTCCTGCATAGCGTCCTGAGCCGCCTCCAGATCACCATTGCGCAGGGCTTCTGCGGCGTCGCGCAGGGCTTGCGCGGCGTCGGGGTTGCTTGCTTCGAGCTGGTCGGCGGCGGCCTCAAGCTCATCAGCGGCAGCTTGGCGCTCTTCCGACGACATCTGTGTCAGCGCTTCTGCCAGGGACTCAGCGGCTTCAGCGGCGGACGGCGCGCCTTCCCCAGATTCTTCGGCTCCCGCAGTGGAGTCCAACGCAGCGGCGGCGGCCTCCAGCGCGGATTGCTGTGCGGCGGCGGCTTCTTCGAGCGCGTCGGCCTGCTCGGTCAAGGCCGACTCCACGTCGCTGAGGGTTGCCAGCGCTTCGTCTACACTGACTTCTGCGTCTTGCAGGGTCTCTAAATCAGCTTGCAGGGCTTCCAGCAGTTCCTGGCGTTCGGCTTCGTCCAAGCTGGTGTCGGTGGAAACGTCCTCGATGGCATCCTTGACTTCTTCGATGGCAGCGTCGATCTGTTCGCGGGCTGCGTCTTCCTGGGCCGCATCGGCTTCCAGCGGCGCGCTGAAGAGCATCAACCCAGTCAGGATCAGCGCCAGCAGGGCCGCCCCGCTCCAAGGACGCCAAGGCGTGTTCAGTGGAATGACCTGGCCCGGCTCGACCTGGCGCGCGGTCTGCATCGCATCATCTAGCTGATGCGCCATCAGCGCGGCATCGGTCTGGATCATGCCGCCCAGCAGTTCCAGCGCGGTGGATGTGCGCTCTTGCAGGCCGAAGCGATAGTCAAAGCGCCGCGCCGAATCCACGGCAGAGCGTGGGCGCAGCAGCACCCGGCCAACCAGTGCCACCACGCCCAGCGCCATCACGCCCACGGTCAGCAGCAGGGTATGTGGA
>CAYWGJ010000129.1:0-8080 GCA_964457835.1 uncultured Anaerolineaceae bacterium
GTTGTAAAGCCCGTCGCCCCCGCTTGCCCCCTGTGCGCGCTCAGCGTATACTCAGGGAGAACATAGGGGACGTAATGATGACCGGATTGAACCTACAGCCCAACAGCAAGCCCGTCCGTACGTATTTTGACGGCATCCAACAAAAACGCAATGACGGCCACCTCAGTGAAGGCAACGTCGCCCCCCTCTTTGCCGACCTGCTGAACGCCTGTGCACGGCAAAAAGGCTGGACGCTCAACGAGCAGCACAGCCTCACCGTTGGCGGCGGGCGGCGCATCCGCCTGGACGGTGCCCTGCTGGATACCAGCCGCCTGCGCCGCGCCATCTGGGAAGCCAAGGACAGCGCCGACGACCTGGCCGTGGAGGTGCAGCGCAAGCGCGACGCCGGCTACCCCCAGGACAACATCCTCTACCAATCGCCAGACCAGCTCATCTTGGTGCAAAATGGCCGCGAGGTGCGCAGCGTCCGCCTGGACGACCCCGACCGCGCCCCCCATCACCTAGTGGACGTGCTGGCCCAGTTCTTCGACTACACCCCGCCCCTGGTGAACCAGTGGGAAGACGCCGTCGAAGCCTTTAAGGACCGCGTGCCGGAGCTGGCCGGGGACCTGGACGCCCTCATTGAGCAGGCCTACCGCGAGGACGGCGAATACCGCAGCGCCTTTGAGACCTTCCACCAACTGTGCCGCGACGCCATCGACCCCGGCCTGGGCAAGGACGCCGTAGAAGAGATGCTGATACAGCACCTGCTGACGGAGCGCATCTTCCGGGGGGTGTTCCGCAATACCGAGTTCCGGCAGCGCAACGCCATTGCCCGCGCCATTGAAGAAGTCATCACCGCGCTGACGCGCCGCCACTTCAACCGGGATGAGTTCATGCGCGGCCTGGACCACTTCTACGGGGCCATTGAGACGACCGCCGCCACCCTGCACGACTACGGCGAAAAACAGGACTTCCTCAACACCGTTTATGAGCGCTTCTTCCAGGGCCACGACGCCAAGACCGCCGACACGCACGGCATCGTCTACACCCCGCAGCCGATTGTGGAGTTCATGGTGCGCAGCGTGGAAACCCTGCTGAAGCGCGAATTCGACACCAGCCTGGCCGACGACGGCGTGCACATCCTGGACCCGTTTGTGGGCACGGGGAACTTTATGCTGCGGGTGATGGAGGAAATCCGGGCGGTGCGGCCCAGCGCCCTGCCGCATAAATACAAGCATGAGCTGCACTGCAATGAGGTGATGCTGCTGCCCTATTACATCGCCAGCATGAACATTGAAAACGCCTATTACGAGGCCGTCAAGCACTACGACCCCTTCCCCGGCATCTGCCTGGTGGATACCTTCAGCCTGGCGGAGGGGCAGCAGGCGCTGCTGTTCCCTGGCGACGAGAACACCGAGCGCGTGCAGGCCCAACGCCGCGCCGAGCTGACGGTGATCCTGGGCAACCCGCCCTACAACGTGGGCCAGGTCAGCGTTAATGACAACAACATGAACAAAAGCTACGCCGGCGGCCTGGATGACAGCCTGCGCGCCACCTACGTGCAGGACAGCACGGCCAGCAACCGTAACAAGCTGTACGACCCCTACGTGCGCGCCTTCCGCTGGGCGGCGGACCGGCTGAAGCGCGACGGCGGCGGCGTGCTGGCTTACGTCAGCAACAACAGCTTCTTGAACAACATCGCCTTTGACGGGATGCGTAAGCACCTGCTGCTGGACTTCGACGCGGTGTACGTGCTGGACCTGGGCGGCAACGTGCGCCAAAACCCCAAGCTGAGCGGCACCACGCACAACGTCTTCGGGATTCAGGTGGGGGTGGCCGTCACGCTGTTGGTGCGCCGCCGGGCGGGTGACGCCGCTGAACCGCGCAGCGGGGCGCTGTATTACGCCCGCATGGACGAGTACTGGCGGCGCGGGCAGAAGTACGACGCCTTAGACCAAGCTGCACACCTGGACGGCATTGCGTGGGAGCGGCTGACGCCCAACGCCCGCCACCTGTGGCTGACGGACGGTATGGAGGCCGACTTCGACGATTACCCCGCCCTTGGCACACAGGCGGCCAAGGCCAAGAAGGGCGGCGCGGAAGCGATCTTCACCCTGTACAGCTTGGGAGTGGCAAGTGCACGCGACGCCTGGGTTTACAACTTCCGGCAGGATGAAGTGAGTGCCAACGTGCGGCGTATGATAGGCAACTATAATTATGAGGTCTTCCGTGTGAGCCAGGCGGATATCAAAGGCGAACTAGCGCTGAACAACTTCATCAACAATGACCCCAGTTTTGTGGGCTGGAATCATGGTCTGAAGCGTCACTTAGCTAAAGGCCGCACGCTAGATTTTGACGAGACGCAAATCCGACGCAGTCTGTACCGCCCTTTCACCCAGCAATACCTATATTTCGATCACCTGATGAATCAGCGGCGCTACCAACAGCACCGCATCTTCCCCACGCCGGCCACGGAAGCCGAAAATCGCGTGATCTGGCTCAAAGTTGGCATGGAATGGCCGATGTTCGCACTCATGGCAAACACCTTGGTTGATCTCTTGCCGCAGGGCGGTTCACAGTGCTTCCCGCTGTACGTGTACAACGAGGACGGCAGCGGGCGGCGGGACAACATCAGCGACTGGGCGCTTGAGTCCTTCCGCCATCACTACGATGACCTCGCCATCAGCAAAGAGGCCATCTTCTACGCCGTCTACGCCGCCCTGCATCACCCCACCTACCGTCAGCGCTACGCCGCCAACCTCAAGCGCAGCCTGCCCCGCATCCCGTACATGTCCGGCTTCCGCGCCCTGGAATCAGCGGGCCGGGCGCTGGCCGCGCTGCACATCGGCTACGAGTCCGCGCCGGAGCACCCGCTGGTCCGTGAGGAAAACCCCGCCCTACCCTTCACCTACCGCGTGGAGAAGATGCGCTTCAACCGCGATAAGACCGCCGTGATCGTCAACGACTCCCTGACGCTCAGCGGCATTCCGCCCCAAGCCCACGATTACCGGCTGGGCAGCCGCAGCGCCCTGGAGTGGGTCGTGGACCAATACCGCGTCAAGACCGACAAGCGCAGCGGCATCACCAGCGACCCCAACCGCCTGGACGACCCCGGCTATATCGTCCGCCTGCTGGGTCAGGTGGTGCACGTCAGCTTGGAGACACAGCGCCTGGTAGCCCAGATCGCGGAATCGACGTGGGAGGGTGTGGCGGAGTCCGATGCGGCGGCCCTGGAGTCTTCGGGGGCGTAGGGCGCGTGGTGCTGCTGCACCGGGGTACGGGACGCTGTTTGCTGCGCCCCGTACTCCAGGTGCGGGCTTATTCGATCGCTTCGTAGACGCGCACGTAATCTACGCTGAAAGTCTGTGGGAAGACGGTCGTCTCATCCGGGCTGCCGGGCCAATCGCCGCCGACGGCCAGGTTCAGGATGAGGTAGAAGGTCTGATCGAAAGGTGCGGGGTAGTCGTGCCCTTCAGTCTGCCAGCGCGTTTGAGTCTGGTAGGGCACGCCGTCCACGTACCACACGAAGCGTTCCGGCTCCCAGACGATGGAGAAGACGTGGTAGTCATCGGCGAAGACGCCCTCGTCCAAGGTGAAGCCGTCACCGGTGTACGTATGATCGCCGGAGGTGGTCGTGTAGTGTAGGGTGCCGTGTACGGTGGCGGGTTCGTGGCCCACCAACTCCATGATGTCGATTTCGCCGCTGTTGGGCCAGCCGCCGTACTTGTACTGCGTGGGCAGCATCCAGAAGGCCGGCCAGATACCCTGACCTTGCGGCAGGCGGGCGCGCAGGTCCACGCGACCGTACTGCACTGCCAGGGTGCCCAAGGTCCACAGCTTGGCGCTGCTGTAATCGCGCACGCTGACCCGTTCTTCGCGGGCCACGATGTGCAGGCTGCCGTCTTCGACGAAGCTGTTTTCGGGCTTGTCGGTGTAGTATTGCAGCTCGTTGTTGCCGAAGCCCGTGCCGCCGGTGTCATAGACCCAGTTGGCCGGGTCGATGCTGTCTCCGTCGAATTCATCGGCCCACAGCAGTGCCCACTCGCCGTTATTGAGCGGGTCGTCGTCGGGGTCGCTGGCTTCTGCGTCGGCGTCACCTGCGCCGTCCATACTGGTGCCGATCTCATGGAAGACCAACTGGCCGAAGACGCTGGGGTTCTGGTAAGAGCTGTCGCCGGTGTCCGCCAGGGACCAGATGAGCTTGGCATCCCGGCTGCTGGTGCTGGCGCTGTTGAGGTGTGCCTGGAAGCCGAGCACGCCGCCCTGCTCCGGGGTGATGGACCACACGGCGCTTTCCAGCGGCACGGCGATCTCCACCGCCCAGCCGTTTTCGGTCTGCACCGCGTTGAGCTGTGCCTCGGCGCTGGCCCCTTGCACGCCGCTGATAACCGGCTCGTCGGGGTTGCTGATGTTCAGCGCGGGGACGGTGATCTGTGCCACGCCGTCCACGTAGCGACCCAGCTCCAGGTCACCGGTGGCATTGATGTAAAACTCCAGCGAGTCCTCGTTCCAGAAGTTGCTGCCGTGTTCGCCGCTGATGATGAGGTCGTCGTAGACTTGGCCGAACAGGTAGAGGTTTTCGGCATCCGCGGCGGCGGCGAACTGCATCGAGGGCACGTCGCCGGGCTGTGCGTTTTCCGGCAGGGGCACCAGGGGCACACCGGACCAGTCGCTGAAGTCCCCGTCTAGTGTGATGGCTACCGGGAAGGGTGCGACGTAAGTCAGGCCGTATTCGCCCGCAGGGGCCAGCGCGTCGGCGTCCGGGATTGCGACCGAGACCACCGGGATCTCCACGACTTCCGGCGCGCATTCTACGGAGAGGGCCAGCCAGGGCGCGGAGGCGGCACTGCCTTCGGCGTAACTCAGGCCATAGCCGAAGGGGAACAGCGGTGCTTCACAGCCTGCGGTGGGGATGTTGTCAAAGTCGAAGGGGAGTTGTTCGGCGCTGCGCGGCCAGGTGTAGGGCAGTTTCCCCTCGAAGTCGCGCTCACCGAAGAGTACGTCGGCCACGCCGCCGCCCTCTGTGCCGGGCAGCCAGGCCGCGACCACGGCGTCTGCCAGGTTCAGCGACGGGTCGATTACCATGGGGCGGCCAGAGATCAGCACCACAACCAGCGTGTCCACCTGGGCGCGCAGGTCTTCAATCAAGCGGCGTTCGCTGGTGGAAAGCGTCAGGCTGGCGTCATCACCTTCCCATTCGGCGTAAGGGGTCTCGCCGACGACGACGATGCCAACGTCGCCCTGCTGCGCTGTGCCGTCGTCGTTGAGGAAGCGCCCCAGGCGGCTGTAGCGGAAGGTGGTGGCGTCACCGAAACCGTTGCTCAGCGCTTGGCGGATGGTGGTGCCGCGCGTCAGGTTCGCTGTGGACCCCTGCCATTCGATGGACCAGCCGCCGGACTGATAGCCCACGCTGTCCCCAGACAGACCGGTCATCAGCACGAGCTGTTCGGCGTTGGCGTCTAAAGGCAGTGCCTCGTTCTCGTTCTTGAGCAGCACCAGCGAGCGGGCCACGGCGTCGCGGGCCACGGCGCGGTGTGCTTCGCTGCCGACTAGTGCTTGCAGGGCCGGGTCCCCGTAGGGCTGCTCGAACAGGCCCATCTCGAACTTCACGCGCAGGATGTTGCTCACCGCTTCGTCGATGCGCGCCATGGACACGTCGCCGTTTTCGACCGCCTGTGTCAGCGTTTCGATGAAGCTGGTCGTGTCATCGGGCACCATGTTCATGTCGATGCCGGCATTCGTGGAGATCATCACGGCGTCGTAGTAGTCTTCGGCCAGCACGTCAATGCCGGCCCAGTCGGACACGATGAAGCCTTCAAAGCCCATCTCGTCGCGCAGCACGTCCTGGATCAGGTACTGCTGGCCGTGCATCGGGATGCCGTCCCAGCTCGAATACGAGATCATGATGCTGCGCGCGCCGTTCTCGATGGCGGCGTAGTAGGGGGCTAGGTGGACTGCGCGTAGGGTGGCTTCGTCTACGTCGGTCTCGCCGCGATCCAGGTAAGCGCCGCCGATTGGGGAGGTGCCAAAGGCCGTGCCGCCATCACCGACGAAGTGTTTGGGCGTGCCCAGCACAGTATCCGGCGCGGACAGGTCGTCCCCTTGCAGGCCGCGCAGCATGGCCGCCGACAGCTCAGTGACGAGATCGGTGTTCTCGCTGTAGCCCTCATAAGTGCGGCCCCAGCGCACATCCTGCGGGACGGCCAGCACCGGCGAATAGTTCCAGTAGGTGCCGGTGGCGATCATCTCCAGTGCCGTGATGCGGCCCACCTGTTCCACCAATTCCGCGCTGCCCGCCGCGCCCAGGCCGACGTTGTGCGGGAAGATCACCGCACCGGACACGTTGTTGTGTCCGTGCACCGCGTCCACGCCGTAGATCAGCGGGATGCCCAGCGGGGTAGCGAGGGCAGCGTCCTTGTAGCCGTGTACCATGTCCATCCAGCCTTCGACGCTGTTGTTGCCGGTGGGGTAGCCGCCACCGCCGCTGAGCACGGCTCCGACGGAATACTTGGTCACGTCTTCTGGGGTGATGCTGTCTTTTTCGATCAGGGTCATCTGGCCGACCTTTTCGGCCAGGCTCATCCGCACCAGCAGGTCGTCTACGCGCTGCGGGATAGGCAGATCGGGGTCTTGATAGGGCAGGGTGTCGGCGTCCTGGGCGGTGGTGAGACCTAGGCTTAACAGCAGCAGGGTCAGCAGTGTTATAACACGGGTCCAGCGTTTGGTCATGATGTGCGTAAACCTTTCATTCTAATAAACGTGTGTGTTGTCTAGGCTTGCGTGCTCAGGCCGTACCCAAAGGGATACAGCGGCCCGTCAGTACTCTCGTCGATGCGCGCGCGTGGCAGTTGTTCCATGCGGCGCGGCCAGGTGAAGGGCAGTTTGCCCAGGAAGGGTGCGCGTCCCAACAGCGGATCGGCGGCGGCGTCGGCTTCGCTGCCTGGTTGCCAGGCAGCGACCACGGCGTCACAGTGGGGCAGGGCGTCGGTGATGATGACCGGGCGTCCACTGTAGAGTACCAGCACCAGGCGGGCACATTGGCTGCGTACCCGCTCGATCAGGGCCAGCTCATCCATGCTCAGCGTCAGGTCATCGCGGTCGCCTTCGCCCTCAGCATAGGGGGTTTCGGCCAGCACGACGACACCTACGTCCGCCTGTGCAGTGTCGCCGAAGTCAGCGTCGGCAGCATAGGTGACCGCCTCGCCCAGGGCGTGGCGCAGGCCATCCAGCAGGGTGCGGCCTATGGTCGTTTCACCCGCGCCGCCCTGCCAACTGATTGTCCAGCCGCCGCAGGCGAGGCCGATGTCGTCGGCGGCCTGGCCTGCTACGATCACGCGCGCGTCCGCTGGAATGGGCAGCGCGCCCCGCTCGTTCTTCAGCAGCACCAAGGACTTGCGCACGGCTTCGCGGGCCAGGGCGCGGTGGTCAGCGTGACCGACTGAATCGGCGTAGGCTGGGTCGGTGTGGGGCTGTTCGAAGAGGCCCAGCAGCAGCTTCACGCGCAGGATGCGGCGCACAGCGTCGTCGATGCGTTCGATTGGCACTTCGCCTTTTTCGACCGCAGTGGTCAGCATGTGGATGAAGACTTTGTAGTCAAAGGGCACCATCACCATATCCATGCCGGCGTTGATGGTGGTCACGACAGCTTGGTAGTAGTCCTCGTTGAGCTGGTGCACGCCCATCCAGTCGGAGACGAGAAAGCCCTCGAATCCCCATTCACCCTTGAGCAGGTCGGTGAGCAGGTAGCGGTGGCCGTGCAGCTTGACGCCATTCCAGCTTGAGAAGGACACCATGATATTTTCTGCCCCTTGTGCGATGGCGCTTGGATACGGGGCCAGGTGCACACGGCGCAGCGTTTCTTCGTCTAGGCGGGTGTCGCCCTGGTCGATGCGCCAGTTTTCAGAGGCGGCCTGCCAGTTGTTGGTGCTGCTGTAGGGCATTTCTCGGCGCGAGTCCCAGGTAGTGCCGCCGTCCCCGCCGAAGTGTTTGATGGAGGCCAGCACCCAGGCCCCATCTGGCTGAGCGCGTTGCAGGCCGCGCAGGTAGGCGTTGCCCAGCTCGGTGACAAGCGCGGTGTCCTCGCTGAAGCCCTCATAGG
>CAYWGJ010000130.1:0-8072 GCA_964457835.1 uncultured Anaerolineaceae bacterium
CTTCCACCAGGGGCGCGCCGAAATCGTGACGACCTTCGGCGCGCCCCTGGTGGAAGTCACCACACTGATCCCAGATGACGCCAACCCGCGCACCTGGCCGGATGCCGACCCCCTGCCCGACGTCGAAACCCTGGCGCAAGCCGACCTGCTGCTGTACATCGGCCTGGGCTACGAGTCCGAGGCGCTGGCGGCAGCCTTCAACGAGGCCGACGGATACCCCGTGGGCGAGCGCCTGAACCCGGACTTTCTACAGCCCCTGGACCCCGACGACCCCGAATCAGCCAAAGACCCCTACTTCTGGCTGGATATGGAGCTGTGGGCGCTGGTCCATGCTGACGTGCGCGACCTGCTCAGCGCGGCTTTCCGCGCCGAGACCGGCCTGGACGACTTCGACCTGTACATCGCGGATCACTACGCCAAACGTGAAGCGGCCCTGCGCGACGTCAACGAAGAGCTGGAACGTCTCCCTATGACCATCGAGGTGGACTCGGTGTCAGCGGCAACGCCGCGCCCCGCCCTGCGCTACTTCCGCCTGGAATACGCCACGCCGCTGCGCACGCTGATCGCCATGACCGGGGACGGGGACCGCTACGACGACAGCGAGTCCGCACGTGAGGCCTTCGCTGCCCAGGTCGCTGAAGCCGGGACGCAGGTCATCCTGCGCGATGCCCGCCTGGACGACGCGCTGGTCATGGACTTGGTGGCGCGCGTGCAGGCAGCGGGCGGCACGACCTTCGCCGGGGGCGTGCTCTACGTGGACCGCTTCGCCCCCTCCGCTGACCTGGGGCCGACGGATTACCTAACGCTGATGCGCCACAATCACGGCGTGTTTGCCAACAGCCTGCGCACCCTGTCGGTGGATTAATTGCCGCTGTTTTCCGCGCTGCGGGTGTCCGCGATGAACACGTCACGGGCACCGATGCGGTTGTTATAGACGGCCACGCCTTCATGGATCAAGCCCGCCCAGCAGAGCTGCGGGTTGGCTGTCTGCACCACTTGATCCAAACGCACCGCACCCCATACCACGCTGCGCTCTCCCGGCGGCAGATAATAGTACACGTTGTCGTTAGTGGGGTCTTCTTCGCGCACAAGCTGGTCCGGGGTGCCAATAGCCCAGCGCCACGGATACGACTCCTCGCTCGTCTCGCACTGAATGCCCACGCGCCAAGCGCCATCCTGCTGCAACGCGCCCAGTGAAGCCGCGATCTGCCGCTGCGCATAGACCGTGCCTGGCGGTGGGCCGGTGGTGCGCATGGGGCTTTGGCCGTAGTTTTCCACCGTCAGCCGGAAGACCAACAGCTCGCCAATGGGCACCGTGACCAGGGCCGCGCGCAGGTCGTCAGGGTCGTCGGGCACCGGCACCGGCTCACCGGGCACAGCCATCACGGACTCGTAGGCGGACTCGTGCGGCGCAGTGACGAAGATCACATCCGCGCCGCTGGGCTGGATCACGACGCCACCGCGCGGTTTGCCGCCGTCGCGCAGGGTCAAGGGCGCGGTCACACTCACGCGCTGGCCCACAGCATCCTGCGCTTCCACGCGCACGCTGTAGGTCCCGTCTGGCGGCGGATCATCGCCCAGGTCCACGCCGCCCGCGTAACTGAACTCCTGCCAGCCAGCCTCGTCGTCCTGGCGGATGTCCTGGCGCGGCGCAATGCTGTACACATCACCGGCGTCGCTGACCAGAGTCGCGGTGAGCCGGGCAGCCTTCTGCACGTAGACGCTGATGGCTACGACATCACGCACGCCGTCCTGATTAGGGGTGAAGCTGTCCGGGGCCAGGCTGAATTGGGTCAGCAGGGGCAGTGCGGTATCGCCATCCCGCAGCGTCAGGGTGCCGCTGAGGGCCGCGCTGTCGTCACGGGCAATGTCTTCAGCGTGCAGGGTCCAGGTGTAGAGGCCGTCAGGCAGCAGGCGACGCTCAATGACGTTATCGGGGGAGTCGGGGTCGTCCGCCTGCGTGAAGCCATCGACCACGCCGCTGAAGAGCACCTCGTAGTCCCCGGCGGGGTTGACCTGTTCCGGGCGGAAGACGTATGTCCGGTCCGATTCATCGCGTAGGCTGATTCGGGTACGGGCATCGCGGCCCAGGCTGAAGCGAAACACAATGACGTCCGCGTCCCCATCGGCGTTGGGCGTCAGCACGTCCAAGGAAAAGCCCGCGTCGGCCAACAGCGGGCGGTTAGCCGAGTCAAACAGCAGCAGCCCCAGGGCAATCACCAGGGCGGCGGCGGCCAGGGCGGCCCCGGCGGCCAATGTCGGCGAAAGGCGCATAGGCCCCTGCTCCTCATTTGTCATGACGGTCAGCGCATCAGTCTAAACGAGGGGCAGGGGCGCGGCAAGGGTGGCGGCGTCAGGGGCTGTCGATTGTGGCAGCCTGTGTTATGCTAGCGCAAAGTTGGCCTTACAGGATGTACGATACCCTGCTCCCCTAACCCGTGCGCTGTTCAGCCAGGATGCGCATCATCTGCTCCAGGTGCACGGTGTCATGGAAGGCGTGCAGGAAGAGCTGGTCGTGCAGGGTGAAGGGGCCGCGTTTGGGGTGCTGGGCCGGGCGCTCCCAATCGGACTCGGCGCAGGCCGCCAGGTAGGCGATGTAAGCGTCGCGGCGTTCCTGCCAGATCGCCAGCGCCTCGCGCCAGTCCTGCGTGTTGTAGGACTGCGCTTCAGCCAGCGCGTCGGGGTCCGGGAAGGGCAGCACGGGGTTGTCCCCCTCCACCGTGACTTTAGCGCGGTCCAGGAAGACGGCTTCAAAGTCGCGCAGGTGACACAACACCTCCAGCACCGTCCAGCCGCCGCCCCCGTCGCGGAAGCGGGTCATCTCGTCGTCGCGGATGCGCGTCATGATCTGGCTGATGGCGTAAAAGTTGAGGCGCATCTTCTGCATCTGCCACTGGCGAATGGTTGCGATGTTCATAAGGAGAGCACTCCAAGAATGGGTTCGGTGATGCGCCGAAGTATAGCGCATTTTCAGTGTGAGGAGTCAAAAGCCCCCTTGCCTTAAGGGGGCTGAATGTGCCGAGGCTGATGAGGCGCAGCTACTTACTCAGCAGGGCCATGACTTCCGAGCGAAGCTGCGGTGACAAGCGGAAGATGCCGCGCGTGGCGACCGTCGTCGTGCTCGACTCGTGGAGCTGCACCCCGCGTGAGGACATGCACATGTGCCCCACGTTATACAGCACCACCATCACGCCCTGGGGCCGGATCAGCTCCATGAGCTTGTCGGCGGTCTGCGCGCCGATGCGTTCCTGAAGCTGGAAGCGCCGCGCGTAAATATCCAGGATGCGCCCCAGTTTGCTGAGGCCCAACAGGTGTTTATCCGCGATGTAGGCCACCGCGCCATAGCCCGTGAAAGGGGCCAGGTGGTGGCTGCACAGGCTGTAGAAGCGCATGTCCTTGACCATCACCAGGTCGCCGCTGCCGCTGGAGTTGGGGAAGACGGTCACTTCGTCCTCCGGGGCGCGGCCATAGCCACTGGCCCAGTACTCCATGTAGGCCTTCGCCACACGGCGCGGGGTATCGGTGTAATTGGGGTCGTCGAAGTTCACGTTGAAGGCGTCCAGCAGGTCATAGATGGCCTGTTCCACCTTGGCGTACTGCTGCGGGCTGCCCGTGAGGACCTCGGTCGCTTCGTAAGCCTCCGTGAAGCTGGGGCCGAATTCATCGACCATCGACAGCGCGTCCTCAGCGACCAGCAGTCCCGCGCCGCTGACCACTGTGCCACCGCTGACTTCGGGCAAGCTGTCGGCTGTCGGCAGGCCATTAGGGGTTAAACTGAGGCTTAGCGGGGCGGGGTCTTCGCTGTGATCGTGACCGTTACTGCTACCATTACCATTACTTGTGCTCATCGCGCTACATTCCCTTGATCTCTTACGCACCAATGTGTGTATGTCAGGGCTGCATCCGTTGTGCAGCCTTTCGGTGAACATTAGTGTCCGTGGCGGGGCGCGCTGAACGGAGTGACGCCCCTGTGCTGTGTCGTGCGGCCTTATACGTACCGTGCCGACGCCCGGACTCAGCGGTATGACGACGGCGGGCTGTTGCAGCCCCGGACACACCACAGCAAGTCAAGGATAGCACGCTTTACGCGCCATCGTTGCGAAGAATCATACGCTGCTCATGCAGTCTTAGTCGGGGGCTTTGGGGGGATGCTGCCTGCTTACGTCCCGCTGACGCGCAGCACATCCCCCTGCTAATGAAATGCTCAGCCACCAGCGCGCCGCCTACAGCGCGGCCACCAACGCGCGGAAGTGGTCCCCACGCTGGGCGAAGTCGCGGTAGGCGTCGAAGCTGGTGCCGCCTGGACTCAGCAGCACCACGTCGCCCGGCTGCGCGTGATCGCGGGCACAAGCCACGGCTTCATCTAAGGTGTCCACACGGGTGAGCTGCGAGTCAGGCGCGCGCAGTTCGCGGGCCGCCTTGACCACGATGTCAGCGGCGCTTTGGGGACCACTGGCACCAAAGGCCACGATGTGCCGCGCTTTGCTCAGCGCCAGGCGCATCATGTCCGTCCAGGGCAGTGCTTTGTCATAGCCGCCCAGCAGCAGCACTATAGGCTGATCGTAGCTGTGCAGGGCTGCCACCACGCGCTCCGGGGCGGTAGCGATGCTATCATTGACCCAGGTCACGCCGTTCAGCGTGCGCACGGTCTCCAGGCGGTGCGGCACGCCCTGAAAGCCGAGAATGGCCTCACGCAGCGCCTCCGGCGGGACGCCCGCACCACCGGCAAAGGCGCAGGCTGCCAGCACGTTGCTGACGTTGTGATCGCCCCGCAGCGGAATCTCGTCCAGGCTGCACACGACGTGGGTCTCGCCGTCAGGGCTGGCGTGGCCGCTGACGCAGACCCGGCTGCCCGCCAAAAACGCGCCATCAGCGATGATCTCATGACGGCTGAACCACACCGCGTCGCCGGATACAATCGGCCCCATCAAGCGCGTGATGCCGTCATCGCGGTTCAGCACAGCCAGGTCGGCGCTGCTCTGATGCACGATAATGTTGGCCTTGGCCCGGATATATTCGCGCATGGTGCCGTGACGGTCCAGGTGATTGGGCGTCAGGTTCAGGATGCCGCCTACACTTGGGCTGACGCTCATCGGCTCTAACTGGAAGCTGGACAGCTCCATGACAACCTGATGCGCCGGGCGCACAGCGGGCAGCAGGTCAATCAGCGGGCTGCCGATGTTGCCGCCGACCCAGGTCTGCCAGCCCGCCGCGCGGCACATCGCCCCCACCAAGGCGGTGGTGGTGGTCTTGCCTGCGCTGCCCGTGATGCCGATAATCGGCGCGGGGCTGCGATCAATGAAGAGCTGCGCATCGTTGGTAACGCCCACCTGACGCTCGTAGGCCGCCTGCACCAGTGGATGCGTCAGCGGCACCCCACCGGACACGCACACCAGGTCTACGGTATCGATGAGGGCCGGGCCAGGCTGTTGACCCAGGACAAAGCGTGCACGGGGGAAAGCGTCGGGGTCCACGCCCAGCGACTCGGCGTCCTTAGCATCCGTCACCACGGGCGTTGCGCCGACAGTGGGCAGCCAGCGCGCCAGGGCCTGCCCCTGCCGCCCAAAGCCCAGCACCAACACACGCCGCCCCTCCAGCAGATCGCTCGGTAATTGCATTCCAGCATCCTGACGTTTCATCGTGGTATCAGGCGCATTGTATCACGAACGCCGCGACTGCGTTGCCCGTCACTTGGGCACGGCAACAGCCAGCGCCTCGGCCAGGTTGCGCGCAGTGAGGATTTCCAAACCCTTGGGCGGGTCCTCCGGCTTGCGCCGCATCTTGGGCACCAGCGCACGTTTGAAACCGATCTTGGCCGCTTCGTTGAGGCGCTGCGCTAACTGGCTCACAGCGCGCACCTCCCCGCTGAGGCCCACCTCGCCCACGACGACTAAATCCGCCGGGACCGGCACCTCACTGTAGCTGGAGGCAATCGCTACCGCCATCGCCAGGTCACTGGCTGGCTCACTGACGCGCAGGCCGCCGATCACGTTGATGAAGAGGTCCTGCTCATGCAGGCGCAGGCCTACGCGCTTGCTCAGTACCGCGCTGATGAGCAGCAGACGGTTCATGTCTACACCGTTGGGGGTGCGGCGTGGGTTGCCAAAGGCCGTGGGACTGCTAAGCGCCTGCACTTCGACCAGCAGCGGGCGCGTGCCCTCCATGGTGACGGCAATGGCCGACCCCGGCGCGTTGACCACGCGCTCCGCTAAGAAAGCCTCCGAGGGGTTCGGCACCTCCACCATGCCACTGCCCTGCATTTCGAAGACGCCGACCTCGCTGGTGGCCCCAAAACGGTTCTTGACGCTGCGCAGCAGGCGGAAAGCCTGGAAAGGGTCGCCCTCCAGATAGAGCACGGTGTCCACGATGTGCTCCAAAACGCGCGGCCCAGCGATGCTGCCCTCTTTGGTGACGTGCCCGATCAAGAAGACGCTGACGCCAGTGGTCTTAGCCAGAGTCTGCAAACGCGAGGCGCACTCGCGCACTTGACTCACCAGGCCAGGCGAGGAGTCCAGCTCTTCGGCGTACACCGTCTGGATCGAGTCGATCACGAGCACGTCGGGGTCGATGCGCTGCACCTGCTCGAAGATGTTGCCCAGGTTCGTCTCGGTCAGCAGATAAAGGTCCTCGGCTTGTAGGCTCAGGCGGTCAGCACGCATCTTGATCTGCTGGGCGCTCTCCTCGCCGCTGACGTAAAGCACCGGCCCAACGTGCTGGGCCATCAACGCGGAGACTTGCAGCAGGATGGTCGATTTGCCGATGCCCGGTTCGCCGCCGATCAACGTGATGCTGCCGGGGACCAGTCCGCCGCCCAGCACGCGGTTGAACTCTTCCACCGGGACGCGGTAGCGCGTGCCCAAGTCGCTGCTGACCTCGTGCAGGCGCTGGGGTTGCGCCAAGGGTGCCCCGACCGGGCGGCGGTCCTGCTTCTTGGCGCTGGCGCGGCGCTCTTCTTCGACGACCGCTTGCAGGGTGTTGAACTGGCCGCAGTTGGGGCAGCGGCCCATGTGCTTGGCGGACTGCCATCCGCAGTGCTGACAGACGTACTTGGTGCGGGTCTTCGCCATAGGGTATCGCCTCAGTAAAGGGAACAAATGAGCGACTAAGGGGCTTATTGTAACACGACTCCGACCGCAGCAGCACCCCCGCGGCGGCCCTCATCGACCTGCGTTACAATCCCGTCATCGCAAGCACACAACCCGGAGACCAAGCATGACGGCACCCCTACACCCCCTCTACGGCACCATCACACAGGTGCTCACCCGGCGGCCCGCCCCAAATTTCGCGGACGGCATCACCAGCTCTGCGCATTTAGGCGCGCCCGATTACGCCCGCACGAACCAGCAGCACGCGCACTATGTGCAGGCGCTGCGCGCGACGGGCGTCACCGTGACTGTGCTGGACGCCGACGAGCGGTTTCCCGACGGACACTTCATCGAAGACACCCTGGTGCCCTTTGAGGACTGCGCCCTCGTCTGTCGATCAGCAGCCCCCGCCCGCCAAGGTGAAACCGAGACCGTCCTGCCTTACGCTGCGGGCCTGCGCTTATTCACGCTGGACGATGACGCCGCTTTCATCGACGGGGGCGACGTGTTAATCTGCGCGGACCGCGTGTTGGTGGGCCTTTCAAGCCGCACGAATCACGCAGGCGCACAAGCCCTACGACGCATGATACACAGCCGTCGGCCTGATGTGCGCGTGGACAGCGTGCCCATTGCCAACGTGCTGCACCTCAAGACCGGTCTCGCGGAGCTGGCCCCCAGCGTCCTACTGCGCAGCCCAGCACTGCACATCGACTATGACTTGAGCTGGGCGCAGGTCATCACGCTGCCCTCCGAGGAAGGCTACGCCGCCAACGCGCTGCCTATCAACGACACCCTGCTGATTGCCGAAGGCTACCCCAGCGTGCGCGCCGCCGCGGAGCGCCACTGCGCCCAAATCATTGAAGTGCCCATGAGCGAGTTCCGCAAGATGGACGGCGGCCTGAGCTGCCTGTCGCTGCGCTGGTAGCACGGCGGTGCAGGCCCTGGCCGCTCGCGCGGTTGAAAACCGCCAGCAGGCTAACCCTGCAC
>CAYWGJ010000131.1:0-8040 GCA_964457835.1 uncultured Anaerolineaceae bacterium
ACTTCCTGCGTGCCGCCGTTGGTCCCGGCCAGGAGGGTGCCGCTGTCCACGACGCTGCCGTCGCTGTCACGGGTGACGGTGTAGGGCTGGCTGGCGGCGGTATCGGCGCTGTCGTTGGTGACGGTGAACAGGGCGGAGCCGTCCGCCTGGCACACGCCCACCACGCTGATGACCGGCGGCTCGTTACATGTGCTGCTGGTGACGGTCACGTCAGCGGCGGTGCCGTAGGTGGCGTCGCTGCTGGTGAGGGTCATTGGGCCGTAGTAGCCCGCGGGCGGCGGCACGTTGATCGTCGTGCTGCCGTTGACCGCGATGTCCAGGGTGCCGGTCTGTACGGTGTCGCCGGTGTCATCGCGGGTGACGGTGTAGGACTGGCTGGCGGCGGTGTCGGCGCTGCTGTTGGTGATTGTGAAGGCCTTGCCGCCGTCCGGGGTGCACACGCCCATGCCACTGAGGGTGGGCGGTACCGCACAGGTGGTGTTGATCGTCAGGTCCGTGTCGAAGGTCTCCAGGCGGATATTGCCGTAGTAGCCGGTGACCTGATAGGCCTTGGCCTCGCCATTGTCCAGCTTCAGGGTGCCGTCGCTGAAGATCACGTTGTCGTCGGCATCATAGATCGTCACCAGGTCCGGGACCTGCATGTCGCCAGGTCCGGTGTTGGTGATGTTGAAGGTCGCCACGCCGTCCACCGTGCAGGTGCCGTTGGTGTCGAAGCTGGGTGCCGGCTGCGGCGGGTCCAGCGTCACCACGACGGTGCGGCAGACCTGGCCGGTGGTGCCCGGTGGGTTGGACTCGATGTCCATGCAGACGCCATACGCGCCCTCAAAGGTGTAGACGTAGCAGTTGGCCGGGTCGGTTTCACCGGCGGTGCTGCCATCGCCGTAGTGCCAGATGGCCGGGTCGTAGGCCGGGTCTTCGATCTCGGCGAAGCAGTACTCCCCGTTGCCCTGGGGCGTGATCGTGAAGTTCGCGTTGGCTTCGACCTGATTGTACAGGCGCACGACGTTGGTGGCGAAGGCGCTGTTGCCGCCCGCGTTGGTCACGTCCAGGCGCACGTTGAAGGCCTGGGGCGCGCCGGTGTAGGTGTGGCAGATGCCGCTGCCCGGTTCACCGCCGGGGCCGTAGCTCAGGTCCACGCCGCTGGGCACGTCGAAGTCCCAGTCCCACAGGTTCAGGTTCTGGCCGCCGCTGGTGTCATCGAAGCACACCGTCAGCGGGGACAGGCCGCCGTACACCGAGGGGATGAAGGACGCGCGCACGTCGTCTGCGTCGAGCAGCTCAAAGGTCATGGAGGCGTTCAGCGCTGGCGGACTCAGCGGGCCGGTACCGCGCACGCTCACGCGCCATTGCCCCGCAGGCAGGAAGGCACTGCCGTAGTTTTCAGCGTTGCCATTGTAGACCGGCTGCCAGGCCGCGCCGTTCCACCGTTCAAAGGTCCAGTTCCAGCCGCCGGTCAAGCCGGTCTGCACCGCGTTGAAAGTGTAGGTGCCTTCCAGCGAACCATCGGTGACGTTGCTGTCAATCGCCAGGCTCTGCGCGGTCCACACGTCGAAGTCGTAGACTTGGGTGTCCACCACTTCGTCGTTCTGGTTCGCCACGCGCAGCTCGATGTTGCCGCTGTAGGGCTGGGTGTAGCTGAAGCAGTTCCCGCCGGTTAAGTCTTGCAGGGTGACGGTCTGTTGGCCGAAGCTGTTCTGGTCGGTGCCCAGGTCCCATTGATGCACCAGGTCGGCCAGGGTCAGGCCGTGCGTGGCGCTGCTGTCGTTGGTCAGGCAGATGCTGTCGCCGACCGCGATCTTGTTCTTGTTGGCGACGTTCCAGCTAAAGTCCGCCGTGATGGTGCCGACCAGCAGCGGGTTGTAGGTCAGGCTGCAATTGTTGACCTCGTAGTTGGTCGTGTCCGTGGTGATGACTGCCAGGTTCACCGTGTAGATGGCGTCCACCGGGCCGAGCTGATCCGCCAGGACGTTCAGGACCTGGGTGTTGTCGTAGGCCGCGGTGGTGTTGAACGTCCAGCTCTGGTTCTTGCCCGCATAGCCGCCGACCTGGGTCAGCGTGTATTCCAGCGGCGCGCCCACGCTGTTGTCCACCAGCACACGGAAGGGGAAGCTGCCTGTGTCCAGCTCCGCGTGCCAGTCGGCCATGTCCCAGCCGCCACAGCTCACGGATTGCTTGCCGCTGCCGGACCCCTGTGGCGTGATGTCAACGGAGTCGGTGCAGGTGCTGTCGGGCTTGTCCTGCGGGTCTGCGCCGTCGGTCGTGGCCGTCAGGGTCAGGCGATAGGTCTTGCCCAGGTCCGCGTCGGTGAAGGGGTAGCTGCTGGGGTTGCCCAGGGTCCAGCCGGGCACGGGGTTGCCGGTATCGACGTCAATTACCGTCCAGACTTCGGTGTAGTTGCGCCCGAAGGCGTTGTTGACGGTGCCGGTGTAGACGCCGGTCTCGCCGCTCTGCGGGGTGTTGTCACCGCTGATGGCACAGGTCAGGCCCTGCACGTTCACGTTGACGCCCCGGTTTTGGTTGCCCGTCTGGCAGGTGGTGCTGCCGCCGCCGGACACAGTGATGGTGTAGCTGACGTTACCGTTGCTGCCGTGATCGTTGGCATCATAGGTGACGGGCAGCACGCTGGTGAAGGCGTTCGGCGGGTTGGCTGTGTCGTTCTGTGCGCCTGCCACGGCGAAGGCGGGCACGGTCCAGTTCACGGCGTCAACCGTGCGGCCTGCCAGCCCGGTGATGTTGGCCGTGTAGTTGAAGGTGCGCTCGGTGCCGCCGCCCTGACGCGGGTTGGGGTTGGCTGCGCCGGCAATGGTGCAGTTGATCTGCGGCCAGGCAATCACTACGTCATAGGTCGGGCTGGTGCACACCGAGTCCGGCCCGGAGGGGTTGGTGATGGACGCTTCGTAGTAGAGCGTTTGGGTGCTCACAGCGGCCCACTGGCGGGTGAGCGCGTCGGTGGCCGGGTCCCCGGTAAAGGGACCAGGGCCGCGAATGCTGCCCGTGCCCACTTCGAACCATTCGATGTTCACCGTGCGGGCACCTGCACCCGCGACGCTGGCGTTGTAGGTGTAGTCCGTGCCAGGGATGCCGTTAGCCGGGCCGGTGATGGCCGCGCAGGTGATGTTCGGGTACTGCACCGTGACCGTCTTCTCGACCACGCAGGTCGCGCCGTCATCGGCTACGGCCTTGAAGGTCACCAGGTAGGAACCGGCGGCGGTCCAGTTGATGTCGGTGTCTTCGGCGTTGGGGGTGACTGCCGCGCCGCCATTGCCCACGGTCCAGGTGGTGGTGACGCTGCGCGTGCCCAGGTCAGTGACCGTGGCGTCGTAGGCTTCCGTGGCGGGCAGCGGCGGGCTGACGTTCAGCGCCCCGCTGAAGTCACAGCCGATGGGCCGACGGATCACTGAAATGCTGTGCTCGGTGGTCGATTCGCCAAAAGGCGTCTTGATGTACAGGCGGATCACGTACACACCTAAGCGGTCGAAGGCGATGCCCGCTGGGTTTTGGTCGGTGCTCATCACTTCGTAGGTGCCGTCACCCTGCGGGTCCCAGGTCCATTCCCATTCAGTTTGGCCGGGGATCACGTTGGTGCTGGTGTCGGTGAAATCGATGGTGCCGGGGAAGACTTCCGCCGGGCTGCCGCCGCCCCAGGTGAAGGACGCCACCGGTGCGCCGGACACGGAGAAGCTGCGCGTGCCGGTGGCCTCAACGTCCCCAGCGGTGTTGCGCACGTAGAGCGTCACGGAGTAGGTCTGCCCAGTGACGAAGTAATGGCACACCTGCGCGCTGCCGTCTACCAGGTCGTAGGTGCCGTCATTGTCCCAGTCCCAACTGGTAAAGGTGGTGTCGATGGGGCCGGTGCTCACGTTGTCGAAGCAGACTTCGATGTCCCCGGCGAGTTCGTTGCCGGTGAAGGTGTATTCGAAGATGGCCTTCATCGTCACAGCAGGCGGGGCCACACCCACGGACTTCTGGACCCAGCCGGAGCCGCCCGTGCCGCTGTACTCCAGGCGGATGATGTATGGCTCTTCCTGGGCGGTGGTGTACTGGTGGGTCAGCGGGGTGGGGATGTCAGCTTCAGTGCCGGTGACCGCTGCGCTGCCGTCGCCCCAGTTCAGGGTCCAGGAGGTGACGGTGCCCGCTGGACTGCCCAGAGTCAGGTTCACGGTCACGTCCAGCGGCTCGGTGCCGAACTGCGGCGCGACAGTGAAGTCCATGCTGGGGGCCGCGTAAACGGTCAAGGTCACCGGACCGGCGGTATCGGTCGTCACGCCGTCGGTGATCTCCAGGCTGAGCTGATAATCGCCGGGGGTTAGGCCGGTGAAGACCGGGTTCTCGTCGGTGCTGGTGTCGTTCACCGGACCCGTCAGCGTCCAAGTGTAGCTGAGGTTGGCACCGGTGCTCTTGTTCACGCCGTAGATGCTGTCCTCACCGCCGACGTAAGCGTCAAAGGCGGCGTTGAGCGGGTTGACGATCTGCACGCTGCCGACCAGGTCGATGGTGGTGAGCGTGTCGGCGTCGTCGGTGTCGCAGGACAGCAGGATGGTGTAGGTGTCCGCACCAAAGGTGGACAAGTCCACGTTGTTCTGCGTAAAGCCGGGGTCGTCGTTGGGATCGCCGGGGGTGTAGTTTTGCGGCCCGTAGACGATATTCGCCCCGCTGTCCTGGATGGTCAGGGTGTAGCTGGCGATGTTGTTGATGTTGGTGGCGCTGAAGTCGTAGGTGAAGGGGTTGGCGTCGCCGTTGTCCCCGACCTCAAGCTGGCAGGAGTGCACGATGGGCAGCCCAGGGATCAGCGTCGGCGCGATAATCATGCGCGTGGCCGTTGGCTCCGGGGTGGGCGGCACCTGGGTAGGGGGGACGTCCGTAGGGGGTACCGGGGTAGGCGGCACGGGCGTGTTCGACGGGATCGGCGTGCTGGTGGGCACGTCATCAACGACGGTGGGCTGAATGATGACCGGTTCGCCGTCGGTTGGCTGTGGCTGCGGCACGCCGAAATCTGTGGCGCGCTGAAGCGGCTCCAGCGTAGCGGTCGGCTGATCGGCGGCGGTGCCTTGCAGGGGGCCGCTGCCGCCGCTGACGATCAGCGCGACAACGACCGCCGCCAGCACCAGCGCTGCGACTGCGATCAAGCGGTTTCGGGTCTGGGGATTTGCGGCTCGCATTAACGACTCCTTGTGTTCTCCACGAGATGATAACTACATCGGCATAAAAAAAGGATCGCTTCACAGTCACTGTGTGGACAACTGCTGCGCGTATTCCCTCTTCAATAATGATATGTCCAATCTTGGTTACCACAATATGAGAAATGCGAAATAAGCATTGAGGAACGTAAATTTTATCTCTCAAATTTCTTACCGGCGACAAGTATTGTATTAGGTGCAGTGTGAAGGCGTTGCAATCTGCGCCCAACCGCCCCTTTTACGCTGAATTACTGCCTCAACCCACGCCGAGTCCCGTGGTGCAGCGCCCGTGATGCTGCACGTCATTGTGTAAAACGCTATGCTGTACTTTGTGCAGCATTCCGCATACGACACAAAATTACTCATGCTATACTCATAATTTACTAAATCGCGAATCTTGTGCCAGGCGCTGGTGTTACACTCGCTAGCGTACCGTCCCGTCATCCATCCAGGAGCCGTCCCATGCGCCGATTCACAGCCGCTGTGCCCGCCCCGTTCCACACCGCCGACCCCGCGACCGTCCTGGTCTTTCACACCACGCACGGCGGCACGATCCGCGTGCAGCCCCTCAACAGCGCCGTGATCCGCGTGCAGCACGCGCCGCCTGATGCCCTCGCTCAGCCGCGCATCGGCCAATATGACGCCCTAGGGCCTGGGTCCGGGTTTGCCTACCGCGCGGATGCCGACGGCATCTACACCCTGACGACCGGCACCCTCGCGCTGACGATCCACACGCACGACTTTCGCATCACCTGGGCGGAGGCCGCCACCAACGTGCCCTTCGCCGCCGACACAGCGCGCGGTGCCTACGCCTTCAACCGTGCAGGGCAGGCCGTGCGCCATGACATGGTGCAGCCCGCTGACGCGCTCTACCTAGGCTTCGGCGAGCGCAGCGGTCCGCTGGATAAACGGGGCCGCCGCCTGCGCATGATGAACATCGACGCCATTGCCTACGACGCTGAGACGACCGATCCACTTTACAAGCACTATCCCTTTTACATCGTCTACCGCCCGGACCTGCGCGTCGCTTACGGCCTGTTTTACGACAACTTCGCCACCACGACCTTTGACCTGGGCCAGACCCGCGACGGCTATCACGGGCCGCACGTCCGCTATGAGGCTGACCTGGGCACCCTGGATTACTCCTTCATCTACGGGCCGACGATCCCGGACGTGATCGCACGCTTTACGGCGCTGACCGGGCGGCCTGCACTGCCGCCGCGCTGGGCGCTGGGCTACCTGGCCTCGTCCATGACCACGGTCGAAGCTGAGGACGCCGACGCCCGCTTGGAGGAGTTCATCGCCCTGCTGGACGCGCACGACATCCCCTGTGATGGCTTTCACCTGTCGTCGGGCTACACCAAGGATGCCCAGGGCCGCCGCATGGTCTTCACTTGGAACCGCCAGCACCACCCGGACCCAGCGGCCACACTCAGCCGACTGCACGCGCGCGGCTTGAAGGTCATCGCCAACGTGAAGCCCTACCTGCTGGAATCGCACCCGCGCTACGCTGAAACCCGCGACGCCGGGCTGTTCGTCCGCAGTGCCGACGACGAGTCGCAGCCGCTGCGGACCGCCCTGTGGAGCGCTGGCGTCCATGAGACGGCGCACGGCAGCTACCTGGACTTCAGCCGTGAAGAAACGCGCGTGTGGTGGGCCGAACAGGTCCGCGCGCACCTACTGGACTACGGCATCGACGCGGTGTGGAACGACAACAACGAGTTTCAGGCCTGGGACGACGCGGCCCAATGCGCGGCGGGGCCGCTGGGCGCGCTGCGTCCGCTGCTGACGCTGTGGATGGTGCAGGCCTCGCACGCGGCACAGACTGCCCACCGCCCAGGCCTGCGGCCCTACGTGCTCAGCCGTGCAGGACTGCCTGGCATCCAGGCCTACGCGCAAACCTGGTCGGGCGACAACCATACGTCCTGGCACACCCTGCGCTGGAACCTGCCCATGGGCCTGAGCATGGGCCTGTCGGGGTCGCCCAACACCGGCCACGACGTCGGCGGATTTGCCGGTCCCGCGCCGGACCCGGAACTGTTCGTGCGTTGGGTGCAGGCGGGCGTGTTTCATCCGCGCTTCACCATCCACAGCTACAACGCCGACGGCACGGTCAACGCGCCCTGGATGCACCCCGACGTGCTGCCCATCGTCCAGGACTGGATTCGCTTCCGCTATGCACTGATTCCCTACCTGTACAGCCTGTTCGCCGAGGCTGCCGAAACGGGGCAGCCCATCATCCGCCCGCTGGTCTACGCCTTTCCGGACGCGCCGCCCGCAATGCTGCGCGAGTCCTTCGTCTTTATGCTGGGGCCGGGCTTGCTGGTCGCGCCCGTGCTGGAACCCGGCGTGCGCACCTGGCCGGTCGATCTGCCACCAGGGACGCGCTGGTACGACTGGTACAGCGGGGCGCTGCATCAAGGCCGGGTGATTGCGGACGCGCCGCTGTCGAAGGTTCCGCTGCTGGCGCGCGAAGGCAGCCTGATCCCCACCGGGAAGGTGATGCCCTACGTCGGCGCAGCACCGGACGACCGGCGCGTGATCCACGCTTTTCCGCATCAACAGACGGGCACGGCGGCCTTTACGCTCTATGAGGATGACGGGTTGACGGCGGTTGAGTCCGTGGGGCAGGTGCGTGTGACGATCCGGCTGTATGCGGCGGCAGACGCGCTGCGCTTTGACGTGACACACGAAGGTACGGGCTACGCGCTGCCTTACGACTCCATGGTGCTGCGCCTGCCCCCCGACGAGCGCCGCCCGGTCATCGGCGGGGACGAGCTGGCCCGCGACGAGTCCGGCTGGCGGCGGGTGCGGCTGGGGGTCTACGCATGAACACGTTAGCCCCTGCCTCAACCTAATGCCA
>CAYWGJ010000132.1:0-8028 GCA_964457835.1 uncultured Anaerolineaceae bacterium
GCGGACGGCACGCTGCGCCTGTGGGACACCGTGCAAGCCGGACAAGTGCGCAGCTTCGGTCAGGCGGATACCTTCTACACCAGCGCCGTCTTCCACCCCGACGGCACTCGCATCGCCAGCAGCGAAGTGACGCCCGATGGCCTGGGCCGCGTCAAACTGTGGGATACTGACCGCGGCGAGCTGCTGCGCGAGTTCACCGCGCCGGACGCCGAGTCCGCGCACAGTGACACCGCCACGCAGGTCGTCTTCAGCCAGGATGGGCGCTTCATCCTGTCCGGCTCGCTGGATCGCAGCATGATCTTGTGGAACGCCGAAAGCGGCGAGATCGTCCAGCGCTTCGATGAGGAAAGCGCCGGTGACGGCACCTTCATCGGCGGCATATTGGCCGTGGACATCAGCCCGAACGGGCGCACCGTGGTCTCCGGCCACGTTGACGAGACCATCGCCAACACCAGCGCCGACCGCGTAGACCGCCATGTACGCCTGTGGGATGTCAACAGCGGGCGCATCAACCGGGACTACGACCCGGAACTGGGATACGTGCGCGCCGTGGACTTCAGTCCGGACGGGCGCTTCATCTTGGCTGCCTCTTGGAATAGCGCACTCGGCGGCGTCGTCACGGTGTGGAACACCATCAGCCTGGGTACCCCCACCCAGCGCCTTTTCGCGGATGCCAACGTCATCACTGACGCCGACTTCAGCGCCGACGGTGAGCGCGTGATCGTTGCCAGTTGGGGCCGTTCACTCAGCGTGTGGGACCGGAACACCGGAGCGGAGCTTCAGCGCTTTAGCGGCTTCGATGACCGCATCCTGAGCTTGGCCGCCAGCTCAGACGGACAGCACGTCCTGATTGGGTCGGGTAACATCGGCGGCAACGAAATCGATCAAGAAGCGGAAAACGCCACTGATACCAGCATCTGGATGATTGACCTGCAAGACCGTGCGGAAATCCGCACGCTGACGGGCCACGAAGACTGGGTATGGGAAATTGACCTCAGTGCGGATGGCCGCGTGTTGGCCTCTGGCGGCGGCTCCTTCAACACGCCGGTCTTCGATGCGCGCGTGCACCTGTGGGATGCCGTGAGCGGCGCATCGATCAAGACCTTGGGCGAATTCGTCAACGCCGAGTCCGTGCCCGATGACCCCAGCAGCGTTATCGGGCACACCAGTACGGTCGATACGGTCGCCATCAACGCTGACGGCTCGCGCGTGCTGTCCGGCGGCTGGGACCAACAGCTCATCCTGTGGGACGTAGAATCAGGCGCAGAAATCCGCCGTTTTGCCGGGCACACGGGCCGTATCTACACCGCTGACATACACCCCAACGGCCGCTTCGCCATCTCTGGGGACAACGCGGGCAACCTCTTCGCCTGGGACCTGGACACAGGCGAACAACTCCGCAGCTACAGCGGCGGCCACGAAGACGGCACGTCGATCAACCACCTGGTTTTTGACAGCGACGGCGCGCGCTTCCTCAGCAGCGGCGACGATCAGACGATCATCATGTGGGACTTTGAAACCGGCGAGGTGCTGCAAAGCTACAGCGGCCATGAAGACCGCGTGAACAACGCCATCTTCAGCCCCGATGAAAGCCGCATTGCCTCCACATCCTGGGATGCCACCGTGCGTCTGTGGGACACCGCCAGCGGCGCACAACTGCGTCTGTTCACAGGCCACGCCAGCGAGACCTTCGGCATCGCCTTCAGCCCAGACAACAGCACGCTCATTTCCGGGTCATCGGACCAGACGGCGCGCCTGTGGGACATCAACAGCGGCGACGAACTGGGCCGCCTCAGTGGACATACCAGCTGGCTGCAAAGCATCGCGTATGATCCCAACGGCGCATTTGCCATCACCGGCGCGCAGGATAACCTCATCAAGGTGTGGCGCGTCTCTCGCGATGTGGATGACTTGATCGACTTCATCGACGATAACCGCTACACCCGCCCGCTGACCTGTGCCGAACAGGAACGCTACCGCCTGCTGCTGGATACGGCCTGCGGCGGATAAACCGCTCACGGAATCGTCAGCTCCAGCGAGTCGCTGCCATCGCGCAGCGGCTCGCGTAGGCTGGTGAGTGGGTCATACCAGCCGATACACAGCAGCAGCGGCCCCGGCTCGAACAACGCGTAAGTATCGGCCACTACTTCGCCTGCCGCCCATCCCGGCAGCGGGCGCGTCCAGTCCGCTGGTACCCGATCAATATGCACGACCGCCCCCGCCGTGAACTGATGGAGGAACACCCGCAGCTCACGCGCAATCTCGGACTCGGTCTGCCAGTAGAGCGTCAGTGCGTCCCCCTCGCGCACGTAGCCTAACAGCGTCAGGCCGTTCTGCCACTGTGCATCAAGCGGCAGCAGTGACTCCGGTGCGGCATAGACTCGATCTGGCGCGCTGACCTGCATCGTCCCTACCTCGGCTTGTACGTGTCCTGTGTCAATGACTATGCGATAAGCCCCGGCCGCCAACGCCGCCGGGACGTAGACGCGCTGGTGATCCACCCAAACACCCGATGGTAAATCGCGCGTCAGCACAGGAATCTGCGCGGAGACGGCGGCGTCAGCATCCAGCCACACGAGTCGCAGGTCCGGACGCATGGCGGCCCCCCCGTCGATCTGCCAGCCCCAACGCAGCGTCAGGGCCTGCCCTACCGCCGCCGTTTCCGGGAGCGCATCGATGCCTAACAGCGCCCAGCCGTCACCGCTGAGGTCCAGCGCCACATCAAACCGGAGCGTGTCAGGGTCGGTGGGCTGCGTCGGTGCCGTGACCGCTTGATCCGGCAGCGGCTGATACACACCGCGAATCATCTCCGGATTAACGTACTCCACAAACTGCGCCACGTAGGGATCATACACCGAGAGTGTTAGGCGATAGGTGCCGGGCGGGGTGCCGGGCGGCACGTCCAACGCCACGCGGTCCGCCAGGTAATAAGGCGGGGGCAGCCAGTTGGTTGTCGCCAGACCGCCAGGCAGCGTGTTCACTGACTCGCTGAGCAGCAGACCGTTAGGCGTCTCCAGGCGCAGCACCATAGCGTGATCCACCGTAACGCGCGCGCCTTCATAAAGCTGCCAATAGGCCGTGACCGTCAGCAGCTCTCCGGAGCGCGTCGGCAGGTCGGGCAGGTCTACACCGCGCAGCACGAAATCATCAAAGCGCGTATCGAGCGCCAAATCCACCGCACCGAGCGTACCGTCGGCGAAACGCTCTTGTTTGAGCGGCGTGTCGGTCACGTCCAAGACCGCCACCTTGAGCACGAAAGCCCCGACGCCCACACCGACCACAATCAACAGCCGCGCCCGCGTAGATACTGGTTCAGCGGCAGCGGAGTCCGGCATCAACGAGGAGTCCGGCCACAGACGCGGCACAAGAAGCAGCCCGCCGCCGATCAGCAGAGTGGCCACGCTCAGCACCTGAGCCAGCGCCTGCGTCGGCGTGGGGGCCAGCCACACGTTCAGCGCATGGGTCCCGGCAGGCACACTGACGCTGACCAAGCCCACTCCATCCGAGGGGTAGACATCCAGCGGTGTACCGTCCAAGGTCGCGTTCCAACCGGGCAGGTAAAACCAGTCGAAAGTTAGTGCGACATCGGACGCCGCCGTCAGGGTCAGGGTGCCGGTGGTATGCTGCCAGGACGGCGACTCAATCTGCACGCCATCGGGCGGGTCCAGGCGCGAGATCACTTCTGCTACCGCGTAGCGCGCGCGCAGACGATCCTGATCAGGTGTATCGAAGTTCCACACAGGCAGGTACTCACCGAAAGACGAGGTGCCCACAAAGCCCGACTCGCGTTCGAAGTCCTGCGCATCAACGATCGTCTGCGGGTGCACATCAGGCAGGTAGATCGTGTAGAGCCAGGGCACAGCATAGATCAGCGGCGCAGCCAGCATCAGACCGAAGGTCAGGGCACGCCCACGCGGAAGCCGCCCCAAGAGTGCCGCACCGCTCATGCCCGCCAGCAGTGCCAGCAGCAGACTGGCCGGCCCCAGCAGGCGCGTCGGGAACTGGCTGTAACGGATCAAGGGTACAGCTTCCCAGACAAAAGCCGACGCGGACGTAGTCATGAAGAGCAGCAGCGCAATGAGACCGACTGCGGCCAAGGCCAGGGCACGCAGCCGCTTATCCCGTAGGATCAACGGCAGTCCCAGCAGCGCCAGTACAAGCTGCGGCCACCCCAGCGCCACGGACACGGGGGCCTGCATCTGCGTGGGGTCGGCGGTGACCGGCAGCGCGAAACGGTCAGCCAAGGGTGCCAGGTTGCCCACCACGTCAATTTCTGGCAGCACCTCGGTGATTGCCTCCAGCTTGACCAAGCCGGTCTCGGTCACAGCAGGCAGCCAGAAGAAAGCCACCGCCCCCGCCCCCACCGCCAGCGCCCCGCCCATCCGCAGCAGACGGGCCAGACGCGCATCCGGTGCGGTCAGCGCCAGCAGCAGCGCGTACAGACCGATCAGCACCGCGCTGTGCAGCGTGATGACGTTGTGCATGGGCATGAAGAGTGCCAAGCTCAGGGCGATCAGCGCGGCGTCACGGCGGGACCCGCTGCGGCTCAAGCGGGTCAGTGTCCACAGCACCCAGGGCAGCAGCGCTAAAGACGCCAGCTCCGCCACGGTGCCACGCCACAGCAGGTCATACAGCAAATAGGGTGCGTAACCATAAGCCGCTGCTGTCAGCCAACCACCGACCTCGCCGCCCCACGCCCGTCCCAACCGATACGCGCCACTGATAGCCACGAACATGTAAAGAGCCATGCCCACCAGCCACGCCGCCAAAAAGTCCAAACGCAGCAGGTGCAGCCCCTGCATCGGGTACAGCGACAGCGGCGCATAATAGTTGAACATCGGCGCGCCGTAGCCATAGACCATGCCCGGCACATAGCGCGGCCACAAGGTGCCGTCCGCCAGCGCATGATCCAGCGTCACCAGGCGATACAGGTGCAGCGTGCCGTCGGCGGTCTGGGGCAGCGCCCCGCGCATCAGCGGCTGCACGGCCAGCAGCGTCAGTGCCGCCAGACCCAACAGACGCAGCAGCCAGCCGCCGCGGGTCAGGGTCGGCGTTGGGCTTGTGGTCATGGCGTATGTCTCTTCAGCGGCCCCGGTCGGGTTTCATCCAGGACCAGCGTGTAGCCTTGGCCGCGCACGTTCTTGATCGTCGCGCGCTGCTTGGCCGCTTCCAGGTGGCCGCGCAGCCGGTAGACGGCGGCTTCCAGGGCACGCTTGCTGGTGTCGGGGTCCTTCCACACAGCGCGGCGCAGTTCGTCGAAACTGCATACGGTGTTAGCACGTTCCAGCAGGTATTTCAGCAGCTCGCGGTCAATCGGCGTCAGGTCGGCGTTGAGTAAAGCGTGGGCGTCCAGGGCGGGTGCTGCTGGCTGTGCAGCGCGCTGCTGGATGAAATAGGCAAACAAAGCGCTGAAAACCGTGTACTGCCCGCTCACCGGGTCGAAGCGCACGAGGCCCTTAGGGGTCAGGCGCTCAGCGGCGTTTGCCAGCGGAGACTGCACGTCTACCAAGGTACCGGGCATCTGGATTAGCACCTGATGCTCTTCATCGCTGAGCCGTCCCCAAATCAAGTTCAGCACGCGGTCCACGTGTGGTGCGCGGCTGAGCCGAAAGATGAACTGCTGTGCAAAGGCAGTGCGGGCGGCTTCGGCCTCCAGGCGCTGTGACAGATCGGGGTAGTCGCGGCGCATATCAAAGTACTGCTCACAGGCCGCCGTCAGTGAAAAAGCGTGCTGCCCGGCTACGCCCAGCAGCAGACGAATTTCCGCCTCCGAAAAAGGTTCGGCAGCATCCGCCAAGGGCTGTGTAATCAACTGCCGCGCCGCGGATTCCTTGAGCAGGCCCAACGACATGGGGCGCAGGATGCTCAACAGCGGCGAGTCGCCCAGCTCACGACTGCCCCGGTACACCGACAGCGGGTCCTCGGTGACGATGATGAAAACGGCCATATCACTCAGTGAGCGCAGCAGGCGCTCGTCATCCAGGCTGACATGCGGCAGCGCCTCCTCGAAATCGTCCATCAGGAACACCACGCGCAGCCCGATCTCGTCCAGGTCGCGCAGGGCCTGTCGCAGGGCCGCCAGCAGGTCCTCAGGCGGTGCATCGGCTGACAATGAGGGCACATGCACCTGCTCGCCAAGGTCTTCGTCTTCGATCAGCTCTTCCAGCTCGCACAGCATGTCGTAGAAGATGTCATCTTCTGCGCTGTAGCCATGACAATCCAGCAGCACGAAGACGAACTGTCGCGAGCTGCCGGGCTGGTAATCCGGGTGCAGCGCGCCGCCAAAGCGTTGGAGCGCGCCATCCGGGTCCTTCAAGAAACGCAGCAGAGTCGTCTTGCCCATGCTGCGCATCCCGGAAATGGCCTGACCGTTGGTCTCAGGGCCGCTGATGGCCTGCAAAATCGCGCTCACCATCGAGTCACGCCCGAAGACATGACGCGCACTATAACTGATAAGCATGGGGGTATAGGGGTTGGTCTGTGGGGTCATCGTTAGTTTGTCCGATGGATGTCATGGATGACGATGGGATGGGTCACGATCACTTGCAGCCAACTGCGAAACAGCCCGACCGGAATACGATACCAGGCCTCACCATTGCGCACCTCAGCGACAATGAAACCGCCGCGCTTAAGGTCGCCCAGGATGATGGCAAAGTTCATGCGGTCCACATCAACACGGTTCTCCGCCAGACCGTCCAGGATCGCCGTGCGATTGACCCAGGGACTGTTTTCAGTGGTCTTAAAGGCGATAGCACGCAGCACGTCCCAGCGTGCATCCTCAGCGTCATGAGGCTTGAGCTGCATCTTGTAATGGTAGAAAAAGTTTTCCGCGCGTTCACGCAGAAAGACGTTGGTCGCTTTGTAAACGTCATCCGCGGTGATGGTCTCCGCGTTTTCGCCCGCGAACATGAGCTGCACAATGTCCATGCACAAGCCCTGGATAAAATACGGGTGACAGCCTGTCAGCGACAAAATAGCCTCAATGGCCGCGTCTTCGATGCTATACATGCTGCCCAGCGGGTGCGCGATGAGCTGTATGGCCGCCTCACGCTGTAAGCTGTCCAAGCGCAGGGATTCAGCGCGCTGGTAAACGTTGCCACCGCAGCTATACTGATGGTAGACGTGCTCATGTAGGCACAGCAAAAAGCCGACCTGTCCGTCCTCAACCATGTAATGCAGCGCGTTGAAGAAATCCGACGTGATGCCATCCTGCTTGCAGGCTTCTTCAGCGCGTGTGAATTCATCCACTACAAACATCAAGCGCGTGCCGTTAAGCCGCTCTTCAACGCGGCGCACCCAGTTGACAAAGGCGGTAGCAATGCTGCCCTGCTCCAAGTCACGCTCGTTGAGGCGCAGGCTGCGGCGGTCTTCCGGGCGGCGTAAGCGCTCAGAAAGCCGGATCATCGTCTGGTTGGCTAAGCCCATCAAAAAGCTCTTGAGCGTGAAGGGTATCACACTCTGCGCATCCATGAACACGGTCATCACCTGGCAGTACTGCGGCAGGTCGTACTCAGCAAGCTGATAAATCAGCGAACTCTTGCCGATGCGCTGCTGGCCGTAGACGATGAAGAAATTGCCGCCCCGTTTCACCTGGTCAATGATCCTGGCGACTTCTTGCTCACGGCCAAAGAACATGCTCTGATCCTTGATGAGGCTTAGCGTAAAGGGGTTGCGCCAGCGGCGATCCGTGCGGGTGGTCATCTGGATGCGCTGACCAGGGAAGAGCTGCCACACTCGGTAGCGTGTGATATAGCCCATGCGCTGCATGGCGTCGAGCTGTTCCAGCAGGGCCGCCAGCGCTTCTTTAGAAGGCGTGTCCACTAGGATTTGCATCGTCAAGCTGCCCTCGTGCATCTCGGTGCTCAGCTTCTGCACGTTGACGGCATCCGGGCCACCGAGCACGCTGTCGTCGGCCTCGTCTTGCCAAGAACGGGTGATGGCGTTGAGCACCATGCTGATGGCCGCACTGCGTGGCGGTGCCGCGACGGTGATCTCCGCAATTTCGCGCTCACCGCCGGTGGTCTGCCA
>CAYWGJ010000133.1:0-7974 GCA_964457835.1 uncultured Anaerolineaceae bacterium
GCGCCGCCACCGCAGCCACGCACGACGCTGGGACGCCCGGTGCAGCCGGACGAAGACGATCAAGCCGACCGCCGCCGCAAACGCAGGCGCTGATGGGCTGCATCAGAAACTGTAGGTGACGCCGGTCAGTTCGGCGGAGAGGTCCCACAGGCGCGCGGTGTCGGCCTCGACATAGGCGGCCTGGTTGGCCTTGACCTCACGCGGGGCACCATGCACGCCGAACCACCGGGGGCCGTAGAAACGTCCGCTCTCGGCGTCTGGGGCGGTGGCGGCGTAGAGCTGGGGCAGGGCACCGTCGGCGGCACTCTGCGCCATCAGCGGCATGACCACCGCGTACAAGCCGCTTTCTGCGTTGTTCCCGCTGGAGGCTGCGGTCGTGGTCTGCAAGTTCGTCCGCGACAGCCCCGGATGGGCCACGATGCTGCGCGTGTGCTGATTGCCAGCGGCGCGCAGGCGGCGGTTCAGCTCAAAGGCGAACATAACGTTTGCCAGTTTGCTCTGCCCGTAGGCACCGTAGCGGGTGTACTGTTTTTCGCCCATCAGGTCGTCGAATGCGATGCGGCCTTGATAATTGGCGATGCTGCTGACGTTGACGACGCGGCCATCCTCGGCGGCGCTGAGCAGGTCCAGCAGCAGGCCGGTGAGTGCGAAGTGCCCCAGGTGATTGACCCCGATCTGCATCTCGAAGCCGTCTGCGGTGAGCTGGCGCGGCGGGGCCATCACGCCGGCGTTGTTCATCAGCACGTCCAGGCGCGGGTACTTGGCACGGAAGGCGTCGGCGAACTGGCGCACGGACTCCAGGCTGCCCAGGTCCAGGGTCATCAGGTCAAGCTGAGCGTTGGGCGACTCCTTCAGGATGGCGTCGCGGGCGGCCTGCCCCTTGCTGGTGTTGCGCACGGCCATGATGATCTGCGCGCCGGTGGGGGCCAGCGCCTTGGCGGATTCGTAGCCGAGGCCGCTGTTGGCCCCGGTGACGATGATAACGCGCCCGGTTTGGTCCGGGATGCTGTGATGGGTGAAGTGACTCATGCTGGCTCCTGCTCCTTTTTGGGGGCTGCTCAAAGTGGGCATGCTGACTTTAAGTTAATGGCTTGTGATTGTCTAGCGGCGTCGGCCTTTTGCTCATCGGAACTTCACCGGACCTGGCGTGTTTACCCCAATCCCTGGGGGGTAGCTGCGCTGCGCGTCAAAATCTGTGTCATAATGGAATTGGCGGTCTGGTGACCGTCACATGAATGAGTGGAAAAGGATGCAAGAGCGATGTTAGGAGATTGGCTTATCGACCCCAACATTGTATACGTAATCCTGGTGCTGGGCTTGTGGATCGGGGTAACGGCGGTGCTGATCCCCGGCACGGGCGTGGCCGAAGGGCTGGCGGTGGCTGGTCTGGGCGTGGCGGGCTTGATGCTGCTGAACATGCCTACCAACTGGCTGGCGGTGCTGCTGTTAGTGGTCGGGGTGTTGGGCTTCATCGTGATGCCCTTCCTGGATCAACGCTACGGCTGGCTGGCTTTGGCGGGCTTGGCCTTACAAGGCGCGGGCGGCCTGCTGCTCTTCAACGAGGGGATGCAGGTGTCGCCGCTGGTGATCGTGTTTACGTTGGCGATCCCGTATGCATATCACAGCTATATTCTGATGCCCATGCTGCACCGGATGCGCGAGAAGGCTACGCATGTAGACCGCGACAGCGCCGTCGTGGGCAGCATGGGGCGCGTCATCAAGGCTCTGAATCCGGTCGGGACGGTGCAGGCCGCCGGGGAGCTGTGGACGGCCTCCACGCCTAACCGTGCCCATGTGGAGGCTGGCGTTGAGGTTGTCGTGCTGGAACGCGAGGGCTTACAGCTCAGCGTGGAGCCGCTGAAGCGCAAAGTGGAAGAAGTCAGCGTGGACGCCCCGGCGTCTGAGGCGCACCCTAACGGCCAAGCACAGGAGTAGCACGTAATGGCAATCGGACTTGTGGTGCTGTTGCTGCTGCTGTTTTTGCTGCTGCTGTTTTTTCCGGGTGTGGCGCTGTTGGTGGCGGCTTTGGTGCTGGGCGGTACGGGCGCGCTGTTCTTCTTCAATGGCTGAGTGTCTGACATTCCTGCCCGGCTTGTTCCGTCCCGGCTTGCGGCACTGCGTGCTATACTTTTGTTGATTGACACATACTTTCAGGAGGCATCTTCATGGACTCGACCGGCTCGATCATCATCATTCTGTTTCTTGTGCTGCTGCTGGTGTACTTTCTGCTGCGCACAATCCGCATTGTGCAGGAATACGACCGCCTGGTGATCCTCTTCTTGGGGCGCTATACCGCTACGCGCGGCCCCGGCCTTGTAATCGTCATTCCCTTTTTGGAGAGCGCCATCAAGGTGGACATGCGCGAGCGCTTTCTGGACATCCCGTCGCAGACGGCTATCACCCTGGATAACGCGCCGATCTCTATCGACTTCTTGGTCTATTACCGCGTCACGGACCCGAAGAAATCGGTGCTGGAAGTGTCCAACGTGGTGAGTGCATCTATCAACATCGCCACCACCACACTGCGCGCCGTCATCGGTGACATTGACCTGGACTCGGTGCTGTCGAAGCGTGAGCAGATCAACGACACGCTGCGCGTCAAGCTGGACGAAGTGACCGAGCGCTGGGGCCTGAAGATCACCAGCGTGGAAATCCGCGAGATTGAGCCACCGCGTGACATCCAAGACGCGATGAACCGTCAGATGACCGCCGAGCGTGAGCGCCGCGCCCAGGTCACCCGTGCCAGCGGTGAGCGTGAAGCCAGCATCCTGGAAGCCGAGGGCCGCCGCCAGGCTGCTATCCTGGAAGCGGAAGGTAAGAAGCAGGGGGCCATTCTGGAGGCAGAAGGCCAGCGCCAGGCGCAACTGCTCAAAGCGCAGGGTTACGCGAAGGCGCTGGAGGCCATCTACACCGAAGCCCAGGGCCTGGACCAAAACACCATGCTGCTGCAATACATGGACATGCTCAAGGAAGTGGGGGCTAGCGACTCTACGACCTTCATCATCCCGATGGAAGTGACGGGCATGATGCAAGACCTAGGCAAGTTGTTCACTGGGACCGGCAGCAGCAACGGTGCATCTAACGGCGTGCCGACCAAGGCTGCCGCGCCGCCCGCACAGCCAGAATAAGCCCAAACACGCCCACACAAAAAGTCCCTCGCCTTGACTGTGGCGGGGGACTTAGGGCAAGGCTGAATCGCCGCGAAAGACCTAGGTCAGGCGGTTGTAGTATTCCACCACGAGCTGCACGTCCACCGGGACCTGCACTTCGCCTTCTTCGGGCAGGCGCTCAAAGGTGGCCGTCAGGTTGCCTTTATCGACCTGTAGGTAGGGCGGGTAGTAGGCTACCTGCTCGATCCATTCGGCCAGGTGCACGTTCTTGCGGAACTTCTCGCCCACGCTAATGATGTCACCGGGCTGCACCTGGTACGAGGGCAGGTTCAGGCGGCGGCCATTGACTGTGATGTGGCCGTGGCCGACGATCTGGCGGGCAGCCCAGATGGTCGCGCCGAAGCCCGCGCGGTAGACGATGTTGTCCAGGCGGCGTTCCAGCAGCATCAGCAGGTTGCCGCCGGTGGTGCCGGGCATCTGCGAGGCCTTCTTGTAGTAGTTACGCATCTGGCGCTCGCGGATGTTGTAGATGTAGGACAGCTTCTGCTTTTCGTCAAGCTGGAGGCCGAAGTCGGAGCGACGGCCAGAGCGATACTGCTTTTCTTTGCCGTGGTCCCCAGGCGGATAGGCACGCTTTTCCATGATGCGCTGATACTTCGGGCGGGGCACCAGCACCTCACCGAAGCGCCGCTGCACCTTTGCTTTAGGGCCGTGATAGGAAGCCATGTGTGTCTTTGTCCCTTGTCTCTGTGCTTGGATGCTGTTGGTCATGCAGCGGACTGCCGCTGACAAAAAAGCATCAGACGGCACCGCTGCTTCAGCCACATCAAGCCAGGCCGGGCGGGTGCGGTAAACCGCTGACTGCGTTCAGACATCGAATGTTGAGGTATTGTAGCGCGTGACGCGGGGATTTCCAGGGTTGATTCGCCATGTCGGGCGATCTATCCCGCGCAGGACCCGGCGGCTTTACGTTTGCGCGGTTCTTGAAATATTTGTTATATCGCTTTGACTCCCTGCCATGGATAGGTATACTGACAATTATGTAACATCCTGTGGGTTGCGATAGGTCGCTTAATATGCTTAAAGAACAGCCGTTTTCACCTTTGGAGCTGCCGTCCTTGGAACGCCTGCCTGCCGATGTGCTGCGTCAGCGCTTGGCTGATGCCCCCGATGACGCCGCGCGCCTGCCCCTGCTGACTGCCCTGGGCTGGGTGTTGGCCCCCACTGCCATCGATGACGCCGAAGCCTGCACCACTCAAGCGCGCCGTATCGCCGCTGCGCTGCACCAGCCGCAGTGTTTGCCGTACCTGCTGCGCAACGAAGCTCACGCTTTGATCTATCGCAGCGAGTACGCCCAGGCTTTGATCCGCCTGGATGAGGCCGAACGCCAGGCACAGCGCCTGCGCGTATCCCATGAGGCCGGCCTGCTGGACCTGGCGCGCGCTACGGCTTACTTTCACATGGGCGAACACTTGCAGGCGCAGCAGGCCTCGACACGCGCCTTGGCCGCCGGCGAAGCAGAGGATAACGTGCGCATCATCACTTCGGCGCTGTCCTTGTTGGGGTCTGTGGCGGTGATTACCGAACAGTACCCCCTGGCAATCTCTTGCTTTGAGCGCTGCATTCCCTACTATGAAGCCCGTGACTACACGCGCGGCCTCGCCAAGGTGCAGACGAACCTGGGCCAGACCTACCTCAAGCTGGGACAGTACGCCCATGCCCTGACCGCCGCTGAACGCGCCCAGCAGCACTACGAATCCAGCGAACCCGCCCGCGGCCTCTATTACGTCAACACGCTGCTGGGAGAAATCTACACGGAGCTGGGCGACTTCGGCGCGGCGCGGCATCACCGGCAGCTGGCCTATGCCACCCTGGAAGCGCTGCAAGACGCGACGGGCATCGCCCACGAGCAGTACCGCATGGGCGATGTCGAGCGGCGTGCCGGGGACCCTGCCGCCGCTATCCGACACTATGAGGCGGTGCTGAAGCGCACGGAGCCGCTGCATCTGCCTGCCCTAGTCCGCGACACGCACCTGCATCTAGCCGATTGCTATGAAGCGCTGGGCAATGACCAGGCCGCGCTGCGTCATCATCGCCAGTTCCATGCCCTGGATACCGCACTGCGTCATGAAGATATCGAGGCGCGGCTGCGGCAGTCCCAGTGGAAGCTGGAGGCCGAGCTGGCTCACCGTGAGGCCGAAATCCAGCGCTTGCGTGCTGACGAAGCCCAGCATCAACTGGAACACGCCGACCGACTCGCTGCGTTGGGCAAGTTGGCCTCCGGCATTGCCCACGAGATCAATAATCCCCTCCAGGTGATCTATGGCAACCTGCTGCTGCTCAGTGAGGGCCTGGCCCCGGAGGACAGCAGCGCCTTTGTCAGCAGCGCCGTGGAGCAGATCGAACGCATCGTGCGCTTGATCGCCCACATGCGCGAGATGTACCAGTTTGAGGGCGGCGAAGACCAAGCCCTGGACCTGTCCGAGATCGTGACCAAGGTGCTGCTGCTAACGCGCAAGACCATCGAACGCCAGCACATCCGCATTGACCTGGACCTGGCCGCTGACCTACCGCTGGTGCTGGCGTCGTCCATGCAGATGCAGCAGGTGGTGCTGAACCTGCTGCTGAACGCGGTGGACGCCATGCCGCAGGGCGGTGTGCTGCGCGTCAGCACGGGCTACGCACCGCTAACCGATGAGGTCACGCTCAGCGTGGTGGACAGCGGCCAGGGCATCGCGCCGGAGCTGCTGTCGCGGGTCTTCGACCCTTTCTTCACCACGCGCGAAGAGGGGTCTGGGCTGGGGCTGCCGATTTGTCAGAACATCGTGCGGCACTACGGCGGTCGCTTGACGCTGGCGAGCACGCCGGGCGAAGGCACGCGGGCACAGGTGCGCCTGCCGCTGGGGCAGCCGTTCGGTGTGATGGAGGGACCGAGGCATGAGCCGCATCCTGGTCGTTGAGGACGAAGCGCCCGTGCAGCAGTTCTTGGCGGCGGTCCTCAAGGATCACGCGCTGACGCTGGTGGGCAGCGTTGATGAAGCGCTGCACTGCCTCGAAGCAGCGGCCTTCGACCTGGTGCTGCTGGATTTACAGTTGGGCGACGACAGCGGCATCCGGGTGGCGCGGGCACTGCGCCAGCGATCCCCGCACACCGCGCTGGTGATCCTGACCGGGCATGGCAGCCTGGCAACCGCGGTGGAAGCCATCGCGCTGCAAGTCCAGGCATATCTGCTTAAGCCGATCAAACCAGCGGAACTGCGGACGGTGGTGGCCGAACAACTGCTGTGGTCTCAGGACAGCCGCCGTCGTGAACGTTTGGCCGCGGCCATGGCCCAGGCCATCGCGCAGGCCCAGGAAGACGAAGGCCCCACGCGCATCCATCAACAAGGCAGCTTGCTGCTGGACCGTGAACGCTATGACGCGCGCTATAACGGCCAGGACCTGAACCTGACGGCGGCGCAGTTCCGGGTGCTGTGGGTGCTGGTGCGGGCGGGAGGGCAACCGGTGCTGTCGGCGGTGATCGCTGAGGAAGCGTTGGGCTACAGCGTGGGGGCTATTGAGGCGACCGGGCTGGTCAAAGGCTACATTTCGCACCTTCGGCGCAAGCTGGCCGCCTGCTTCAAGGGAGCCGATGAACACATCATGACGATACGCGGCGAGGGCTACATGTGGGTTGATGAGGTGTAAGCGCCTGCGACGCAAAGCCCGGAAGGGATGTGTTCACCTTCCGGGCTAATGGACTGACTTCCAACCCGTACTTTGATGGCGCACCTTGCGGCGGTCTGTATTGACACCTTGTACGCCAAACACTCTTGCAGTGTACCATGAAGTGTCGTTATATAAAAATGAACAAAGCCTGAATTGTTTCGGAAAAAAGCGACATTAACCAAGGTAATAATTATGCTTGCAGTTGCAATAAAATTACCCCAAGGAAGTGACTCAAGGTGACATCTTTCCCCCTTAGCTGAGCTGTTTGTCATCATAAGGCTGCGCGTAAGGGCATAGTTTCCGCTGCTGCGCTACGCTTATAGGTGTGAAAATAGGCTTCTTTAACGCAAAGTGTGCGATGATGACGCAGCCAACGCCCCTATACGACTATGTGATTATTGGTTCCGGCTTTGGTGGCAGTGTGTCCGCCATGCGCCTGACGGAGAAGGGCTACCGCGTGCTGGTGTTGGAGCGCGGCAAACGCTTCGCCGACGCCGACTTTCCGCGCAGCAACTGGAACCTCTTCAAGTATCTGTGGCAGCCTGCGCTGCGCTGCTTCGGCTTCCAGGAAATCACCCTGCTCAACGACGTGATGGTGCTCAGCGGCAGCGGTGTGGGCGGCGGCAGCTTGGTCTACGCCAACACCCTGATGGAACCCAGCGACGCGCTGTTTGAGGCACCCGGCTGGCAGCGCTTCAAGGACTGGAAAGCCGCCCTGCGCCCGCACTACGACACCGCCAAGCGGATGCGCGGCGTCACTGAGAACCCGCGCCTGTCACCGGCGGATGACGTGCTCAAGGCCATCGCGCAGGAGCGCGGCATGGGCGACAGCTTTCGCCCGACCGAAGTCGGCGTGTTCTTCGGCCAGCCCGGCCAGGAAGGCGTCACGGTGGCTGATCCTTACTTCGGCGGGGAGGGACCGCCGCGCGCCGGCTGCATCCACTGCGGCGGCTGCATGGTCGGCTGCCGACACAACGCCAAGAATACCCTGGTGAAGAACTACCTATTCTTCGCGGAAAAGTGGGGCGCGCAGGTCCGTGCGGAGGCCCATGTGACCGACATCCGCCCTCTGACGGGTCAGGCGCTGGCAGGCCAGGCCGATGCTGCGCGCTACGCAGTCGTCTACCGCCGGTCTACCGCCCTGCCGGGTGACCCG
>CAYWGJ010000134.1:0-7968 GCA_964457835.1 uncultured Anaerolineaceae bacterium
ACGCCCTCCGTACCGAGCCGAACGCCATCACCAACGCGGACGGTCACAGCCACCGCAACCGCCACACACACCCAAAGCCCCACGCCCAGCATCACGCCCACGCTGGCGGGGGATTAGGGGCGGGGCACAGGACAGCTACCCCCCCGCCATACGCTGCATCAAGGCCAGAGTCATGCGCACGTCGCCGAGGGCACGGTGGGCATCCGCCACGGTGATCCCCTCAGCGGCGGCAGCCGTGGTCAGCTTGGCGAAGCGCCCGTAGCCCTTCAGCGCCGCGTACTTGCGCATGGCACACACCCACGGGTCCACCCGGATCGACAGGCCGTAGCGCCCGGTTACCGACCCCAGGATACCGCGCTCAAAGGTGTAGTTGTAGGCCACCACCGGCTGGCCGCTCAGATGACGCAGCAGCTTGGGGTACACCGCTAAAAAGCCCGGCGCGCCCTGTACATCGTGGTCGTAGATGCCGTTCACCCGGCTGGCCCCAGACGGGATGTGCTGCGTCGGCTTGACCAGGGTGTCCAGCAGCACCGCGCCATGATGGTCCATGATCGCCACCTCGATGATCTCCACCGTGGGCGACACAAAGCCGGTCGTCTCAAAGTCGATCACCACAAAGCCGCGCTCAAACAGCGCCGCCATCTCTCGCTTAATCGTGTCGTTCGTGTGAGGCATCACGCGTCCCCTTCAGTCATCACGCGCGGATCAAGGCGCGCAGCTCGTCGTCATCCGCATTATACAGCGCAATATAACCCTGCCACAGCAGATGCAGCAGCAGCTCGCGTAATCCCAGCACCACCCCCACGCGGATCACGCTCAACAGCAGGTCCGGCTCCAGGCCCAACAGGGTATACAGCGCCCCCGGCAGGCTGATGCCCACCAGCAGCACCAGCACATAAAAGCCGAGCTGCACCAGCAGAAAGACGCCCAGGGCCGCCAAGCGCGCATCATCCCGGCGTGGGGCCAGCGGCAGCGCACTCATGCCGATCAAGGTGCCGGTCAGCACCGACTGGATGGTGTCGATCAGCAGCAGGGTCACTATCAGCAGGCCGTTGAGCACCGACAGCACCATTGTCCACACGCCGATGGTTTCAAAGCCAGGGGAACCAGGTTCCATGCCGTAGTAGGTCGCCGTCGTGACCATGGCCGCGTTCATCAGCACTATGCCCACACCTAACAGCAGCACCCCAACCGCCGCGAACAAATAGAACACCGTCACCAAGCGCCGAAACTGCCGTGATCCTTTGTCCCGACGGATGAAACGCGCGGCCAAGGCCCAGCTCAGCCCGACGGGACCGTAAGGCGTGGCACCCAGCAGCGTGCCGCGCCCGGCCTGGAACTCTCGGCCCAGCAGCGACGCCACCCCATAAGCCGTTTGCAGCCCGGCAATGGTGCCACCCGCCAACACCGCCAGCATCAGCAGAAAGGTCCCCGGAAACAGCAGCAGCGCCAGGATTGGCACCAGGACGATCAGCCCACCGGCAAAGGCCAGCCAGCGCAGCACCCGCTGCCAGGGCGTATAGGGCCGCTGCGGCGTGATAGGTGGCAGCGTATCCGACAGCGGACGCCAATACATGGGATGAGTCTGCATCCGATGAAACAGCCCCCGCCATAAGGTATAGCTGAGCACAGTGCGCATGGCCGCCTCATAAAGTCACAATGACACAACGGTCTTCTTTGTATCCTACCACCAGCGCGCCCTCAAGAGGCGGCTTAACGCCTTAATCCGTCAGCGCCAGGATCAGCGGCTGTAGGTCGCGTTGATAGCGCGCCTGCACCAACATCAGGTAGACATTGCCGCCAGTGGGGACCATGAACGCATCCGGGTCGTTCAGGTCGGGGTTCGGGTAGCGGATTTCCAGCACAGCCACCGTGCCGATGCCGCCATCATCCGGCGCAAGGACGCGCGTGCTCAGCGTGGCGGGCAGCTCGTCCAGGCGCTGTGCCATCGGTGCCCAGGCGTCCAGGCGCGCGGCCATGACGTCCACGGCGGCTTGAGCCGTCGCTTCATCGGCGTAGACCGCCGCCAGGCCCGCCACCTGTTCCTCGCCGACCTGCGCGTCGTAGATGGCCGCCATCAGGTAGACCGGCAGCACACCGAAAGCTTCGTCTGCCGGGTCGATGATCTCGCCAGTGGTTATATCCATGACGGACGCCAGCGTCGTCTCCAAGGGGCTGAGGAACTGCACCTGGATCAGCGCGTCATAATCGGCGGTGGTCATGGCGTCTACCAGGCGGCGGATGTCCGTGCGCTGACCCAGGGGGTTGGGGGCGTCTTCCCCACCCATGGACGCGGCCAGGTCCACTGCCCCGATGCCCGCCGACGTCATCAACAGCGGCGTGCCGTCGTCCGAAGCGGTCAACGCGACGGGGAAGCGCCGTCCCAGGTCCGCGCCGAACACGTTGGCCGGATCGCGGCTGGGCAAGTCGGTCTCTAAGCCCCGGTCGCAGCCCTCAGTCCAGCACAAGGTCTCTACGCCATCGCGGTCTACGGACTCGTAGTCACGGGCGGCCAGTGCCTCGCGCACCGCGTCCAGGTCGAAGTCCCCGGCGTAATAGGTGATCTGCGTGGGCGGCATCCCAATCACCAGTGCCTGCGTCACCTCGAAGTAGCCGAAGCCGTTGGCCGCGCGCATGTCCCCATAGCCGAAGGCCATGCGTAGTTCCGCAGAGCCGGTCGCCTGTCGGTTGACCACGCTGAACCAGGACTGGTACAGCTTGCCATCCAGCGATTCCAGCGCGCTGAGGTCGTCGAAGGTCTCCAGGGACGGCACCCCCGGCGGCAGCTCCGGAGCCAAGGCGTAGAGCGCGGCAAAGTCGATGAAGTCGAGCTGGAGCGGCTCGTCGAGCGGGGCGAACTGTGCCGGCACACGGTCGAGCAGGGCCAGCAGCGGACTGGGGGTGTCGGTATCCACGTCGCTGCCGTCCTGTGCATGGACCGGCGCGATCAACAGCAGCAGAAACGCGGTCAGCAGCAGCAGCATGTAGGGAAGTCTACGGGACATTAGCATATACTCCTTGTATGTGAACGAGTCTATATCTGCGAAAACAGCCGCCCGCCGAACTCATTGACGAGCTGGTTATCCAGCTCATCGGCGTAACCGGACACCAGGTTGATGATGTTGTTGACCTCTACCGCGTCCAAGCCATCGATCAAGCGCTCACTGAAAACGTACACCGTATCCTCGTGGATGCCCAGCGCGCCGTTAGTAAGGCGCAGGTTGGTCTCCAGCAGATAGCGGTACAGCGGCAGAAGCTGCGCACCGGGCAGCACCATAATGGGCGAAAGCACCTGGAAATAGCCGCGTCCGCCCTGTTCCTGGATGAAGACGCGGATGATGGCCGAGCCGCGCTGAAAGCTCCAGCCGTAGCCCTCAGCCTGGCCCATGCGCGCCTGCACCGGCTCCACGCCGATCTCTTGCAAGATTTTTTCCACCACCCGTGCGAAGTCGTCCAAGGTGGGGGCAGCGGGTGGGGCCTGCTGCTGCGGCCTGCGTCGTCCGAACATGACATCTCTCCTCAACCCAACAGTCCATGGGGCAATCATGCCACGGTCCAGCACTGGACACAAACGCCCCCACCACCCAGCCGTACCCCCGCACCCTTACATACGGTGTGGCTTAACACTCACTTTTTGGTATACTAGCGTTCATATACACGGACTGTTATCTGTGAGCCGTTGGTAGAAGACGCACGTCTTTAGCATATGGAGACCCCGACCCAGTGACGACTTCAAAGCCCCGCCCCGACCGACGCGTCCGACGCACGCAGCGCCTGTTGTCTGACGCCCTCATCAATCTCGCCATCGAAAAGGGCTACGACAACGTGACCATTCGTGACATCACCGAGCGGGCCGACCTAGCCTACTCCACTTTCTTCCGGCACTACCCGGACAAAGACGCGCTGCTAGATTACATCCTGCGCGCCATCGTGTGGGAACTGCGCGACCTGGTACTGCAAGCCGAACAGGACCCGGCAGAGGGCGGGCGCTTGATCTTCGCCTCCGTGCGCGAACACGCTGCACTCTATCGGGTCCTGCTGGGTGGGCAGGGCAGTCATGTCGTGCTGCGCCGCGTAGAACAGACCATCACCGAGCAGGTCATGAGTCAGCAGCAGCCCAACGGCGTAGTCACCGCCGAGACCTTCGTCCCGCTGGAGGTCGCCGCCAACCACCTGATGACGGCGACGCTGGGCATGATCCGCTGGTGGCTGGAAGGCGACATGCCCTATTCGCCGGAGACGATGGGCCGCATCTACAGTGCCCTCGTGCTGGAACCGGTCGAACGGCTGGCCTTTGGCACGGACAGCCTGCACTAACGTTAATTTACGCAATTCATACAATCTCAACACTCAAGAGCGCATTTTGGCGTATACTACGTAATGAGCTGCGTGCACCTTGATTGCGCGTGGATTGTGTCATATTTTTTGACGCTGTGAGGGGGTCATCATGCTTGACCACTTCTACACCTTCAACGACTCCCACATCATGGATGAAGACCCAGACGTAAGCAGCGTTCCCCGATTCCCTTCTGGAAAGTAACCACCGCAAACGACCGTCGGCCTCGCTCGTGAAATCGGTCTTCGGCCAATCACCGAAGAAACCGTGATTCTGGTTGTTGTCAACAGCCAGGACCCATCGTCTGTTGTTTTGAAAGCGACCATCAACGAACGGAAGCCACCCGCCATACTTCGACGCAAAACCGCTGCTGCCGCGGAGGCGCTAATCACAACAGGAGCGTAACTTGAACTACGACTTTCACCCTGAACCGCCCACTAATTCAAACCCAATGTACTACCGCCTGATGGACCTGGCACGTCGTGTGTATCAACACGCGACCGAGCAGTGGACCGAAAACGCAGGTGTGCCGGATAACGCGGGATGGGAACTGGAAACCGTGGAAGGCTTCCAAACGCTCACGGAGCAGATCACAGCCTTCATCACCACTCATTGGGACCAGTTTTACCCGGTGCCCGAAAAGATGAAGCGCACGCAGCGGCTGGACCTAATGATCCAGATGACCGCAGACAAGATCATTGACGCGGCCAAGATCATGCGGGAAAAGGAAAAGGAACTGAACCTGACCATCTTCTACCTCAACGGGGCCATCGCGAGTCTTAACCCGAACGACCCCGAAGAATTGGAGCAAATCCATGAGTGGGAGCTGGAAATCGAGGACGCCGAAGACCAGCTTGAGCTGATTTACACAGAGGCCGAGGTGCTGATCGCCAACACTGAAAGAAGGATGAACAAGCGATGACGGTTACTGTCCTCAGCGAAGCCCTGAGCAAGCTCAAGCCCCTGGCGCCGGCCAAGCATGAAGATCACCTGTTTCACAACGTGCTGGCGTTCAAGGCGGGCGAAAGCCAGCTTGCGCTGCAAACCATGTATTTCACCGAAGGACACGATTTTGTGAATCGCTAAATCACCGAACAGTTCATGAGCCAGCAGCAGCCCGGCGGCGTAGTCATCGCGGCGACCTCCAGCGGGATGAAGGTCGCCGCCAGCCACCTGATGACGGCGACGCTGGGCATGATCCGCTGGTGGCTGGAAGGCGACATGCCTTTTTCAAATCATCAATAATTTACGCAATCTCAATGCTTTAGTGCGTTTTTTCACGTACAATCAAATAAACATTGTCTTGAGTACGCTGCTAAATACACCATCTATGCCCAGCAGCGCCGGAGGACCCAACACCATGCTCGACCGCTTCTATACCTTCAACGCCTCTCACATCATGGTGGCCCAGTTCTCCGGCGAAATCCGCCTGAGCGACCTGCGCACCGCCGTCGCGGAGTCCACCAGCCGCATCATGAGCCATCCGGAGCTGTACACGCAACCCGGCCACAGCGTACACCTCATCCTAGACGCCAGCCGCTGTACGGGGATCAACGGCGACTTGTTTAACTTCAAGACACTGCTGCCCCTCACGCAGCATAAAAGCGGCTTTAGCAACATGGGCTGGCTCATCGTCGTGGACCCGGACCCGGACCCGGTGATGCGCTTCATCCTGGGTACCGTGGCCCAGGTGGCGCACATCAACTTTCGCGTGCTGCCCAGCATGGACGACGCCTTCCGCCTGACCAAAGCCTCCGACCGTGCCCGACAGCAGTAAGCGCCCGGCCCGCCCGGCAGACGTTAAGGCTTGTATGCGCTCAGCTTGGCGTACAATGGGGTTGCGAACTGCATACACCCAACCAAGAGATTATTCATGAGCGACTCAACCTTAACCAAGCTGCCCACCCTGACCACCGCCTTACTTCATGCAGCGCAAGAACCGCTGCTGTTATTAGGCGCGGACGAGCAGGTATTGGCCCACAACGCCGCTGCCGCCCACTATCTACACATCGACACGCCCAACGGTATCCCCCCCACCGACCGCAGGCCTTTCACACAGCGCTTTGTGCTGCCCCGCGACCACACCCGCGTACACACCCTGCTCAGAGACCTCAGCGCAGGCCAACACGCCGCCACAGAATGCCACCTGCTGCCGGATCGCCACAGCCTGCTGCGCGCTTATCTGGCCCAGGAAGCGCCCCGTATCTCCGCGCTATCTCTGCATGACCTCAGCGCCCCACAGCAGCGGGCCTATCGCCTTCGGGGACAGTTCAGCAGCCGCGTCAGCCACGCGCTGCGCACCCCCATGACTGGTGTGCTGGGTATGCTGGAGCTGCTGCAAGAAACCCCGCTGGACAGCAACCAGGCCGCCTTCACCCGTGACGCCCTCGACAGCGCCCACAGCCTGCTGGACTTCATCAATGCCCTCATCGACTTCTCGCAGTTGGAAGCCGGCGTGCTGCACCTAAACACCAAGCCCTTCGATCTGCCTGCCCTGCTGCACAGTGCCGCCCAGCGCGCCCGCAGCCGCGTGGGCACGCGCGGTCTGGTGGTGGACCTGGAAGCCGCGCCCACCCTGCCGACGGTCGTCGCCGGAGATGCCAAGCGCCTGCGCCAGGCCCTCGATCATCTGCTGGACAATGCGCTGACCTTCACCAAGCGCGGCGTCATCGCGCTGCAAGCCCGCCCCCAGCCCACCGACACCACCGACACCGCGCGCGTGCAGGTCCACTTCGCCGTCATCGACACCGGCATCGGCATTGACGAGGCCCTGCTGCCACAGCTCTTCGACGGCTTCGCCCCACAAGACGCCGACACGTTCCGCACGACTGGCCTGGGCATGGGCCTGCCCATCGTGCGCCAGCTCATCACGCTGATGGGCGGCAGCCTGGAAGTCCGCAGCCAGCCGGGGAACGGCAGCACCTTCAGCTTCAGCCTGGACCTGCCCCCAGCGCCACAGCTCAGCCCCAGCGATACCCCCCCAACGGCACCGGCCCGCACCGCACCCAGCAGCCGCGTGCTGCTGGCCGAAGACGACCCGCTCAATGCCAGCATCGTCGTGCAGGCCCTAGGCGCGGTGGGCATCATGGTGGACATCGCGGTCAACGGGCAGGATGCGCTCGATAAGCTCAGCGCAGCGGCGGATTATGGCCTGCTGCTGCTGGACATCAACATGCCAGTACTGGGTGGGCGCGAGACCGCGGCACGCATCCGCGCCATGGACGCACCGCTGAACACGCTGCCCCTCATCGCGCTGACGGCCAGCACACAGCAGGAAGACGTCGCGACTTACCGCCGACTCGGTATGAACGCCGTGATCGCCAAGCCCTTCAACCTGGCCGAGCTGCGCGACACCGTGATGTACTGGCTGCACGTCAAAGCGGAGTCATCAGCGGGTGGGGGATAGGCGGTACTGCACGTACTGCGCCCCGCGCCGCACAAAGTCCAGCGGATAGCGGCGCAGCAGCAGCAGGCGTACCGTCTGACGGGCGGCGGGGTCCGGGCGACGGGACGAAGTCGAGTGGACGCGCCATGTCACCGGCGATGGTCGGGTGGTGTCGGGGTTGTTGTCGGTTCTCGCGGGTGGATGGGGACGATGCGGCGCGGCCGGTTCGTCGGGCGGACACCGCGTT
>CAYWGJ010000135.1:0-7855 GCA_964457835.1 uncultured Anaerolineaceae bacterium
CTCCTGGCGCTGTTCCTGACGCGGCGTGTCTTGGCGCGGCTGCTGACGGGGCAGCGGTTGGGCCTGCGGCTTTTGCATCTGCCGCGCGACCCGACTTTGCTCAAAACCCGTGGCGATCACGGTAATCCGCACCTCGTCGCCTAGGTTCCCGTCGATCTGCGCGCCGAAGATCAGGTTCACCTCAGGGTGGGCGCTCTCTTGAATGATGGCCGCCGCCTCGTTCACCTCAAACAGGCTCAGGTCCTGGCCGCCGGTGATGTTGAACAAGATGCCGCGCGCGCCGTCGATGGTCACGTCCAGCAGGCCGCTGCTGATCGCCATCTCGGCAGCACGCCGGGCGCGGTCGTCGCCATCGGCACGGCCCACGGCCATCAGTGCCGCGCCGCCTTCGCTCATGATCGTGCGCACGTCGGCAAAGTCCAGGTTGATGAGCGCGGGCACGGTAATCAGCTCGCTGATGCCCTGGATACCCTGGCGCAGCACGTCGTCGGCCAGGGAGAAAGCCTGCTGAAGCGAGGCGTTCTTGTGCGCGATCTGAAGCAGGCGGTCGTTGGGGATCACAATCAGCGTGTCCACCGCTTCCTTCATACGCTCGATGCCCTCTTCGGCGGACTTGGAGCGGCGCGGTCCTTCAAAGGTGAATGGGCGGGTAACGACGCCGATAGTCAGTGCGCCCAGCTCTTTAGCGATCTGCGCCACGACCGGCGAAGCGCCGGTGCCGGTACCGCCGCCCATGCCACAGGCGATGAATACCATGTCCGCGCCGCGCAGCACTTCGTACAGTTCCTCAGAACTTTCTTCAGCAGCCTGCCGCCCGATTTCGGGATTGCCACCGGCACCCAGGCCGCGTGTGATCTTGTCACCGATGCGCACGCGGGTCTTGGCGTTAGACAACATCAGTGCCTGGTTATCAGTGTTGATGGCAATGAACTCGACTCCGCCCAGGCCCTCATTAATCATCCGGTTCACGGCGTTGCCGCCGCCTCCGCCGACGCCCACCACTTTAATCTGTGCGAAGTTTTCACCTGCTGCGAATTCGTCGAACCCATCCATAGTCTCAAGCCCCTATCGTCTGTCACGCGCTGACACTGCTGGTGTGCTGTGCGCGGCACGGTCTACGGTATACCATTAATGATACGCATAAGTAAGCGTTTGGCAAATGCCAGCAGGTCTGAGCGTGCGGCGTGCCTGCGGGTTGTTACTCATGCCTCGGTTAATATTGTACACCAGTTATGGTCATTTGTGACAGCATTCGCCACAATAGGCCGTAGGTCCTGTTGCCTCTATTCATCATCGGGCAGCAGGCGGCGGAACAGACCGCCCAGCATCCGGCCCAGATTAGGCCCAGGCGCGGCCCGCCCCCCGGCAGCATCAGCCTCGCTCATGGACGTCATGCCCAGGCCCAGGCGCAGCAGACCAACGCTGGTGCTGTAGGACGGGTTCTTCAGCAGATCAGCCATGCCCGTCAGCTTTTCTGGTTTCGCCAGGCGCACCGGCATCCCCAGCACCCGCGAGGCCACGTCATGCACACCCGGCGTTTGAGAACCGCCGCCGGTAATCACCGCGCCCGCCCGCAGCAGGCCTTCATAGCCACTGCGCTTGATCTCCTTGTGCACCAAGTCGAAAATCTCTGCGACGCGCGCTTCAATCACCATCGCCAACTCGCTGCGCTTGACCTCAATCGGCAGGCCATCGCCAAAGGGTTCGACCAGGAAAGTCTCTAAGTGGTCCACCATCCGCTGATTGGCGTGGCCGCGCTGTATTTTGACCGCTTCGGCCAGCTCAAAGGGGACGTGAATCAAATGCGTGATGTCGCTGGTGACCAGAAAGCCCCCCACTGGCAGCACCGCCGTGTGCCACACCGTCCCTTCGATGAAGATCGCCAGGTCCGTGGTGCCGCCGCCGATGTCGATCACGACCACGCCCATCTCGCGCTCCTGCATCGTGAGCACGGCGTCCCCGGCAGCTAATGGGTTCAAGATGAAACGGTCCACCAACAGCCCCGCTGCTTCCACCGCCTGTTCCAGGTTAGCGACGCTGGTGGACGAGGCCGTAATAATGTGCGCTTCGACTTCCAGGCGGAAGCCGTGCATCCCCAGCGGGCTGCGCACGCGCTCTTGGTCATCCAGCGCGTAGCTGCGCGGCACCACATGCAGCACTTCCCGGTTGTGCGGGATGGCGATGGCGCGCGCGGCGTCCATGGCCTTGTCTAGGTCATCGACCGTGACACCCCGATTAGCGCTGATGCCTACCACGCCACGGCTGTTGAGCGACGAGATGTGCTTGCCCGCCACGCTGACAAAAGCGCGCTTGATGTCGTAGCCGCTGCTCTTTTCCGCCTTGTGCACCGAGGCCGAAATCGCTCCTGACAGCGCAGTCAGGTCCGTGACGACGCCGGCCTTCATCCCGGCGCTGGGTTCGATACCCACCCCCGCGATGAACACGTCCGTCTGCCGCACCTGCCCGACGATGGTGCAAATCTTGTGCGTGCCGATGTCCAGGCCGATTACCAGGTTTTCCATCGATTCCGTTCCACTCTCGCCATCATCCGACGCCTAGCACCCGTTCAGGCGCTCACAGAAATAGGGCGCGTCGGGGTTCATCAGGTTAATCTCGCTGACGTTCGTCCCGACCTGGGTCAGGTCCGCCACCAGCGCCTGATAGATCAAAATTTTGACCGCCATATCACGGCCACTGCCAAACCAGGCATCCCAGCCGCCCTGATCCCGGAAGCCCAAGCCCTTCAGCGGGTCATAGCGCAGCGCCTGTGCCTCCGGGATCAGCTCGCGCAGCTTCCGCGCGCCGTCCACTACTGCCGCATCGATGCGATCATCGATGGAGATGGGCACGTCGATCCCTTCCGTCTCAATGCGCAGCAGGTCAGGCCTTTCCTCGCGTGGACTCATCAGCACGCGCCCGTGGATGTCCACCCAAGCCTCAATGCCGTCCTGCACCCACACAAGGGCCGGTTCGCGCTCCTCGATGCGCACCCGCAGCGTATCCGGCGGCCAGCCGACCTCGACCTGGGCGTCGGCTACAGGTGGATAGCTCATCAGCCGGGCGCGCACATCTTCCGGGTCGATCTGGAAAACGTGCTGATTAGCCGTCTCTGACCAGCGAAACACGGCATCCTCGCCGATGTAGTTCAGTCCGCTGACGCCAATGCTGCGCACGTAAAAGGCGTCTGTCGTCAGGAAGATGAACAGCACCAACAGCAGGCCTGACACAATCAAGCCGCTGAAGACACGCCCGCTCAAGGCCGCGCCGCGCGTGCCATGCTGCACCGCATCGGAATCCGGCAGGGGTGCCGGGAGCGCCGGACTGCGCAGCGTCGAGGGCGTGCGCAGCGACCGCTGTGCCGACCGCCGCCTGCTGCTGCGCCCGGACCGCGGCTCCGCGCTCAAAGCTGCACCTCATCACCGCTGACTACACCAGGCATCACGCCGCCGTCCACCATCAACACACCACAAGCCGATTGTGCCTATCTTACACTGAGCAGGGAGTCATGAGCAACCGTACACCCGTCCTACCCACCCGTACTGCTCGCCCGTCCGTCAGCCCCCCGCAATCCACGCCAGCTCCGTCGGGCTGTAGTCAAAGCGCAGGAACACGCGCTGAGTGCGCCCGGTGTGCAGGTCCAGCACGGCCTGCCAACTGCGACGCAGCGTATTGGGACTCTCCAGCAGCGTCGTCAGCCAGCGGCCATCTGGCGACCAGCACGGCACTTGACTCAGGCGGGTGTGTGGGCCGACCTGCGCCCCCGTGTAGGGATAACGCAGCGGCAGACTCCACAACCCATAGCGGCTCGCATTGGGCGACAACCCCTGCACGGCCAACATCGCCCCGTCCGGTGACCAAACCGCCGCCACCGGGGTATAAGGCAAACCGGCATCGATGACACTGCGCACCGGGTCGCGCGTGTCGCGGTCCAACATGCGTAAGTAAACACGGTAGAGCTGGGCCATCTGGGCCGGGTCGTCGTCGGGCCAGGCCAGCAGCAGCATCTGCGTGCCATCCGGCGACCAGACAGCATGGACCACCCGCAGCCCAAACGTGACGCGCCGCGCCGCACCCGTCTGCGTATCCAGGATCGCCAGGTCACGGCGCTGGATGCCGTCGGCATTCGACACGAAAGCCAGGCGCTGGCTGTCCGGTGCCCAAGTCAGCTCAAAACTGTAAGGCGCGGATACCACCGGCAGCATCCGTAGGGCGCGCGTACCGGACGGCGCGCCCAGCTCCCAGATAACGACAGCAGACCCGGCCTCCAACGGCTGCATGTAGGCCAGCCGCCGCCCATCCGGGGACAGGGCCAGCGCCGCCGCATACGGCCCGTTGTAGTCCAAGGCATGAGCGCGGCGCACATCCAGGTCATAGACGATCAGGTCGGTATCGGTGTAGGCCGTATCCGCTGACAGTCGGTCGTTAAGAAAGACCAGCCGCCGCAACTCCGGGCTGCTTTCAAGCTGACGCAGGCCGATGCTGATGCCCAGCAGCTCGCGCAGGCCCGGCGTCAGGTCCGCGCTGAGGCCGCGCGCTGGATCGTAGAGCATCAGCCGCCGCCCACTCGGATCGATGTAAGCCAAGTGAGCGCCTGCCGACGCGGGCAGAACGGGGCGCAGGACCGCCAACAGACCCAGCACAAGCAGCAGCGTTATGAGCAGCAGACTGACTAGACGCAGCGTGGTGCGCAGCATGAGACACCCCCTACCGACTAAAGCGCCGCCATTATACACGCGCTAAGTTCGCGGCTCCAGTCACACCAACTCAGCGAATACTCATTGTCAGTGGCATACAGGCTTGTTAAACTCTCCCTAGTGCTTTCTTGGCCGTTTCTTAATCTTGCGCAGCCCAATCAGCCAGTCGCAAGCTCCGCCCCATCAGCGACGATCAAGAGCACTTGTGCTGAAGGCATTGCATCAAAATAACGAGGAGAGTGTGTTATGCGCAGTAAACTGGCTTTGGTTTTGACCCTGTTGGCCGCCCTGGCCGTGATGGTCGGCGTCGTCAGCGCCCAGGACGACGGCGTGGTTGTCGTCGAGCCGGGCGATCCGGTCGTGATCGGTCTGGCGTCCATCCGCACCGGTGAGGGCCTAGTTCCCCTGGGCGATGACATCATCCGTGGTGCGGAGCTGGCCCTGGCCGAGCGCCCCACCGTTACCGTCGGCGACGAAGCGTTTGAAGTCGAGTTCGACGTACAAGACGACCAGTGCTCCGCTGAAGGTGGGCAGGCTGTCGCCAACTACTTCGTCTCCAACGGCGTAGCGGCAGTGGTTGGCCCCACCTGCTCCAGCGCCTGCCGGGCGGCGGGTCCCATCTTCGATGAGGCCAGCTTCACCATGATTAGCTCCAGCTGCACCGCCGTGGACCTCACCAGCGAAGATGAGGGCTTCGAGAGCTTCAACCGCACCACCCCCAACGACAACGGTCAGGGCGTGCAGGCCGCGACCTTCATCTATGAAACCCTGGGCGTTGAGACCATCGCTACCATCCATGACGGCAGCCCCTACGGTGAAGGCCTGGTGGCTGTTGTGACCGCTACCTTCGAAGAATTGGGCGGCACCGTGGCCGTGGCCGACTCCATCAACGTTGGCGATACCGACTTCCGCACCCTGCTGGACACCATCGCGCAGGCCGAAGTGGGCCTGATCTACTACGGCGGCTTCCCGGCGGAGGCGGCCCGCCTGATGGAACAGCGCAGCGACGTGGGCCTGGGCGAGACCGCCTTCATGGGCGCGGACGGCCTGTTCACCCCGGAAATCGTGGAACTGGCCGGTGACTTCGCCGAGGGCCTGTACGTGTCCACCCCCTCCCCGGCGGACAGCGAAGCCCTGGAAGCCTTCCTGGCAACCTACGAGGAAACCTACGGCATGGCCCCCACCGCCGCCTTCCACAGCTATTCGTATGACGCCGCCAACATGCTGCTGGACGCCATCGAAGCCGTGGGCGAGATCGACGAGGACGGCAACCTGGTGATCGACCGCGAAGACCTGGCCGAATTCATCCGCAGCTTTGGCGCGGAAGAGCCGTTTACCGGTTTGTCCGGCGTGCTGTCCTGCGACGGCAGCGGTGAATGCGCCCTGGGTGGTATCGGCTTCTTCCAGGTGGAAGAGGGCGAGTTCGTCCGCTTGGAAGCTGAAATGATGGCCGAGGAATAACCCCGGCACACGCACAAGTCCAGGGCGGAGGTTAGCAAGGGCTGGCCTCCGCCCTTTGTGTTTCTGCTGGCGGCACACGGGGCGGGGCATCCGCAGTGTGCCTAATGGCTTGATAAAGACGCATTTTTGGGGTAACACTTAGTAATAACAACTCAACGTCAGCATTTCGACGCATCAAACGAAGGGGTACACTACCCATGGCGACATCCTCACCTGGCAGGCGGGGCAGTTGGCTGGCACAGGTCAACGACCCCATACAGATCATGCTTTACATTCTGGGCGGTGGCTTACTGCTGCTGCTGCTGTTCATCGCGGGTTATAACGTGCTCACAGGCGCTTATACCCTGCAAAACTTCCTGCAAAACCTGATCTTCGGCATCGCGCAGGGCAGCATCTACGCTTTGATCGCCCTAGGCTACACCCTGGTTTATGGCGTGCTCTTCATGATTAACTTCGCACACGGCGAGGTCTTTATGTCGGGGGCATTTATCGGCTTCTTCGCTATTTACGCCATGGACCAATCCGGCTTTTTAGCCTCGCAGACCCTGCTGGCCCTGCTGATTACGCTGCTGGTGGGCATGGCGGCCTCCACGACTACAGGCGTGCTGCTGGAACGCATCGCCTATCGCCCACTGCGCGGTGCGCCGCGCCTGGTGCCGCTGATTACCGCCATCGGCGCGTCGATTGCTCTACAGCAGCTCTTCCTGCGGCTTTTTGGCGGCAACACCCGCACCTACCCCAACGTCAGCCTTTACGTGCTGCCGGAGGTCTTCCGCCTGGACTGCACCACCGACGCGGCAGGCCTGGAAGTCTGCCAAGGCCTGGACCTCATCAGCAAGACCTACGACGTGGAATTCCTGGGCATGGAGCTGTTCGTGCGCCCGCTGTACTTCATCATCTTCTTCATCGCCATTGTGCTGATGGCCGGGCTGTGGTTCATCGTGCAGCGCACCAAGGTAGGCCGGGCCATGCGCGCTGTCGCAGAAGACAAGGACACCGCCGCCCTGATGGGCGTCAACGTAGACCGCATTATCGTCGTGACCTTCATACTGGGCGCGGCGCTGGCCGGTGCTGCTGGCGTGATGTTCGCCCTTTATAACCGGCAGGTGCAGGCTTTCATGGGGTTTTTGCCCGGCATCAAGGCCTTCACTGCCGCCGTGCTGGGTGGAATCGGCAACGTACCCGGCGCGATGGCCGGCGGCCTGCTGCTGGGCATTATCGAGTCGGTAGCCCCGCCCCTGCTGGGGATGCCCACCCAGCTCAAGGACGTGGTCGCTTTCGGCGTGTTGATCCTGATCCTGATCTTCCGGCCCCAGGGCATCTTCGGCGAAGTGCTGGCGAAGAAGAAAGCGTGAGACCATGCAGACAGCCACTCAATCCCCCAAAGCCCCCCCGCTGATCCAGCGCAGCACGCTGAACCGCGCCCTGTACCTGGCCGTTACGCTCGTCGTGCTGACGCTGACGGGCATCTTCGACGCTTTCGCCAAGCGCGACGTGATCGAGGACCAGATCACGCTCAGCAGCGTGTTTCTGCTGGGCGCACTGCTGGCCGCGGGCTACCTGACCGCCATCCAAGCCGCCGAGCGCGGGCTGCCCGTGCGCATCGTCAACGGCCTGCTGGGATCGCTGGCGGTGGTCGCGGCCACCGCCGCCACGACCCTCTTCACCAGCAGCGTCGATGTGACCTTCGTCTTCGCCAA
>CAYWGJ010000136.1:0-7743 GCA_964457835.1 uncultured Anaerolineaceae bacterium
TGGGTGCAACCGCCCGTGGGGCCAAAAAGCGCGCTGCTTCGCAGGTCAAGCTGGACACCGAAAAAGACGCCCACGACGCAGAGAAGAAGGAGTAGGCTCATGTTAGGCTTTCAAACCACAGCGGAGGCGCTGGCCTTAGTAAAGGGACCGATGTTCAACGTCGCGCTCCTCATCTTCATCTTCGGGATGCTGTACCGCTTGGTCCATGTGCTGATGCTGGGCTTCAAGCGCGGCAACGCCACCCCCAAGGGGAACCGTTGGTGGGGCAGCGTCAGCACCATGCTGCGCGCCCTGATTATCTTCCCCTTCATCCCGCGCCTACACAGCACTGCGAACCGCAACCCGGTGACCTACATCGCCGGCGGCGTGTTCCATCTGGCGCTGTTCGTGGTGGTGTTCTTGGGTGCAGCCCACGTCTTAGTCTGGGACTCCATCCTGGGCTTCCGCTGGCCGACCCTGCCGCTGCCCATCATCGACCTGTTTGCAGCGGCGGGCATCGTGTCGATCCTGGTGCTGGCGCTTAATCGCATGTACAGCCCCGTGCTGCGCCTGCTGACGCGCGGCTCGGATTACCTCAACCTGCTGGTTGTCTTCCTGCCTTTCGTCACGGGCTTCTTCTTGACCCACCGGTGGCTGTTGGCCTATGAAGAGATGTTCGTGTTCCATGTGCTGTCGATCAACCTGCTGCTGGTGTGGATCCCTTTCAGCCGCATCTCACACTTCATGTTCTACTTCATCAGCCGCCCGCGCTATGGGTGGATGATGGCCGCCCGCGGCGTGCGACCCTAGCTTAACGGAGGCCTAAACTCATGGCAGTGACTACAAAGAACGGATACGATCCAGAAATCGCCCAGACCGCCGTCAATACCTACATCAAGGACACCGGCGGCCACATCGCAGCACAACTGGAGGCCTGCACCCGCTGCGGCATCTGCGCGGAGGCCTGTCACTTCTACATGACCACCGGCAAGCCCGAATACACGCCCATCTACAAGGTGGACCAGCTCGAACGTGCTTACCGGCAGAACTTCACCCTCACCGGCAAGCTGAAGGTGGCGCTGGGCATCGAAAAGCCAGTGGACACCGAAAAGATCATGGAGTGGACCGAGTACGACTTCATGGCCTGCACCGAATGCTACCGCTGCTCCTGGGCCTGCCCGATGGGCATCAACATCGCGGAGCTGATCCACGAAGCCCGCGTGGGCATGTCTCGTGCGGGGCTGATGCCCCCCCGCCTGCGCAAGGGCATGGACAATCAGCTCGAAACCGGCAACCCTGCCGGCGTCAACGAAGACGGCTACATGGAACGCATACAGCAGGTCGAAGCCGACTTCGGCATCAGCCTGCCCATGGACAAGCCCGACGCCGACGTGCTGGTGGTGTTCACGTCCAACGAGCTGTTGAAATTCCCTAGCAACATCGCCGCCATCGCCAAGATTCTCAACGTGGGCGGGGTCAACTGGACGCTGAGCCGTAAAGGGCGCGAGGTGATGAACTTCGGCCTGCTCAACGGCCTGGATGAGCGCGAGCAGGAAATCAGCGAGCGTTTGATCCACGCAGCAGAAAACCTGAAGGTCAAGCGCCTGATGATTACCGAATGCGGCCACGCCTACGAGAACCTGCGCTGGCGCATCGAGAACTTAATCGGGCACAAGCTGCCCTTCGAGGTCGTGCACATCACCGAGGTGATTGGCGAACTGCTGGAAGCGGGCAAGATCAAGCTGCGCCCCGGCAGCGTTACCGAAGACATCACTTTCCACGACTCCTGTAAGATTCAGCGCACGGGCGGCAACTTCGATCAGCCGCGTGTAGCCCTCCAGACGATGGCCGGCAATCACTTCGTCGAGATGACGCCTAACCGCGAAGAAACCCTGTGCTGCGGCGGCGGCAACGGCATCGCTGGTATCCCGGAAGCGGACGGCGTGCGCCGTGCAGCCTTCACGCTCAAGATTGACCAGGTGGAGCGCACCGGTGCCAAGAAAGTCGCCATGACGTGTACGAGCTGTCGGGGGCAGTTCCTGGACGGGGTGAATCACTTCGGCCTGGACTGGGAAATCCTCAGCATGGCCCAGCTTGTCGCAGATAACCTGATTGAATGATTGAGGCTTAATGACCATGGCAGAGCGTATTGTAGTGGACCCTATCACCCGCATTGAGGGGCACCTGCGCATTGAGGCTGAAGTGGATGACAAGAACGTCATCAGCAAGGCCTACAGCAGCGGTACCCAGGTGCGTGGTATCGAGATTATCCTGAATAACCGTGACCCGCGTGATGCCTGGGCCTTTGCGCAGCGCGTATGCGGCGTGTGCACCACCGTGCACAGCTTCGCGTCCATCCGCGCCGTGGAAGACGCCCTAGACATCACCATCCCGCCCAACGCCAACATCCTGCGTAACCTGATGGTGGCGCAGCAGTTCGTGCATGACCATGTGATGCACTTCTATCACCTGCACGCGCTGGACTGGGTGGACATCGTGAACGGCCTGCAAGCCGACCCCGCCGAGACCTCGCGCATTCAGCAGAGCATCTCGGCCTGGCCCAACAGCTCGCCGGGCTACTTCGCCGACGTACAGCGCCGCATCCAGACCATTGTGGACAGCGGCAACCTGGGCCTCTTCGCCCAAGCCTATTGGGGCCACCCAGCCTACAAGCTGCCGCCGGAAGTGGACCTGCTGGCGACGGCGCACTACCTGGAAGCCCTGGACGCACAGCGCGAGTTCGTCAAGGTACACAGTATCCTGGGCGGCAAGAACCCGCACCCGAACTTTTTGGTGGGCGGCGTGCCGGTAGCGATCAACCCCAACGGCGACGTCGCGCTCAACGCCGAGGGCCTGGGCGTCATCAAGGGGGCCATCGAGGCGATGGTCGATTTCGTCGATAAGGTGTACCTGCCGGACATCCTGGCGATTGCCCCCTACTACCTGGACTGGGCGCAGTGGGGCGAGAACGTCGGCAATTTCCTGAGCTGGGGCGAGTTCCCGCTGGGTGACCCGCGCGACATCGGCAATCAGTTCATCCCGCGCGGCGTCATCCTCAACGGCAACCTGGACGAGCTGATTGAGCCGGACCCGAAAGACTTTGCCGAAGTGCAGGAATTCATCGCCAATTCCTGGTATGACTACGAAGGCGGCAAGGGCGTCGGCCTGCACCCCTTCGAGGGCGAAACCTCGCTGAACTACACCGGCCCAGACACGCCCTACGATCACCTGAACGTGGACAGCGACGAGGGCTATAGCTGGCTGAAGTCCCCGCGCTTCCGCGAACTGCCCATGGAAGTCGGCCCGCTGGCCCGCGTGCTGATTATGTACGCCAACGGCAATGAGAAGATGCGCGAGCTGGTGGGCCTCACGCTGGACACACTCAGCGAGGCCGCCGGTGAAGAGATTGGCCCCAGCGCGCTGTTCAGCACCTTAGGCCGCACCGCCGCCCGCGCCCTAGAGACCAAGCTCATCGCCGATGAGATGATGGTCTGGTACGACCAGCTCATCGACAACATCAAGAGCGGCGACCTTGAGAACTGGAACGGCGAGAAGTGGGAACCCAGCACCTTCCCCGGCCACTACGAAGGCTTCGGCTGGCACGAAGCGCCGCGCGGTGCCCTAGGGCACTGGGTCGTCATCGATGGCGGCAAGATCAGCAACTATCAGATGGTCGTACCCACCACATGGAACGCGTCCCCGCGTGACCACAAGGGTCAGGCCAGCCCATATGAGACCGCCCTGGAAGGCACTCCCATGGCCGACCCAGAGCAGCCGCTGGAAATCCTGCGCACCATCCACAGTTTCGACCCCTGCATGTCCTGCGCCGTCCACCTGATGGACGTCAACGGGGATGAGATCGGCGAGGTGGATGCCACGCCCGGCCTGAGCTGCAAGGTGTATTAAGACTCACACGTCGTGGGGCAGTCGGTTGTGGCTGCCCCACCTACTGACCAGGAGACCCCCCATGCCCCCCACCCAACGCCCCCCCAAGCCCATGCGCCATGTCCTGGCGTTGGGCATCGGCAACCTGCTGAACACAGACGAAGGTATCGGCGTACACGCCGCCCAGCGCCTACGGGCCGCCATCGGCGCGGACGTGATCGCGCGCATCCCCGGCTTTGAGGTCCACGACGGCGGCACCCTGGGCCTGGAGCTGCTGCCCCTGGTCGATGACGCCACGCACCTGCTCATCCTGGATGCGGTGGACAAGCGCGGCCAGCCGCCGGGCAGCATCATTGAGCTGCAAGACCGCGACATCCCGCTGTTCAGCCAGAAGATGCCCAAGACTTCCGAGCATCAGGTGACCTTCCAGGAAGTGCTGGGCCTGGCGATCTTCCGCAGCACCCTGCCCCAGCATCTGCACCTGATCGGCGTGATCCCGGAAAGCCTGGCGCTCAACATCGGCCTCAGCCCGGCGGTAGAAGCCGCCATGGACGAAGTGGTCGCACGGGCCAAGCGTGTGCTCATCGCGTGGGGCGTGCCGCTGAACGCCTAGGCCATCGGCTCAGCGTGTACGCTCATACCCTGTTACAAATAACAGGTTAAGAGATGACATTCGATAGGTATGCGCCTATGCGAATAGGTCTTACACTGATGGTAGCGGATTAACATCATCAACCCGATGCTGCTGTGTTTTATTCTTAGAGGGGGTTGGCGAGATGCACTTAGTGTTAGGTATCACAACAGACATGCTGGCAGTGGAGCGGCCGCGATGATTGACATCCACGCGCTGCAAATCTTCTACGAAGCCTCGCGCACGGGCAACTTCACGGCGGCAGCACGCTTGCTGAACCTGTCGCAGCCCGCCGTCAGTATGCAGATCAAATCCCTGGAAGACTACCTTCAGGTGAAGCTCTTCGAGCGCGAAGGCCGTTCCATGCGCCTGACCAAGGCGGGACAGGCCCTCGTCCCGATGGCGCAGCAAATCCTGGACCTAGCCTCCAGCGCCGAAGAAGCCATCCGCGCCTCTGACGGGCAGGTCGTGGGCAATCTGGTGATCGGGTGCAGCGCGACCTCGGCCAATTACGTGCTGCCGCACCTCATCGCCCGCTTTCAAAGTCTGTATCCCAACGTGCGCGTATCCCTGCCTATCGTCAGCCAGAATGAACTGCGTGAGAAACTGTCGCGCGGTCTCTACGACTTCGGTGTGATGAGCGCAGCGGTGGCCTGTGACGAGATGAGCTGTGTGCCCTTCTTTGAGGACCGCGTGGTCTTGATCGCTGGGGCGGGGCATCCGGTCGCCACTGCTCCAACGATCGAACCCACCCAACTCTTGAACGAGCACTTCATCTGCCAGGACCGGCACTCCGCGTGTAGGCAGGTCGTCGGCAACGCCTTGGACCCCTTCGGCGTAGACATCAACCAGCTCCACATCAGTATGGAGATCGGCAGCCCGGAGGCCATCGTCATGGCGGTGGAGCACGGCCTGGGCCTATCGTTTGTGTCCATGCTGGCCGCCGCGCCGCGCCTGGCACTGGGGCGCTTAGCCATCATTCCGCTGGCGGAACTGCGCTTGCAAACGCGCGTCTTCCTGGGCACGTCCAACGTCCACAGTGGATCGGTGGTGCAGAGCAAGTTCCGCAATTTCATCAAGCATCCGCAGACGCGCTCGCTGATTGGCCTGCTGACCGAGGGCCGATTAACCTGAAGCGTCGTCACGAGGAGGCACCATGCACGAGTTACCCGTCACCGAGGGCCTGCTGAAATTGGCCCTAGAATACGGCCAAAAGGCCGACGCTGCCCGCATCACTGACCTGCACCTCGTCATCGGGGACCTGTCGTCCATCGTGGATGACTCGGTGCAGTTCTACTGGGACATCATCAGCAAGGGAACGATCGCCGAGGGCGCGACGCTGCACTTTGAGCGTGTGCGCACCCGCATGTACTGCTTCGCCTGTGCGGAAGAATACATCCCACAATCCGGCACATTAACCTGTCCCACCTGCGGCAGCGCACAGGTGAAAGTCGCCGGGGGCGATGAGTTCCGCCTGGAGTCGATTGAGGTGGAACGAGAAGACCAAGTGCCCGCGTCATCGACCAACGGCACGTCTTAATTCAGCCGCACCCTGTACTGGCAAACGACTCTATTGACTAAGGAGCAAGCAGCATGTGTTTGGGAATTCCTGGCAAAATCATCGAAACCTACGACCTGGCCGGCCTGCTGATGGGCAAAGTCGATTTCGGCGGCGTGATAAAAGAGGCCTGCCTCGCTTATGTCCCGGAAGCCAAAGTGGGCGACTACACCGTGATCCACGTCGGCTTTGCCATCAGCGTCATCGACGAAGAAGAAGCCTTCCGCTCATTGGAGCTGCTGCACGAGATGGGCGACCTGGACGAAGAGTTGGGCGTGGAACTGGGGGCTATCCAGCTTCCCACGCAGCGGAAGACGCAAACCGACCCATCCGCAGCACCTCGCGGGAATTCCGGCGACGCCTGAGCGCCTGTACCCCAACTCAACATCACCCATGCTAAAGCCGTATATCTTTATGGAGACCCCCTAATGAGCAGCGTAAAAGTCCCTGTTGTAGAGAACATCCTCAGTGCCAATGACAACCTGGCCCAACAGAACCGCCGCCGCCTGGATCAAGCCGGTGTGTTCGGTGTGAACATCATGGCCTCGCCCGGTGCGGGCAAGACCAGCTTCATCCTGGCGACCAATGCACGCCTCAAGGACCGCCTGCGTATCGGCATGGTGGACGGCGACATCGCCAGCAGCATCGACGCCGACCACGCCGCCCGCGCCGGGATGCCCGCCGTGCAGATCAACACCGGCGGCTCCTGCCATCTGGACGCGGTGATGCTCAGCGGCGGTTTGGTCGATTTCCCGCTGAATGACGTGGACCTGATGATCGTCGAGAACGTCGGCAACCTGATCTGTCCGGCGAACTTCAAGCTGGGCACGCACATCAGCGTGTTGATCGCCAGCGTGCCGGAAGGCGACGACAAACCCTACAAGTACCCGCCCATGTATCGCGGCGTGGATGCACTAGTTATCAACAAGGTGGACGTGCTGCCCTACTTCAAATTCGACATGGACTACTTCCGTAAGGGCGTGGAAATCCTCAACCCCGGCCTGGTCACCTTCCCGGTGTCCAGTGTGACGGGCGAGGGCATCGAGGCCTGGACCGACTGGCTGTATCAGCGCGTGACCGCCTACAAAGCGGAACAGGCCTAAGGGCACGGCGGGCCAGGGCCATGAAAGCCGCCGCCATTCACATCACCGGCGTGGTGCAAGGGGTGGGATTCCGCCCCTTTGTCTACAAACTGGCCCTCAGCCACGGTGTGCGCGGCTGGGTGCGCAACACTTCCGCCGGGGTGGACATCCATGCCACCGCGCCGCCGGATGCGCTGGCAGCTTTCATCGCCGGGCTGCGCCGCGACGCGCCGCCTCTAGCCCGCATCGATACGCTGACCGTCCATGACGCAGAACCCAATGGCCGCTGCGCCGACTTTCAGATTCTGCACAGCGCGGCGATGCCGGGGGCCTTTCAGCCTGTATCGCCGGATATAACGATCTGCGCCGACTGCCTGCGTGAGCTGCGCGACCCCGCCGACCCGCGCTACCGCTATCCCTTCATTAACTGCACCAACTGCGGGCCGCGCTTCACCATCATCCGCGACCTGCCCTATGACCGTCCGCTGACAACCATGGCCCCCTTCGAGATGTGCCCGCGCTGTGCCGCTGAGTACGCCGACCCGCTCGACCGGCGCTTCCACGCGCAGCCGGTGGCCTGCCCGGACCGCGGGCCGCAGGTATGGCTC
>CAYWGJ010000137.1:0-7714 GCA_964457835.1 uncultured Anaerolineaceae bacterium
TCATCATTGACCCGGAGGGAACCATACGATTGGAATTGCGTACTCCGTTCGCGTATTTACGGGATATTTCCGACACAGTACGCGGGGACGGGGGGAGTTCTGACCATAGCAAAAAAGCAAAAGCCGATAGCAACAGTGCTATCGGCCTAAGCTCAGGACAATGTTCGGGTAGTGTCCTGTTGTGCGGGGAGGACAGGATTCGAACCTGCGGTACCGCTATATACGGTACAACCGCTTAGCAGGCGGCCCCAATCAACCACTCTGGCACCTCCCCATATCCTGTTGTTAATCGGAGGGAGTGGGATTCGAACCCACGGTGACGCGGAACGCCACGCTGGTTTTCAAGACCAGTGCCTTAAACCACTCGGCCATCCCTCCATGGGGCCGAAGCGCTGGTACAATTGATACTAGCACAGGCTGCGCGCGCGGTCAATGGCCGGACGCAAAATTCATACCCCTTGCGCCGTCAACCAGTACAGCCCCCCACCCGGCAGATGCAGCGCGTCGCCCGCGGGCAGCGGCGCGTCGCTGAGCAGCTCGTGCAGTGGTCCCGGCACCGGCGGCCAATAGATCGCCAGCTTTTCTCGCGGCAGCACCTGCACGTCTTCAGAGAAGTTCGCCAAGACCAGCACCTGCGCGCTGCGCACATAGCCCAACACATGCGGGCAGCCCGTATCAAAGAAGGTCGTATGCCCGTTGTCCGCCAGGGCAGGCAGCGCTTGCCGCAGCGCGATCATGCGTTTCAGCGCGCCGAACACGCGCCCCACCGGGCTGCTCGGATCATCCCGCTGTGCCGCGCGTGTCCAGTCGAAGGCAGGCCGATGCGCCCAACGGTTATCCGTAGCGCGGGCCGGATCATCGCGGTAGTGGCTGTCGTTGAACAGCGCGATCTCGTCACCGCTGTAGATCAAGGGGATGCCGCCGATGCTCATGATGATGCCGTACACCAGCAGGATGCGCCGCAGCGCGTCCTCCGTGCGGCCTAGATCGCCACGCCGCACCGCCTGTTCCAGCCCGGCCAGCGAGGCCGTCGTGCCACAGATGCGCATGTCACGCGTGACCGGGTTGAAGTTGAAGGGCAGCCCTTGTGCGAAGCTGCCGCCGAAGCCGCCGGTATAAAAAGCGTTCAAGAACTGTCGATGGTCGAAGCCGTTGATGTGCAGCGCCGCCGCATCTTCGTCTGCGAAGGACCAGCCGATGTCGTCGTGCACGCGCACGTAATTCACCCAGCTCGTGCGTTCCGGCAGATGAAAGCGGCGCGTCATGCTGTAACGCAGCAGCCGCACCTCGCGCGTCGCCAGCGACTCCCACAGCAGCGCCATCAGCGTCGGGTTATAAGACAGCGGCGCTTCCTCCCAACTGACATAACGCACTACGTCGTCGGGGTGCACAATCGCCTCGGACTTAAACAGCATGGCCGGGGCCACCACCTGCGCCAGCGCGTTATAAGCCTGGATGATCTGGTGCACCTGAGGCAGGTTCTCACAGGGGGTGCCGGGTTCCTTCCAGATGAAGGCTACCGCGTCCAGACGCAGCACCTCTACGCCCTGGTTGGCTAAAAACAGCATCTCGCCCAGCATCGCGTTGAAGGTCTCCGGGCGGCGGTAGTTCAGGTCCCATTGATAGTTGTTGAAGGTCGTCCATACCCAGGAGTCGATCTCGCCGCGATAGGTGAAGTTGCCCGGCGCGCTCTCCGGGAAAATCTCGCGCAGGTGTGGGGCCAGTTGATCTGGCAGTATGCGGTCCGGAAAAATGTAGTAATAGTCCTGATACGCCTGCTCACCGTTGAGCGCTCGCAGCGCCCATTCGTGCTCATCGCTGGTGTGGTTGAACACGAAGTCCAGCACCAAGCTGATGCCGCGTGCGCGCAGCAAGGCCGCCAGCGTGAACAACTCGTCGATGGTGCCCAGTGTCGGGTCCACCTGCCGATAATCGCTGACCGCGTAGCCGCCGTCGTTGTTCTCCGCTGGCGACTTGAACAGTGGCATCAGGTGCAGGTAGGTGATGCCCAGCTCAGTCAGGTAATCGATTTTGTCATGCAAACCGGCCAGCGTGCCTGCGAAACGGTCCACGTAGAGCACCAGGCCCACGCGGTCTTCACGCTGGAACCAAGCCGGGTCGTCCAGGCGCTGTTGATCCAGGGTGCGCAGTGAGGCCGGGCGCGCGATGAAAGCCTGGGCCGTTGTGATCAGAATCTGCTCCAAATGATAGAAAAAGTCATAGCGCCCCCCGTACAGACTCAGCAGCAGCGGGAAAAGCCGGGGGAACTGCCCCTGTAAGCGGCTGGTGAAACGCTGGTATTCGTTGGCGTCATCGAAGAGCGGCTCTAGGCGTGGCAGCAGCCGGACCAGTGCGGTCTGGGCTTCGTGCTGCGGGTCAATGGTGAACATAAGGGCGTGGTCCTGGTGGGATGATCGGGTAAGGCGTTAACGCTGATTATAGCCCCGGCCCCCCCACCATGAAAGCCTGTTGCGCCCCTTAGAAGCGCGCGTAGATGTCCGGCAGTGCGGGTGGGAACAGCAGCCGCATCAAAGCCTGCACCGTTGGCGTGGGATCACCCCAACCGCGCAGCGCGAAATCTGCCGGGTCATGCGTGCCGTAGACCAGGGCCGTCAACCCGTGGATGCTCAAACGCACGTCGATGTGCGGCGTATCGGCACGCTGCACACTGAGCTGTCCGGCGTTGCTGTTGAAGCGCCAGGTCCCACTGTTCCAAGGACAGTGCAGGTCATCAACCTGGATCAGCAGCGAATCGGGCAATGGGCCGACCTGCATCCCACCAATGCGCGAGATGTCCAGCACCCGGCCCATGGGTGTCTTGCGCTTGGGGCTGCTGCGCGTGATCGCCAGGTCTTCCAGCCAGGTTTCCGGGCGCTGTGCCGGGCCAAGGGTGAGCTGGGCCACGCTGGCGTGATCGGCGTGATGGGCCAGCCATTGCAGCAGCAGGGCACGCCCCAATGGCGTACTGTAGTGAAAGGCCTCAACTTCCAGGGTGCCCTCAAAGCCGCTGTGCGTATACAGCATCGCGCCGACGACTATCCCCTCACTGCGCGCCAAAGCGATCCACTGTGGCTCCCGGTCTAAGCGGAAGCGCAAGTTTTTCAGGGACGGACGGGCCATGCCGTGATGCATCACCTGATAGGCATTGAGGAAAGCGTCGTACGCGTTCAGCGCGTCACTATGCAGGTGCCGCGTCACTTCACCGGGCAGGTCCGCCTTGAGCAGCGGCGTCAGGCTCAGGGGGTGCATCTGCACGACCTGTGCCTGCGGAAAGGTAACGAAGCCCAGCCGCTGGTAAAAGGACTCGCGGAAGGGATACAGCCCGGCGAACACCAGGCCCTCGTCTTCATGCACCATCCGCAGCAAATCCACAACGACCGCGCGCCCATAGCCCCGCCGCCGCTGCTGCGGATCGGTCGCAACCGCGCTGACACCGGACATCGGGTAGCGCCGACCGCGCACGCTCTGCTGCATCGGGTAGCTGGTAGCCGTGGCTGCCGGAGTCGCAGCGGCGAAGCCTACCAGCACCGTCTGCCGCGACAAAAAGTCGAGATAGGCCGCCTGTTCCTCGGCGCTGTCCGCCGTGGTGGGCGTGGCGCGGAAGGCGTAGGTCGTCAGCGGAATGCACGTGTGCAGCAGGTCCTCGCCGGTGACGCGGCGAATCACCCAATCAGGCATGTCTGTGTGCGTCACCTCAGGTGTAGTCCGCCGGGTTGATGTCCTCGCCCTTGCGGCCATCCGGCCAGATGGTGCCCGCGTCGAACTTCAGCCCGTTGACGTTGGCCCCGGTCAGAGTCGCGTTTTGCAGGTTGGCCCCGGTCAGCGTGGCGTTGCTGAGGTTGACGTTGGTCAGGCGTGCGCCTTGCAAGTCGGCCACGGTCAAGTCAGCAGCGGTGAGGTTAGCGGAGTGCATGTCAGCGAAGGGCAGCTTGACCGATACCGCGTTGCAGCCGGTCAAGTTGGCGCTGCGCAGAATGGCCTCGCGCAGGTCAGCGTTGCGCAGCACCGCGCCGCGCATATTCGCGCCTTCCAGGTCCAGGCGGCGCATGTTCACGTCGGTCAAGTCCACCCCGGCCAAGCGGATACGGTCCGCGCCGATGAGGGCTTGCAGCAGTTCCTTACGGTTCAGTTCACCCATCCTGTGCGTTCTCCTTGAAATAGGCGACGATCTGGTCGATGGTGTCGTCGAGGCGGGTGCTGGGCCGCCAGCCGACGGTGTTGCTGAGTTTTTCGACGCTGGGTACGCGACGCTGGAAGTCCTCGAAGCCCGGCTCGTAGGCCTGCTCGTAGGGCACCAGCTTGATCGGGGACTGGCTGCCGATGCGGGCTTTGACACGCTCAGCCAGCTCTAGGATGGTGACCTCTTCGTCGCTGCCGATGTTGAAGACCTGGCCCACTGCATCGGGCGATGCGGCCAGGCGCATAATGGCGTCCACGACATCGAAGACGTTGCCGAAGCAGCGGCTCTGCTGGCCGTCGCCGTAGACCTGGATCGGCTGATCGTTCAGCGCCCACTGCACGAAGCGCGGCACCACCATGCCGTACTGTCCCCGTTGGCGGGGGCCAACGGTGTTGAACAGGCGGAAGATCACCACCGGCAGCCCGACTTCTTTATGATAGGCCAGCGCCAGGAATTCATCGACCGCCTTGGAGGTGGCGTAGGCCCAGCGGCTGCGCGTGGTCGGGCCGATGAGCCGGTCGTCTTCTTCACGGAAGGGAAAGCTGACGCCCTTGCCGTACACTTCCGACGTGGAAGCGATCATTACCTTTCTGCGGTAGCGCCGGGCGGTTTGCAGCACGGTTTCGGTGCCGCCGATGTTGACCTCAATGGTGTTGATGGGTTCGCTGACGATCTTCTGCACGCCGACTGCCGCCGCCAGGTGGTAGATGATGTCACACTCGCTCACTAGGCGGTCCAGCACTAGAGCGTTGCGGATGTCTTCGATGGCGAGGTGAAAATGGGGATGGTCCTGTAAGTGGGCGATGTTCTCCAGCCGCCCGGTACTCAGGTCGTCGATAACGGTAACGTCGTGTCCAGCTTTGAGCAGCGCTTCGGCCAAGTGGCTGCCGATGAAGCCCGCGCCGCCGGTAATCAGTGCATGAGCCATGCGGCTCTCCCTCGGTGTGTGGATGGACTTAAGGTGTGGGACACAGCCCCACGTTGGGCATGTTACCGCAGGCCCCCCGTACTGGCAAGATGCCGCGTCTGACGACGACCCCACAGCACACAAACGCCGCACCCGGCAGCAAGCGGATGCGGCGTTATGCGGCTGTTACAACTTACCGGTCCGCGCAGTTAGGGGGTCGTGGGCAGCGGCACCAGGCTGCTGGCCGCAGCGGGGGCTGTCGGGCAGGTGGCTTTCTTCACAGTCGGCGGGGCGGTGGTGAAGTCCACCTTGGGCTGCCAGCTGTAGGGAATGCACACGTCCACGGACACGCCCTGGGTCTGGTTGTAAACGGTGTAGGTGCGGCCATAGAAGAAGCCGCCGCCCACTACCGACGCCCAGCCCTTGGGACCGGCGACCTTGGTCAGGGTCGGCTCACCGTTGCCCACCCAGTTCGGGCCGGAGTAGATGATGGTGTCACCCGCATTGGCCTTAACCGTGATGCGGTTCACACGGATGGCGCTGAAGCGCACCCAGGCTTCGGTGTCACCGTTGACGCGCGGCACCCAGTTGGCATCAGTCAGGGTGTAGGCACTGCCGCTGGTGAAGACCTTATTGTCCTTGCCGTAGACGCCGTCCGCGCCGCCGGGTGCCCAGGGACCACGGGACAGACGCCAGCCGTTTTCCCAAGCCTTGCCGCCGCGGTTGTTAGCAACAATGCGCACGGTGTAGTTGGCAATCTCCACGTCATGGAAGGTGGCGAAGCCGTCGGGGCCGGTCACGGCGGTCATGCCGTTGCTTAGGCCCACGGTCCAGCCCTTGAGGCCGAACTCGCCCTTGTCGCTGCCGTCGTTGTTGGCATCCATGAAGATGCGCACCACCACGTCACCGGTCGCGGGTTCAGTCGCCTGAACCGAAGCCGTCACCAGCAGCAGCGACGCCACCACCAGCACCATCAGAACCAGAATACGCTTGCTCATGTTCGTTTTCCCTCGCTTGTCTCACACAATGCGGTTAATCCGCATCATTTCCGTCAATAACAGTGTAACATGCCGTACGCGTAAGGCACGGTGGAGAAAGGTTGCGATCCTGCACCTTTATGAAGAACGTAAACATCTCATAAATATTAAATACAATAAATATTGACAGCCGCCCACTACACAAGCCTGTAAGTGAATCACAGCGCGGCCTGGCCCCTGAACATCCGATGATAACACCCGGCTTCATGCGCGACTCGCTTGCATTACACCCCAGATTCGTGCATAGTGTGGGTACACTCAAAGCGTATGTGTGAGGCAGCTTGACTATGCAAGACCGTATCGTGGCATTCATCCGAGCACTGCGCGCCGCTGGCGTGCGCATTTCGTTGGCGGAAAGCCAGGACGCCATGTTCGGCACCGATCTGGTCGGCGTGCGAGACCCGCAGCGCTTCCATGACAGCCTGCGCGCGGCCCTGGTCAAAGAACACCGTGACCAAGCCCTCTTCGACTACTTCTTTCCGCTCTTCTTCAGCGCCAACCAGCCGCCCATGCAGAACATCCCGGACAACCTGTCCCCAGAGGACCAGCAGACCCTGCAAGAGGCGCTGCGTTCCCTAGCCGGATTAGAGCAGGCGCTTCAGCAGTTGATGCAGCATCTCATGGATGGCGACAACTTCAGCGACGATCAGCTTGACCAGATGGGACAGCGCGCCGGTCTGGACAGCGGCGATTCGATGAATCAACGCCGCTGGTTCGAACGCCGCATGAACGCCCAGGCCGGGATGCGCCAAATCCAGGACCTGATCGACCAGCTCATCGAGCAGCTTCAAGAGATGGGCATGAGCGAGGAAAGCGTCGAGCAAGTCCGCGAAATGCTGGAGGCCAACATGGGTGCCCTCTCCGAGCAGATCAGCCAGCATGTGGGCAGTTCCCTTGCGGAGCAGATGGCCCAGCAGGAACGCCCCCCCCAGCCCGACATCATGGATACACCCCTTCAGCGCCTCAGCGACGAAGACATGGACCGCGTGCGGGACGAGATTCGACGACTGGCAGCCAAGCTGCGCAGCCGAGCGGCCCTGCGTCAGAAACGCGCTAAAGACGGTGCCCCCGACCTGCGCCGCACCATGCGCGCCAGCATGAAGACCTTCCAGATTCCCATGGAACTCAAGCGCCGCACGCACCATGTTAAACCGGCGCTGGTGCTCATCTGTGACCTGAGCACCTCCATGCGGCCCAGCGTGGAGTTCCTGCTGACGATGGTCTATGCACTGCAAGACCAGGTGGCCCGCTGTAACAGCTTCATCTTCATTGACGACATGGTAGACATCAGCACCGCCATGAACGACCTAGAGCCGCGCGCGGCAGTCGCCAAAGTGCTGGCGGAAAACCCACCCGGCTATTACAGCACCGACCTGGGCAACAGCCTGGCAACCTTCAAGAAGCACCACATGAGCCTCATCACCAGCAAGACAACCGTCATCATCCTGGGCGATGGCCGCAACAACTACAACGACCCGCGCGTGGACATCGCCACCGAGATGCAGCGCAAGGCCCGCCGCGTGATCTGGTTCAACCCGGAGGCGCAGTCGCAGTGGGGCACCGGCGACAGCGACATGCTGCATTACGCGC
>CAYWGJ010000138.1:0-7010 GCA_964457835.1 uncultured Anaerolineaceae bacterium
CCTTGCCGGCGGATGAAGTCGCGGCGTTCAAAGCGCCGTTGAAGGCGAAAGTCAGCGGGCGCTGGCTGCGGTCGGCCACGTCGTCACGGGTGTAGGCGGTGAAGAAGATGTGCGCTTCCGGCTCGCCGGTCTCGGCGCTCTTCAGGGGCAAGCGGCCCACGGTGGCTGTGTAGGCGATCTCTTCACCGCGCACGGTCATGAGGTGCTGCGTCTGAATGGGATCGGGTTCGGGGGCTGGCTGCTTCTCTTCCGGCTTCGCTTCGCCGTCGGTGGGGGTCTTCTCGGTCTCGTCTGCCATGAGGCGGCTCCTGGCTTTAAGTGAATTCCAAGCTTAAAGAAATGTCAAAACTGTATGCAGTCTACCCGATAAGTGAGTACCGGTCAAAGGCAGCACGCGCTCATTGGCGTTCCAGCATGCGCAGCCAGCGCTGAGCGTCACTGCGGCGCTTGTCCTTGGCAGCCTCAAAGCGTGCCGCCACCTGTGCCATCAACTGTTTAGCAGAGGCCGCATCCCCCTTACGGAAGAAAGTCAGTGCCAGGTAGTAAGCGGTCTCGGTGCGGTTGGGGTCAGCGCGGTAGGCGTTCATGAAGTGTTCGTGGGCGCTGTCCCAGTCACGCTCATGATAAGCGATGGCCCCCAGGCCGTAGTGCGCCAGCATCTCCCACTCAAAGTGCTTCAACGCGGCCTCAAAATCGGCCTTCGCCTGGTCGTGTACGCCGTCCTGGAGGTACATCAGGCCGCGCGCGGCGTAGTACTCCGCGTGCTGGGGCAGCAGCTCGATAGCGTAACCCAGGTTGAGGATGGCGTTCTCCAGGTCTTTCTTCTCGTAGGCGTCCAGGGCCATCTTGTAAAATTCGTCCGCTTCGTAGCGGGTTAGGCCCAGGCGGGCCACCAGGCGAGCCATGCTGCCTCCTGCTCACTCTGTCGCAGTCATTCATAGCCGAACTTGGCGCGGTACTTCTTGGGCGGGATCGGGTTGGCCTTCAACGCGCGTTCCACCTCAATCAGCAGACGGTCGCCGTTCTCGTAATCGCCTTTCAGCAGCACGTAAACGCCCAACGCCGCCGGGATCAGCACAGCGGTCACGATAATCTGCGCGGCGACCAGGGCAATCAGGGCGGCGGCCAGCATCGCACCCACAACGATCCAGCGCGCACGCGGCGGCGCACCGTCCGGCACACTGCCCCGGATGACGGTCAGACCGTGCTCACGGGCGATGTGTCCTTCCAGGCGGGTGCTGCGCTGAATCGGCCCGACGACCGGCTGCGACAGTGTGAGCGCGAAGCGCCCGCCTTTCTTTTCCGCGTAGCCGTCCAGGGCAGGGCGGGTGCGGGTGGCCTTGGCTGCCAGGCGTTCGCTCAGCGCTTTGATGCACTCCGCCGTGCTCTTTTCGGTGAACAGCGTAAAATCCATGCGGGTGATGCCCCCAGCCTACAGCATCGGGATCGTGACGCCGCCATCCACCACGTAGACCTGACCCGTGCTGAAGTTGGACGCGGGCGCAGCGAGGTACAGCGCCATGCCGGCGATGTCCTCCGGTTGGCCGATGCGCCCAGCGGGGGTCTTGGCGGTGATACCTGCCAGGATGTCCGGGTTATCCCACAGGGCCTGGGCAAACTTGGTTTGAATGAGGCCCGGCGCTATGGCATTCACCTGGATGTGATCACCGGCCAGCTCCATCGCGAGAGTCTGCGTCATGTTGATGACGGCGGCTTTGGTCACGCTGTAGACACCCTGCATGGTGCCGGGGCGCAAACCGTTCACGGAGGCGATGTTGATGATCTTGCCGCCGCCGCGCTGGCGCATGTAGGGCACCGCCGCCTGCGTCAGCCAGAAATTGCCCAACACGTTGACCTCCAGCGTCTTTTGCCAATGGCTGTCTTCGGCATCCAGGATGGGGCCAAAGTGTGGGTTGGTGGCGGCGTTGTTGACCAGCACGTCGAGGCCGCCGCAGCGCTCCACAGTCTGGGCGACGAGCTGCTGAAGAGCGGCTTTGTCGCCGTTGTGCGCGGCAATGGGCGTCACATCGGCGTCCGGTACAGCGGCGCGGATTTCGTCAGCAGCGGCATCCAGAGCGTCCTGTTTGCGGCTGGCGATGACGACTTTCATGCCCGCATCGGCGTAGGCGCGGGCAATGGCCCACCCGATGCCGCGTGAGCCGCCGGTCACGATGGCGATGCGTCCTGTTACGTCAAGAAGTGTACTCATGAGGGCTTGCTCCGATGACTCAGAAAAAAAGAGGCTGCATGGGTCCATGATAGCATCGATGGCGGGCAAATGGGCAGACACAAAGCACAGGGCCTATGCGGATCGTTGCGCGGCATGAACACAGGCGCAGCGCAAACCAGGACAGTGCGCCCAACATGTCATGACATTCATCACCACGCCCATCGTTTGACAAAGCACCATCTAAGTCCATATAATCACAGTATTGGGAATGTTACTGGTACCTGCTGTGGCGCAACGCCCCAAAGGCTTGGGTGTGCAGCGGGGCTAAGCGCTTATCGTGGCTCACTTGGGACATATCGCGCCTATCTGAACGCAGTTGTATTGGTATTGAGGGAATGGTCATGACGAATCAAGACCGGCACGATTTGGCCGTGCCGCCCCCATCGATCGATGAGGGGTATTGGGCGGCCTTGCTCAACGAAGGGGAACACAACGACATCAGCCATGACAGCCGCACTTACGGCGATGTCGATGCCATCCCACCACATGACGACCACTACGAACCAGCCTACGAAGCACTCACCCCCGCCAACGAGGACGACTGGGACGAAATCTGGCGCATCAACGCTATGGACGAAACCCTGGAGCTGACTGTCATTAGCTACAACCGCGGCGGGCTGCTGGTGGAATGGCGCTCGCTGCATGGCTTCGTGCCCGCCAGCCAGCTCATCGACTTCAGTGCCAACGGCCCGCCAGACAACGGACGCCGCCGCGCGCTCATCAACCGCATCGGCGAAAAGCTGACCCTGCGCGTGATCGAACTCAACCGCGAGAAGAACCGCCTCATCCTGTCCGAGCGTGCCGCGCAGGCCCGCCCGGGTGAACGCGCCTACATCCTGCAAAGCCTGCAAAAGGGCGATATTGTCACCGGGCACATCACCAACCTCTGCGACTTTGGTGCCTTTGTGGACCTGGGCGGCCTGGAAGGGCTGATTCACATCAGCGAGCTGAGCTGGGGCCGTGTGGGCCACCCGGAGCACGTCTTGCATCGCGGCCAGCAGGTCAAGGCTTACGTACTGGACGTGGACGAAAACCAAGCCCGCATCGCGCTCAGCCTCAAGCGCCTGCGCCCGGACCCCTGGCGGACGGTCGAGACGCGCTACGAGATCGGCGAAATTGTGGAAGGCCGCATCACCAACGTGGTGGACTTCGGCGCTTTCGCCTGCATCGAAGAAGGGCTGGAGGGTTTGATCCACGTCAGCGAGCTGGCGGAGGGGCACTTTCTGCACCCGCGCAATGTCGTTGCTGAGGGCCAAACGGTGCGCGCCCGTATCTTGAATATTGACGGCTCCGCACGGCGTTTGGGACTCAGCCTGCGCCTTGCCGACTGACATACCCCGCCTATAATGATGCTGTCCTCAGGATAACAACCTGAGGTGAACGGACGCACTGAGGACAGCATCATGCTCACACCAGAAGGCTTATTGCTGGCGCTTTTGATCTTCGGCCTGCGCGTTTTCAACTATGCCATCAGCACCATCCGCATGGTGTTGATCGCGCGCGGCGGACGCATCGGGGGGGCGGCGCTGGCTTTCGTAGAAGCGCTGATCTTCGCCGTCGTTATTGCGCAGGTCGTCACTGACCTCGATAACCTCTCAAACCTGATGGCCTACTGCCTTGGGGCCGCCGTCGGCAGCTATTTGGGCATGGTTCTGGAAGCCCACTTCATCAGCGCTTACATGACCGTGACGATCATCGCGCAAGGACAGGGCCGCGAGTTAGCTGCACTGCTGCGCGACAAAGGCTACGGCATCACGGAAACGATGGGCGAAGGCCGCGACGGACCGGTGTACATGCTGCGCAGCGTCATTGACAAGCGCGACACCCACCATCTGCTCAAAGTCGTCCGCGATTTTGCGCCCACTGCTTTTGTCGCCATTGAAGAAGCGCGCGCTATCCAGCGCGGCTGGATGCGTACTCCACAGCAACGGCGGCAGTTCGGCTAGCGCCACCACAGCAGCTACTGCCGCCGTGACGCCTCTAAGCGTTGGATGCGAACCTGCACCCGCGCCGCACGGTCCGATTCGTCTAAACGGATGAAAGTTGCATAAGCCGCGTTAAAATGACGCAGGGCTTCGTCTCGTTGGCCGGTTTTTGCCAGCACACCGCCCATACTTTGCAGCAGTTCCGCCTCGCTGTGTGCATCGCCTAATTCCTGTGCAATCCGCAGCGCACGCCGGTAATAATTCAGCGCCTCCCGTTGATGCCCGCTGACGTCGCGGGCGTCTTGGCTGTCGCGGGCCAACTGTGCGTGCAAGTTGCCCAGAATGCCCAGCCGCAGCGCCAGCTCCGCGCGTTCACCGATGGCCTCATACAGCGACGACGACTCGCTGAAGTGGGGCAGTGCCTGCGCGATGTCCCCGTGCGCCACGTAACTGTTGCCCAGGTTGCCCAGCCGCGACGCCAGGCCGCGCTGATCGCGGAGCTGGCGCGCAATTGCCACCGCCTGCACGTGCAGCTCGATGGCGCGGGTGGCGTTGCCCAGGTCATCGTAGACCAGACCCAGGTTGCTCAGCCAGATGCCGCGTCCGCGTAAGTCGCCGGTTTCTTGGGCGATGGTGATCGCGTCCTTCAAATAACGCAGCGCCGATTCATGCTGCCCCACTTCACGCAGGATGTTGCCAATGTTGCCCAGCAGCCCGCCCTCCGTGAGCCGGTCGCCCTCGCGCCGCGCGTAGATCAGAGCCGCCTCCAGGCTGTGCAGCGCGGAGTCATGATCGCCCATCCGGTGATACAGCAGCGCCAGGTTACCCAAGTGCCGCCCTGCCGACCCCATATCCCCCGCATCACGGGCCAGCTCCGCCGACTGGGTCAGCGCTTCGATGGCTGTGGGGTAATCATTCTGCTGAAGCGCCAGCCGTACCTGACGCAGCAGGGCAACCGCTCTAGTATTCTGTTCACTCATAAAGCGTGATCCTCATCCGTGATCCTCATCCGTGATCCTCATCCGTGATCCTCATCCGTGATCCTCGTCAGGGGCAGAAGGCAGCCCTGGGCGAAAGCGGCGGCGAATATCCAACAGCAGGCTCAGCAGCACGCCCGCGCCGATGAGCAGCAGCCACACCCAGGCCCGGTCCGCTGGGATGCCAGGCAGGGCCAGCGGTGCATCCACGATATTGAGCCGCACGATCGTAAACTCGTCGGCTACGTCGGACAGGGTGCGCAGCGTGATGCGCTGGGCACTGCTGAGGCGGGCCAGCACCGGGTCATAGTAGAAGGGCGCGGTCTGCCGGAAGAGGTTCAGCGCGCTGAGGACTTCGGTGCTGTCCGTGACGCGCTCAGCCTGAACACTGTAACGGCGCTGCCCGATGGTCACGGTTGCCGCGGGATGGGCCATCAGGTTGCGGTACCACTGCGGAGAATCGCCCCATGCCGACAGGGCGTAGATGCGTGTGCCGTGCCGCCGGTATTCCAGCGTTACATGGCGCGGCTGACCGCTCTTGCGCCCGCGCGTGGTCAAGATCATCACGGGGAACAGGCTCACTAAACTGCCCAACCCCAGACGATAGAGGTGGCTAGGCAGGCCCAGCAGCAGCTTCAGCGCGCGGCCCTTAGGGTAGGGGATCAAATCTTGGGACATGCGGCGGGCCGTCCTTGCGTCCTTGCCATCCGCTGAACATCATGCAATACATGATCTTAACTCTACAGCAAGCGCCGCATTTGAACAAGCAGCGCCTTTCAGCGCAGCGTGACCGTCCAGTCGGTCACGCTGGCAACGACCCCGCCATCCCGGATGTAGAGCACGGGCACCAGCGGCGCGTCAGGGTCGCTGAGCGTGAGGGTTTGGCCGATCTGTACGCCGTTGAAATACGTGATCACCACCCCGGTCGAGAGGTCACGGTCTACCCGCAGACGGCCCAGCACCTGATTGACCGACTGCTGCGAAATGAAGGTCTCGTCCGCGTCCAGGCGCTGATAGAGGTTAATGGCCTGAAGCGTGGCGATCTGCACCTGTGCGCCCACCGCCTGCATCCCGACCTCGCCCGCGCCATCGGCTGGCACCAGCATCAGCCCAAAGTAGACGTCCTCCGGGGGCAGCAGCGGATCGGCTGTCAGCAGGCTGACGCGCGCCTCCACCCGCCGCAGCCGGGACGCAGCATCTGCGCCGTAGTAGCGATCCAGCACAGCGGCGCTGAGCCGAATGCGGATTTCATCGCCAGGCGTCTGTCCCCCTACGCCCAAGCGCCAATAGCTGGCCTCCGCGCTGAGGCCGAACTGCTCGGCGTCCCAGAGCATCTCCTCCGCAGCCAGGCGGGGCAGCAGCGCGATCAGGTTCTGCTCTCCTTGCAGGCCCTGCGGCGGCAGGGTCGGCGTAGCCGTGGGTGTTGCAGTGGCAGTAGCTGTGTGCGTGGGCGTGATGCTGGGCGTCAGCGTAAGGGTCTCGGTGGCCGTGGGGGACGCGGTAAAGGTCGCGCTGGGCACGGCGGTTTCGGTGATGAGAGGAAGCGCAGTCGGTGCATCCCGCGCGGCGGCCTCGGCGGTCGGCGTGTCCGTTGACGCGACAGTGCGAGTCACTGTGGGCGGCTGCATGGCATCCGTGCTCAGCGCCTCAGCGTTGCGCGTTGGTGCCGGGTCTTCCAGGGTGGCGGTGATCGTCAGGCCCAGGCCGCCGCTGTTATCCAGCACACCACTGCCCAAAACAAGCAGGCCGATGCCTGCTGTCGCCACGATCAGCAGCGCGATCACGATCAAACCGCGCGGCAGACCCCGGCGCACGTCCCCCTCATCCGGCGGCAGCACCGTTGTCGTCGGCACCTCCGGTGCTGGCGGTTCGGGCGGG
>CAYWGJ010000138.1:7020-7712 GCA_964457835.1 uncultured Anaerolineaceae bacterium
GGGCTGTCGAGGTCCTGGGCCACGGTGAAGTCGTCCTCATCGTGCAGGCGCGGCGTGGGGTCATTTGTAGGCGGGGCCGGGAACTCCGGCGATTTGTCTACGGCGTCGTGCCAAACGCGGTAGAGGTCATAGGTTGGATGACGGTCAATGAACATGGCGCGAAACAGCGTACCGAGCTGTTCCAACTTGGCGCTGCGCCGCAGGTCAGGCTGGGTGTACACCGCCAGAAAGTCCTCGTAGGTGTTGTGCCACTGTTTCAGCGTGACGGCGGTCTCGTCACCGAGCAGGGCGGCGGTATCCTGGGCCATGTCGCGCAGCGCGGAGCGCACTGCCGGGCTGGGAATCGGGTCGCGGCGTTCCAGTTCTTGGCGCATCGTCCGCGCCTTGACGTGCAGGGCCGCCGCCGATTGACTCAGGCGATCCAGCCAGGCGATGTAGCGCGGCGTGTGGATGTTGGCCGCACGACAGGCATCATTGATGCGTTGACGGGCGTTATCCAGCTTGAGGCCCGCGCTGCGGAACTCCCCTTCGGACCAGTCGCGCAGCGCGCCTTCCAGCTCACGCAGGCTCAGGGCCGCGTCACCGACCTGCTTGGCCTGGGGGTTCTCTTCGATCAGGCGGCGGGTCTTCTGTATCTGCTCGATCGGCAGCGGCCCGCGCACCTGTTCCATCAGGGCCGCTGCACGCTGCAT
>CAYWGJ010000139.1:0-7708 GCA_964457835.1 uncultured Anaerolineaceae bacterium
CATCAACTGGTTCGGCCAAACCGACGCGCGCTGGCAGTACGACGCCGCCACCGGGCGCTACCTGCGCTACACCGAGGGCCTGCGTCACGATGACGCCGCCACCGGCGAGCAGCTCTGGGCGGATAACGTAGTCATTGTTGAGGTGGCGCATAACGCCCGCCCGGACCTTTTCCCGCCGGGGTCAAATTACGAATCGCTGGAGATTGCGCTCTTTGAACGGGATCGCCTGCCGGAGCAGCAGTACTTCATGCGGGCGACTTTGCTGCGCGATGGGCAGGCCTTCACTGGCTACTGGCAGCGCCGCGACAGCGAGCCGGGCAGCGCCTTACAACTTGTCTACGGCAATAACACGCCCATGATGATGAAGCCGGGTCGCAGCTGGGTCGCAGTAGTGCGCAGCGTCAACGACGCGCTCATCAGCGACACACAGCCGAACATGGCCGCTAGCGCCACTGCGATCCGGCTGAGCGCCACCCCTACGCCGGACCCCACGCCGACGGATGCGGGCTGACGCGGACAAGGCGTCGTGACAGGGGCCGCGGCCTTAGAATTCGTTGGCCTCGGTCGCTTCGTCCTCAGTGATAGGGCGCACCGTCGCGTGTAAGAACTGGAAGTCGTCGCGCGGCGGCATGACCTCTTGCACTTCGACGATCTCAAAGCGCATAGGGCCGATCTGTACGGTGTCGCCCGGCTGGGGACGTTCAGTCTCGTTCTTGATGCCGCCCGGATACTCCCCGCCGATCACCACGTAGCTGACTTTGTAGATCATGGTTCGGTCTCCTTGTATCAGCTCTGCGACGGGTCGAAGTCGCGGTGACGCAGCTTGAAGGAAAGGTCCTGGGCGATGTTGCGCATCATCACGTAGCCGATGTCGGTGTGTGTGCGGCACAGGCGGGTGAAGTCTGGCTCCGGGATGCTGTAGACGACGGTGTTGGCCTCCACGGCGACCAAGGTGGCCGATCGCCTGCCGGCGTCAATCAGGGCCATCTCGCCGAAGACCTGGCCGCGGCCCAAAAACAGCACTGCGAAGGAGTCCCCGGCGGCAGGCTGAACGCGCACTTCGACCTGGCCGCTGTCCACGACGTACATCTTGTCGCCGACGCTGCCCTGGTCAAAGATGACGTCGCCTTGATGATAGGCTTCGCGGCTGGCGATGGCCGCCACTTCTTTGAGCTGTTCAGCGTTCAAACCACGGAACAGCTCCACCTGGCGCATGATCTCTAAAAGTTCCATGTGCGTTTATCCTTTGTTTGGCCCTGCATTCGCCCGATCTGTGCGAGCATCGAAAGAGTATCCGGCGTATACTGGACCGTGACGTACCCAAAAGTAAAAAGTTATTCTTCTTATGAACAGTTTACGATGGACTGCGCCGAGGCACAATCCGATAGAGGTCCTACGTGGGTCTAAGGCCCTTTTTACGCAGACTGGCTAAGGTGGTAGCTTGGTGCCACTTCTTAGCGCACCCTTCACACCGGATGCCGCCACCCATGCCCCTATTTATGCAGCGTGCCGCCACCAGCTCATCGGCTGGGCACCGCACGATACAAGCGACAGGACAGACGACGATGACGAAAGCCAATCCGCAGGCCGGCAGCGACCCCATGAACGACCCCTACGACTTTGACGACGAGGGGCAGCCCCTGGACCTTCAGCTCGCCGACGAAGAGACCGACGAGCAGCGCGAAGAAATCCCCAATATCCCCGACGAGTTGCCCATCCTGCCCCTGCGCGGCCTGGTGATCTACCCACAGATGACCATCCCGCTGACGGTCGGCCAGCCGCGCAGCATCAAGCTGGTGGATGACGTGGTGTCAGGCAACCGTCTAGTCGGGCTGTTCGCCTCACACGACCCAGAGCTGGAGACCCCCGACCCAGAGCAAATCTACCGGGTGGGCACGCTGGCAGCCATTCACCGTCTGTTTCGCGCCCCCGACGGCACCATCCGCCTGTTGGTACAGGGCCTGGCGCGCATTGAGATCGACGCCTACACCGGCACCGAGCCGTACCTGAAAGCCCATGTGCGTCCCCTGCCGGAGACCGTCGAGAAGACGCTGGAAGTGGAGGCCATGACGCGCAACATCGTCGATCAATTCTCGCGTCTGGCCGACCTCATCCCAAACATGCCCAACGAGCTGGTATCGTCTACGCTGGGCGTCGATGACCCGCTGCAACTGGTGTACAGCGTGGCGACCTACATCCGCCGTATTGAGTTGGAAGACGCCCAGGCCCTGCTGGAACTGCCCGGCGTCGAGGACAAGATGCGCAAGCTGATCGGCTTCTTGTCCAAAGAGCTGGAAGTGCTGGAACTGGGCCGCAAGATTCAGCAGGATGCCCAGACCGAAATGGAGAAGACCCAGCGCGAGTACTTCCTGCGCGAACAGCTCAAGGCCATTCAGCGCGAGCTGGGCGAAGGGGACGAGCAGGTCGTCGAAGTGGACGACTTCCGCAAGAAGATCGCCGAGGCGGGCATGAGCGAAGAGGCCCAAAAAGAGGCCAAACGCGAGCTGGACCGCCTGTCCCGGCTGCCCACCGCCGCCGCTGAGTACGGCGTTATCCGCACCTACTTGGACTGGCTGGTACACCTACCCTGGAGCCAACGCAGCGAGGACAGCCTGGACATCCCGCGCGCGCGTAACGTGCTGGATGAAGACCACTACGGCCTCAAGGACGTCAAAGAGCGCATCCTGGAATACTTGGCCGTGCGCAAGCTGCGCATGGAGCGCGCCGACATCTTAGAAGCGCAGGAAGTAACCGACTACGTGCGCCGGGAACGTCAGGGGGCCATCCTGTGCTTTGTGGGGCCGCCCGGCGTCGGCAAGACTTCGCTGGGCGCGTCGATTGCGCGGGCCATGGGGCGTAAGTTCATCCGCATGAGCTTGGGCGGTGTGCGCGATGAAGCCGAGATTCGTGGCTTCCGCCGAACCTACATCGGTGCGCTGCCGGGCCGCATCGTGCAGACTATCCGCCGCGCCGAGACGCGCAACCCGCTGATGATGCTGGACGAAATCGATAAGCTGGGCCGTGACTTCCGCGGGGACCCGGCCTCGGCACTGCTGGAAGTGCTGGACCCGGAGCAGAACGCCGAGTTCCGTGACCACTACCTGGACGTGGCCTTCGACCTCAGCGAAGTGCTCTTCATCACCACTGCCAACTCGCTCGACACCATTCCAGGGCCGCTGCTGGATCGCATGGAGATCATCCACCTCAGCGGCTACACCGAACAGGAAAAGACGGCCATCGCACGTCAGTACCTGGTGCCGCGCCAAATCCGCGAAAACGGCCTGCTGCCCGGTGAGGTGAGCTTCACTGATGCGGCCCTGCTGGAGATCGTGCGTGATTACACCCGCGAGGCCGGGGTGCGCAACCTAGAACGCGAGATCGGGCGGGCGGCGCGTAAGGTCGTGACGCGCATCGCGGAGGGCGGCGACAGCGACATCACCATCGACGGCGACATGGTGAAGGACCTGCTGGGCAAGCCCAAGTACGGCTATCGCAGCGAACTGGAAGAACGTACCGACCGCCCCGGCGTGGCGACCGGCTTGGCCTGGACCCCCACCGGCGGCGACGTGCTCTTCATCGAAGCCTCGCAGATGCCAGGTGGCAAGGGCTTTCAGTATACCGGTCAGCTCGGTGAGGTGATGCAGGAAAGCGCCCGCATCGCCCTGAGCTACATCCGCTCACAGGCGGTGGAACTGGGCGTAGACCCGTCCTTCTACAACGAGAGCGACATCCACCTGCACGTCCCGGCGGGAGCGGTGCCTAAGGACGGTCCCTCTGCCGGTGTGACGATTGCCGTAGCCCTGGCCTCCCTGCTGACCGGGCGGCCCACCCGCGCTAACGTCGCCATGACAGGTGAGATTACGCTGCGCGGGCAGGTGCTGCCAGTGGGCGGCATCAAGGACAAGGTGCTGGCCGCACATCGTCTGGGTGTGGATACCGTGATCCTGCCGCACAAGAACGAGAACGATCTGGACGACGTGCCCGACGACGTGCGCGAGGCGCTGACTTTCGTGCTGGCCGACTCAGTGTCGGACGTGTTCGGCGCAGCCCTGAGCGACGCCCCGGCCTAACTTAGAAGCGTCCAGTCATGGCATCGACGTAGCCGGTCAGTTCGGCGTAGCCGTAGCCGCTTACGTCCCCGCTGAGCTGCACCGCGCCCTCCCAGTAGGCGATGTCACCGCTGTGCAGCTCTTGATCGCGGGCCAGGGGCGTCACGTTAAAGGTCAGGTCGGCGTCAGCATTGATGGCGTCGGCGTCGAGGGTGATGCTCCAGCCGCTGGGATACACAGCGCCGCTGTGCGGGCTGGTCCAGGTGTCCAGGGCATTGATGCGGAAGGACTCGGCGGGCAGGTAGGTTGTGCTGCCGTCGGGGTCGATCAGCAGGCCGCCGAAGGCGGGTTCGCGTCCGTCCAGGCCCGCGTCCGGGTCGGTGAGGCGAATCTGTCCGACCATCAGCTCGCGGTTGTCGTCAAATTGCAGGCCGAACCAGTCCCAGCCCAGCGCGGTATCGCCCAAGGCGCTGGTGCTGAACTCGTGGTCCATCCAGGCGGTGCCGCTGACCTCAAAGGACTCATCGTCGATGCGGATCGTGCCCGCGCTCAGCAGGCGGCTGAGGGTGTAGTAGTGGCTGGCGTTGCCCGCTTCGGCGCTCTTATCGCTGAGGCCCTTGTTCCCTTGGAGCGCGGGCGGTTTGGCCTGGTTCAGCGTTAGGTCCACACTGAAGCCCGCGCTGTAGTCGCTGGCAGCCTGCACGCGGAAGACGGTGTTCTCGGCGTCCACGACCTGCACCTGCCAGTCCTCCAGGTAGACGTGATAATCGGCGTCCGGCTGCCGGTCATTGGGCAAGGCCTCCGCTAGGCCTGCTGCGCCGCGGCTGTAACGCTCGTCATGCAGAAAGCGCCGACCCTCAATGTCGCTGACGGTGAAGTGCGCCATGTAGACCTGGTTGCTGCGCCACTCGGAGTCGCTGCTGACGCTGTTGGGCAAGATGGCGCGGCGGAACACCGTAAATTGAAAGCCGAAGTGCCGCCCGGCCTCGGTCTTGAGGTTGCCGGTGTAATACCACCACTCGGTTTGATAGCCTTCATGCGCGCCGTGATTGCGCGGGAAGTCCCAGTCGAGGGGTGCTGTGGCGCGGGTATAGCCTTCGATGTTGCTTTCTGGGACGAGGATGTTGGCCGTGGCGCGCACCTCGCCGCTGCCGCTGTCGATCAAGCTGAAGCCGGTAACCACGATGAGCAGAGCCACCAGCCCTGCCGTGATGAATTTCCACATGCTTGCACTAAACCTTTGTCCAGTTTTTCACGAGATGCCCTCAGTGTAGCGCATCTGGGCAAGTGGAGGACTAAGGGCATGGGAATGGGGGATGAGTACGGGGGGAGACTGAACACAGCTTCGACGTGATGGTTAGCGATGGCCGCCTGACCGACAGCGAGACTATCACCATCTGGGCGGCGCGGGCTTCGTGGATGCCTGCGCCGGGCAGTTTCCGCCGCTAGCGTTGACAACACAGTACAAACTGCAACATCCCGTCCCCTGCGCACACCGCGTGGGGGATTTTCATTGTAATGGGCAGGTTGCACCGTATCCTGCGATACGCGATAATCCGGTATGTTGACCTATTCGCACCAGAGAGGGAATCAGGGCATGACGGTCAAGTTGTCACAGGTGAACCACGCGGCATGGTGGGTATTGGGGCTGCGCGGTGTGGTAGCCATCGGTTTTGGCGCGTTCCTGGTGTTCTCGCCAGCCAACGCACTGCTGCTGCTGCTGCAAATTCTGGCGCTGTATCTGCTGGCGGAAGGGGGCGTGCGCCTCTTCGGGGTACTGCGCAACAGAGCCGCTCCTGGACGATTGTTTAACCTGATCTTAGGCGGTCTGGGCGTGGGGACGGGTGTCGTCGTGGTGATTGCGGCCCTGCTCAACCTGGAATTAGCCGACTGGCTGGTGACGCTGCTGGGCGTGCTCATCGGCGGGCAGGCGCTCTTCGCGGGTGTGCTGGCCTTGTTGACCTCGCGCAAGCAGGCCGGTATGTATCGGGTGGTGCTCTTCTTTGGCGGCATCGCGGCACTGCTGCTGGGCGGCGTGACGCTCTTCACCGTGCTCAGCAACAGCCTGGTTCTGGTGCCGGTCATTGGCGTGGTAGCGATTGCCTATGGCGGCGCGTACATCTTCTTGGCTTGGACCGCCTTCCAACTGCAAAGCAAACCCTACACGGACCCCAACGACGGCCTACTGGCCCCAGCTCCTCTCAATGCCACGCCGCCAACCCCGAAAGCGAGTGCGCCGCCATCCGCGGATACACCCAGCGCGCCGCCCGCGGATGACCTGAAACCCGAGGCTTGATCTCAATGCGCAACGCGGGCGGTCACAGTGTGGGCTGCCCGCATTGTAGGCTTGTAACAGGCGGCTGGGGCGGTACCATGGAAAGCTGACGATCAGCTCAAACGGAGGAAAGTAGTCATGGCAGAGTTCTTCGATTTCCTGCCCCCGGACATACAAGTGTTTGTGCTGCGCTCGCTGGCAGTGATCTTGGCCTTTGCCATCATCTGGGGGTCGCGGCGCTTCTTGACGCGCCTAGTGGTGTCGCCCTTGCGCCGCCTTGTGCACCGGACCAACCGCGAAATCGATGAGCGGATGCTCGATGCCTTGGTGCCGTCCGTGCGCTTGTGGATCATCGCAGTGGGCGCGGCGCTGACAGTACAGGTGCTGCTGCCCGATGACCAATGGTTCAAAGCTATCATGGAGCTGTTGGCGCGCGTGCTGCTCATTTTGGGCGCGTCCATGGCCCTCTACCGCCTCATTGACGTGATTACGCCCAACAGCCCACAAATCTTCGCGCTCACCGGCCTGCAAATCCAGGAACGGCTGCTGCCTTTTCTGCGGGTGCTGCTCAAGGGTACGGTCACCGCATTGACGGCCCTGATTATCTTCCAGGAGCTGGGCTATGACCCCACCGGCTTGATTGCTAGTCTGGGTGTGGTCGGCATTGGCGTGTCGCTGGCCGCTCAGGACACCGTGGCGAACCTCTTCGGCTTCGCGTCCATCATGGCTGATAACCCCTTCAACGTGGGCGACTACATCGTCACGCCGGACTGCGAGGGCACAGTAGAACACGTCGGCGTGCGCTCGACGCGGGTGCGCCGCCTGGACCAAGCCCTGGTGACTATCCCCAATAACACCGTCGCCAACAGTGCCATTACCAACTGGACCCGCCTCACCAAACGCCGCGTCGATTTTGTGCTGGGTGTGGACTACAGCACCACCAGCGCTGAGATGAAAGAGCTGCTCATCCGCATCCGCGATTACCTGGAGGAACGCCCCTCCGTGCAGGGCGACAGCATCGTGGTGTACTTTGTCAACTTCGGCGACAGTTCGCTGGACGTGATGGTGCGCGCTTACGTCAAGATCGCGGATTGGGCGCAGTTCACTGCGGAGAAAGAGCACATCTACCTGGACGTGATGAACATCGTGGCGGCTTTGGGCCTCAGCATTGCTTTCCCCAGCCTGTCGCTGTACGTTGCCAGCACGCCCAGCGACGAAACCAGCCGTCCGGTAATCGACCGCGACAGCACCCCCAGCGGTTACATCGCCGAGCAGATCGGCGTGCCGCAGAAAGCCTACAAGCCGGACAGCTTCTATGGCGATGAGCCGGATGTAGACGGTGATGGGGACGGCGGCGGCGGCGGTGATGCGCCGGACGGCGGCC
>CAYWGJ010000140.1:0-7682 GCA_964457835.1 uncultured Anaerolineaceae bacterium
CCGGCCCAAACCCAGTGACGTGACATGCGCGCAGCCTCGTGCGGGTCGCGCCGCGCTCCATGTATATGGAGGGCAGCGTGGCTGATTGGGAGGCATGGACCGGGATGCGCTTTCCGGAAAGCGGTCAGTACGTGGTGCCGGGTGCCTTGAATCCTGTCACGATAGACCGCGAGGCCGATCAGGGCCGCTACATCGAACCGAACGTGTGGATGCTGCACCAGTCATAGAGCCAGCAGTGGCACTCTAACACGGCGGCCCACGTCATGCGACGCGGGCCGTTTGTGTGCTGGGCTGTGGTACGTGTAGGGCAATCGCCTAAAAGCCCAGGCCGATGGCGATCTCGCGGAGTACCGGCGCGATGTCGCGCACGATGGGCACCGTGTCCCAGGTATTGGTTAGGTCAATGAGCACCAGGCCCACGCCTGTCACGCAGGCACAGGCGACCACCAGCACCAGACAGCCGACTGCTGCCCAACGCAGGGCGCTGCGCGGCTCGTCTTCGCGGATGGCGTAGGGGTCATAGTCATAGCCTACGCCGGGTGGGGCCGCCGGTGCGCCGGGCGCGCCATAAGCCGCTTGGGGATCATAAGCGGCGGGCGGCTGTTGGGCAGGCGGATAATATCCCTGCTGGGCCGCGGGGTCTGCATATGGGTCTGGCGCGGGGTTCTGCGGTGCCGGTGGTGGCGCATAAGGTGAAGGGGCCGCTTCCGCGTTCTGCGGCGGTGCTGCGCCCTGCGGCGGGGAAGCAGGGGCCTGTGGCGGCGGCGCGGCCTGTGGCGGCGGTGCATACGCGGCGGCGGGTGGGGCGGCTTGACCGGCTTCATCAGCGCGCACGCGCTCGTAGCCCAGCGTGACTGTTTCTCCTAAGCCAACCATGTCACCGGGGTTGAGCGGGCGTTTACCAGAGAGGCGCTGCCCGTTGATAAAGGTGCCGTTGGTCGAGCCGAGGTCCTCAATCGTAAAGCCCTCACTGTTGCGGGTGATGCGCAGATGATGGCGGCTGACCTCTGGGTCGTTAATCACGATGTCATTGGTGATGTCACGCCCCAGCGAGATGCTGTCGTTGTTCAGATCATAAGCCTGGTTTGGCTGTGGCCCCCGGCGAACAACCAGCCGGAATTGTGGCGTTCCCTGCTGCATAACGGCTCCTCTGGCGGGCGAATCAATCAGCATACGCTACGGGACGGAGTATAGAGTCAAGCGCGTAGACTGTCAACCTGAGTGCGACTTTATCGCTTGTTCGCAAGCTGGGTTTCGATGGCACTGCGTAGGGCCAGAACGTTCACGCCATAGGCACTCATGGCGGTCTGTCCCACGGTGTCCAGCGTCAGCGTCAGCAGCAGGTGCTCGGTGCCGATGTAGTGGCTGCTGCGGGCTTCCGCGACTTCTAAGGCGGCATCCAGTAGGGCCTCAATGCTGTGCATAAGCACTAGGTCCTGATCGTGGACGCCCGCGTCCAGCGCGACCGGGTCCAGGCCGCTGGCGCGCAGCAGCACCGCTGCCGATCCGCGACGTTCGTTGAGCAGGATCATCAACAGGTGCCCGATACCGACAGTTTCATGGTCCATTGCCACTGAATTTTGCTCAGCGGCAGTAATGACCCGACGGCACAGCTCGCTGTAGCGTGGGTTGCGCCGCACGATCTCGATCGTAAATTCCGTCTCGCCTTCGTTGAGCGCCCGCCGTACCCGCCCGCGCACTTGCTCTGGTGGCACGCGCAGTACGCGCAGCAGGTCGCTGGCATTGCCCAAGTTGGTGCGCGTCATGCCCAGCAGCAGGTGTGCTGTGCCGATGTAGTGATGCCCCAGCCAAGCTGACTCGTCGGCGGCCAGTTCTAAAGCCATGTCCAGCGCGGCATCATTCGGCACATCGTCCAGGCTGGTAGGCTGAGGCAGCGTCAAGGAGGCCAGGTGGGGGATGGCCTTGCCTGCTTCCAGGTTGAGTTCATGCAGCACCCGCCAGCCGATGCTGCGTTGTGCGTGCAGCACCCCGACCAACAGGTGAGCAGTGTCCACGCGCGGGTGCTGATGCTCCCGCGCTAAAATACGAGCGTGGGTTAAAGCGCGGCGGGCATGGTGGCTGTAGCGATGATAACTGGTCATCATACACTTAATGCGGCTGCTTAGTTGAGCCGACTGTGCGGCATGGATCGCCGAATAGAGCGTGAATACGCTTATTATAGTGCGCGTGTACAGCGGACTGCAACCAGCTTACCCCAACCTTGGCGTCCGGGGCACGCTGGGCTACACTTAGGCTAGCGATGCATCCATGCGCGGCGCATCTATGCCCAGGGCATCATGCGTCCAGCACACCGTGTCGAGTCCAATGGGAGAACGCACGACCATGCAGATTGATACCTCTATTTTCCGCAAGTACGACATTCGCGGCACCGTTTCCGGTGACATCCCACAGATCACGCCGGAACTCGCCAAGCAGGTGGGGCAGGCGCTGGGTACTTATCTTCCCAAGCATTTTGCCACCGAGCGCGTCTTCGTCGGCTGTGATAACCGGCCCTCATCTGAGGGGCTGCGCCAGGCGATGATCGAGGGGCTGGCAAGTACAGGCATGGCCGTCACCGACATCGGCCCGGTGATGACCCCTACCACTTACTACGCCGCCGCCAGCTATGGCGACAAGGGCGCGGGCGTCATGATTACCGGCAGCCACCTCGACACGCGCTATAACGGCATCAAGATGGCCTATGGCCGCCTGGCCCTGGCCGGGGAGCAGATTCAAGACCTGCTGAACCTGATCCAGGCCGGGGACTTCGCCAGCGGCCAGGGTGAAATCACGCAGGACTTCGACATGATCCACAAGCACATGGACGCGATCTTCAACCAGGTGGACAGCAGTAAGTTCCAGCGCAAGATGAAGGTCGTGCTGGACGCGGGCAACGGCTTGAGCGGCACTTACGTCCCGGCAGTGCTGGAACGCCTGGGCTTGGAAGTCGTGTGTCTGTACTGCGAATCGGACGGTACCTACCCTAATCACCTGCCCAACCCCGAAGACCCGGAAATGACCAAGGACTTAGAAGCCAAAGTGATCGAGGTCGGCGCGGACCTGGGCCTGGCTTTCGATGGCGATGCCGATCGCTGCGGTTTCATCGACGAACACGGCCACCACATCGCCGCCGACCGCCTGCTGGCGCTGCTGGCGCGCGATCTACTGGGGCGGTTGCCGGGGGCCAGCATCGTCTATGACGTCAAGGGGTCGCAGGCGCTGAGTGACTTCATCGAGCAGCATGGCGGCAAGGCCATCATGTGGAAGAGCGGCCACAGCCTGATGAAGAAGAAGATGAACGAGATCGGTTCCCCGCTGGGCGGCGAAGTCAGCGGCCACATCTTCATCGGTGAGAACTACTACGGCTTTGACGACGCGCCCCTGGTGGCCCTGAAGTCCCTGGAGATTTTCGCCGCCGCTGAAGCTAGTGTCTCCGCATTGTTTGAGGACGTGCCCAAGCTGGTTGCCACGCCGGAGATCATCCTGTCCGCGCCGGATGACGTGAAGTTCCAGATCATTGACGAGATTACCGAGTCGCTGTCGGCAGACTATGAGGTCATCACTGTGGACGGCGCGCGGGCGAAGTTCGAGCAAGGCTGGGGCTTGGTGCGCGCCAGTAATACGCAACCCGCTATCACCCTGCGCTTTGAAGCCTACACCATTGAAGAAATTCTGAAGTACATGCAGCGCTTCAAGGACCTGTTGGCCCCGCACGACGAAATCGACCAGACCAAGTTCGATCAGCAGATTGACTCCTTCAGCGACAAGGCCTGACGCCATGGGTGTTCACCGCACCGGGCGCGGTCTCGGTGCGGTGGTTTACCGACTGCCAGGGGTAGGAGTATAATGGGCCATACTGGGCATCTCAAACCAACCACCACTGGAGCCGCACCCACAGCCATGAGCAAACGCGCCAAAACTCACAGCACACTCCGCATCAATGCACAGCGCCTGGAAGACGATTTTCACGCTCTAGCAGAAATCGGCGCGACAGTGGCCGGGGGCGTCAGCCGCTTGGCGCTTTCCAATGAAGACCTGGAGGCCCGCGCCTGGTTCGCTAACCGCCTGGACGAGGCCGGGCTGGTCGTTGGTGATGACGACGCCGGCAACTTGAGCGGTACATTATTCAGCAGCGACCCCGATGCCAAACAAACCCTGCTCATCGGTTCACATCTGGACAGCGTGCCCAACGGTGGGCGCTATGACAGCTCCACTGGCTTGATCGCTGGCTTAGAGGTGCTGCGTACCCTGCACGATGCACAGATCACGCTGCCTTTCCACTTGGAGGTCATTAACTTTACCGATGTGGAGGGCTGCTGGCATTCTTTCTTCGGCAGCAAGAGTTTGACGGGCGTGCTGTCGTCCAAGGTGCTGGCGGACATTCCGGCTAACGGTCACGATGCCGGGGCCTTTCGCGCGGCGCTGTACCGCGCCGGCATCCACCCCGCGGACGTGTTCAACGCTCAGCGTGACGCGGCAACGCTGGCGGGCTATATTGAACTGCACATTGAGCAGGGGCAGCGCCTATACGCCGCCGATAAACGTATCGGCATCGTGACGGGCATTGTTGGGCGCTCCACCTATGAATTGATCTTTTACGGGGAAGCAGCGCATTCAGGCACGACGTCCTCCGAAGACCGCCGCGACGCGCTGTATGGGGCCGTCGATTTTCTGATGGCGGCGCACGCGATGGTGCAGGCTGTGCCGGATGCCGTCTTCAACTGCGGCCACATTGCGGTGGAGCCGGGCGGCTTTAACGTGATCCCCAGCACGGCGCGGCTCAAGGTGGAGCTGCGCCATCCCGATGGGGACGTACTCAGTGAGCTGGAAAGTCGGCTGGTGCGTCTGGCCCAAGAGCGCGCAGCCGCGCATCAACTGACGGTGGCGGCACAGCGCTTGGTACACATCGCCGCCGTGCAGATGTCCGGCCAGGTGATCGCTGCCGTGCAAGCGGCGGTCAAGGGCATGGGGATCAAGCGTGTGATGCCCTTAGTCAGCTACGCCGGGCACGACGCGCAGCTCATGAGCCGCGTCACTCCTACCGGCATGATCTTCGTGCCATCGGTGCGCGGCATCAGCCACAACCCGCGTGAGTTTACCGACTGGGACGACATCGTGCTGGGCACCAACGTATTGCTGCAAACGGTGCTGCGCTACGCCAAGGCTTACCGTTCCTGACGACGGCCTTGCGCGTCGCTGTCGTCGTCCAGCAGATCACGCAGTGTAGTATTCAGCCGCTGGCTGCGCTGTGCCTCCAGGCGCTGTTGCAGATAGTCGGCCTCTTCGGGGTCCATTTGGTCCACCAGGGCGTCGATCTTGTCGTAGACCGACTCCGAGTCATCGTGTTTACGCTTAGCGGGTGGGTCGGCGTCTGGGCGACGGATGAAAAGCGGCAGAAAGATCAGCGGCAGCGCCCCGACAGATAACCACATCATGCCGCCTCGCATCAGCACAAAGACCACCCCTGATGCGATGCTCAAGGCTACGATCAATCCCAGGACCAACATCTTCCGTTCGTCTATCATGTGCGCGTCCTTTCGCGTGAACCGTCCTTGAGTCCAGCATACGACGAAATCGGTCACAGCAGCACACCAAGGTTTGGGGGGATGACGAAAGACGTTTAATGCCGCGCTTTCAGCATGACGTAGCGCGAATCGTTTCGGTGTCGCGATTAGCTTCAAGTACCTCATATGTGTGGTTGCGCTAATGCGCGCAGTCGAGCCTCTGTATAATGGGCGCAAGCGTGGGCGCGACTCGTCTGCCCAGCGCTCAGCCGGTGCCGGATGACCCCGACGGGTTCCGCCGTTAGCTTCGCCTGACATCGCCTACACACATATCATCAGCCGTCCGGGAAACCGGGCGGCTGTTTGCGCTCGCTTAAGGGCCGTGATTGCTATGGTTGAACCGGGGATATTACCCCAACATCTGTGGTGGGGGGATGCGGCGCGGAAAGCTGATGGTAAAGGTGCTGCCTTGGTCCGGCACGCTCTCCACCTTGACCTCTGCCATGAGCAGGTCGGCGTAGTCGCGGACGATGGCTAGGCCCAGACCACTGCCTGGCAGCGACTCCGCGTTGCGCCCGCGGTACATGGGCTGGAAAATACGCGTCATGTCGTCCGGATGGATGCCGATGCCCTGGTCTTTCACCTGGACGTGTACCCAGTCGGCGTCATCGCGCAGCGTGATGTGGATGGGCGTGTGTGGTGCGGAATACTTCATCGCGTTCAGCAGCAAAGCCTGCAAGATGTGCATCGCGCGCAGCGTGTCTGAGGTGACCCCATAGCGGCGGCGGCCTTCCAGGGTATGACCATCGGGGTCGTATTCCAGCGTGATGCGTTCAGCAGCGGCGGGCTGCGCCTGGCTGATGCGCCGCAGCGTCTCTTTCGCCACCGTCAGCATGTTCACGGGGATGAAGGTAATCGCCTGACGGCCCTGCTGTTTAATCATCAAGCTGATGTCATCTAACATGCTCGCCATGTATTCGATCTGCTTCTTGACGCGCTGGATGTAGTCGATGCGCTTGGCCGCTTCGATGCGCTCGTGGTAGCGCTCTAGCAGTTCCACCGAACTCATGATGATGGCTAGCGGCGTGCGGAACTCGTGGGAGATCGTGGTCATCAAACGCTGCCGCAGCAGGCCCATCTCGCGCTCTTTTTCCAGCGTGACGCGCAGCCCTTCCTGTTCCAGCGCGTACTCGACGGCTTTCTTCTCGTGCGTGATGTCTCGCTCGATGATCTGGTAGCGCCCATCGGGCAGGCGCGTACCGCTGCACGCGGCATCGACCTGGCTGCCATCATCGCGGACGAGACGGTATTCAGTCTGAATACGCTGACCTGTCTGCATCCTTTGCAGCATTTGCTGGACGAGGGCTTGGTCGTCGGGGTGCACGCGCGACAGCCAGGCGCGGCTCAGCAGTGTATCCATCGTCAGGCCCATCATCTCCGCCGCGCGGTAATTGGTTTCCAGCAGGCGCAGCTCCGCCGAGAAGATGTAGATGGCCTCGGACAAATCTGAGATGAGCAGATGCTGGGCCTGCTCGCTGATGCGCAGGGCATTCAGGGCGTGTTCCCGTTCGCTGACGTCCAGCCCGGCCCCTACCACCCGGAAGACTTCCCCGGTATCGCTCAGCATAGGGAACAGCCAAGTCTCATAATAGGCGGTTTCATAGCTGACTACGGTGTGCACGATATGCCCGCTGAGTGCACGCCGAACCGCGGCCAAGGTGTCAGGGTAGGCCGCATACAGCTCAAAGACACTGTGCCCGACCGCCTGCCCCGCTCCCAAAGACAGCCCCGAAAGCCCCCGGCCTTCCGACATCGTGAACACCCCATCTGCGTCCATCACGAACAGCACAATGGGTAGGTTTTCCAGCAGATAAGCAATGGGATAGGCCACATGTGGGTCCTGCGTGGCGTGTGCTTGCGGCAGCAGCGTAATGAGGGTCAGGGGGGCCTCGTTTAGGTGCAGCGCTTGACCTATCACCGTGACGTACACCACCCGTCCCGTGCGCTTATAAATGGGCAAGGTCAACGGATCGGGGGTGTGACCAGCTGTCCAGCGGCGCGCCCAATGTTCGACTTCGGCTTGGTTATCATGCCGGAATAGGTGGCAAAAGCGCAGCTTTAATAGGGCCGCTTGGTTTTGCCCTAACAAGGCGCAGGCTGCCGTGTTTGCCATGATGA
>CAYWGJ010000141.1:0-7623 GCA_964457835.1 uncultured Anaerolineaceae bacterium
GGCGGGGCTGTGTAGGCGCAGCGTGCCGCGCGCCGGGTCGGCGGCGGTGCAGCTCGTGCTCAGCGTCAGCAGGGCGAAAAAGGTGGTCAGCAGCAGCATGAGTCGGGGCATGGGGGGCGCTCCATCGGCTTTTGCAGATTGTTTACACAAGGTGCAGGTATTTTACAGAGTGCCAAACTTCGTGCAACATCCGCCGCGCATCATAGGGGCATCGACTAATTGTTCCCTTGAGGAGGAACCCCATGAACAAGCGTACTCTGTTTTCCGTTTTGATGGTCCTGGCCCTGCTGCTGATGACGGTGCCGGGGGCGGTTTTCGCACAGGAAGACAAAGCGCCGCTGGGCGGCAGCATCGTGGCCCAGGGTGGTGGCATCGCCAAGGTGAAGGGCAACGGCACTGCCACCGTCACTGCCGATAACGCCAAGCTGGTCATCAAAGATCGCACGGGCGACGCGCAGATCAGCGTGACAGGCTATGACAGCGTGGTCGAGAGCACCTTTACCAACAAGAACGGGCGCACGATCACTAAGTGGGTGTATCGCGGCTTCAACGGTGAGGCCACCGCGACCGGCAGCCGGATCGTGGTCAAGGCGCGCGGCGTGAACATCGACATGAGCGCCAGCGGCGTCGGCAAGGCCCGCTTGGTGGGCTATGGCACCTGGACCCGCACCAACAACGAGGGCGAGACCCTCAGCGGCGAGTGGTTCAACAAGCACAACGCGGAGAACGTCACTTTCGAGTAAAACGCAGGCTTTCTTGCCTCACGCCACCCCTACCTTACTCCTGTCTCACGGCCCCGCTTGTATCGCGCAAGCGGGGCGTCTTGCGTGGCGGCTCAGAAAGTGAGCACGAATGCCCACGGCCCGACGATCTCGCCGCGCAGACCCAGGTCCACCAGGGTATCCCAGATGAGCCAGAAGTCGGCGTGGGTTGGGGCGATGTTCGTCAGCGTGACATACTCTTTAGAAGGCTGTATCGTTAGCTGCTATCGTTATCGTCCAGGCGGATATAGTCACGCTGTAATGCAGCGGCTGCCGCCGAGGCACGGTCCGGGACGTTCAGCTTGCTGTAGATGTGCTTCAGGTAGGTCTTCACCGTGGCCTCGCTGATGTGCAGCACCCTGCCGATGGCCTTGTTTAGCAGGTGTGGCTTGTTGGTCTGATGCTTTCAGGATACCGCCACGTAGCATACCCCGTCGCTAGTGCGGGGGCATCCGAATGGAGGATGGGGGCCGCACAGCCGGACAAATGGCCTGCACAAACGCGAACATATGTGCTATATTGAAGTCATCAAGCTGCACAGCAGCGCGGGCCGCGCCAGCATCCCAGGGGGGGAACGAGCGGGCCGCTACTCAGCCGGAGGGCGAGCTGCTGTGCGGCCCTTTTTCGACTCCAGGCAATAATAGGGTGTAACTGCCTGGATGCCATCAGATGCCATCAGAGGAAGCGAGGCCCACGACATGCCCTTGACGAAAACTGAGCTGCGCCGCCTGGATAAGGTGCGGCGTCAGCTCACCGAAAAGGCCGCTGAATTGATCGTGGCGCTGGACGCGGAAGCCATTGTCCAGGCTCCGCTCAATCAGCGGGCTGCCGCTTTGGGCGTGGTGGTGGACCGCCTGCTGAAGCTGCACAGCCTCTCACAGAGCCTGGAGGCAGCGGCGCAACTTGAGGGGGAGACGAGTGAGAAAGTGATCCGCATTGAGTACCAATATCCCGACGGCAGTCTTCATGCCGCCCCACCCTGGGCAGATGCTGATCCTGGGCACGGCGGCGCGCTTCAAAGTGGTGGCCTGTGGTCGGCGTTTCGGCAAGACGACCCTGGGCCAGATTCTGCTGCTTGAGCATGCGCTGGCTGGGGGGCGGGCCTGGTGGTTGTCGCCGACTTACGGCATGGCCGGGCAGGTGTGGCGTGATCTGCGAGCGGTGGGGCTGGGCTTAGGTGCGGACATCAGCGCGGCACAACACCGCATCGTGCTGCCCACTGGCGGCGTCATCGCTGTGCGCAGCGCCCATAACCCGGATCACCTGCGGGGGGCGGGCCTGGATTACGCCGTGCTGGACGAGGCCGCGTTTATGCCGCCGTCATTGTGGCCGGAGGTGGTGCGCCCCATGCTGCTGGATCGTCAGGGTGGGGCGCTGTTTCTGAGCACGCCCTATGGTCGCAATCACTTCTGGGAGTTGTTCAAGCTGGGCATGGACCCAGCGGCGGCGGATTGGGCGGCTTTTCAGTTCACGTCCTATGATAACCCCATGATCCCGCGCGCGGAGCTGGACCACCTGCGCGCGATCACGCCGGAGCGCGTCTTCCGTGAGGAATACCTGGCGCAGTTCCAGGAGGATGCGGGCGGGGTGTTCCGTGGGGTGCGAGAAACGGCTACCGCGCCGATCGACGCGCAGCCGACCTTGGGTCAGCGGGTGGTGATGGGTGTCGATTGGGGCCGCGAGCACGACTTCACCGTTGTGGCCGTGCTGGATGCCGCCGCCGGGACCCTGCTGGCCTTGGACCGCTTCAATCAAGTGGGCTGGGCCGTGCAGCGTGGGCGGCTGATGACGCTGGCGGCGCGCTGGCGTCCGGCGGTGATCTGGGCGGAGGCCAACAGCATTGGCGCGGTGAATATCGAGGCGCTGCAAGCGGAGGGCCTGCCGGTGCGCCCCTTCCAGACCACGGCCCAGAGCAAAGCGCCTTTGATCGAGGGGCTGGCGCTGGCGATCGAACGTGGGCAGGTGCGGCTGCTGCCGGACCCGGTGCTGCTGACGGAGCTGATGAGCTATCGCATGGAACGGCTGCCGGGCGGGGGCTATCGCTACGCTGCACCGCCGGGATCGCATGACGACACGGTGATTGCGCTGGCGCTGGCCTGGCACGGCGCACGGTACGGGCGCGGCGTCAGCTTCGGGTGACATCTACGCAGTAACGAAAACGCCCCACGCCGGTTCGCGACGTGGGGCGCTGCTGTGTCTTACAGGGAAAAGCGTGGGGTCGGCTTTAGAACTCGGAAGCCAGGGCCAGCTCTTCGTTGGCGAATTCGTTCAGCTCGTCCAGAATTTCCTGGATCGGGCGGGTGTCGGTGCCGCTGACGATAGCCTGCCACACACGGCTGATTTCGTCACGCACGGGGTCGTAGCCGGGCACCTGCGGCTCGGTCACGCCGAACTCCAGCAGCTCGAAAGCGGTGGCGTAGGCTTCGTTATCGGCGAAGTAGTCGCTCAGGCCATCGGCCACGCTGGCACGGACCGGGAAGTAGTTGCTGGCTACGGCCCAGTCAGCCTGGACTTCGGGGCTGGTGTAGTACTTCACGAACAGCCAGGTCGCCAGTTCCTGCTCAGGGGTGGTCTTGGCGATGCTGACCGAAGCGCCATAGATGTTCTGGACGGGGTTCTCGGTCACATACGGCACCGGGGCGACGCTCCAGTCGAAGTTGGCACCGGCTTCCACGGCGCTCTTGTAGAAGGGCAGGCCGCTGCTGGAGCCGACGGTGAAGAGGGTGTTGCCGTTGCCGAAGTTGGCCTGGTCGCCGAAGCGCTCGAAGATTTCACCGGCGCAGCCCTCGTCGAACAGCCCCTTGATGAACTCGACCATCGCCACGGACTCTTCGCCGTTCAGCTTGTACTGGCCGGCTTCGTAGTCGAAGACGTCGCCGCCGAAACCGAAGGTCCAGGAGGCGAAGCGGCTGGCGTCAGTGCTCAGCTGGTAGCCGATGGCGGCGGTTTCACCGGTGGCCCCGCTGAAGGGGTTGGCGGTAGCGGCGCAGGCGGCTTCCTGGAACTGCTCCGGGGTCTGGGGGGCACCTTCAAAGCTGATGGCACCGGCTTCGGCCAGTTCGGCCAGCCAGTCAGCGTTGAAGTACAGCACTTCCATGGAGCGGTTGGGCGGGAAGCCCAGGCGGATATCGTCGAACACGGGGAAGATGTCGGCGTTGTAGAAGCTCTGGAAGAAGTCAGCTTGGTCTTCTTCGCTCAGGCCCCAGGTCGGGCTTTCCACCAGGGTGCTCATGTCCACCAGGCCGTCCAGCAGGTGGTAGGTGGCGGACTGGTTGCCGTAGGCCACGACCAGGCTGGGCAGGGCCTCACCACTGGAAAGGTTGACGGTCATACGGTTGTAGATGTCGCCGTAGCCGCCCTGGTTCAGCGCCTCAACGGTGATGCCGTATTCGTTGCTTTCGTTGAACTCCGCGATGATTTCCACGAGCTGCTCTTCACGGGTGCCGCTGTGCTGATGCCAGAACACCACGGTCTGACCGCTGGGGTCCACGTCAGCGTAGGGATCGTCCTGGGCCATGACGGGCAGGGCGAAAAGCGCAACCAGCACCACAAACACGAGACTGAACTTCTTGACCATGTGTGACATACTCCTTTTGTGATTGACAAAGCGTTCGTTTGTTTGTTTCACATGGCTTAAGCCGTGCCTAAGCGCATGGTCCACACAGGTTGATGTGCACCCCTTAGCCCTTGAGGCCGGTGGTGGCGATGCCCTCGGTGAAGGTCTTCTGCGTTAAGAAGTACAGCACCAGGATGGGCAAAATCGTGATGAGGGCACCGGCCATCAGCAGATGGAACTCGGTGCCGGCGTCGCTGCTGAAGCGGTAGAGGCCCACCGCAATCGGACGCCAGGTTTCGTCGTTGGTGACGATCAGCGGCCACAGGAAGGCGTTCCAGGAGCCGATGAAGGTCAGCAGCGAGACGGTCATCACCGGGGCGCGGCTGATGGGCAGCACGATGGTCAGCAGGAAGCGCAGGTGCCCAGCCCCGTCGATGCGTGCCGCGTCCCACAGTTCGTTGGGTATCTGCGCGAAGAACTGGCGCAGCAAGAAGATGCTAAAGGCGCTGCCCATGAAGGGCACGGTCAGCGCAGGCAGTTGGTCGATCCAGGAATTGCCCAGGCTGAAGTTCAAAAACGGGAAGGCTTCGGTCGTCGCAGGCAGGGGGAAGATGCGCCCGCTGACGGTGAGATAGTTGGGGATCAGCGTCACTGCTTCCGGGATCATCAGCGTAATCAGCAGTAGGGTGAAGACGGTGTTGCGCCCTACGAACTTGATCCGCGCGAAGGCGTAGGCTGACGAGATCGACATCACTAACAGGCCGGCGATGGTCACGGCGGTGATAATCGCGCTGTTGACGAAATACTTGTTGAAGGCGGCCTGTTCCCATGCGTCCGCGTAGTTGTTCCACTGCGGCACTTCGGGCAGCAGGCTGCGGATTTGCGTCTCGCCCAGGGTCATCAGCGAGGTCGAAATCATCCAGAAGAAGGGCACCGCCACCACCAGCGCGACGGTTGTCAGCAGGCCGTAGAGCAGCAGTGTGCGCAGACTGCGCAACCACAGGGCGGATTGCTGAGTGCCGACCGGGCGCGACTCTTCTGCGGCTAGGGCGCGTGCGGATTGCACGGTATTATCCACCATAGAACACCCGCTTTTCAAACAAGCTGCGTTGGATTTGCGTCAGTATTAGGACGATGGCCATCAGCAGGATGGCCTGTGCTGTGGCGACGCCCCAACGGTTTTGCGATTGAAAGGTGTCAAACAGCACCAGTGCCGAGGTATTGAGCGTGCCCTGTGAGGCGGGCGTGCGCATCACGAAGAGCGTGTTGAAGGCGGTAAACGTACCGATGAACCCCAGGATCGACAGGTAGAAGGTCACCGGGGACAGCAGCGGCAGCGTGATGTGACGGAACAGGTGCCACTCTTTCGCGCCATCGACGCGGGCCGCTTCATACAGGTCGCTGGGGATGTTGCCCAGCCCAGCCATGAAGATCACCGCGTTATAGCCGGTGTAGGTCCAGATACCCAGCAGGATGACGGTAAACAGCGCCATGCTGGGACCTGCAATGAAGCCTTCCAGTTCCCAGCCGAACATGACGTTGAGCATCGGGCGCGGCTCGCTGAGCCAGCGCTGCACGTCGCCGCCGAAGGCCGTGACGATCTGGTTGGCTAGGGAGGTGTCGCGCCCGCTGAATACCGTGCCGAACACGATGGCGGCGGCCACGGTCGGCGTGATGTACGGCAGGAAGAACACGATGCGGAAGAAGGCTTTACCCCGCACCTTCTGGTGCAGGATATAGGCCAGTACCAGGCCCAGCGCCAACTGGATCGGGATGCTGCCGAAGGCGTAGTACACCGTGATCTGTAGGCCTTGCAGGAAGCCCCGGTCGCGGCTGGGCAGGGCATCGATCATGATGTTATAGCCCTGGGCGATGACGGCGAAGGCGAAGGCAATGACGCTCAGCGTCAGCACGGCGCGCAGGGCAAATTTGCTCATGGCGTCACCGTGCAGGCGCTTCCAGTTCCATACCCAGTAGGCTGCGCCGATCAGCAGGAAGCCGCCGATGAAGATCGCCAGGCCGCCCCAGTCGCCGAAGCCCGCGCTGCTGTAGTTGCTCAGGCAGGCCCCGATCTGGCCGAAGATGTCGCCCACGGCGTCACCGGTTGGCTCGAAGGCGTTGCACAGCGAGTCCCCTTGACGGATGCGCCAACGGAACAGGCTCATGTACAGCGCGTAGCCGATGGGGAAGATGCCGAAAATGAAGATCAACAGAACTGCTGGCCCAGCAAAGAGCCAGCCGGCGATGTTGTCGCTGGCGCTGGTGCCTTCTGGCAGGCGCGGCAGACGCAGCCGACGACGCTTCGCAGCGGACCAGTCCGCCGGAGGAAGCTCTGCGGATTCAGCTTGAGTGTGTTTGAGTGTCGTCACGGGAAACCAGTCAACGTTTGTTTGATGACAAGAGCATAGACGTGCTTGTTTATCCCGATGCTATCGTGATGTTAAGGGAACATTAAGAGGCGCGTCCTGTGGATAAGCACTTGATGAGCACTGCCGGGCTGCGCGTTGACGATAGCGCCACCTCTGGCAGAGCGATAAAATACAAGCGAGGTCCGGCCACGCGCCGCGCCGTCCCGTTTTGTTTGCTCTGCGTTCACCTGACGAAAGCGACCCCACCTCATGACCCTCACCCCTTTGAACCTAGACGATTTCAAAGCCGAAGTCGCGCAGCGCGAAAAGCGCGTGAAGGCCTATCTGCTGCAAGAGCAGGCCGTGACCCTGGGCCACCCGCACCTCAACGACGCGGTGTACAGCTACCTGAAGGCCGGCGGAAAATCACTGCGCCCGGCGGTGCTTTTGTTCGCAGCGGGCGTTGTCGGCGGGGACGAAAGCCGCGCGCTGCCTGCTGCCGCTGCTGTGGAGCTGTACCACACCTTCAGCCTGGTGCATGACGACATCATCGACCGCGACGCGCTGCGTCGGGGTGTGCCGACAGTGCATGTGCAGGCTGCCGCCTGGGGCCGCGCGCAGATGCAGCTCAGCGAGGCCGATGCAGCCCACTACGGCACCTCGGTGGCGATCCTGGCCGGGGACGTGCAGCAGGGCTGGGCCGCCGCGCTGATGACCGAGCTGCACCGCAGTCACGGCGTGGACGCGGGCCTGGCACTGAACCTCATCGATGTACTCTTTCGCCGCGTGATGGGCCTGCTGGTCAGCGGTGAAGCGTTGGACGTGGTGTTGGCCGAGACCCCGGTCGATCAAGTGACCGACGCGCAGATCATCGATATGCTGTGGCAGAAGACTGGCGTCCTTTACGAATTCGCCGGGCAGGCGGGCGCGGCCATCGGCTTGAACAGCGCCGACCTGA
>CAYWGJ010000142.1:0-7616 GCA_964457835.1 uncultured Anaerolineaceae bacterium
GCCGTGTCCGCGCCGCCATCAGTGACCCGCAGCAGGGCGTTGCTGGCTTCCAGGGCCGGGCCATACGCCGCGTAGAACTGCCGCAGCGCCGCGCTGAACACCGGGTCCCCCTGACTGCGATACTCGGCGTCTTGCAGCCAGGTCTCCGCCGCGTAGAGGTCGCCCAGGCGCGCGTACTGCTGCCCTACAGCGGCATAGAAAGCCGGGTTATCCGGGTCCAGCGCAGCGGCCAACAGAAAGGCGTCCAGCGCGGCAAAGGAATCGTTTTGCACCTGCCAATACCAGCCGGCGGCGTACTGGACCTCCGGGCTGCGCGGCGCACGGCTGAGCGCGTCATCCAGCCAGTGCTGCGCGTATTTGCCCTGGGCCGCGCGCGCCACCGCCCCATACGCCAGCGACTCGGTGGGCGGCAGTCCCAGGGCCATGGATTGCGTAAAGGCCAGCTCCGCCAGCGCGAAATCGCCCGCGTCCAGGTACAGGCGGCCCAGGTCATAGACGACAGCGAAGGGGGATTCGTCCGCCCGGCGCAGCAGTTGGCGCAGCGCGTCCAAGTCAGGATCACGGGGCAGCGGGGCCAGGGTTAGGGCGGCCCCCTGTGGATCATAGACGGCCTGCAAGCGGCCCAGGTCGGCGCGGGCGGCATCATCACCGGGGACGGCATCCAGGCGGGCGCGCAGCAGCACCAGGGCATCGCCCCAGCGCTGTAAGGCCAGGGCATCGAAGGCCGCCCGTCGCAGGGTGTTGGGGTCATCGGGGGCCAGGGTCAGCGCCGCCTGCCGATGGGCGTAAGCGCGCTCGCGGTCCCCTTGCGCGTCCCACAGTTCCGCCGCCCGCTGATGCCGCGCTGCCGTCCAGCCTTCGCGCTGGGACACAAGCTGAAGCTGGGCCAGCAGCTCAGCGGGGGTAGCAGCGGTTTGCTGCGCGCTCATGCGGGCCACGCCACTACTGAGCAGAATCAAAAGCGCCAGCATCCCAATAAACGGTGCCAGCGCTGGGGTCCAGTCGGCCTGATGGGTGGCCCTATTCAACGCGATGCCCTCTTTCAATCAATGCGCGTGTCGCGCGTTAAGACGCCGCGCTGCCCAGCGCCTGCGTCACGATCTTTTCCACTTCATCCGCGGTGAAGGGCTTGATCAGGTAGCTGTACACACCCTGGAGCTTGCCGACCAGGCGGTTGGCGGGGTCTCCGTAGGCGCTGATGATGATGACGGTCGGGTGCTTGCTGTCCGGCTCGGTGCCATCACCGTACTTTTCCTTCAGCCCATCCAGAATTTTCCAGCCGGTCATGTCCGGCAGGCTGATGTCCAGCAGGATCACGTCCGGGTCCACGTCCTTAAGGGCGCTCAAGGCGCGCTCACCGTGAGTCGCGTGCATGGTGGTCATGCCCATGCGTTCCAGCGTCGCTTGGATCACTTCGGCCAGCTCGGTGGTGTCTTCCACGATAAACACCAGTGGCTGACGCTCAGCAGGTACGTCATGTGCGGGGGCCGCATCTTGTTGGGGCGCGGCGGCCTCGTGGCGGGTATCGTCATCGACGCTGCGGGGGGCGTCCTGCTGCTCAACCTGTTCGCTTTCTTCCGGCGGCACGTCCACCGCTGCAATCACGCCGGTTTCGCCGTGATGATGCGTGCGGGTGCTGACCGTCTTGACGATGGGCACGAGTGTGGTTGCCAGGGGGCTTTCCGGCTCGTGCGCTTCGTGAGGCCCGGTGCTGCCCTCAGCCAGGTCCTCGATGGTGACGGGTAGTAGTGATGCTGACAACTTACGCATAAAGAACATCCTCAAGGCTTGTGCGAATGATGTATGTGCCGCACCTTTCTTCCACATTATAGCACATGCCACCCGCCAAAGCGTTAACAATTAGTAGAAATGCAGCCGCCCCCCCTACCTTTTTCCTACGCACGGCAAGCGCCCGGCGGATGGGCCGCTCAAGGCAACCCTGTAGAAGATGCCGCGCCTGTGGTACATTGAGTTCATCCTGAAGGCCGCGCTGGATACCGCCGCTGCGTGCTGACGACACCAACACGGATTAAACACCCATGCCACCTGACCTCCACGAGCGCTACCAGCTCGACCGCTATATCGACACTTTCGCGCTGGGCCATTACGCGCGCGTGCTCAGTGCGCTGGACCATCAGCGCGCGCAGACGGTGGCCTTCAAAGTGATGCGCCCAGAGCATCTGGACCCCGACACGCCGCGTTGGGAATACCGCGCCTTCCCGCATGAAGCCGAGCTGCTCACCGCCCTGGCCGACAGCCCGCACGTCGTGGGCATGACGGACTGCGGCTATTTAGAGTCGCGCGATGAGGTGCCCTATGGCGGCCAAATCGTCAGCTTTGGCACGGACGCGGCGGCTTTCAGCGCGGCCATGCCGGACTACGCAGCGCGTGGCTGGCGGCCATACATCGCCTTAGATAATCTGCCCCGCACCCACAACCTGCTCTACCTGATGAAGACTAACCAGGCCGGGGTGCGCTGGCGTTTGCCCACGGAAGAAGGGCTGGCGCTGGCTTTGCAGTTCGCCCATCTGCTGCAACTGGCCCACGCGCAGCGGGTCGTCTACATGGACCACAAGCTGGAACACGTCTACTGGGACGGCGCGCGCCTGCGCATCATCGACTTTAACAGCTCGCGGCGACTCAGTGGCAGCGGCCCCGAAGCCAGCGACGCCATCCGCAAGGACGTACATCACCTGTGCGTCGGTATCTTGTACCCGGTGTTCACCGGTTTGTCGGCGGGGCACAGTGCACTGCGTGCACAGCCTGGCGGCCTCAACGAGGTGGAAGGGCGCTACAGCGAAGTGATGACGCTGGACTTCGGCGCGGAACCCAGCCTCAGCAGTGCCCTGCAAGCCCTGCTCCAGAGCGGGGCGGCAATGCAGATTGAGTCCGCAGACGCTTTCATCGCAGGCTTGGAGGACGTCGCGGCCCTGCACGGCTGGGACTTCCCGGCGAAAGCAGCCAATGCCAGCAGTCGCCAAGCGCGCGACCATGTGCGCAGCGGCTTAGCACTGACCCGCCAAGGCCAGGACGCGCTGCGCGAGGCCCGCGACCTGTTCCGCGAGGCGGCCATCCTGGATGACATCACGCCGGACATGGAAGCCGAGCTGCGCCGCTTGGTCAAGGCCATCAACGACATGCTTAATCAGCGGGTCATCCCGTAGCTTACACAGCGGAAAAGGCAGTACAGCATGACGAGCAAGCTCTATTTGATGCGCCACGCCCACGCGGAGGACTTCGGCCCCGACGGACACGACGAGTCGCGCCGCCTGACCGCCGAAGGAATCGCGGCAGCACAGGCCGCCGCTGCGGTGCTGGCCCGCCTGGACATCACCCCGCTGACCATCCTCAGCAGCCCGCGTGAGCGCGCGCGCCACACTGCCGAAATCGTGGCCGCCGCCCTAGGCATCGACTACCACGTCTCGCAGGCCGCCAACTACGGCTTCGGCCTGGATGCGCTGGACCTGGCGATCAACGATCACCAAGGGGACGGAGACCTGATGGTCGTGGGCCACGAGCCGACGCTGAGTCAGACGCTGCAAGCCCTCACCGGCGGCTACGTCGTCATGAAGAAGGCTGCCGTCGCCCGCGTGGACCTGCTGTCACGGCGGCCCCTGCGCGGTGGGCTGGCCTGGATGATCCCGCCGCGCGTGTTCTATGTCTTGAACGCTGCACCCTAGGAGTCGGCGCATGTCTTCTCGTCTTTACGTCATACTCGCTGTGGTGATCGCCGCTGTAATCGCCGGTATTCTGGCCCTCAGCTTGTCGCTAACGCCGGACAACCTGAACCCCGCCTATGCCGCTGCCGTCGATTTCAGCAACGCCGCCGGTCAAGCCACCGCTCCCGCCGCCCAAAGCGACGCCGACCCTGATGCGCTGATGGCCCCCGCATTGCGCCAGCACGTCCAGGACTCTTGTCCGGACGGGGACCTGCTGCCCTGCATCGACGCCTACACGCCCGATCTGTGGGGCGGCATGCTCATCACGGTGTTTCGCCGCGCGCGCCCGGATGGGCCGTCCGCCTGGGACGTGCTGCTGGTGGCGACCTACGAGGAAGACCAGGGCTTCAGCGGGGTGTGCATCTATAACCGCGTCGAGCAGCTTGAACAGCCCCCGGAAGAAGCGGACCCCTATGCGGGCTGGCGGGTGACGCGCTGGTCGGGCTTTGTGTCCTGCGATGCGCCCAACGCCGGCCTGGATGGGCTGCGCGCGGCGGATGCGCCCAACCGTGCGCCGATTGACTAGACTGGTGGGCGTGGTCACGCTGGCCGCTGCGCTCCTGGTCGGCTGTGTGCCAGCCCGGACGCCGCCGCAGCTTGGTTTTACGCCAGGGCCGCCGCTGCGCCTGGACGCTGCCCGCGTCTACACCCCGGATTTCAGCGCCGAGACACCGCCCGGTTGGCGGGTGATTACCGCCCCAGCACACAGTCCCGGTGCAGTCACTTTCGCCGCGCCTGACGACATGGCCCTCATTCACCTTACAGGCCGCCCCGAGTCGCCGCCGCTGCTGCCCGGTGCCTCACCGGACGCACAGGTCATCGAGACGACGACGATCATGCTGCCGGATGGCCCGCCAGTGCACGTGCATCTGGTGGCGGTACGGCCTACTGCCTACGCCGATGCCGCAGCCGCGGTGCGCGCCTCACTGCGAACCCCGCACGACACCCCCTGAGTCAAGCCATTTGCCTTTATTTATCTATTACTTGAAGGCAAACCATTTTATCTCAAGGTTAGAGTTCAATTTCAACTGTCACCAATGGTAGAAGCATTAAGAACTTTGCTTGACACCCCATCTGAATCCCCACAATAATGAGAGATAGAAATGGATTCATCTGCTGACCTGTGCCGATGGTGGGCTGAGGACTGTATGTCGCCCACTTGGACCATCTTTCGTTCGACCAAAAAGAGATCGTGGTGGGATTTATGACCAACTTAGACGCCCCTGAAAGGACTCACAGCGAGAGCATCATTGAAGCCTTTGACACGATGATGTCCGTGCTGCGTCAACGCCTGTCGGAACTGGAAGGCCGGGCTTCTGCCCGGATGCGTGACCTACAGACGGTAGCCGACCTCTCCCGGCAGACCGCCACCTTGCTGACTTTGGACGACCTGCTGCCGGAAATCGTGGAACTGACCCGCGAACGCTTCGGTCTGTACCACACCCACATTTACCTGCTGGACGAAACAGCCAGCCGCCTGGACCTGGCCGCCGGGTCCGGGGAGCCGGGCCGGGCCTTGTTGGCCGACGGGCACCGCATCGGCTTAGAGCAGGCCAACAGCCTAGTGGCCACCGCCGCCCGTACCCGCGACCCACAGGTCGTCAATGACGTGCGCACCACGCCCAACTTCATGCCCAACCGCTACCTGCCTGACACCGAAGCGGAAATGGCCATTCCCCTAGTGGTGGCCGACCAGCTCATCGGCGTGCTGGACGTGCAGGCCACTGAGGTTGATTTCTTCGACGCGGACACCGTCTTCGTGGTGGAATCACTGGCCGACCAGATCGCCGTGGCGGTGCAGAACGCCCGCTCATTCGACAATGTACAGCGTGCGCTCATTCAGGTGAAGCAGCAAAGCACCATCATTGAGAACTCGCGGGATTTCATCGCGCTGACGAGCATGGACGGCGTGATCGAATACCTCAACCCCGGTGGTGCGGCGCTGGTAGGCTTTGCGACGCCGGAAGAAGCGATCGGCACACAAATCCCGGATTACCACACGCCGGAAGACACTGCCTTGGTGCTGGAACACGGCCTGCCGGTCGTAATGGCCCAGGGCATTTGGCAGGGTGAGAACCGACTGCTGAGACGAGACGGCACTTTGATTGACGTGGATCAGACGATCTTCTTGATCCGCAACCCGGACGGCAGCCCGCGCAACCTCGCCACCATCATGAGCGACATCACCGAGCGTAAGCAGCGTGAAGCTGAAATCACCAAGCGTGCCGCAGAAATGGAAACTGTGGCCGAGATCAGCGCCGAAGCCGCAACCAACCTGGACATTGACGCCCTGCTGCAAAACGCCGCCGACCTGGCGAAGGAACGCTTCAACCTGTATCACGCCCACATCTACCTGCTCAACGAAGCAGGCGACACCCTGGTGCTGACCAAGGGTGCCGGTGACGTGGGGCGGCAGATGGTGGCGGAACACCGCACCATCCCCCTGGACCGTGAGCAGAGCCTGGTTGCCACCGCCGCCCGCACCCATGAGGGCGTCATCGTCAACGACGTGCGCGCCAACCCGAACTTCCTGCCCCACCCGCTGCTGCCGGAAACACGTGCAGAAATGGCCGTGCCCATGGTCGTGGGTGATACGCTCATCGGCGTGCTGGACGTGCAGGCCGACATCACCGACCGCTTCACCGACGAAGACGTGCGCGTGAAGACCACGCTGGCCGCTCAGCTTGCCGTCGCGGTGCAGAACGCCCGGTCCTACACCGCAGCCAGCACCCAAGCACAGGAACTGGCCCTGGTGGCCGACGTGAGCGCCCGCGCTTCAAGCTCCATGGACCCCGAAGGCCTACTGGTGGAAGTCGCCGATCTGGTCGCGCACACCTTCAACCTGTATCACGTGCACATCTACATCGCAGACGAAGCCGAAAGCAGCCTGCTGTTGGTGGCCGGTTCCGGGCATAAACCCTGCGCCCATGTGCATCATCACTACGAACTGAGCATCGCCGAAGACGACCAACTGGTCACCCAGGTGGCCAGCAAGCGCCAAGGCGTCATCGACAACGACGTGGTGCGCGCCGTGTGGTACGTGCTGGACGCCAACCTGCCGGAAAAGCGTGCTCAGATGGCCGTGCCCATGCTGTCTGGTGACCGACTGGTCGGCGTGGTAGAACTGTTCAGCGAGCGTGTTGGTGGGTTTACCGACAACAACGTGCTGGTGTTCACCATGCTGGCCGCGCAGTTGGCGGTGGCGGTGCAGAACGCCCGCGCCTTCGCCATCACCCAACGGCGCGCCGTCGAAATGGAAACCGTGGCCGAGATCAGCGCCGAAGCCGCCGCCAACCAGGACATCAACGCGCTGCTGCAAGACGCATCCGACCTGGTGAAGGACCGCTTTAACCTGTATCACGCGCACATCTACCTGCTGGATGACGCCGGCAAGAACCTCACGCTGGCCGCCGGTGCCGGTGAAGTGGGGCGGCAGATGGCCGCTGGAAAACGCAGCATCGGCTTGTTCAACGAGACCAGCCTGGTAGCCCGCGCCGGACGTGAGCAAGAGGCGGTGATCTCCAACGACGTGGCCGATTCCCCAGACTTCCTGCCCAACCCGCTGCTGCCCGATACCCGCGCAGAGATGGCCCTGCCCATGGTCGTGGCTGGTCAGCTCGTCGGGGTGTTGGACGTGCAGGCGTCGCAGATGGGCTACTTCAACGATGAAGACGTGCGCGTGCAGTCCACGCTGGCCTACCAGCTCGCGGTCGCGGTGCAGAACGCACTAACGCTCAGCATCACTGAGCGCCGCGCTTTGGAACTGGAAACCGTGGCAGAGATCAGCGCAGAAGCTGCCACCAACCTGGACACCGACGAGCTGCTGCAAGACGCCGCCGACTTGGCGAAAGAACGCTTCAACCTGTATCACGCCCACATCTACCTGCTCAACGAAGC
>CAYWGJ010000143.1:0-7576 GCA_964457835.1 uncultured Anaerolineaceae bacterium
ATCAGCGGGCAGGGGTCGTGGGCTTGGTCTACGACGCGCAGGCCGCCGCCGGTACCCCCGTAGACAGCGACGCCATCGACCAGTTGTTTAAGGCCGCGCAGCAAAAGAAGCGCCAAACCCGGCGGCGTTAGCAGCGCGAGCGCGTTGCACAGCCGTGGGGCAGGCGTTAGGTGAGGCGCAAGTGACGGATGGCAGAATGCAGCTATAATCGCAGCGATCATAACGACACGTACCCACGGAGTAAAACTCATGACCATCCGCCACACCTTGACCGCCTTCGCCGCCCTTTTGCTGCTGAGCCTGGGCAGCGCCTACGCCCAGGACACCGACCCTGACGCCGCGTTAGGCGTCAGCCGCTGGGACGGCGAACGCCGCTTCACCGTGCTCTTCCTGGGCATGGACCGCCGCCCCGACGAACGCGAGACCTTTAACACCCGCACCGACTCCATCATCCTCGCCAGCTTTGACCCGGCCAACGACGCCATCGGCCTGCTGCACCTGCCGCGTGACCTGTACATGCCCGCGCCAGAGATCGAGCCGCTGCTGCGCGTCAACACCCTGCTGCTGCGCGGCGAAACCATCCAAGACGGCTACGGCCCTTACTTCGCCATGGACACCCTGCAATACAACCTGGGCATGTATATCGATGCCTACGTCACCTTCGACTTCCAGGCCTTCATCACGCTGGTGGACGCCATCGGCGGCGTAGAGATCACGCTGGACTACGCCATCAACGACCGCGCCTACCCGGACATGAGCTACGGCTATGCCCCCTTTTATCTGCCCGCGGGCACCCACCTGCTGGACGGCGAAACCGCGCTGGCGCTGGCCCGCACCCGCCACTTCGACAACGACTATCAGCGCGGCCAGCGTCAGCTTGACGTAGTGCGCGCCATCGGCTTGAAGGCCGCCCAGCCAGAGGTCCTGGCGACGCTCATCCCCCAGGCCCCAGCCCTGCTGGACGCGCTGTCGGCGCACCTCTACACCGACCTCAGCCTGGCCGACGCGCTGACCGTGGCGGCCTTCGCTGGCTCTGTGCCGGAAGCAAACGTCACCATGGCCGTGCTCAACACCGCCTACACCGTCAGCACCGTGCAGGACGGCAGCGCCGTCGTCATCCCGGACCGCAGCCAATTGGCCGAGCTGCTCAGCGCGGTCTTCGGCCCGGACTACGGCGGCTGAGGCCGCGCCGCTGACGCTCACCCAGCCTTAAGCTGTAATGCATAAAAAGGCGTGGGAATCGCGCGGCGGCGGCGTTATCATGGGATCACGTTGTAACGTGAAGCCCCACGCAAACAAAGGACGGGTCAAGTGGATTTATTTGAGTATCAAGGCAAGCTCTATTTCAAGCGCTTCGGCATCCCCGTGCCGGATGGTGCCGTAGCCGACACCGTAGACGAGGCCGTCGCCGCCGCTGAGCAGATCGGCTATCCGGTCGTGGTCAAGGCACAGGTCCAGGTCGGCGGACGCGGCAAGGCCGGCGGCATCAAGCTGGCCCATAACGCTGACGAAGCCCGCGAACACGCCACCAACATCCTGGGCATGGACATCAAAGGCCACACCGTCCACCGCCTGTGGATCGAAGGTGCCTCGCAGATCGCCGAAGAGTATTACGCTTCCTTCACCCTAGACCGCAGCGCTAAGAAGCACATGGGCATGTTAAGCGCCCAGGGCGGCGTCGAAATCGAAACTGTCGCCAAAGAAGACCCCGACGCCATCGCTAAAATCTGGGTGGACCCCGCCGCCGGCCTGGACGAAGCCGCCGTGCGCGCATGGGTCCAGGCGGCTAAGCTGAACCCCACCGCTGAAGACGGCACCGTCGCCATCCTTACCCAGCTCTACACCGCCTTCACCCAAGGTGACGCCGACCTCACCGAGATTAACCCGCTCATCCTCACCCAGGACGGCCAAGTGCGCGCCCTGGACGCCAAGGTCACGCTGGATAACGCCGCGCTGGGCCGGCACCCGGAATGGGAAGAGTTCACCCAGTCCGAGTACATCGCCGACGAGCGCGAGCGCATGGCGAAAGCACTGGGCTTGCAATACGTCGGCCTGGACGGGTCTGTAGGCATCCTGGCTAACGGCGCGGGCCTGGCGATGAGCACCGTGGACATCGTGTACCAGGTGGGCGGCGCACCCGCCAACTTCCTGGACATCGGCGGCGGGGCCAGCGCCGATGTGGTCGCCAATGCGCTGAACGTCATCAACAGCGACGACAACGTAAAAGCAATCTTCATCAACATCTTCGGCGGCATCACGCGCGGTGATGAGGTCGCCAAGGGCATCATTGAAGGCCTCAGCCGCGTGGACCTCAAGTCGCCGCTGGTGATCCGCCTGGACGGCACCAACGCCGAAGCCGGGCACGAAATCCTTAAAGCGCACGAGTCCGACACGCTGATAATCCTGCCGGACATGCTCAGCGCCGCAAAGAAAGCCGTGGAAATCGCAGGGGAGCGCAGCTAATGGCTATCTGGTTAACTGAAGCAAACAAGGTCGTCGTGCAGGGCCTGACCGGGCGTCAAGGGCAGTTCTACGGCCTGATGAACCGCGACTACGGCACCAATGTCGTCGCAGGCACCAATCCGAAGAAGGCCGGCACCGACGTGGACGGCATCCCGATCTTCGCCACCGTTAAGGATGCTGTAGAACAGGCCGGCGCGGACACCTCGTTCATCATCGTGCCTGCCGCCATCGCCAAGGCCGCCATCATGGAAGCCGCCGACGCCGGGATCCAATTCATCGTGGCCGTCACCGAGCACATCCCGGCCCAGGACCAGGCCTACGTCTACAACTGGCTGAAGGACACCCACCCGGACGTGCGTCTGTTGGGGCCAAACTGCGCCGGGATTCTCAGCCCAGGCAAGGCCAACATCGGCTTCACACCTACCAGCGTCGCCCTGCCCGGCGGCCCCGTCGGCATCGTCAGCCGCAGCGGCACCCTGACCTACCAGGCCACCTATGAGCTGACCGCCGCCGGGATTGGCCAAACCAGCAGCGTCGGCATCGGCGGGGACCCGGTGCCCGGCACCAGCTTCGTCGATGTGCTGGCCGCCTTCGAGCAGGACCCGCAAACCCAGGCGATCGTCATGATCGGCGAGATCGGCGGCACAGCAGAAGAAGAAGCCGCCGCCTACATCAAAGAAAACGTCAGCAAGCCGGTAGTGGCCTACATCGCCGGCATCACCGCCCCGCCCGGCAAGCGCATGGGGCACGCAGGCGCGATCACCATGATCGACCCCGAAACTGGCGAAGAACGCGGCACGGCCAAAGCCAAGATGGACGCGCTGAAAGCCGCCGGTGCCCTGGTCGCTGAGAACCCCACCGAAATCGGCGGCCTGGTGAAGCAGGTGTTGGGCCTGTAAGCTACGCCGTTACCCAAGCCCCCTCTACACCAATGGAGGGGGCCGCGCTTGGGGATAGAGCCAGCCCGCGCGCATCTGCTACAATAGGTGGCTAAGCAGATGAGCAAGGACAGCAGATCACCATGACACGTAAACCCGTCGTGGCCCTTGTTGGACGCCCCAACGTCGGCAAGAGCACGCTCTTTAACCGCCTGATCGGGGAACGTCGCGCCGTCACCGCCGAGATACCCGGCACCACCCGCGACCGCATCCAAGGCGAGTCGCACTGGAACGGCGTGGAGTTCCGCGTCTTCGACACCGGCGGCATCGAGGTCTACCAACCCAAAGGCACCCGCGACACCGCCCCCCTCGCCGAAGGCAGCGTGGAGTTCATCCAAGAGATCAAATCCCAGGCCCTGGTCGCCATCCAGGACGCCGACATGATCGTGCTGCTGGTAGACGCGCGCCAGGGCATCACCGCCGCTGACGAAGAGATCGCCGAGATTCTGCGCCGCACCAGCAAGCCAGTCGTGATCGCCGCCAACAAAGCCGACACGATCGAAAAGCGCGACGAGGCCTTTGAGTTCTACGCGCTGGGCCTGGGCGAAGTGACCGCCATCAGCGCCATCCACGGCTTAGGCGTGGGCGACCTGCTCGACGCGGTGATCGCCGCCCTGGACGACCCGGCAGTCCACCTAGACGACGACGCCGACGAGGCCGCCGACCATCTCAAGATCGCTATCGTTGGCAAACCCAACGCCGGCAAGAGCACCCTGCTCAACCGCCTGATCGGGGAAGAGCGCGCCATCGTCAGCCCCGTCAGCGGCACCACCCGCGATTCCATCGACACGCGCATCACCTGGCACGGCCAACCCGTGACCCTGATCGACACCGCCGGGATGCGGCGGCGCGGGCGCATCGAAGCCGGCGTGGAACGCTACAGCGTGATCCGTGCGATGCAGGCCATCGAGCGCGCCGACGTCGCCCTACTGGTGATCGACGGCAGTGAAGGCGTCACCGAGCAAGACGAACACATCGCCGGCTACGTGCTGGAAGCCTACAAGAGCCTGGTGATCGTGGTGAACAAGTGGGACGCCATCGAGAAGGACGCCCACACCATGCAGACCTTCACGGAAAAGGTGCGCGACCGCCTGCACTTCGCCCCCTGGGCACCCATCATCTTCATCAGCGCGCTGACCGGCCAGCGCATCCACACTGTGCTGGAAACAGCCAACCGTGCCTACGAGACGCGCTTCCTGCGGCTGCAAACCAGCGACGTAAACCGCATCCTGCGTGCAGCCTTGCAGCAGCACCCGCCGCCGCCGCGCGGCACCCGCCGCCTGAAGCTGTACTTCGCCTCGCAGGTGCGCGTGGACCCACCGCTGTTCCTGTTCCACGCCAATGACGCCAAGCTGGTGCACTTCACCTACAAGCGCTTCCTGGAAAACCGCATCCGCGACGCCTTCCCCTTCGAGGGCACACCGCTGCGCCTGAGCTTTCGCACCAGTCAGGGCGGCAAACGCCGTGGTCGGCGCGGCGCGGATAGCGTAGACGTGCGCATGGCCCCCGACGCGGCCTACGCGGGCAGCGACGACGAGTACGAGCTGGACGACGACGCAGATTACGGCGAGGACTTCGGCTACGAGATGGTCGATTTTGACCCGGAAACCGGACCGGAACCCGCCGCTAACGACGACGAATAAGCCGCTAAAACTTGCGCCCGCGGTAGTCCTTCTGCCGCGTGTGCCGGTAGGGATCGTCCTTCATGCGGCTGCGACGGTAGCGATGGCTGAACTTCAGCTCGCGCGGGTCCTGGGTGGGATGCGGAAAAGGCCGCTGACGCACGCGCGGCAGCAGCAGCGTGTAGCGATGATACAGCGGGTAGGTCTCGCCCAGAACCGCGCAGCCCTCCGGCGTGATGCGGTAAATCCACAGCGTGGTGGTCGGAAAGCGCTGCCGCTCCAGATAGCCGCGCAGCTCCAGGTCAGTGAAGAAGGTCTCGTTGAGGTAGGGACGGTCCGGATCGCGGTCGGGTTCGATCCAGTGGCGGCGCTGTGGCCCGGCAGGGCGGCGCAGGTTCTCCGGCACGGCGTGATGAATGTAGTCCAGCTCTTGATGCGCGCCCTGCATCACGTCCAGTGCAAAGCGCAGTGCCCGTTTGTGCGCACGTTTCATAGAGGCCGGTTCGCTCCTTGTTCAGCGGCTTGACACACACCGGCCATTGTAACACCGCAGACGCCGCCGCGCGCAGCAGTAGACAGTGCTGCGCTTAAGCGCTACACTGTAAACTGCGACAGCCTATCATGCTGTAGGGACGCCCAAACGGCTTGCCCTGCACGAAACGAAAGGGAATGACCTTTGGCTAAAGTAATGGTTGTGGATGACGACCGCACGACGGTCAAACTGCTGCAAACCCTGCTGGAACTTGACGGCTTTGAGGTGAAGGTGGCCCCGCGCGGCGCGGATGTAATCCCCTTTGCCAACGAATTCAAGCCCGACATCTTCCTCATGGATTATCACCTCACCGATATGGACGGCGTCGAGGTGCTGCGCGAGATGCGCGCCGGCGGCCCCTTCCAATCAACACCTATCGTCATGACCTCCGGCCTGGATGTTGAAGCCGAAGTCATGGAAGCCGGGGCCAACGCCTTCCTGGTCAAACCCTTTGAACCTGAAGACCTGCCCATCCTCTTCAACCGCTTGATTGAATCCTCGTAAGACCAAGGAGTACCCTTGACATCGAAACGCAAAGGCCGGATGCAGTGGTACCGGGTGGATTTACACCTGCACACCCCTGCCTCCGCCGACTATCAAGAACCGGACATCAGCTATATCGACATCCTGCGCAAAGCCGAAGCGCGCGGGCTGGACATTATCGCCTTCACCGACCACAACACGATCGGTGGCTACGGGGCGATGATGGCCGACATCGAGCGGCTGCATTACCTGGCCGAGCTGGGCCGCGCCAACGCCGACGAGCTGCGCCTGCTGGCGGAATATCGCCGCCTGCTGGACAAGATTCTGGTGCTACCCAGCTTTGAATTCACCGCCACCTTCGGCTTTCACATTCTGGGCCTGTTCCCCCCCCAGACCCCGCTGCGCCAACTGGAACACCTGCTGCTGAACCTGCACATTCCCTCGCATGTGCTGGACGAAGGCACCAGCGAAGTGGGCGCATCCGCCGACGTGCTGAGCGCTTATCAGGCCATCGACGAAGCCGGCGGCATCGTCATCGCCGCCCACGCCAACACCACCCACGGCGTCGCCATGCGCGGCATGGACTTCGGAGGGCAGACGCGCATCGCCTACACCCAGGACCGCCACCTGCACGCGTTAGAAGTCACCGACCTCACCCGGCGCGACCGCCGCAGCACCCAGCGCTTTTTTGACGGCACCAAGCCGGAATACCCCCGCCGGATGCGCTGCATCCAAGGCTCCGACGCGCACGCCATTAACAACATTCAAGATAAAAACGGGCGCGTCATTACCCTGGGCGTGGGCGAGCGCGTCACCGAGCTGCTGCTGCGCGAACGCAGCTTTGAAGGCCTGCTGGAGCTGTTTCAAAGCACCGACTTCTCGCGCTCGCGGGCCTACAGCCCCAACCACCAGCCCGAAGACTTCGTGCAGCAGGCCCGCGAGGAAGGCCCCAGCATTATCCAGTCCTTCCACGAGTCCATGCAGCGCAAAGGCGGGCGCTTGACGGCCATCATCAGCGACGTGTGCGCCTTTGCCAACACCAACGGCGGCACTATCTACATCGGCATCAGCCCGGACAAGAGCAAGCCGCCCGTAGGTATCGACGACCCACGCAGCGAAATGACCCTGCTCAATCGAGAGATCAGCCAGCAGCTGACCCCCGCCCTGTCCGTCGAGATCGACACCCAAGAAACACAAGGGAAAACCGTCATCCGTGTGCAGGTGCCCTACGGCGAAGAACGCCCCTACGCCATCACCGACAACAAAATCTACATCCGCGACGAAGCCGACACCACCCTGGCCGTGCGCGATGAGATCGTGACGCTGGTGCGGCAGGGCATGGTGTTCCAGGACGCACTGAGCAGCAGCAGCCGAAGCACTGTCACGCCCCCAATCCGCCCGCCTGAAGCAGAGGTGCCCGCACCCAAGGTTGAGGCGTCCAACAGTAGCAGCCGACGCAGCCGACGCAGCACAGCCAGCAGCACGACCGACAGCGCCCCCAGCCCATCCAGCGCAGCCGACAGCGCAGCCAGCGCCGC
>CAYWGJ010000144.1:0-7567 GCA_964457835.1 uncultured Anaerolineaceae bacterium
TTCGCTGGTGGGCGCGGGTCTGCTGCCCCGCCTGGACGCCAACGCCATCCCTGGCAGCGCTGATTGGCTGACGGCGCGCTTCACCCCCGGCATGGGCCAGACCCCGTTTGAAGCCCTCATCAGCGTGCTGACCGACACCGTGCCCACGCTGGCCGTCGATGACCCCTTCGAGCGTGACGAGAAGATCGAGTCGCGGGCGCAGCGTCTGCATGAGAAACCGGATCGGCTGGCGGGGATCGTGGAGCACGCGCTGAAGGACGCCGCGCCGCACGTCGAGCTGCTGCTCTTCATTGACCAGTTTGAGGAGCTGTTCACGCTGGCGGATGCCGCCTATGCCGCGCCTTTTGCGCAGATGCTGGCCAAAGCCCTCACCCCCAGCCCGCGCCTGCGTGTGGTGGTGACGATGCGGCATGACTTCTATCACCGGGCGGTGGAAATCCCCGACCTGGCCGAGCTGCTGCGGGCCGACGCGGTGTTCTCGCTGAGCGTGCCACGCCGTGACGCACTGCGGCAGATGATCGAACGTCCGGCGGAGCGGGCGGGCCTGCGCCTGGAACCGGGCCTGGTGGAGCGCGTGCTGGACGACACCGGCGACCAGGCGGGCAACCTGGCACTGATGGCCTACGCGCTGGACGAGCTGTACAAGTTGTCGGGCGATGGCCACATCACGCACGCGGATTACGACGCGCTGGGCGGCGTGCAGGGGGCCATCGGGACGCGGGCGGAAGCCACGTATGCCGCGCTGCCGGGCAGTGAGGACGAGAAGGCGGCGTGGATGCAGCGCGCTTTCTATGAGCTGGTGGCGGTGGACGAACGCGGCACAGCCACACGCCGCCGTGTGCCTGCCGGACGCATCGCGGAGGCCGACCGGCCCGGCGTGAACGCCTTTGTGGACGCCCGCCTGCTGGTCATGGATAGCTCCCCTCTCCCAGCGGAGCATTCGGGAGAGGGCGCGTCACGACGTGACGTTGGGGTGAGGGCCGAACTGGAAGTCGCGCACGAAGCGCTGTTCCGCAGTTGGGACCGGCTGCGTGAGTGGATCGAAGAAGTGCAGGAAGACCTGATTCTGCTGCGCCAAGTGCGGACCGCAGCGGCGGAATGGGAAGAGAAAGGCCGCCCGGAATATCTGCTGTGGCCGCAAGAACGCCTGACGCTGGCCTACGCGATGCAGGAGCGCCTGCACCCGGAGATGACCGAGGTCGAGCGTGACTTCATTGAACCCGAACAAGAGCGACTTTACCGCGAACTGAATAGCGTCGAAACGACGCACGAGCGCCGCCGTGATATTGGCGACCGGCTGGCGGTGATTGGTGATACCCGGCCTGGGGTGGGCGTGAAGCCCTCACCCCTGGCCCTCCCTCAGGGAGATGGGAAAAGGGGCCGGGGGATAAGGGGTGAGGGCCTGCTCATCCCCGAATTTGACTGGCTGCCGGTGCCAGGCAGCGACGGCCCGGTGGCGTTTAAGGATGAAAAAAGCGAAGTCTACAGCACCACCGAAATCCAGCCGTTCTACATCGCCAAATACCTGGTGACTTACGCGCAGTTCCAGGCGTTTGCAGAGAGCGGTGAGTACGACGACCCGCGCTGGTGGGCGGGCTTCCCGGAGAAGTACCAGCGGCAGGAGCTGGAGGGCCAGCGCACGAAGACGGCCAACGCCCCGCGTGACAACGTGAGCTGGTACCAGGCGGTGGCGTTTACGCGGTGGGTCAGCCACGTGAGCGGCCAATTGGTGCGCCTGCCGACGGAGCAGGAATGGCAGTGGGCGGCGCAGGGTTACCGCGAGGAGCGCGCATACCCCTGGGGCGCATGGCATGAGGGATATGCCAACACGAGCGAGGCGGGGTTGAGCCGCAGCACGGCGGTGGGGATGTACCCGCAGGGGGCGGCGGTTTGCGGCGCGCTGGACATGAGCGGCAACCTGCGGGAATGGTGCTTGACGGCATATGACAACCGTGATGTTTTAATCGAAGAAATTAAGTATGATAATAATGCCCGCCGGGTCCTGCGCGGCGGCTCTTGGCTCAGCGATCAAGACCTCGCGCGCGCGGCGTATCGCCACCGCTACTACTTCCCGTTCAATCGCGACCTCAACTTCGGGTTTCGGGTGGTGCGGCCCCCTTCTCAATTGCAACCGTAGGTTGCACCTGAACACTGTTAGGCTGGTGCCGCGCAGCGGCAGGCGCGTAGCGCCAAGCCTGGGGGTCTGGGGGCAAAGCCCCCAGGTCCTTATTTCGCCGTCAGGCGAATCAAATTTTGGGCGAATCTGGGGGTATCTCTTCCCTCACACACCTGATCCCCAAACCTCACACATTGCTGTTGCCGCGCCGCGTGTTTCCGCCAAGGTGGCCTCATGATGTCCACGCTATCGTGTACCTATACCAAGGCGCTTATCTGTGCTGTCAAACTGTTTGTCTTTGCTTGGAACGGGCGACAGCTCTATCGCCAGCGCTTTCCAGCGTATCCGGCACATCTCATCAATTTCGTCCATCCATAAGATTCACCATTTTCTGTGGGTAAGTGTCGAAATAATAACTACATGAAGACGAAAAACGTCAAAAGTATCGCAACAAGGTAAAAAAAAACGTGCTGTATCCTCCCATACTGGCAATCCTGTTAAAATGTTGAAAAAATGATAGGTGTCCGTTGGTAAAGGAGTAGAGGTGAACCTCATGGTAAAACGCATTCCCCCAGGCCCTGGACAAGAATCGGTGTGGGACTACCCACGTCCCCCACGTATGGAACGCACGACTAGACGGCTGCGCGTTGTCTTCAACGGTGAGGTGATCGCGGATACGATGCGGGCTTTCCGGGTGCTGGAGACCAGCCACCCACCGACTTATTACCTGCCGCCTGAAGACGTAAAGACAGAATTTTTGGAACGGACTAATCGCCAGACTGCTTGTGAATTCAAAGGCCTAGCGACGTATTGGACGCTGAGCGTGGGCGACAAAACCGTTGTAAATGCCGTGTGGAGCTACGAAAGTCCCTACGAAGATTATGCTGATATGCGCGGGTATCTGTCCTTTTACGCCAGCAAAATGGACGCCTGCTATGTGGACGACGAGTTAGTACAATCACAGGAGGGAGATTTCTACGGTGGCTGGATCACCATGGACATCGTAGGACCGTTCAAGGGCGGGGCAGGGACCTGGGGCTGGTAAATGTGTTGGAACTCATAGGAGAGGTCATGACTACAATACTGATCGTCGAGGATGATACGATCATCCGGAGCAATTTGGCTGTCATCCTTTCCGAAGCGGGCTATGAGACACTAACCGCGCCCGATGGCCTTCAGGGCTTGGCCGCTGCTATCGAATATCTGCCGGACTTGATCCTGTGTGATCTGATGATGCCCGGCCTAGACGGCTTTGAGGTTTTAGACGCGCTGCGCAAACGCAGCACAACGGCGTCTATCCCTGTGATTATTCTCACCGCGCTGGATGAAAACAGCACCACACGCCGCGCGATGAGCCTAGGTGCAGATGATTACATCAGCAAGCCGTTTTCCCCTCCGGACCTGCTGGACGCGATCCGCAGCCGTTTGGCACGCCGCACCCAGCTCAGCCAAGAATATGAGCAGCGCATGGAGGACATGCGGGCCAGCATCATGCACGCGCTGCCGCACGAAGTACGTACCTCGCTGACGGGCATCCTGGGCTATACCGAGTTTCTGCGCATGGTGCGCGGTGATGACCTGCACATTGACCAGGTGAAGGACATCATGGCGAAAATCGAAGATTCCGCGAATAGATTGCGTGATGTGACCGAGCGCTACCTGACTTACATCCACTTGCAAGGCATTCAAGAGAACAGCGAACAGTTGGCGGTCTTTCGTAAGGCGGTGGCCTGCTGCACGAAAGCCACTATCACCAACAGCGCGACGCGCGTCGCACAGGCTTGTGGGCGCAGCGCTGACTTACAGCAGGATGTTGAAAGCGGTGCGATCTGCATCAGCGACCCCTATCTTGAGATGATCGTGCTGGAACTGGTGGATAACGCCTGCAAGTTTTCGCGTACAGGCGGCGCTGTCCGGGTGCAGGGGCGTCCGAACCTTGTACGAGGCGTGTATCAACTGAGCATTACGGACTACGGTCAAGGTATGACTCGTGCCGACATCAACCGGATCGGTGCTTTGCAGCAGTTTGATCGCGTGTACAACGAACAGCAGGGTTTGGGGTTAGGGTTGGCAATCGTCAAACGTTTGATCGCGCTGCACGCTGGCAGCCTGACGATCACGAGTGAGCCGAACCAGGGCAGCACATTTTATGTGACGCTGCCCATGGTTCGACCTTCGCATTCAGAGGCCGACTAAGGCGTCTCAAGCTAGCATGATTTAGGGATCAGGCGTAGTTTCGGGGTCTGGTTCTTGCCAGTCGTCATCACCGAAGTCGTCGTCATCCCCGTCATCACCGAAGTCATCATCACCGAAGTCGTCGTCATCCCCGTCATCACCGAAGTCATCATCACCGAAGTCGTCGTCATCACCGAAGTCGTCGTCATCACCGAAGTCGTCGTCGTCATCACCGAAGTCGTCGTCGTCATCACCGAAGTCGTCGTCATCACCGAAGTCGTCGTCATCACCGAAGTCGTCGAGGGGGATGATGAGTTCTTGCCCGGCAAAGATTGTGCCGTCAGTGAGGCCGTTCGCCTCCATCAACGCATCGACAGAGATGCCGTAGCGCCGCGCGATGTCATAGAGGGTGTCACCAGCCTGGATGGTGTAATCGTCAAAGACCGCCGCTTGTTCGTCTTCTAGTTCTAGGTCAAGTTCTAGGTCCCAGTCATCACCGACGCCATCATCCCAGTCATCGTCATAGTCGAACTCCCAGTCATCGTCATAGTCGAAGTTCTCGAAGTCGAAGTCTTCCTCATTGAAACCGAGTGCGAGCCATTCGTCTTCGATGTCTTCCAGTTCGAGCTGGTAGATCATCGTCTCTTCCGGCAGCGCTTCATAGGTTTCCATCAAGTCAAGGTAGTCAAAGGACATCGGCTCGACGTCTTCGAAGACGATTTCCATAGCCATCTCACCGTTGTCACCAGCGACTTCCTGCACGTTGAGCGCGGCTTTGAAGCCCTGCGGAATGGTCTTGCCTTCCACGTTGGCCGCGCCATTGAGCACGTTGACTTCCAGGCGATCATTCTCGGCTTTAAGCATTACTGTGGACGTGACGCGAATGCGCGCACCGTTGGCTTCGATGTCCACGACCATGTTATTGGGTCCCTGTACCAACAGCGAACCGGACGCTTGCTCACAGCTTGAAGTGCCGACCCCGGTGCTGAAGCGGAAGGCCTGCATCGGTGAACGCCGCGTAGCGGCACCAGCCGTCAGGGCATCCAGGTCACTTTCTGTCGTGACATCGGCGCGCGCTACCCAAACCGCAAAGTCATTATGCGTCACACGCAGCCACTGCCCGTCAGCACTCAGCGTGTCAGCGGTGAGCAGTAAACTCGCCTCAACTTCAGCGGCAGCGTTGGCGCTGGCGTTGGGCTGGGTGCGCAGCGTGGTGGCCGTCGCGGTCGTTACGTTTACTGGGTCCGGGACGGCGGCCAGGTCTGCGTCAGTGACCTGGTTCTCCAGGGTTGCATCGCCCATCAGCACATAGACGACCCCCTGGCCGGGCAGCGTATTCGGGACGTTGGCCTGCACGTTCATCAGGGCCAGACCCCACACGTTATTTTCCAAGTCCAGCGGTGCGGTTTGCAGCAGTGTCAGGCTATCCAGCGCAGCCACATCCGCCGGTTCGTTGAAGTCGATGCCAGTGGCTCCCGCGCTGAACTCCGCTGTGACGCTGTTATTGCCGTAGCAAGCGGTGTTGCGTCCCACGCCGACGCAGAACTGATCGAGGCTGCTCAAGGCATCGTGCACATACGTGGGGCAGGCGTCATCCGTGCTGACCGGTGGCTGCGCGGTCAGGGGCGGCGGTGTGGGCAGGCCTAGTAAAATCGCGGTCAGTATGAGTGCCACAAGACTTGATCGCATAGCTTGTGCTCCTTGTTTACACAATGCCGATACGTTCATTATGCACCCAAATCGCGTTCATGTGCATTACTGCCCATGGGCCTTGACCACGCTGCGCGCCACCACCATGCGGTGGACCTCGGAGGCTCCGTCGTAGATGCGGAAAGCGCGCGCTGACTCATACCATTTGCTCAACGGCAAATCGCGCGAGATGCCTAGGCCGCCGCATACCTGAATGGCGCGGTCCACGATGCGGTTGACGGACTCCGCGACGTGGACTTTCGCCATGGAGGTTTCGACGCGCGCTTGTTCACCTTGGTCCAACAGCCAGGCCGCGTGCTGGATCAGAAGCCGCCCGGTGTGCAGCTCCATAGCGGAGTCGGCCAGCATCCACTGGATGGACTGGTGGCTGCTCAGCGGCCCGCCAAAAGCCTCGCGCTTATTGGCATATTCAGCCGCGATTTCCATGGCGCGCTGTGCAATGCCTGTCCAGCGCATACAGTGCGTCAGGCGGGCGGGGCCAAGGCGAGCCTGCACCAGGGCAAAGCCGCGCCCTTCTTCGCCGAGGATGGCGCTGTCAGGCAGCCGCAAATCATGAAAGCGAATCTCGCTGTGGCCGCCCAGGTCTGGCTCGCCCATGTGCCGCACCTGGCGCACGATCTCAATACCAGGGGCGTTAATGGGGGCCAAGAAGAGGGTCGCGCCGTGCTTGGTGGCAACATCCGGGTTGCTGCGCGCCATGATGATGATAAACGATGCCAGCGCGCCGCCGGTCGTCCACCATTTATGGCCGTTGATGACCCATGCATCTCCATCGCGGACGGCGGTTGTGCGCAGCATGTTGGGGTCGCTGCCCGCACCAGGAGCCGGTTCCGTCATGGCAAAGCCAGAGAAGGTCTCCCCGGTCACCAGCGGCTTGAGGTAGCGTTGGCGTTGCTCCTCACTGGCGTATTGATGCAGCAGGTGCATGTTGCCTTCGTCAGGGGCGGCACAGTGCACGGCAGCGGGTCCCAACAAGCTGCGCCCGGCTGCTTCAAAGACCGGCACGATTTCTTGAATGGACAGGCCCATACCGCCCAGTTCTGGCGGCATAGTGGGTGCCCACAACCCGGCAGCCTTGGCCTTAGCGCGGACGGCGTGCAGCATGTCCAGGGGCAGGCCGGTCACGGGGTCATCGTCGGCGTGGGCTTCCAGTGGTATTACTTCGTCGTCAACAAAACGGCGCATCCGCTGTGCGGTGTCTTGAATGTGTGGGGGCGTTGTGAAATCCATGTCCTTAAGCCTTTGTTAAAATAAGCGGTGAATACTCAGGCAGGGACAAAGGGTTGACCGAGCAGTGCGTGATACAAAGCATGGATAACCTGTTGCCCCTGTTTGCGAACGGTTGAGATGTAGGCGCGAATGTCACAGAACAACTGCGCGCCCTGCTGCGTGCGAAACGTGCCTGAAATCTTCTGTTTGACCTTCATCGGCGGCGTTTCAGGCAGGGGATTCACTTCGATACCTCTACTGAAGCACAACCACCACGATCTATCGATTACCGCGTGTCATGTCCTCTCATGACCCGTGTAATGAAACATGTGACTGGTGTCATATGGAGTGCGGCAC
>CAYWGJ010000145.1:0-6282 GCA_964457835.1 uncultured Anaerolineaceae bacterium
TGCTCTTCCTCAACAGTTTTTGTCTCCTATTCTACCCACTCTGTCAAGGGAGACGTCCCGATAACCGACGACGCTATTTCTCGGCGAATTATCGCGAGGCCCTTCAGCTTTTACTTTAGCGACTTTGCAAAAGCCCTGCACCCGTGGCAGCCGGGCTTGACAGGCCGACGCTGTGCTCTATAATGCGTTGCGTCGTTGACAACTTTGCCGCAGACCGCTGGGTGTATGCCGCCTTCGGGCACATGCTTAATTTCCCGCCGAGGTAGAGACTACGCGACACAGCCCGAACAGCGCGGGGCGGGTATCTGCTGGTGCCGCCTTCTGCACGTTCTATCTGTGTCGTTACCCTCTTGATGCATCCTACTGTGGATGCCCACCTCTACGGAAATACCCCACTCCGGTCGCACTGCGGCTGGGGATGTCCGCGCACCTGTGAGCAGTCGGCGCGCTTTGGCGCACATGGCGACGCTGACCGAAAAGCAAGGAGTCAGGCGCATGGCAATCACACGCCAACGCAAGAACGAACTGGTTGCCCAGTACGTTGATCTGTTGCAGAGCAGTTCGGGCTTCGTCGTCATTCAGTACGGTGGTATGTCCGTGCCGCAGATCGACCAACTGCGCGATGTCGTCCGCAAAGCTGATGGGGAGTACGTCGTCACCAAGAACACCCTGCTGGCGAAGGCACTGGAGCAGCTTGAGATGCCCGTGCCAGAAGAACTGCTGGCGGGACCGACGGCAGTGGCCTTTGGGATGAGCAACTTCCCCGGCGTTGCCAAGGCAGTGCTGGAATTCACCAAGGTGGACATCGCTAAAGAGAAGATCGAAGTACGCGGCGGCATGATGGGCAGTGACGCGCTCAACGCCGCTAACGTCGAGATGGTCTCTAAGCTGCCCACTCTGGACGAAATCCGCGCGCAGTTGGCGGGCCTGGTCGTGGCCCCGGCTCAGGGGATCGTCAGCGTGATCCAGGCGGCCAACAGCCAGATCGTCAACGTCCTCCAGGCATACCTGGACGACCGTAAAGAGGGTGAAGCCGCTGAATAAGCGCGCTTTCACGTCCGCACTTTCGCCCAAATTGCAGCACTGAAGAACGACCCAATTCAAGGAAAGGACGCCGATCATGGCCGATCTCGATAAGCTGGTAGAAGAACTGAGCGCGTTGACCATCCTGGAAGCCGCCGAGCTGAAGAAGAAGCTGGAAGATGCCTGGGGCGTGGAAGCCGCCGTGGGCGGCCCCGTCATGATGGCGGGGGCTATGCCGGGCATGGCCGCTGGTGGCGAAGCCGCCGCTGAAGAAGAAGAAAAGACCGAGTTCGACGTGGTGCTCACCGACGTTGGCCCCAAGAAGATCAACGTCATCAAGGCCGTGCGTGCGCTGACCAGCCTGGGCCTCAAGGAAGCCAAGGAAGTCGTCGAAGGCGTACCCAGCACCCTGATGGAAGCTGTCAGCAAGGACGCCGCCGAAGACGCCAAGAAGCAGCTTGAAGAAGCCGGCGCTAAGGTGGAAGTCAAATAAGCATGCAGTTCCTTAGGCGCTAATACTTGCGTTGACACAGGGATATGATGAATGTCATCATGCCCCGCGTTGTGTGAGCGGCACTTTAGTGATGAATGTCACTACCCAAGGGCGCGGCTTTCAGGCATAATGAGTATACGGTAAGCCGGAACTCCGGTAGATGAATTAAGCGGTATGCTCCCTTTGTGACTGGGGATGGTGTGAGGTCTACGGACCTTAACACCATCCCAGTTTGTTTTTAACCTGAAGAGTCTACGCTTAACTCGACACACGCGCTGCCCCGCACCTGTTGGAAGGTATCAGACATGACCCCTGAGCAACTGCTGCAACGCGCCCAGGAAGCAGGCGGCCCCATGGTTGACGGCCCACACGTCACCTTCGTTTGGCAGGGCGAAAGCGCCCTGGAGATTATCGGCGACTTCAACAACTGGGGCGGCGGTCCCATCGGTTCGGCCAACATGACCCGCGTTGCGCCGCACCTGTGGACCTACCAGACTGACCTGCCCGAAGACGCCTACATTGAGTACGTTTACACCACCGATCCCGACGACGACGATGCGCGCCTGCTGGACCCGCTGAATCCGCGCCAGGTAAGCAACGGCGTGGGCGGCTTCAACAACTTTTTCAGTATGTCGGCGCGTGAACACACCACGCTGAACCAATTTGTCAGCGGCACTCCACAAGGCCACATCACCCGCCACACCATTACTGCACCGCAACTGCTCATTGGTGGGCGGCGCAGCCTGTGGCTTTACAAGCCGCCTACGACCGCCCCCGTGCCGCTGATCGTGGTCTATGATGGCCGTGACTACCTACGCCGCGCACAGATCACGCAGATCGTCGCTAACATGATCGCCCAGGACATGATACAGCCGGTGGCGCTGGCGATGATTGATAACGGGCATGAAGGCCGCTTCATTGAGTACCTCACCAGTGATGCCACGCTGCGCGCCGTCACCGACCTGGTGCTGCCGTTGGCGAAGAACGTGCTTACTTTGGTGGATGTGGAGGCTAAGCCCGGTGCTTACGGCGTGCTGGGTGCGTCCATGGGTGGGCTGATGGCGCTCTACACCGGGCTGCGCCAGCCGCAGCTCTTTGGCACCGTGATGAGCCAGGCCGGGGCCTTCAACATTGGCGTGACCAACGTGGACCCGCTGATTGTAAAGCTGGTGAAAGATGCCTCCACCAAGCCGGTCCGTGTGTGGCAGGACGTCGGTACGCTGGACTGGCTGCTGGAGGCCAACCATGAGATGCGCGACCTGCTGCAATCCAAGGGCTACACACTAACTTACCAGGAATACACCGCCGGGCACAATTACACCGCCTGGCGTGACGCACTGCCTTTGGCGTTGAAGGCGATGTACGGCAAATAGCGGCTAAGCGTCGTTTTGCGCCGCTACGACTTGCTGCGGGGTATAGCGCGGGCCTTGCGGCGTGAGTTGGCTGGCATACAGAGTGAACTGCCTTACAGTGAAAGGCGCGGCGCTGAAATCCCCGGCACGCGCGTAGAAACGGTGCAGTTTGCCCTGGTCCGGCTTGGCCTTGAAGCGCGCCAGCGTGATATGCGGCGCGAAGGGTTTATCCGCGCGGGGTAGGCCGCAGCTTTGTACCGCTGACTCGACCGCCTGCGCTAAGTCCGTCAGCCCCGCCGACTCCTCCACGCCGACCCACAGCACGCGCGGCATCCCCTGTTTCGGAAACTGCCCCACGCCCTGCAAAGCCAGCGGGAACGGCTCCCAGTCCTGCACGCCGCCCAGCGCATCGGACAGCGCGTCGGCGCTTTCCGGCGGCGTCTCACCAATGAAACGCAGCGTCAAGTGGATGTTTTCCGGGGCCACCCAGCGCGCGCCGGGCAGGTCATGCTGCAACCCAGCCAGGCGCGTACGCAGGGATTCGGGCAAATCCAGGGCAACGAATAAGCGCAGCACCAGGGCGTCCCCGTTAATCCCGCGTGAACCAGGCCGTTTCGCGCGCGGGCAGCTCCACGCGGAAGGTCCCGCGGCTGACGCGGACTTCTGGGCGCAGGCCCAGCAGGTCACGGTATGGGCCGTCTTCTGCTGGAAATTCCAGGGTAGCGGTGCGGTCGCTGGCGTTGAAGAGCGCGTAGACCGCCTGGCCGTTGCGCCGCCGCACGAAGCCGTAGGCGCGTTGGCTGTCGTCGATGACCACCGTTTCGACGTCGCCCAGGCGCAGCACATCGGATTGACCGCGTGTGGTCGCTGCGTGCTTAACGAAGGCGTGCAGCTCCGCGTCGATGTGATCCCAGGGCATGGTGCGACGGCCATCTTCCGCGTAGGCCCCCTCCAGGCCGACTTCCGTGCCATAATAGATGCTGGGCGCGCCGATATAGGCCAGCAGGAAGGCGACGGCCTGTTTGAAGCGCCGTCGATCCTCGGCGCAGGCGGTCATCAGGCGGTCGGTGTCGTGCGTGTCGAGCAGGTTCATTTGCGACTTGAGGGCGGGTGCGGGGGTGTCCAGCATCCACATCTGTAAGCGGTCATCGAGTACGGAGGGCGTCAGCGAGTCGGTCGCCAGCAGGCCGCGCACCGCCCAGGCGAAGCGATAGTTCATGGTGGCACTGTAGGTATCACCCAGCAGATAATGCGAGGAGTCGCGCCATTCCTCGGCGATGAGGTAGGCCCCTGGCTTGACTTCATCCACGCATTTCCGAAAGCGCCGCCAGAAGGAGTCGCTGTTGTCGTCGGCCACGTCGCAGCGCCAGCCGTCGATGCCGCGTTCCAGCCAGTAGCCGGTAATGCTGCTGCTGCCGCCGATGAAGTATTCCTCCATTTCCGGGCTTTCGACGAACTCCGGCATGAAGCCAAAGCCCAGCCAGCCGTCGTAGTCGGTGGGCCATTGATGGAAGTTGAACCAGCGGTAATACGGCGAGTCGATGGCCTGTGAAGCGCCGACGATGCCGTCTTCCTGCTCGTACTTGCCGGTGATGTCGAAGTAGATGCTGTCAGTGGAGCAGTGGTTAAAGACCGCATCCAGGATCACCTTGATGCCGCGCTTGCCTGTCTCGCGGATGAGGGTATCAAAGTCCTCGTCAGTGCCCAGCATGGGGTCGATCTTCAGGAAGTTGATCGCCTCATAGCGGTGATTGGTGGACGCCTCAAAGATCGGGTTCAGGTAGATGCATTCTACGCCCAGGTCCTGCAAGTAATCCAAGCGCTGAATGATGCCGCGCAGGTCCCCGCCGAAGAAGTCACGGCCCAGCGGCGGGGCTTCCGGGACTTCGCCCCAGCGCTTGAAGAGGGCCTCGTGGCCGTAGACGCCGGGGTGTTCCAGCGGGCGGTCGATGTCGCTGCTAGCGAAGCGATCGGGGAAAATCTGGTACAGCAGCATCCCCTGTGTCCATTCGGCGGGCATCCGCTTAGGGTCATAGACGGCTATCTTAAAGGGCAGCTCGGTCCACTCACCGTAAACGGGTTTGTTGCCGCCTTCGACCTGGCGCAGGTCAAACAGCTCGTAGGCGTTGTCGGACTCGCTGTCGCGAAAGAAGTAGGTGACGATGGTCGGTTCCATGGGTAGGCGGACGCTGGCCTCCCAGCGCATATCGCCCACGCGCTGCATCGCCACGCGCCAGACGTAACTGCGGCGGGTGTCATTGAGCACGATGATGGGTTGTTGGGCCATGCCTTCCAGGTGTAGGGTGACGGTGCTGCGGATGGGCTGAGCACCAGAGGAAAGGTGGAAGGGACGGTCCGGGCGGAGTTTGCGCACGTTCTCACGGCTCAGGCGGTTCATAGGGCTGCATTTCCCTTCATGGTGTGGGCTGTGTTTGTTTAACGCGCCGAGTGTACATCAACACGCCGCGTCGTGACAGGCTCAGCGTTTGCTAGCGCCCTTTGCGCTGAGGGTACGTTAAGGCTCTGCGCTATGCTACACTCTTGACTGTAATATCGCGCTTTCTCAACGGGAGAAAAAACCATGCAAACGACCACAATGGGCCGCACCGGGTTAAAAGTCAGCCGCATCTGCCTGGGCACCATGACCTTTGGCTGGTCCGCGGACGCTGCCACGACGAACGCCATCCTGGACGCCGCGCTTGACGCAGGCGTCAACTTCTTCGACACCGCTGACATCTACTCGCGCTGGATTGAGGGCAATCGGGGCGGCGAGTCCGAGTCGCTGATTGGGGCCTGGCTGCGCGGTAAGAATCGGCGTGAAATGGTCATTGCCACCAAGGCACGCGGGCGCATGTGGGACGGTCCTACTGGGGAGGGCCTCAGCCGCCATCACCTGATCCACGCGGTGGAGGACAGCCTGCGCCGTCTCAACACCAACTACATCGACCTGTATCAAGTGCACTGGCCGGATGCCGAGACCCCGCTCGAAGAGACACTCTACGCGCTGGATCACCTGGTGCAGGCGGGCAAGGTACTCTATGTCGGGGCTAGCAACTACCCGGCCTGGCTGCTGATGAAGGCGCTGTGGGCCGCCGACGTGCACCAGATCAGCCGTTTTGAGGTCTTGCAGCCGCACTACAGCCTGTTCCACCGCGCCGAGTACGAGCGCGAGCTGGCCGCCGCCGTCGCCGACCAGGGCGTCGGGGTGATCCCCTACAGCCCGCTGGCGGCAGGCTTTGCGACAGGCAAGTACCGCCGTGATGCACAGGACAAGGTAGATACCACGCGCGAGAGCGGGCGTTTAATCCAGCGTTTGACGGCTAATCCGCAGGCTTTTGACGCGCTGGAACTGGCCGAGTCGATGGCGCAGGCGCGCGGCGTCAGGGGTTCCCCGCTCTTGGCCTGCGCCACCCA
>CAYWGJ010000145.1:6292-7448 GCA_964457835.1 uncultured Anaerolineaceae bacterium
GGCGCGCGGCGTGCCGGTGGCGCAGGTGGCCCTGGCCTGGCTGCTGGCTCAGCCTACCGTGACCGCCCCCATCATTGGCGCGCGCACTGTAGCCCAGTTCAACGAGGTGGTCGGCGCGGCAGACCTTCAGCTTAGCGCAGACGAGGTGCAGCAGCTCAGCGATGCCACTGAGGGCTTCTAAGCGTCACCGTTGGCCGCCGCGGCTTCGATCACCTGCCAGGTGCCGTTGATCTCGTTGAAGCGTAGGGTGTCGCCGTAGAAGCTGGTCAGCACATGGGTGCCGGGTCCAGGTACGAAGGCTTCATCGATGATTTCGCCGCCGGGCGTGTACTGATATTGGCTGACGAAGCCCACTTCTGGCTCCAGGCCCCAGCCCAGCGCGTCACGCAGGTCTGCGTTGTCGCGCCACAGGCGGCCAAAGCCGCGTTCAGGCTGGAAGAGGTCTTCAGGCGGGATGACGTCTGGGTCAAATTCCGCGTCACCCTCGACGAAGCGGTCTTCGTGCACGGTCCAAATGCCGCTGCCGTCCTCCGTTTCGATCAGCACCCAGATTTGCTGTGTGGGCTGAAGCCAGAACATGCGCCCATTCTGGAAGCGCTGCTCGGCCACTTGGATTTGCGCCACGGTTTCAGTGGGCATGGCCGCCACGGCTTCGGTGGGTGTGGGCGTGGTAGGGACGGGCGTCTCGGTGGCCGTCGGGCTGGGTGTGTGCGTCAGGGTGGCCGCGGATGCGTTGGTGGAGTCTTCTTGTGTCTGCGGGGTGCCTGTAGCCTCGCGCGCCGGTTCGATAGTGGCTTCCGGCGTGGCGGTGACCACCAGCACGTAGACCGTCGGCGGCGGCCCCTGGCAGGCGGCCAGGCTTAGGGCGGCACCCAGGATCATCAGGAAGGCAAGGCGCAGTCTCATACGGACTCCAGGGATTAGCGGAAACAAGCGTGTGCCGAGCGTTGAAACTCGGCACGCAAGCCTTATTGTAGCAGAGCCAAAGGCAGATTCAAGCCGTCGGCGGGCGATCGGCTGGTGCGCAGTGGGTGAGCGTTTGGTTTAATAGTCGGCTTCCAAGGCCAACAGTGCTGCTTTACGTTCCAATCCCCAGCGATAACCGCTCAGCGCGCCGTTGACGCCCAACACCCGGTGACAGGGCACCAGCAGCGCG
>CAYWGJ010000146.1:0-7442 GCA_964457835.1 uncultured Anaerolineaceae bacterium
GGCCATCTAGGCGCAGGCGCAGGCTGCCGCAGGCGACCTGGAAGCGGCAGTCGCTTACGGCGGCTTTCCGCAGCGCTACTTCGGACAGTTCAAACGCGCCAACACGCCCATTCTCGCCCTCTACGGCAGCGCCGACGCGCTGATTGCGCCGCAGACCATCGCTCAACTGCGCGCCGAACTGACCTCCTCACCCTTGAAGGACCAGCATCACCTGGAAATCATCGACGGCGGCGGCCATGAGTTCTTCCCGGAACAGATGGACGACGATCAGCGGCAGCGTGGGCGGCTGGCCCTGCGCCTGACTTATACTTTCCTGGAGCGCTACATCGCCCGCCCGGAAATGCGCTGATCGCCATACGCCGTGCAGCATTGTAAAGAGACCGCAAAAATGCGCGACAAAACAAAACCATCCGCGCACGGCTGCGTATTCCCTAGTGAAGATAAACAACACCATGCACTCAGGGAGACAAACACCATGACCTTTATCGACATCGCCGTAGACAAAGCCCGCCGCGATCGCGCCCTCCAGGAAGCCGAAAATGCACGCCGCGTGCGCCGCATCCGCCAGCAGCAGGAAGAAGACACACGCCAGCGCCCGACGCCCCGCCGCAGCTAAGCCCCACTAACCCGCGCTCGTCCAGCTTCTTCCAGGACCGGCGCGGGTCGTTTATACGGACTTTCACCACGACATCCATGCGCATCTCATCTCAACACGCTAGACTGAGGCGTATTATTACCGAAAGCCTAACGGAAAGTGTGACGCGATGCCCCCACCACCCCTTGAGCACATCCTGGTCGGCGCAGCCCTGGTGTTGCTGACCAGCATCCTTGCCAGCAAAGCCGCTGTGCGCACTGGCATTCCGGCCCTGCTGTTGTTTCTGGCAAGCTGAACTTCCATGACGGCCTGGCCTGGCTGATGCAGATCGCCATGTTTTTAGCGCTGGGCCTGTCGGTGATGCCCTCCAGCCTGGTAGAAGTCGCCCCAGTGGGCATTGAGGTCGCGCTCTTCCTAATCTTCGTGGCGCGCCCGCTGAGCGTGTTGGTCTCCACGCTGCCCACTACGTTGAGCTGGCGCGAGCGTCTGTTCGTGTCCTGGGTCGGGCTGCGCGGTGCCGCCCCCATCGTGCTGGCGACCTTTCCGCTGTTGGCCGGGGTGCAGACGCCGGTGCCGCTTTTTGAGCTGGTCTTCTTCGTCGTGCTCACGTCGGTGCTGCTGCAAGGCACGCTGATCGGGCGCGTGGCACGTTGGCTGCGCGTCAACGACCCCGAAGCCAACCCCGCACGCTCCATGCTCACCAGCATCGTGCAAGGGTCGCGGCTGAATGACAACCTGCTGGAGATCGACCTGCCGCACAACGCAGCCGTGCTGGGTCATCAGCTCGTGGACCTGCAACTGCCGCTGTCGGCACGCCTGGTGCTCATCTGTCGTCCGGACCCTGACGCCGACCGCGTGATCGTCCCGACCGGCAGCACCATCCTGCACCCAGGCGACCAAGTGCTGCTGCTGGCGCATCCTTCCGAGCACGAGTCGGTGCAGCAGGCCCTCACGCAGCCCGCGCCGGACACGGAGTCCAGCGACACAGACCATTAAGGTTTACGACATTACCAAAATCGGGTAATCTTATGGGGAACGCGATAGACAACGAGGACCCACCATGGCACACGAAGTCACCTGGGATGACGCCGCACAGACGGTGATCCGGCAGCGCTTTTACGACGACGCCAACATCAGCGATTACTATGCCGCCTATGACAAAGCCCTGCCCTTGATGCGCAGCGTACCCTACCCGGTGGACCTGCTGCTGGACCTGCGCGACGCGCGCGTGGACATGGGCGGCTTCCTGTCCGCGGTGCGCTCAGTGAATAAGCGCGTGCCGGATAACCAGCGCTTCGTCGTGGTCATCGGTGGCAACCGCTTTATGCAGCTCATGGGGTCGGCGGCGCAGCGCATCGCCCCGCGTGCCGCGGAAAACCTGTACTTCGTCGATACCGACGCCGAATGCAGCGACCTGCTGGCATCGCTGCGGTCAAGTCAGGCCACAACCGACACCGAATAGGCCGGCGGGCCAGCCGTCCTCATTCACTGGCACCAGGCAGCAAGTCCGGGCTGGCAGCCTTAAGGGTACAGGCCTGACACGTCATGTTATGATGTGACTATCCGTGCATAACTATGCGTCAGCCTAAGGACAACGCCCTATGGATGTAAACAGCCTATCGATTGCTAAGGTCTTCAGCAGCGGTGGAGATATTCACTACGTGCTGCCGCACTTCCAGCGCGAATACGCCTGGGACAAAGAAAACTGGGTGACGCTGCTCAGCGACGCGCGCGGCATCTACGAGAGCTACAACGACGACAAATCCCCGGAACACTTTCTGGGCGCGCTGGTCGTCATCGACGACGGCAACCGCAGCGGCACCATCCCCGCCTTCAAGCTGGTGGACGGCCAACAGCGCCTGACGACCCTCTCGTTGGCCCTGTGCGCCTTAGCGGATCAACTCGACACCACCGACGGTGAAGACAAGCGTTTAGTGAAGCGCATCCGTAAGCTGCTCATCAACGAGGACGAACGCGGCGAGCTGTTCTTCAAGCTGCTGCCCACGCTCAAGAACGACGACCGCGCCGTCTACAGCGCCCTCATTGACCCCGAAGCGACTGTCCCCGCGGTGCCCTCGCGCATCAAGGACGCCTACGCCTACTTCCACAAAGAGTTTGCGGTCATGCTCAGAAGCGGCTACGACGCCGACACGCTTTACAAAGTCTTCGTCAACGGGATGCACGTCGTCTTCATTGCGCTGAGTCCCGATGAGCGCCCTTTCGACATCTTCGAGAGCCTGAACGCCAAGGGCAAGCCGCTGACCCAGCCGGACCTGGTGCGCAACTACGTCGCCATGCGCCTGTCCAACGACGTGCAAGAGATCGTCTTTGAGGAATGGCGCAGCATTGAAGACTCGCTGGACGAAAACCGCACCGTCTCCAGCCGCCTAGGAGAAGTCAGCGCCTTCTTGCGCCATTACTTAGCGATGCACAGCGGCGTGCTGGCCAATTCCAACCACATCTACGCCCGTTTCCGTGATCGCATGGAGCGTGACTTCAGTGACGAAGCCGCCTTCGTGGAGGAGCTGCGCACCCTGGGCCGTTTCGCCAGCTACTACGAACGCTTCCTGTATCCAGATCGAGAAACCGACCCCGTGCTGCGGGCACAGCTTGAGCGCCTGCTCATCATTGAAACTGCGACCGCCTACCCGCTGCTGCTGCGCATCTTCGACTGGCACGACCGCCAGGTCATCACCCAGCAGGACCTGCTCGACGCGCTGCGGATCGTGGAGAACTACCTCATACGGCGCTGGCTGGCCGGTGAAATCAGCGGCTACACCAACAGGATGTTCCCAACGCTGCTGCGGGAGATTGACCCCTCCGACCTCATCGACAGCCTGGCAAGCACCCTAGCCACCAAGAACTACCCCAGCGATCAACGCATCCGCAGCACCCTGCCCAACCGCAACGTGTACCCCAACCGCACAGGGGCCAAGCAGCGCCTGGTGCTGCTGCTGCAAAGCATCAACGAAGGGCTGTCAGCGGGCAGCGGCGGCCACACCGTGCTGAACGGCAGCCCCACTGTGGAACACATCATGCCGCAAACGCTGAACCAAACCTGGCGGCATGAGCTGGGCGCATCGGCGGACGAGACCTACCGCGAATACCTGCACACGCTGGGCAACCTCACGCTGGTCACACAGGACTGGAACGGCAGCCTGTCAAACAGCAGCTTCGCCAATAAGCGCCCTAAGCTGGCCCAGCACGCCTTGAGGCTCAACAGCGACTACTTCAGCGACGCCCCCGCGCGCTGGGACCAGGCCGCCATTGCCCAGCGCGCTGACTGGCTCATCGACCAGGCGCTGACGCTGTGGCCGCCCTTCGGCGATCCCAGCAGCGCCACGCAAGACGGCGTGAAGAACACGCGCCCGGTCACGCTCACCCTGCTGGGCGAGACGCACGAAGTCCGCTGGTGGGCCGAGGTCGTGCGCTTGATGGCCGACACCATCGCCGAACTGATGGGCGCGGACTTCGATGAGGCCGCACGGCAGATGGGCAGCTCCTTCCGCACGGAACCCTTCAAAGAGACCTACCAACTCCAGACCGCGCCGCACTGGTACATGAACCTCAACCTCTCCGCCGAAAACATCTACAGCCTGTGCGAGCGCCTGGCCGAGGCCGCCAACCTCACCGACGAAGACTGGACCGTCGATTACGTGCCCTATTAGCGCGGATTGTCACCCCTAGAACCCGCAAGTTGCACTGTTACTCAAACGCGATTTGCGGCACAATATAAGCATGGCCTAAGTGACACACACTGCGGTCACACGGACTTTTGAACGATCAATCTGTTTAAGCCTACTCAACAGGAGCGAAACAATGCCGAGGCATAAAGTAACGGTTGTGGGTGCAGGGAACGTCGGCGCGACCTGCGCCACCTGGATGGCCGCCAAAGAGCTGGCCGACGTCGTGCTGGTGGACATCGTGGAAGGTGTGGCCAAAGGTAAGGCCCTGGACCTGGCCGAGTCCGGCCCCGTTCTGGACTTCGACATGAACATCGTCGGCACCAGCGACTACGCCGACACCGCCGACAGCGACGTGGTGGTCATCACCGCCGGTGTGCCGCGCAAGAAGGACCCCGTCACCGGGCAGTTCCCCAGCCGCGATGAACTGGTCAAGACCAATCAGGAAATCGTCGGCGGCGTGGCCCGCGAAGTCGCCAAGTACAGCCCCAACGCCATCATCATCATCGTCAGCAACCCGCTGGACGCCATGTGCCACGTCGCGCTCCAAGAATCGGGCTTCCCCAGCCAGCGCGTCATCGGCCAGGCTGGCTCGCTGGACACCGCCCGCTACAAGACTTTCATCGCCATGGAACTGGGCGTCAGCGTGCGTGACGTGCACGGCATCGTGCTGGGCGGCCACGGCGACACTATGGTGCCGCTGCCCCGCCATACCTCCATCGCCGGTATTCCCATCCGCGAATTGATGGACGAGGACAAACTTCAGGCCATCATCGGGCGCACCCGCAAGGGCGGCGGCGAGATCGTCGGGCTGCTGGGCTACAGCGGCTACTACGCCCCGGCGGCGGGCACCATCGAGATGGTCGAGGCGATCCTGAAGGACCAGAAGCGCGTGATCCCCAGCGCGGTCTACCTGGAAGGCCAGTACGGCTACGAGAAGCTCTTCATCGGCGTGCCGGCGGTGCTGGGCAAGGACGGCGTGGAGCGCGTCATTGAGATGGCACTCAACGACGAAGAAAAGGCCATGCTGGACCACAGCGCCGAAGCCGTGCGCGGTGTGGTGAGCGTGCTGGGTTACGAATAAGCCGCACTGAAACGATCATGCCACACCCGCGCCCCTGCCATCCTCGGTGGGGGCGTTTTGCACGAGTCGTGCTAGACTGCGTATGCACGTAGAGTTAGACATGAGCTTCACGCGCATCACCAGCCCCCCAGCCCAGATGAATCGGCGTGCCCTGCACCTAGGCTCTGAGAAGGCCGTGTGTGCAGTGCCCCTCACCCCACCTCATAGGCCAGGCCGGTCAGCTCATAGACGCCCGTAGGCTGGCGACGGCCCTTGACGCGCACATCTCCCAGTGGGCGCACCTGTGCCAGGCGGCCTAGGCGCTGCAATACGTGGTCGCTGATGAGCACCTGCCCCGGCGCGGAGTATTCCTCTAGGCGCTTGGCGAGGTTTACCGTGTCGCCGATGGCCGTGTAGTTCATGGCGCGCTCGGTGCCCACGTAGCCGACCACCGCCTCGCCCACGTTGACGCCCACGCTGTAGATCAAGCGGTGACCGTGCTGGGTCTGCACTTCGTTGGCCGCTTTGATGAGCGCGAGCGCGGCGTCCGCGGCCCGATGTACGTGGTCTTGCTGATCGTCAGGCGCGTTGAAGATCGCCATGAAGCCGTCGCCCATGAACTTGTCCAGCGTGCCCTCCCAGGCGAGCACGACCTCAGCGGCCAGGCTGTGATAATGGTTGAGCGTCTCTAAGACCTGTTCGGGGGTGGCGTCCTCGCTCCAGGTGGAATAGCCGCGAATGTCGGCAAAGAGCACGCTGATCTCGCGGCGCACCCCGCCCAGTTGCAGCGACTCCGGTTGGGCCAGCGCGTGATCCACCACCGAGGGCGGCACGAAACGCTCAAAGGTGCCGCGTATGTGCTCTTTTTCCTGTTCTTTAAGCTGAATGAGCGCCTGGTAGTTGTGCGCGTTTTGCAGCGCAATGGCGGCGTAGTCGGTGAGGGCGCTCAGCAGCGCGGAGTCGCGCTTGGTGAAGGCATGGCTGTCCTGTGAGACGTTCTTGATACCCAGCACACCGATCACCTCGTCCTGGATCATCAGGGGGGCATAGGCCGCCGACCAGGGCATGTTGGGCGTCTGGCGGTTGATCTCGCTCGGATCGACGACCAGCGGCTGGCCGTTCTTGATGGCGCGCAGGGCCATCGGCTCTTTGACGCGGGCATCGGCGGGCTGGGCGTGCGGCTCGTTGTGGCGCTTCAGGGCACGGCAGATCAGGTGCTCATCGTCCAGCAGCAGCAGATAGCCTTCCTCTGCACCGGTGACCTGCACCGCGGCGTCCACGATGCGCGGCAGCAGGCGGTCCATCTCCATGATGGACGTCACACTCTTGCCCATGCGGTAGAGCACGTTCAGCTCATGGACGCGCTGCTCCAGCTCGCGATTAGCGTGCATCACACGGCTGGTGAGGGCCTCTTTTTCGCGCCGCAGCCGGACCTCGGTCAAGCTGTTGTCGATAGCAGCCAGCATCTCTTCCGGGTAGAAAGGCTTCTTGACGTAATCGCGCACGCCCATACGGTAGACCTCAATCGCCAGCTCTTCCGAGCCGTGGAAGGTCATCAGAATAGTGGGAATATCAACGTTCCTGGCGCGCAGGTTACGCAGCACCTCTACGCCGTCCATGCGCGGCATGTTCCAGTCCAGCAGGATGAGGTCGGGGCGGTGCTGAAGCGCCATTTGCAGCCCTTCCATGCCATCACGCGCGGTCATGTACTTGTAGCCGTTGGGGGCCAACACATACTGCACCACAAAATCGCGATTGTCTGCGCCGTCGTCCACAACGAGAATGGTTTCACCGCTCACTGTGTCTGCTCCTGCTTAACTGAGTCGTTAGGCTGAATGGACAATAAATCTTTCTGCTGCATAACTCTAGTGTACAGCATAACCGGACTGGGGGTATGACAATAACTCATACGGTGGGTGCCCATGAGGCGGCGGCCCACCCCACCCGGACCGCCGCGCGATGTCTTGCAGTCCGTCAGACCCCAAATTCCCAGTCACGCAGCACAGCCGCCAACAGCGCCGCCTTTTCCGGCAAGCTGCGCAGCAGCACGTGCTCATGCGGCGCGTGCAGGCCGTCCCCCTGCGGACCGAGTCCGTCCAGG
>CAYWGJ010000147.1:0-1820 GCA_964457835.1 uncultured Anaerolineaceae bacterium
AGCCGTAGCTGTTGAAGTCGCGCCGTGCCACGCCGTGCGCGCCGAGGTAGTGTCCGGCAGGGCTGTCGCTTTTGATGGCACCGGCGGGCGAGATGTGGTCGGTCGTCACTGAGTCCCCAGCCAGGACCAGCACCCGCGCGCCGCTTACGGCCTGGATCGGCTCCGGTTGGGCGGGCAGATCGATGAAGAAGGGCGGCTCCTGGATGTAGGTGCTGGCCTCGTCCCACTGGTAGACCGGTTCGTCCGTGCTAGGGATGGCGTTCCAGGTGTCGTTACCCTGGTAGACGTTGCCGTACTGATCCTTGTACAACTGCGCCGACAGCGCGTTCTGGATCACGCCCAGGATTTCCTGCTGGCTGGGCCAGATGTCGCGCAGGTAGACCGACTGACCGTTCTTATCCGTGCCCAGCGGGTCGTTGTCCAGGTCAATATCGACCGTCCCAGCCAGAGCGTAGGCCACTACCAGCGGTGGCGAGGCCAGGAAGTTGGCGCGCACGTCCGGGTTGATGCGCCCGGCGAAGTTGCGGTTGCCACTGAGCACGGCGGTGGCGACCAGGTCGCCTTCCTGGATGGCGGCGCTGACTTCTTCGGGCAGGGGGCCGCTGTTGCCGATGCAGGTGGTGCAGCCGTAGCCGACAACGTTAAAGCCCAGCGCGTTCAGGTATTCGCTGAGGCCGGCGTTGTTCAGGTACTCCGTGACCACCGTGGAACCGGGGGCCAGGCTGGTCTTGACGTAGGGCTTGCGCGTCAGGCCGCGCTCCACGGCGTGCTTTGCCAGCAGGCCCGCGCCAACCATCACCGAGGGGTTGCTGGTGTTGGTGCAGCTCGTGATGGCCGCGATCACGACCGCGCCGTGGCTGATCTGGGTACTGTGGCCGTTGTGTACGGTGGCGGTGTTGCTGAGCTGCTCGTCGCTCAGCTCGAAGCCCTGCGGCCCTTGGGGCGCACGCAGCACTTCGTTGAAGCGCGGCTTCATCTCGCGCAGCAGCACGCGGTCCTGTGGCCGCAGCGGGCCAGCCAGGCTCGGCTCTACGGTGCTCAGGTCTAGTTCCAGCGTATCGTTGTACAGCGGGTCAGGCGTGGAGTCAGTGCGGAACATGCCCTGTTCTTTGCTGTAGCGCTCCACCAGGGTAATCAGGGCTTCGTCGCGCCCGGTGCGGCGCATGTAAGCCAGCACTTCGTCATCGACTGGGAAGAAGCCCATGGTCGCGCCGTATTCGGGGGCCATGTTGGCGATGGTGGCGCGGTCGGGCAGGGTCATGCTGCTGAGGCCTGCGCCGTAGAACTCAACGAACTTGCCGACGACGCCTTTAGCGCGCAGCATCTGCGTGACGACCAGCACCAGGTCGGTGGCGGTCGCGCCTTCCGGAAGTTGGCCGGTGAGCTTGAAGCCGATCACTTCCGGCATGAGCATGTAGACGGGCTGGCCCAGCATGGCCGCTTCCGCTTCGATGCCGCCCACGCCCCAGCCGACCACGCCCAGGCCGTTAATCATGGTGGTGTGGCTGTCGGTGCCCACCAGGGTATCCGGCAGCGCCACGGTCTGGCCGTCGGACTCGGTGCGGGTCTGCACCACGCGCGCCAGGTATTCCAAGTTCACCTGGTGAACGATGCCGGTGGCCGGGGGCACGACCTTGAAGTTGTCGAAAGCCTTCTGGCCCCAGTGCAAGAACTCATAGCGTTCGCGGTTGCGCTCGAATTCGTATTCGGCGTTGATGCGCAGGGCGTCGTCCATGCCGAAGGCGTCCACCTGCACGGAGTGGTCGATCACCAGGTCCACGGGCACCAGGGGGACGCCTACGGCATGGACGACGCCCTGC
>CAYWGJ010000147.1:1830-7407 GCA_964457835.1 uncultured Anaerolineaceae bacterium
CGAGACGGATCACCGCCGATGCGCTGCATGGCGCTGCGCAATGCGGCCAGGTCCACCACTGCGGGCACGCCGGTGAAGTCCTGGAGGATGACGCGGGCGGGCATGAAGGGCATCTCCACGCGGGCGGGCTGGGCCGGGTCCCAGTTGGCGATGTTGCGCACGTCCTCATCGCGGAAGACGCGGCCATCCAGGTTGCGCAGGGCGTTTTCCAGCAGCACCTTGATGCTGATGGGCAGTCGGTCGATCTGCGGGCCTACCCCATCGGCGGCCAGCTTGCTGAGTCGGTAGATCACCGCCGGGCCGCTGCCGGTCTCGAAGGTCCCGCGTGCGCCGAAGCTGTCTGGGTTCGTAGCCATAAGCCAATCCTTTTTTGAACTGTGTACGGGTCTGTGCTGCGGTTGCAGGCTGAGCTGCAAACGGTCTGCATGATTGATTGTATGGAGTTTAACGCCTTTGCCCGCGCAGTTAAAGGTGGAGTCAGTCCGCGGCGTGCGTGTGGCGCAGGCTGCTGCCATCGAAGCCGTGCGGCAGCAGTTGGTCCAGGCGCGTGCGCAGCGTCACCCGCCCGCTGAAATCGACCAGCACCACGTCAAGCTGAGGCGCGAACTCGGCCAGCATCTGCCGACAGATGCCGCAGGGTGCGCCGCCGTCACGAGTGGCGACAAACAGTGTGCTGAACTGCCGCTGTCCCTCGCTGACGGCCTTGACCAGGGCCGTGCGTTCCGCGCAGATAGCCGCGCCGTAGCTGGCGTTCTCCACGTTACAGCCGCTGAAGACCTGGCCGTCTGGTGTGGTGAGCACTGCCCCTACCGGGTAGCCGGAATAGGGGATATAGGCGTGCTCAGCGGCGGCAATAGCGGCCTGGATCAAGGCCGGGTCCGGCGGGCTGGCCGGCGGGCTGGCCGACGGGCTTTGCTCAGACATGGGCGCTATCCGTCGGGTTGTCCGTGTGTGACGCGGGGGTGTCGGCGTCTACGGGGATAATTTCGCCGGTGTCGTCATCGCGCAGCAGACGGGTGACGCGGCACTTGCGGATGCGCCGCCCGTCCACGCTTTCGACGCGGATGTGCACGCGCTGCTCGTGCATGATCTCTTCGCCCACTTCTGGCACGCGGCCCAGGTTGGTGTAGATGAAACCGCCCAGGGTATCGCTGTCCACTGCGGGGATGTCGGCGTCGATGAGGTCATTGAGGTCGTCCAGGTCAATGCTGGCGTCCACCAGGTATTCGGTGTCGCTGACCTTGAGGTATTCGGCTTCTTCGTTGATGTCGTACTCGTCTTGGATGTCGCCGATGATCTCTTCGATAATGTTCTCAATGGTGACAACGCCCGCGGTACCGCCGTACTCATCGGTGACAATCGCCATGTGTACGCGGCGCGATTGCAGGGCCTTGAGCACCTGGTCGGCGGGCTGGTCCTCCGGGACGAAGTAGGCCGGGCGCATCAGATCAATGAGGCCCTTAATGTGCTCGCGGTTGCCGTTGTGCCAGTAGGTCAGCAGGTCCTTGGCGTAGAGCAGGCCTTGGATGTGGTCGATATTGCCTTTGTAGATGGGAATGCGCGAGAAGCCGGTGTCGATGAACAGGGCACGGGCTTCGTCCAGGGGCGTGTCGATCTCGACGGCTACGACGTCAATACGCGGCACCATCAGCTCACTGGCGTGGGTTTCGTTGAGGCGCAGCACGGAAAAGATCATCTCTTTCTCTTCGTCCTCAATGGTGCCGCCGCTGTGACCGGCATCGACTAAGGTCATGATCTCTTCTTCGGTGACGCGGTTCACCATGTCGCTGCCACCAAACACACCGGACACAACGCGGGCCACGGCCAGCAGGACGGCGGTCAAGGGGGTTAGCAGCAAGATGACAACACGCATGACGGGCAGCAGCGAGGCGGCCAGCAGGTCCGCGTGGGCGGTGCCGATGGCCTCCGGCACGATGAGTCCCATGAGCAGGTAAAGGCTGGCGGTCAGCAGCACTAGCACCGCGCCCACGATGACCGGCGCGAGCGTCGGCCCGAACAGGCTGCTGAGGCCGGTCACGGCCAGGGCCATGGCGCTGAAGCCCAGCAGCGTGGTCGCCAGTTGATAGCTGATCGCCAGGGTACGGCTTTCTTCGATGAGCTGCTGTGCCCGCTGTGCGCGGCGGCTGGCCCCTTTGGGACCCTGCTCGGCCAAGTCCTTCAACACGCTGATGCGCACATTGCTCAGCGCGCCGTAGCTGAGGGTGATGATCGCCTGTAAGACGATGAGGACCCCCATCACGAATAGGCTGGTCGTACTGCCCTCGTCCACGAGATTACTACCCCTTTAATCTGGCTCCAAAAGTGACCGGTGCGTAAACGCAAAAAGCCGGGGTCAGTGCCCGGCAGGTGATTCTGCACTATGTCGCTGCGTTTAGCAGATCGTGGTTCAGAGTCGTCTAACACGGTGAAATGGACAAACTTGATCTGTCAACCATAGCCAGTCTACCATAAATACGGGCGGGCTGGCAAGCAGTATTACGTGGATTGATACGGGATCAGGGGAACACGCATTATCCCGATTCTAATACCCCTAGCGTATCATGAGTACAATACCGATCAAGCCAGCGAGAGAGGCTCCGATCCATGCCCAGCTACGACTTCCGCTGCAAAGCCTGCGGCGAACGCTTCAGCTTACGCTACCCCAGCGTCGCCGCCTACGACGCCGCCCAGCAGTCCGACACGCCGCCGGCCTGCCCACACTGTGCCGCCACCGACTTAGCGCGCATCATCACCCGCGTCAACGTCAAAACCCCCAGCCGCGACTACAGCCGCATGTCCTCCGGCGAGATGCTGTCCGTGTTCGAGTCGGGTGATTCGCGGGCGGTGGGCGAGATGTTCCAACAAGTGGGTGCGGGCGACCCCGCCCTGGGCAGCCAGTACCACGACGCCACCCAGCGCCTGCTCAAGGGGGATTCGATGGACAAGGTAGAGCGCGACCTCAGCGCCTCGCCGCCGGACAGCGGGTCATCGGCCAGCACAGCGCCGCCCAGCAGCGCGCCCAAGACCGGGGACACGCCATAGTCAGCGCGGCACGATGCGGTTACAATAGGGTAAAAGCCTGTTACCTGAGCCGACCGGGGCCGGTGCACATGGTCCCCGCCCCTCTGTTTTTCCTCAACACATGTGCAGACCAGCAAAGGAGACACGATGACCCCCAACCCGCCCGCAGACGTGCAGCAGTTTGGTCAGAGCATCTGGGTGGACAACATCCGCCGCAAACTGCTCAACGATGGCACCTTTCAGCGCCTCATCGACGAGTACGGCGTCGTCGGTGTGACCAGCAATCCCAGCATCTTTCAGAAGGCCATCGGCCAATCCGATGACTACGACGACGTGATCGCGGCCCTGCTGGACGCCGAACCGATGGCTGTCTACGAAGCGCTGGCGATTGCTGACATCCAGCAGGCCGCCGACCTCTTCCGCCCGGTGTACGACCGCAGCGCAGGCCGCGACGGCTACGTCAGCCTGGAGGTGAACCCCCTGCTGGCCCACAAGACCGCCGAGACGGTCGAAGAGGCTAAGCGTCTGTTCGCCGCCGTGGATCGCCCCAACGTGATGATTAAGATTCCGGCCACGCGCGAAGGCATCCCGGCTATCGAAGAGACCATCGCTGCCGGCATCAACGTCAACGTGACCCTGATTTTTTCGGTGGAGAATTACGCCCAGGTCGCCGAGGCCTACATCAAGGGCCTGGAACGCCGCCACGCCGCCGGGCAGCCCATTGAGCGCATCGCGTCCGTGGCGAGTTTCTTCCTCAGCCGCATCGACACCGCCATTGACGGGATGCTCAATAACAACATCCGCGCCGCGCAGGGCCGCGACCTGGAGCGCGTGGGCGCCAATAACGCCCTGCTGGGCCAGGCCGCCATCAGCAACGCTAAGGCCGCCTATTATCGCTTCCAACAGATTTTCGGCACCGAACGCTTCGCTGCGTTGAAGGCCGCCGGTGCGCGCGTGCAGCGCCCGTTGTGGGCCAGCACCAGCACCAAAAACCCCGCCTATCCCGACACACGCTACGTCGATGCCCTCATCGGCCCTGACACCGTAAACACCGTCCCGCCCGCCACCCTGGAGGCCTTCAAGGACCACGGCACCGCCGCCGCCACCCTCACCCAAGCCATGGACAACGCGCTCAGTTTTGCCCAGCGTCTGGCTGAGGTCAACATCGACCTGAACGTCGTCACGCAGCGCCTGCAAGACGACGGCGTAGAGGCCTTCATCCAATCCTTTGAGGCGCTGCTGGACCAAGTAGAGGCCAAGCGCATCATCCTGACCACCGGCGTCATCAGCCGCCAGAAGGCCGCCCTGAGCACCTACGCCGAAGCCGTGGACAGCGCTGTCAACAGCCTAGATGCCGTGCACGCTAACGCCCGTCTGTGGGCCAAAGAGGGCAGCCTGTGGAAGGACCACGGCCCCACCATTGAGAAGATCGTCAACCGCCTGGGCTGGCTGGACGTGCTGGACACCATCGACCTAGACCGGCTCAAGGCCCTGCAAGCCAGCGTCAAGGACGCTGACGACGTGAAGTACGTCGTGCTGCTGGGTATGGGGGGCAGCAGCCTGGCCCCGGAGGTGCTCAGCCGCGCCTTTGGCGCGCAGCCCGGCTACCCGGAGCTGCGGGTGCTGGACAGCACCGTCCCGGAGCGCGTGCTGGAAATCGAGCGGGCCGTGGACCTGAGCAAGACCCTGTTCATCGTCGCCAGCAAGAGCGGCGGCACCGTCGAGACTCTGTCCTTCTACCGCTACTTCTTTGAGAAGACCGGCGGCCAGGGTGCGCAGTTCATCGCCATCACCGACGACGGCTCCAAGCTGGCGGCCCTGGCTGAAGCGCAGGGCTTCCGCGAGCGCTTCATCAACCCCAGCGACATCGGCGGGCGCTACAGCGCGCTGAGCTACTTCGGCATGGTGCCGGCGGCGCTGCTGGGCCTGGACCTGGACCGCCTGTGGGCGTCAGCGACGACCATGATCCAGGCGTGCAGCCCGAAGATCGTTAGCGCCCAACACCCCGGCGCATTCATGGGGGCGTTCATCGGCGCGATGGCCCAGGCCGGACGTAACAAGCTGTCCATCATCAGCAGCCCCTCACTGGCGAACTTCGGCGATTGGGTCGAGCAGTTGGTGGCGGAAAGCACCGGCAAAGAAGGCGTGGGCGTGCTGCCCGTCGTCGGCGCGACCGTGGGCAAGCCCCACGACTACGACAGCGACCGCGCCTTCGTGTACCTGAAGGTGGACGACGATCCCGGTAACCCGGCGCTGGACGAGGGCGTGAAGGCAGTGCGTGAGGCCGGGCACCCGCGCATCACCCTGCTGCTGCCAGACGTGTACGCCCTCGCGGGCGAGTTCTTCCGCTGGGAATATGCAACGGCCATCGCAGGCAAGATGTTGAACATCAACCCCTTTGACGAGCCGAACGTCACTGAGAGCAAGCAGAACACCAACCGCCTGCTGGATCACTACGTGGCACACGGTCACCTGCCGGAAAGTGAGCCGCTGCTGCGCGCGGACACCTTCAGCCTGTACGCGGGGGGCGGCACGCTGAGCGGCCTGCGTGAGCTG
>CAYWGJ010000148.1:0-7406 GCA_964457835.1 uncultured Anaerolineaceae bacterium
TGGCCGCCAGCAGGGTCATGACGACCGCAGCGGTCAGGAATTGGCGGCGCAGCGCGCGCGGCACGGCCACTCCGCCGCGATACCACGCCCACTCGCGTGAGTCCAAGTGGCTGTGCGCCAGCAGGATTAGCGCCGCGACCATATACACGAAGAGGTGCAGGTCGAAGGTTTCTGGGCCGTTGTAGAACACGATGTTGCTGGTGATGATGAGGGCCGAGGGGAGGATCACGCGCCACACGCGGTCAATACGGAAGACGTGCCAGGCGGCGTTGTAGCCCACAATCCAGAACAGCAGGCTGGTCAGCAGGGTGAAGACGAGCGGGTCCTGGTTGATGCCGCCGGTGAAGGCGTCGTTGACCCAGGCCACGCTGCGCACGATGAGTTCAAAGCCGCCGCCCTCCACGCGGGTGCTGGCGATGATGAAAGTCAGGCTGACGGCGTAGCCGATGCTCAGCAGCAGGGCGAAAAACTCGTTGAAGTAGCGGCTGCGCGCCAGCACATAACCCAGCAGCACGCTCAAGGTACTGACGGGCAGCAGCACGCCCATGTCCAGCGGCCAGTCGGCGGCTTGCAGCACCAGCGTTGGCAGCACGCTGACGATCAACACCAGGGCCAGCACGAAGCTGTCCCCAGGACGCAGAAAGCGGCGCAGTTGCGCCCACAGTGGGCGTTGGGGGCGGGCGTTGGATGGGGAAGCGGTGGCGGTCATAGCGATCCGGTCGTTTCGTCGGTCACAACGTCCGCCAGTGTACGCGCCGTCGGCGTGCCTGACAAGCGACGCTTGGCCGCCGATCTGCCGCTTGTGGGCCGAAGCTGCGTTATTCTTCCAGGACGATGAGGTGGTTCTTCAGGGCAAAACGGATCAAGCCGGTGAGGTCGTGCAGGTCCAGCTTTTCCATGAGGTTGGCGCGGTGCTTTTCTACTGTTTTGGTGCTGATGTTCAGCTCGTGAGCGATCTCACGGTTCGTGTGGCCCTCAGCTACCAGCTTCAGCACCTCTACCTCGCGGGGGGTCAGTCGGTCGAGCGGATTCTGGGCGGCGGTTGCCAGTTCGCCGCTGAAGCTGCTCTCGATCACCTGGCGGGCGATTTCCGGGTTCAGGTAGGTTTCACCGCGCATGGCAGCGCGCACGGCGATCAGCAGTTCCTCGCTGACGGAGCTTTTGAGTAGGTAGCCCACCGCGCCTTCTTGCAAGGACTGCTGCACCAGGGTGATGTCGGAATACATGGACAGCACGATGATGCGGGTGGGCAGGCGCGCGGCCTTGAGCTGCTGCATCGCTTGGATCCCGTTGAGGCGGGGCATCGCCATGTCGGTTACCAACACGTCCGGCTGGTGTTGGCGCACCAGGTCTACAGCCTGGCTGCCGTCCTCGGCTTCGGCCACGACTTGGATGTCCTCGGCACGTTCCAGGATCATGCGGATGCCCTGGCGCACGAGGTGGTGATCGTCGGCAATGATAACGCGGATCATGGTTCGTCGTCCTTCCAGGGCAGCGTAGCGATCAGCGTGACGCCTCGTCCTGGTGCTGTGTCGATGTGCAGGCTGCCGCCCAGTATTTCCATACGTTCTGCCATGCCCAGCAGGCCGATGCCGCGCCCCTGGGCGTCTGGTGCTTGTAGGGTGCTGGCTTCAAAGCCCTGGCCGTCGTCTTGGATCGTCAGCGTGATGGCTTCGGCATCTGACGCCAGGCGCGCGGTGACGGTGTGCGCGTGGGCGTGTTTGACCACGTTTGTTAAGGCCTCTTGGAGAACGCGATAGAGTGCAATTGTAGCCGCTTCGCTGGCTTCCGGCAACTGTACCCCCTGGAAGTGAATGCGCACGCCGGACTGCTGCGTCATGGCGATGCACAGGCCCTGCATGGCGTCGCTGAGGCTGATGGTGTCCAGGGTGGGTGGGCGCAGTTGGTGCGAAATCTGCCGCAGGCGTTCGGTGATCTCGCTGACTTGGGCGATCACTTGGGTGAAGGCATCCTGGACCGGGGCTTGGTGCAGCGGCATGTCGCTCTTGAGCACTTCCAAGGTCATGCGCAGCGCGGTCAGGCCCTGGCCGGTTTCGTCGTGCAGCTCGCGCGAGATGCGCCGCCGTTCTTCTTCCTGGGCGGTGATAACCTGCTGGCTGAGGTGGCGGGTGCGTTCTTGGACCTGCTTGATGGCGGTGTAGAGGTTGGCGTTCTGGATGGCAATGGCGGCTTGGTCGGCGAAGGTTTGTAGGTCCTGGGCGGCCTTGAGCGTGTAGTAGTCGGCTTGCGTGCTGCTGACATTCAGGAAGCCGATCACTTCCTTTTCGATGCGGATGGGCGCGTGGATGACGCTGCGTACCCAGCTAATGTCGCTGGGTGGCAGGGCATCCGGATGCAGGCGGGTGTCGTGGATGACGACCGGCTTGCGTTCGCGCAGTACACGGCTGAGGGTGGGGTATTGTGCCAGGTTCAGCGTGCGCCGGTTGACCGACAGCGCCAGCTCCGGGTAGCGCTGGCTCCAACTGCGCACCACTTCTACGCGGCCTGCGTCGCGCAGCAGCATGATGTCGGCCACGTCGTTGGGCACCACACGCCCCACATGAATGCAGATGGTGTTGAGCACCGCTTCTAGGTCCAGCTTACTGGTGAGCAGCACGGCGGTATCGCGCAGGGCCTCGGCCATTTCGCGCTGTTTGCGCAGGCTGTAGGCCATCTGGTTGCGCTCGGTGACGTCCTGGCCCAGGCTGACAATCGTTCCATCGGACAGGCGCACGCTTGCCATGGCGATATCCAGCAGGTGGCCGCTGCGCACTACGGTTTGAAAGTCCTGCCACACGCCGCCACCCGCCTGTAAGAAGCGCAGCACGCGGCGGCGGTTGTTGGGGCCGGGATACAGTTGGGTGAGGTAGTCGCTGCTGCCGCGCATCTCGGCCAGGGTCCAGCCAATGACCTGTTCCCAGCGCCGGTTCACCAGCTTGACACGTCCATCGGGGTCCATGAAGGCCAGCATAACCGGGATGTTGTCGAAAACTGTCTCCAGGATTTCTGTCTGTTCTTTAACGGTCTGCTCGCGGCGGCGGTCGGCGGTGACGTCGCTGATAATCAGGCTGTAGTTGGTCACGCGCCCGCCGTCGTCATGGATGACGGCCATGCTGGAGTCGGTGATGCGGGTTTCGCCGCCGGGGTGGATGAAGCTGGCCTCGCCGCGCCAATAGCCGTTGTTCTCCAGCCCGCGCTTGATCTGTGACCAGGGGTTGGCGGCGGCGTGCAGTCGGTCGTAGAGCGCGCTCAGGGTGCTGCCGATGATGGCCTGTGCGGGCAGGCTCAACATGCTGACCGCCGCGTCGTTGCAGTAGGTCAGCATGCCTTGCGGGTCGCTGATGAGGATGGCCTCGTGCGAGCGGTCCATGACGTTGGCTTGCAAACGGACTTGTTCCTGGGCTTGTACCCGCTCGGTGATGTCGATTTGCAGGCCGACGAAGTTGATGAGTTCGCCGTTGTCATCGTAGACCGGGCCGATGGTGAGGTCGTTCCAGAAGGGGGTGCCGTCGCGGCGGTAGTTGAGCACCACGTCCCGGAAGACGCGCCGCTCGGCGATGGCCTGACGCATGGCCGCGACGACCTGCGGGTCGGTATCTGGCCCTTGCAGGAAGCGGCAGTTGGACCCGATCACGTCCTGGGGCTGGTAGCCGGTGATGGCGCTGAAGGCTTGGTTGGCGTAGGTGATGGGGTTGTCGGGCTGGTGCGGGTCGGTGATGAGCACGCCCGCGCTCAGCTTTTCCACGGCGGCACTGAGCTGGGTGTTGAGGTAGAGCGTTTGGCGCAGGGTGCGTTCGGTCTCTTTGAAGCGGGTGACGTCGCGCAGGGTCGCCAGGTGGGCGGGTAGGCCGTCCCAGGTGATGGCGGCCACGCGCATTTCCAGCACGGTCATGTTGGCGGCGTCGGGCACGATGATCTCGGTGCGGCTGCCCGTCACGACCGGCACGCCGAAGGGCTGTCCGACTAGGTTCTGCCGGTGGAAGATGTGCTCGGCGGCGGGGTTGGCGAACAGCACACGCCCGCTGTGTGCCACTACCAACATGCCGTCGGTGTTCTGGTTAATCAGGCTCAGGAATTGGTAGCTGCTCTGGTTCAATTGGCTGAAGCAGGTGTCTAGTGCGATCTGATCGACGAAGGCGCGCTGTGCCCGTGCGATGATGCGCTTGAGGCCGGTGGGCGTTGGCAGGGCGTCGGCCAGGATGTAAACCGGGGCGTCGTCGGGCAGGTGATCCAAGGCGGCGGCACTGGGCAGCAGCAGCACCAACGGGATGCGTGGCATGGTGTCTGGCTGCCAAAGTGCGTAGTCCACCAGCCACACTTCCTCGATCCCGCTGTCATCGGCATTTGTGGGCAGCGTGTTGTGTGCTTGGCTCGTGATTGCGGCGGCGTGCAGTTGGCTTTGAAGGGCGGCGGTCAGTGTGTGGTCTGCCGTGATGATCCGGGCCATGGCCTGCATCATGGTTTGAGTCCCAGCAATAGCACTACTCGAAGGGCGGGGCTGCGTTAGCGGCATCTTCGTCGGTGAACATACTGCCCAGGCGCTGAATCTCATCCGGGATCAGTTGGGTGAAGTTGCCCGACAGGATGCCGGAAATGCTGCGGAAGGCTTTGCCGATGTGCATTCCGTGCATGTCGATGCTGAACTCGCGGATGTCTTTGTCGTGCATGGAACCGCGCATCTTCAGCACGGTCAGGCCGCGCCGCATCTCGCCGTAGACTTCCACGTAGCGCAGCAGGATGATCGAGTCGGTGATGGTGGAGATGTGCGCTTCGGTGATGGAGGTGCCGCCCAGCAGCGTCGGCGTGGTGGAGGTGAACAGCCCGGCGATCTCTTGGTGTTTGATGAAGCTGGTGAGGCCGATCACGAACTCACGGAAGCCCTTGGTGGTGCTGATGCGTTCCAAAGCCGACAGGCTGTCGATGGCGACGCGGTTGGGCTTGAATTCTTCAATGATGCGCTGCATCTCGATGAGGTGGTCTTCCAAACCGGCCACTTCCGGGTATTCCGCCACCACACGCAGCAGGCCGTCGCGTTCCATCTGTTCGAAGTCGTAGCCCCAGCCGGTGGCGTTGCGGAAGAGCTGGTCGCGGCTTTCTTCGAAGGCAAACAGCAGCACCTTCTCGCCGTTGTTGACGCCGCCGGACATGAAGCCGGTCGCCATCAAGGTCTTGCCGGTGCCCGTTGCGCCGCTGACGAGAATCACCGAGTCGCGGAAGAAGCCGCCGCCACACATGCGGTTCAGCTCCGCGTTGCCGGATGAAATGCGGATGTCTGACGAGCGCTGCTTGAGCTGCATAGCCGACAGCGGGATCACGACGATGCCTTTGCCAGGAATGATCGTAAAGGGGAATTCGCCCTTGCGGTGCGAGGTGCCGCGGAACTTCAGGATTTCCACCGTGCGCCGCCGCTTTTCTTCTTCCAGCACGTTGCGTAGGATGATGACGTTATCGGCCACGAATTCCTCAACGCCGAAGCGGGCGATGTCGCCGTATTCTTGGGTGCGCTCAGCGGTCATGATGGTGGTCACGCCCAGGCTTTTCAGCGAGGCGCTGATGCGGAACAGCTCATGGCGCAGCAGGCCGGTATCGGTGAACTGGGTGAAGATGGCCCCCAGCGAGTCCAACGAGACGCGCACAGCGCCGATCTTGCGCACCGCGTGCTCGATGCGCACCAGCAGGGCGGTGAGGTCGTAGTCCCCGGCAAACACTGTCTCAGCGGACTGACGTGCGGCATCGACGAAGAGCCATTTGCCCTCGGCCTCCATACGCGCGATGTCCCAGCCGAAGCCGAGCATGTTGCGTTTGATGTCCTGGGTCGATTCCTCAAAGGTGACGAAGACGCCGCACTCATCATGTTGCAGGATGCCTTCGACAAGGAACTGGGTCGCGATGACGGTCTTGGCCGTGCCTGCCGAGCCAGAGATCAAGGTGGTGCGCCCGCTAGGCAGGCCGCCATTAGCGATGTGATCCAGGCCGGGGATGCCTGTCTGTAGTTTACTGACCTGGGTGTGCAAAGGGTCTACCGGCACAGGTAACGTCCTTATCTGAGTGCTAGTTGCTGTCTTTGAGTTTGATGTTCAGTGCGTTAAGCACTTTTTCGCGATGGTTGAGGTCCCCAATGACGTAGATGCGTGGCAGGGGGTGCTCGCGCACTAGGGTGGGGGTTGCCAACACATGGTCTTCCTCAGCGCGTTGGGGGTCTTTCAACACGTCAACCACTTCCAAGTGATACGCTTCACCGAAGGCGGCTTTGCAGATCGCGTGCAGTTCGCTGACGATGTATTCCGATTTGGGGCCGTCGCCTGCCAGAAACAGTTTCAGTACGTAAGTGTTCATCACGGCTTTTTATCTCTCTTCGTGCCGCCCGTGAGGCGTGACGCCGTTGTCCGCGCTGTTGGCCGCTGCTTGGTCGCTGATGACGACGCGCTTACGGTAATAGGATACCAGATACCCCATGAGTTCAACGAGGAGCATTCGGCCTTCTTCCATGGCGGCCTGGGCACGTACCGGCGTGCGGGCGCGCACGCGCATCGTTTCCAGGGCCTGGGTATGAATCTTTACGACATCGCGCGGGGTGGCGCTGCTGCTGCCCAGACGTTCGGCCAGGGCTTCGGCCTGTGCAGCGGTGTCACGTTTGATCTTGTAGGCGCGCTGTTCCAGGGCTTGTTCCAGCAGTTGCGCGTACACCCGGCTGAAGTGCGTCACCTGTTGGCTGTTCAGCGGCGCGCCGACGATCGGTTTCAATGTGGGGTAGGACAGCAGCTCGAAGTAATCGAACTCCAACTGCTGCCGCTGCCGCTGGAGTACGTCGGCCTCGCTGCCGATTTCGTCGATGGTCGCCTGGCGGTAATGGGTGACGTTGATGTGGGCCACGACCAGGCCACGCAGTCCCTCGGCCTGCATCGGCAGCACGCGCATCAAGAACCAGCGGTTCTCGGTGGGCGAATGGCAGGGGTACTCCATCTCGAAGGCCGGGAGCTGGCCGTGCAGCACGGCTTCCATGCCGTGCAGTGCCGCTTGGCCTACGGGGTCATCCCCACTGCGGCACACGTCGAAATAGTTGACGCCCACGCCGGTATAGATCACGTCCGGGTCGCCGTTATCGCGGGCAAACTGTGCCCAGATGTCATTGATGCGGATGATGACGCCCTTGTGGTTCAGCACGGCGATGCTGGCGTGCAGGGCGTTGAGGATGGCGGTGTTGAGCTGGTCGGCATGCCGCAGCGCTTCTTCGAGCTTGCGGCGGCGGCTGATGTCGCGCAGTGAGACCAGGGTGGCGTCGGCGGTCTGCGGGTTCTGCCAGGGGATGGAGGCCGCGCGCATCTCGACGTAGAGCGGCGGGTCCGGCACGCGCACCAGTTCAATCTCCCTGCTTTCGCCCACCACCATGGGGTAACCGAAGGTTT
>CAYWGJ010000149.1:0-7405 GCA_964457835.1 uncultured Anaerolineaceae bacterium
CACGCAGCCAGTCCCGCCAATCGACAGTCGGGTCCACAGGCGGCTCCGGCAGCCGCCCGGCGCTGAAGCCTGCGGCCAAGGCCGCTTCCACAGCCAGCCCGTAGAGGGTCTGCAACCACGCCGTCTCGCTGATGAGCGCAGCGCGCAAGTCCGGCCTCAGTACCAGGTTGATGTTGGGGTCGCGCCGGGCGGCAATCTCGTGCAGCAGGGCACTACGCCCACTGCCTGGCGGTCCCAGGATCAGCGGCACCGGGGCGCGTGTCGGGGCGCTGAGGTGCTGTTGGATGCGTGTCAGCAGGGCATCGCGCCCCGCCAATGCAGGCATCAATGGTTGGTCGGTGTCGCTCATGGTGGTGCTTTACTCCAGGTTTAAGGTGATGCCGTTGATACCGCTGCGGGTGTCTTCCAGCGCGTATGAAGTCAGGCTGAGTATAAGCAGCAGCAGGGTGCAGTAGCGCATTGTTGCGTTCCCCTGAGCCAATGACTTTGCAAACATCATCTGTAGATCATCATAGCATCCCTGTGCACCTAGGGCCAATACAAACGCCCCCGCATCAGTGGCAGGGGCGTGCTTGCAGTGAGGCCGCTTTAGTTGGTTTGGCGCTGGCGGATGTTGGCTTGATCTTCGCGGTAGTGGCAGTTTTTGTACTTTTTGCCGCTGCCGCACCAGCAGGGATCATTGCGCCCTGGTTTCTTTTCACGGCGCACAGGCTGCGCTTTTTCGTCAGCGGCGGCACCGGGGCGGATGGCGCGCATTTGGCGCGGGCGCTGTTGTTCCACGCGGTTGAACTGCACGCGGAAGATACGGCGCACGGCTTCCGTGCGGATGTGTTCTTGCAGTGCGTTGTACATCGCGAAGGCTTCGCGCTGATACTCCACCAGGGGGTCACGCTGGGCGACGCTCATCAAGCCGATGCCCTCGCGCAGCACGTCCAGGTCAGTGAGGTGCCGCTGCCAATGCGTGTCAATGGCGGTGAGCATGGCCCAACGCTCAGCAAAGGCTTCGCCCTCTTCAAACCCTCGCTGGGCAGCATCCTGGCGCAGCAGCAGCATTTTGTGCTCGTAAGCGGCATGCGCTGCTGCCAGCACCGCTTCTTCCAGCGCTTCCAAGTCCTCGAATTCGGCCATGGTTGTCGGCGTCATGCTTTCAGGCACGGGGAAGATAGTGAAGAGCTTCTGGTGCATCGCCTCCAGGTCCCAGGTGGTGGGCTTATCTTCTTCGGCGGCGAATTCGTCGATGACGGCCACAATCTCGTCGTCGATCATCTTCAGGAAGACATCCGTCAGACTGTCAGCCGTCAGGGCCTGGCGGCGCTGCTTGTAGATGGCTGTGCGCTGTCGGTTCACCACGTCGTCGTATTCCAACACGCGCTTGCGGATGTCGAAGTTGATGCCCTCTACACGCACCTGAGCCTGGCCGATCGCTCGCGAGATCATGGCGTGCTCAATGGGTTCGTCTTCGGGGATGCTGGCCCAGTTCATGAAGTTTTTGATGCGGTCGCCACCGAAGCGGCGCACTAGGTCGTCTTCCAGGCTGAGCATGAAGCGCGACTCGCCGGGGTCTCCTTGACGCCCGGAACGCCCGCGAAGCTGGTTGTCGATGCGGCGGGCTTCGTGACGTTCAGTGCCCAGCACGTACAAGCCGCCCGCGGCAATGACGTTCTGTTTGTCGGCGTCGGTTTGGGCTTTGGCTTCGGTGAAGACAGCCCGCCATTGTTCTGGTGTGGCTTCGGTGACGTCGATCCCCTGTTTGCGCAGCTTCTCACGGGCGAGGCCTTCAGGGTTGCCGCCCAGCAGGATGTCCACGCCGCGCCCGGCCATGTTGGTGGCGATAGTCACCGCACCGGGGCGGCCTGCCTGGGTGATGATGCTGGCTTCACGTTCGTGCTGCTTGGCGTTGAGCACCTCATGGGCCACGCCCGCCTTTTTCAGCGCTTTGGACAGGCGCTCGCTGGTCTCAATGGCGACGGTACCCACCAGCACCGGCTGGCCGGTTGTGCTGCGCGTTTTGATCTCTTCAACCAGGGCGTTGAACTTGGCCTGCTCGGTGGCGTAGATCAAGTCCTCTTTGTCATCGCGCACCACGGGGCGGTGTGTGGGGATGGCGACCACTTCCAAGTCGTAGATTTTTTCGAACTCTTCCGATTCGGTCATCGCCGTGCCGGTCATGCCGGACAGCTTGTCGTACATACGGAAGAAGTTCTGGAAGGTGATCGTCGCTAAGGTCATGTTCTCACGGCGGATCTCCACACCTTCTTTGGCTTCGATGGCCTGGTGCAGCCCTTCGGAGAAGCGCCGCCCGATCATCAAGCGCCCGGTGAAGTCATCGACGATGATGATCTGTCCGTCCTGCACCACATATTCCTTGTCACGGTGATACAGGGCCTGTGCGCGCAGGCAGTTATCTAAATAGGGGATCATCTCAGCGTGGTCAGGGTGGAACAGTTCATCGACGCCCAACATGCGCTCTACGTTTTCCACACCCTGCTCGGTGAGGTAAGCTACGCGGTCTTTGATTTCGACCACGTAATCCCCGTCCGGGTCTTCGGCGTCCATACTGGCTTGGCTGCTGGGCTTCAGGCGCTTGACCACGCTGGCGAACTGCTTGTAGTAGTCGGATGGTTCGTCAGCTAAGCCGGAGATAATCAGCGGGGTACGCGCTTCGTCAATGAGGATGTTATCGACCTCATCGACGATGGCGTAGTGCAGGCCGCGCTGCTGGGCGAGGCGTTCGACCTTATCGACCATGTTGTCGCGCAGGTAGTCGAAGCCGTACTCGTTGTTGGTGCCGTAGGTGATGTCGGTGGCATAGGCTTCAGGGCGGCTAATGGGCCGCAGGTGCTGTAGGCGATCGTCGTCCGTGTCGTAGTCGGGGTCGTAGATGTAGGACCCGGTGGTGGCGTCCCCGCCCTGGTTCTGGATCACGGCAGCGCTGAGGCCCAAGAAATGATACACCGGCCCCATCGTCTGCAAACCATACTTGCTCAGGTAGTCGTTAGGGGTGACCAGGTGTGCCCCGCGCCCTTCCAGCGCGTTGAGATAAAGCGGCAGGGTCGCCACGAGTGTTTTACCTTCACCCGTGCGCATTTCCGCAATTTTGCCTTCATGCAGCACGATGCCGCCGATCAACTGCACGTCGTAGTGCCGCAGACCAATGGTGCGGCGGGACGCTTCACGCACGACGGCGAAGGCCTCGACCATCAGGTCATCCACGTTTTCGCCCGCTTGCAGCCGCGCCTTGAAGTCGTCGGTCTTGCTGCGCAGCGCCTCATCACTGAGCTGCTGCATCTCCGGCTCCAGGGCATTGATCTGCTCCACGATAGCACGGTAGCCTTGCAGCGCGCGTTCAATCGGGTCGCCGATCACCTTCTTCACCAGATTTCTGAACATAAGTCCCCTGCTTGCTTTTACGCTTTCATTACCAGCCAACGCAGTATACCACAAGCCCGTAAACACCTCGTTAGAGGGGGGACCTGCTGCCAGAGACCTTGACGCAGGCGGGGCACAGGGGTAAGGTTTGGGCGCGCAGCGGTCGACAAAAGCGAAGGACAAAGCATGGGGCGTGTGGCGCAAATCGGCATCGCATTGGGGGCACTGGGTGCGGTGTTGGCCCTGATGGGCCTGTTCCCTGGCGTCACCGGCCTGGAAGCGACCGGCGGTGTGGGCATCGTGCAGGTTTCCGCTATCTTGATCGGTTTCAGCCTTTTGATTTTCGGTGCGCTCATCTACGTCAAGTTCTCTTTCTACGAAAACCTACCCTCTACCCTGGCTCAGCAGATCGGCACGCGCCTAGCGCTGACCGGCCTGCTCTTTGCTGCCATCGCTGGGCTGGCTGATGTATTGGGCTTCGGGTCGCACCTCAGCCCGGATGTCTTGATCGGGCCGCTGCAAACGGTGGGCGTCATCGGCAGCTACCTGCTCAGCGCCTTGGGCGTGCTGCTCTACGCCGTGGCTGGGCAAGAATCGGCGGGGTATCTCAGCCGCTCATCTGGCCCCGACTCTACGCAAGATGAGGCCTAGGGTCGGCGCTGACCAGCCGTAAATGAACAGCGTGCTAACAAAGCGCTGCATTTCGTTGTCGGATAGGCGCAGATCATCTATACTTTTGATTATGCGTGATGCATTTTGCCAACACAAAATGCCAATTGCATCCTTTTTTTACCATCGAGGAGACGTGAAGATGCGCAAAATGACAGCCCTTCTGTTTGTGGCCGCGCTGATGCTGTTGGCTGTGATGCCAGTGGCCGCTCAGCTTGAAGACCCCGAGCCGCCGGAAAACGCCGGTTTCGTTCGGGTGGCCCATCTGTCGCCGGACACCCCCAACGTGATCGTGTTCGTCAACGGTGAAATTCAGTTCAGCGGCCTGACTTTCGGCAACGTGACCCGCTGGGTCGGCCTGGAGCCGGGCACCTACTCCATTGCCGTTGGCACCAGCAGCGACATCGCTGAAGCCGCGCTTGGTCCGCTGGACCTGACCGTGGAAACTGACGATTTTGTCACTGTGGCCGCGCTGGGGTCCCTGGACAACGAGACCCTCAACGCTCAAGTCTTCGTTGAGGACTACAGCCGCATCACTACTGGCAGCGCCCGTTTGAGCATCTGGCACGCTATCGAAGGTGCGCCCCTGGTGAACGTAACCGCCAGCGGTGCGTCCCTGGCTGATGCCCTGGCTTACCCCGGTACCTTCGTAGGTGCCGATGGCTCCAACGACGGCATTACCACCAGCGAAGTCCCGGCGGGGACCTACGACGTTAGCGTGACGGCGGATAACGACCCGAATGCCGCTCCTATCCTGGAGGCAGCGGGTTTCGAAGTAGCCGCTAACAGCAACTACCTGATTGTGGCCGCTGGCACCCCTGACGTTCCTAGCCTGGTGGTCGTCGAGACCGATCAGGACGAGTTCGGCGTGGCCCCGCAGTACGGCGATGGTGAAGCCCGCGTCCGCGTGGCGCATCTGTCCCCGGATGCCCCGGCGGTGAACATCCTGGTCAATGGCGAGGTCGTCTTCAGCGGTCTGCGTTTCAACACCGTGACCCGCTTCCTGCCGCTGCCTCCCGGCACCTACGAGATCATCGTGAGCACCAACAGCAGCGTCAGCGGTGCGGTGATCGGCCCGGCTGACCTGACCTTCGCCGACGGCACCTTCACCACCGTGGCAGCCATTGGCTCCGTGGAAGACGGTACGCTGGCCCCGGCTGTTATCACTGAGCTGGACGCCAACGCCACCAACATCGTCACCGGCAGCGACACGACCGAGTGCTCCGACATGGAAGCGGGCCAGGCTTGTGTGGTGATCTACCACGCTATCGAAGATGCCCCGGACGTGAGCATCGTGGCGGGCGCTGGTGAAGAAGAGATCGAGCTGGTTGCGCGCCTGGGCTTCCCTGGCACCTACCAGGACGTCTTCGAGGGCGGCTTTAACGACGGTAAGGTGATCCTGACCGTTCCGGCGGGTACCTACGACCTGAGCGTGGTCCCGGTGGGTGGCACGGATGCCATCCTGGAAGCCCCCGGCGTTGAACTCGTGGCGGGCCAGTACTACTTCATCGCCGCCACTGGCTCCGTGGCAGGTGGCAGCGCCGGTCTGCTGACAGAAGTAGTGGACCCCGAAAACATCGACCCCGACGATCCTTTCTAAGGAGCGGCGGACCGCATTGCCTTTAGAGACACGCGCTGCGGACTCGATCAAGTCCGCAGCGTTTTTATGTGTACGTCAGGGATAGTGCACCGACTCCAGCGTGAAGGGTGGCAGATTGTCTTCGGTGCGTGGGTCCACGGCGTGCAGCGTCACGTCCCACACCACCGGCTCACTGATGACCGGCAGCGGCAGCACCACCGCGTCACGCACAATGTCACCTGCCTGCCAGCAGCTCGTCAAGTAGCGCCCGCCCTGCGGCTGCCATTCAAAAGGATCAGCGATGATCTGCCCATCCGTTGGGTTCTGCGCTGTGGCGTGCAGCGAGAAGACGTAAGGGCGCTCGGTGGGCTGTTCCCCACGCCATTGCAGCTCGTAGCTGATTGCCTGTGCGGAGGGGTCCGCAACGTAGCGGTAGGCGTCTAGGTGGATCGCGCCATTATAGGCCGCTGACTCCAGGCGGGCATCCGCCGTGATCCAGGGCAACCCATCCCCCAGGCTGCCCATGTCTTGACGTGGACCGTCCGGCTGTGGGTTGAGGTCCAGCGGCACCACCGCCAGCACTGCCCCCATCACCACCACAGCGACGCCCTGCACCACAAAGAGCGGCACATCCCAGCCCGCAGGCTGTCCGCGTAAGGGCAGCGCCGCCGCGATCAAGAGCAGTGGCATAACGTAGATGAGGATGCGTGCGTTCTCGCCCTGCACCATACCGCTGAGGTTCAAAGCCGTCAGCATCAACAACAGCGCCAAAGTGAATACGGTCAGCGGCGCGTTGCGCGGTCCACGCAGCGCCCCGATCATGCCCCACAGTGCCAGGGCTGCCGCCGCCCAACCCGTGAAGGTCAGCACGTCATAGGGATGCAAGATCAGCCAGGGCAGATAATCGCGCTGCACTAGGTCGCTGTGCTGTGCAGATGTAATGGCCCACAGCTGCAACGGAGTCCAGCCGCCCACCACGATCAGTGGCAGCCAGGGCAGCATCAGACCCAGACCGAAGCACAGCCCGGCCCGCAGTGCCCAGGTGAAGGATCGGCGCGGCGTGCTCGTCCACCAGAAGCCCAGCGTCAGCAGGCCGAAGAACAGCAGCACCGGCAGCACACTGAAGTTAAGCGTCGTCGCTAACCCAGTCAGCAGACCAGCAGGCAGCAGCCAGATCAAGCGGTTACGCAGCAGACCGCGCAGCAGCAGCGCCAATGCGCCAGTCAGCAGCAGTGGATACAACGTGTTCCAGGTGGGCGCGAAGAGCAGCGCTGCCGGTACCAGCGGCCACCACCCCGCCAGGTTACGCGCCAATTGCCGATCATTCGTCAGCAAGCGCAGCGACTCGAAGAGCGGTAAGGCCGTCAGCGCGGCAAAGAAAGGCATCAGCAGCGCGACTAAGCCCGCGCTGAGAATCTCCCCGCGCGTGTAAGCCATTACGGGGGCTTCGCTGCACTGATAGGCCCGCCACTGCATACTCACGGGGTGCAGCGCCTCAACCGGCGCAAGCAGCGCGGCCAATGTACTGTGCAGCAGCGGCTGACCCGGCGGGCTGGTCGTGAAGTGGATCAGGTTCTGTGCGTGGGCATCCTGCATGATCTGCGGCCATTGCTGAAGCGACTCGGCGATGCCCAGCGGCTGCATGACGCGCACCGCGACCGCGCTGGCCCCGGTCTGCACCGGCGAAACCGTGCGTGTGAAGAGGTGAAAGGCCGCGTCGCCCTGTGCGGACAGGTTGACGACTGCGTAAGCCAGCACCGTGCCGCCGACCACGGCCCAGGTCAGCAG
>CAYWGJ010000150.1:0-7394 GCA_964457835.1 uncultured Anaerolineaceae bacterium
TAAGCGCGATATGGCGCTGGTGTTTCAGAATTACGCGCTTTTTCCGCATATGTCCATTTTTGAAAACGTCGCCTATGGTCTGCAAAACGCGCGCTCTACACGTCAGGAGATCAAGCAGAAAGTAACCGAAACTTTACATATTATTGGTCTTGAGGGTATGGACAAGCGTCGCCCTAACGAACTTTCCGGCGGACAGCAGCAGCGCGTCGCTCTGGCGCGTTCGCTGGTGATGGAGCCGCGTATTCTCTTGTTCGATGAACCGCTTTCCAACCTAGATGCCAAACTGCGCGTGCAGATGCGCAGTGAAATCCACCAGCTTCAGCGCAGGTTAGGGATTACAAGCATCTATGTAACGCATGATCAGGTGGAGGCAATGGCGCTTTCTGACCGAATTGTGGTCATGAACAACGGCAAAATTGATCAGATTGGCACACCTGAAGAGATTTATCGTTACCCGGCAACCCGCTTTGTAGCTGATTTTATTGGGCGGGCCAATTTTATCCCACTGCAAGATATGGAACAGCCAGCGGAGGAGACCCTACGTTTTGAGTTGTTAGGCAAAACAGTTACCATTCGCCCGAAGTTCCCCACGCCAGACCACCATAACCGCGTGGCAATGCTGCGCCCAGAAATGCTACATTTGCGGCTAGATGACAGTCTGCCCCAGGTTAGCATTGAACAGGCCATGTATCTCGGTTCGGAAGCCGAATATATCGTCAATAACAACGGTCAGCGTCTCATCGTTGTCGAGCAGAATCCGGGCGTAGGCCGCGTTTACGCTGAAGGCTCATCCATTGGGTTGGATTACGACGTAGATGGGGTTCACCTCCTACCGCGCTGACCTGCTGGCTGTCGCTCAGGCGGCACGCAGCATCTCTTCCACGATGCGGCACGGCATTTTCTCGCGGTAGTCGCGCTCCAACGCCGCGCGATCCGCTCTTGCGCGGTGTACACCCCACTCTCCACGCTGCTGCTTTCGGCATCCACGTACTCTCCCTCGTCGTCCAGCGCCAGGTCACCATGTAAGTGCCAATGTCGCACACACTCGTCCGCCGGAAAACGTGCGCCGGGTTCACCGCCCCATCTTCGGTCATGCGCCATACACACAACTAACGCATTTCTGACGTGTGCTGTGATACCCTGCACAAGTGTTTTCCGTAGTCCGTATTGGTGCTAAAAACCCAGTAGAAAGAATCCCCGCATGATGATGCGCAGACGTGGGCGCGATCGCGCCGCACAAAACCCCGACGCCGACAACGAAGCTATTGACGATTTGAAAGGCTTACCAGTCCAATGGCGGCGCTTAGTAGCCTACTTGGGGCCGTACAAGCTGCGCCTGCTAGCTGCGATCCTGGCGCTGACGGTCGGTGCCGGCCTGAGCTTGGTCTTTCCGGCGGTGATCGGTGCCGTGGTGGACAGCATCTTCAACAGCGAAACCGGCGGCTCTGAACTGCTCAACCAGATTACCCTAGCCCTAGTCGTGATCTTCTTCGTGCGCGCCGTGACTACCTTCTTTGAGAGCTACAACCTGAACTACATCGGAGAGCGCATCGTGGTGGACATGCGCACCCAGCTCTTCAAGCACTTGCAAAGCCTGTCGTTAGGCTTCTACACCAGCCGACGTGTTGGTGAGCTGGTTTCGCGTATCTCCAGCGACGTGACTGTCATGCGTACCGTGCTCACCAACAACGTGAACACCCTCTTGCAGCAGGTGCTCATCTTGTTTGGCTCGCTGGTGCTGATGGTGCTCATTAACTGGCGCTTGACGCTCTTCATCGCGCTGCTGATCCCGATCATCGTGGGACTGGGCTTCGGCTTCGGTTTCTACCTGCGGCGGCTGAGCACCCGCGTGCAGGACCAGATCGCCGAAGCGACGACTGTCACCGAAGAGACGATGCAGGGCATCAAAGAGGTGAAGAGCTTCGTCCGCGAAGCCTACGAGGTCACGCGCTACGAGAACGCCATCGCCAACGCTTTCGCTTCAGCGGTGGGGCTGGCGCGGCTGAACGCGGCCTTCGGCGCGTTGATGGCCTTCCTGGGCTTCGGCTCTTTGGCTTTGTTCTTGTGGTTCGGTGGCCAGGAAGTGTTGGCCGGGCGGCTTTCCGCTGGTGAGCTGATTACCTTCTTGTTCTACGGCGTGAGCGTAGCGGGCAGTTTTGCGTCGCTGGTGGGGCTGTACACGCAGTTCCAGCAGGCGCTGGGGGCCACACGCCGAGTCTTCCAACTGCTGGACACCGCGCCCCAGGTGCAAGACCGCCCCGACGCGCATCAGATCGACCGCGCCGAGGGCGGCATCCGCTTTGAGGGCGTGCGCTTCAGCTATGAAGAACGCCAAGAGGTCATCAAGGGCTTGGACCTGGACATCGCCCCCGGTGAGATCGTGGCCCTAGTCGGGCCGTCCGGCGCGGGCAAGAGTACGCTCTTCAACTTGATCCCGCGCTTCTACGACGTGAGCGGGGGCGCGCTGAAGGTGGACGGCCACGATGTGCGCGCGCTCACCCAGGCCAGCCTGCGTGAACAGATCGGCATCGTGCCACAAGAAACGCTGCTGTTCGGCGGCACCATCCGCGAGAACATCCTGTATGGCCGCCTGAACGCCAGCGAGGACGAGTTGATCGCAGCGGCCAAAGCCGCCAATGCCCACGACTTCATCATGGCACTGCCCGACGCCTACGAGACGGTCGTGGGGGATCGTGGTGTGCGGCTCAGCGGTGGACAGCGGCAGCGGGTAGCGATTGCCCGCGCCCTGCTCAAGGACCCACGCATCCTGCTCTTAGACGAAGCCACCAGCAGTCTCGATAACGAGAGCGAGCAGCTCGTTCAGGAAGCGCTGGCCCGCCTGATGCAGAACCGCACCACCTTGATTATCGCCCACCGCCTGAGCACCGTGCGCGTAGCCGACCGCATCGCGGTGTTAAACCAAGGTGAACTGGTGGAGCTGGGCACGCACGACCAGCTCATGGCACAGGACGGCCTGTACGCCAAGCTCTACGAGATGCAGTTTCGCGAGGCAGACCTGGCCGAGCTGCAAAGCATCCGCAGCAACGGCCATACGTCCACACAAACAGCCCCGGAAGCCTAGCGCAGCTCAGCCATTGGGCGCAGTGCTGCTGTCGGTGTCGGCTGGGCCGCTGGTGGCAGCACCGCCGTTAGTGACTTGGCTGGCTTTGGCCTTCTGTTCTTCCACGAAGGCCTTGAGCTGAGCCGGGGTGCGGATCGACTGTCCCCACTGCGCCGTCTCGTCACTCATCACTGCCAGCGTGCCTTCCACGTATGCGCGCAATGCAGAACGATAGGAGTCCTCGTCGGGGTCATCGGGGATCGGTGAGAGTGCGTCGGCTACGTCGATGCTGTCGGACGCCGACGTATACACGTCAGCGATGCGGTCCCACTGATAGAGGTCCGACAGCGAGTTGAAAGCCGCGCCCAAAGCGGGCAGCGCCACTGAGAGTACGACCAGCAGCCCGACGAATCCGCTGAGCAGCCCGCAGTATTCCGGCGGTGAATCGGTGACGCAGGCGGCGTTGTTCGCGAAGGAAGTCTGCACGATGAGACCGGCCAATGCCGCCGCAAAGCCGGTAGCGAAGGCGATGGCCGCACGAATGAAGTTGATCTGAAAAGCCGCCTGACGGTAGCGGTTGATGGTGTATTTGTAATAAGCGCGTTGGTCCTCCAGGGCGAAGCGCTGAAATACTTCATAGCGCGCGCGCAGATCGGTACGGTGCAGGCGGCGTCCGTTGGGTGGTGACTCGTTAGGGGGTGTTTGTTGGCTCATTGGGGTCAGCCCTCCACGCTCTGCAATTCAGGGTAGCCGTTCTGGTTGATGTTGGCCGCGCGTAGGGACAGGGTCCGGCGGCGTGCCACCGAATCAAGGTCTGTATAGGGCGGCTGGTTCATCAGGTAACGGTAGTATTCCCGGCGCAGCGCCTCGGCACGGTGTCGGTTCATCAGCCACTGCTGCATGGCCGCCTCGCGCGAGCTGATGGTCGCTACGAAGGTTGTCGCCAGCGCGACGACAGTTTCGATGAAGGCGAAGACAGCCACCCATTCCGGCCTGCTGTTGAGCGTGACGGCCATCAGCGAGCCGGTGAGGGTCGCCAGCGCGGCCAACAAGGTATAGACCAACTGGTATTTGCGGTAGCGGTTTTGGTTGTACTTGGCTGTGTAGTCCCGTTCCCGGAAGAAGCGCAGCACTTCGTATTCCATGAAGTCCAGGTCTTCTTTAATGCGCTGCACCGCTGCGACGGACAGGTCGCGTTCTTCGGCCAGTTGGTTTAGCTTCGCTTCGTCAATCAAGCTGAAGTGTTGGTCTGGAATGATCCTGCCGCGCGGCAGTTCGCGCAGCCAGGCGGGCCAGCGCCGACGCTTCCGGACTTCCTGGGTGATTGGCTGCACGGCGTCCGGGCTGGGTATGGGCGGCGGCTTGCGACGGCCTCCGGTTCCGCCGGGTGTCGGGGGAATGGGGTCAATGGGCACTTGAGTAGACTCAGACATACACGCAGCTCCTCGTGTGTGGATAGCCGATGGACACAGGTGGGTGCGGGTGACACAGCACGTTTATATGGAGTATGCGTTCAGGGGGCAGGATGCGCAACTGCAACGCAGTGGCAGGTCGGTTGAGGCAGTGTGCGTTTAGATTGAGTCTACCTTTGAAGCCACATGCAGCGCGTGGCGCGTGCCGATCTGTTTGAGGGCGTGGACGGCTGTCGTCAGCAGTGCGTAATCGTAGCCCCGGATGCGGTCATAGCGGGTCGCGCCGCGCTTGTGGGCCAGGTAGGCGTCGATAGTTTCCTCCAGGGCTGGGATCGCACGCGGATCGCCGATGTCGCCCAGCGCTTGCACGGCAGCCGCCTGCACGATGGTGTCTTGATGTTTGCGGGCCGTCTGCATCAGTTCGGGCAGAGCGCTGGGGTCGCCGATGTCACCCAGGGCCTGGGCGGCGGCGCTGGCGACATTCGTGTGCCGCGTTTGCATGGCGTGGATAAGGTCCGGGATCGCCGCTGGGTGGCCCAGCTTGCCCAGCTTCTCCGCAGCGCTGGCGGCCACAACCGAGTCGTTGTCATTCAGGTTAGCGACCCATTTCTTGAGCCGCCGCTGCGTTAAGTCATCCATAGGGGGGTGGTCAGTCACGGTAAATGCTCACCAATATAAGAATCGATCTTGTCTTATTCTATCACGCATTTCGTCTTAAATGTGCTATTTCAACGCTGCGCCTAGCATTTTCACACCTAGGCGCAACGTCAGGCCAACGCAGCAGGGGATGAGGGGCCGCCTGCTGCGCTGATCCTAGGGAGCGGCGGGCTGGACTCAGCCTGTGTTGCTTTCGTAGAGTTCGATCATCACGCCGCCGGTGCTCTTGGGGTGTACAAAGGCGTAGCGGGTGCCGTCCTCACGGGTGCGGGGTGCTTCGTTGATGAGCTGGATGCCCTTGCGGCTCAACTCCGCCATAGTGGCTTCAATGTCGGCCACGTCAATGCACAGGTGATGCATCCCGGCCCCGCGCTTGGCGAGATACTTGGCAACGCCGCTTTCTTCGGTGAAGGGGGCCAGCAGTTCAATCTTGGAGTCGCCGATGGGCAGGAAGGCGATGTCCACTTCTTCTTCTTCGTTGTGTTCTTTGGCCTTCAATGGCAGGCCCAGCGCGTCACGCCAGAAGTTCAACGCAGCGTCCACATCTTCGACCACGACGGCCAGGTGATTGATTTTGATCGGGGGCATGGGGCAGTCCTTACTTTCACAATTAGACATGCACCTTAGTGTAGCATGAGCGCGCGCTGTTCTCTACTGATGAAGGTAAGGCCCTGTGGGTGACAGGTGTCCGGGTCGGGGGTGGCCCGAACACCTGCACGGGTGCGGTATCACACGACCGGGTGTTTACACCACCGGGATGTGCTCCTGCTTGATGACCAGGTTCCCCACGCCGCCGTGATGCCGGATCGTCACTTTGCGCTCGGCCAGCGCGAAGCCTTCTGACTCCCACACGCCGCTGTCGCCGATGGCGTCTTTGCCTCTCATGGTGCGCGTGATGTGCGCGGGTACCTTGACACTGCCCACACCGCCTTCTGAGTCCAGCTTGACGGCCAGGCTGGGCGGCAGGTGTAGGGTCGTGTTGCCCACGCCGCCGTGGATGTGCAGCGTCAGGTGGCTGTCTGGGGCTAGGTGCAGGCTGGTGTTACCCACGCCGCCCTTCAGCTTGACCGTGTAATGCGCGCCCGCCGGGAGCTGCATGTCAGTTTCGCCCACGCCGCCTTCCAGCGTCAGCCCGTTGAGCTGCAAAGCGCTGAAGTCCAGCTCGCTTTTGCCGGTGCCGCCTTCGATGACCAGTTCCAGCGGGATGTTGGGTGTCAGGGCTGCGTCCCAGTACAGCTCGGTGTGGTTAACCGCTGCGCCCAAGCCCCGGCGGATATGGCCGATCACGTCTGCTTTCTTGATCGACTCCAGCTTGACTGTGGGTGCGGTCTCGTCGCCACTGCGCTGGATGGCGACCTGGCCCAGGTAGACGACCTGCGCGCTGATGAGAGCGTCGTCCTCGGCAGCCTTGATCGTGCGTTTGCCGACTGCGCCGCCGATGCGCACGCTGGCGCTGCCTGCGGTGCCGACTGGCTCGTGCAGTGCTGCCTCGAAGACCTCTTCGCTCAGCGAGCCGAAGGCTTCACGGATGCGCTCATTGATGCTGTCGAAGGAAAAGGACCATTCGGTTTCGTATTGTGGGTTGTCGTTCTTGCGCTTTTCGTCGTTCATGATGTCCCTCTGCGTTGGTCACATGCCTTACACTCTTGTATACGCAGCAGGGGTGGGTGCGGTTTTATCCGCCGCCCACTGCTGATGCGGGGAAGGGGCAGCCAGTTGGTCCCTCCGGTGGATAGGTCCAGGTCTGCGGCAGATCAGCCTGTGCAGCGGCGTCCTGAAAGGCGCTGTACGCGGCATACAGGGCGTCACAGTCACCCAAAGCCTCCGCCGCTTGGCCCTGCAAGTACCAGCACTCAAAAATGCGCGATTCCGGGGGGACCTGCTGCGCGGCTTGGAGCTGGGCGCAGCGTGCCAAGCTCTGCTGCGCTGCGCTGAAATCCCCCAGCAGGTAATGCTCGCGGCCGAGACGATACCAGGCATCGGCCCAGCCGGGGGCCAGGCGTACCGCCTGCTGACAGTAGGCCAGCGCGGGGTCGGCTTCACGCAGTAGGCTGGACACCTCACATAGGCGCAGGGTCGCTTTGGCGTTATTCGGGTTCTGGGCCAATACCTCAAAGTACGCCACTGTCGCGGCACCGGTGTCCCCCATCTGAAGGGCGAACAGCGCGCGCTCATAGTGCAGCAGGGGCAGTGTCGGCTGGATGCTGAGGGCGGTGTCGGCGGTATCGGCGGCCTCGCGGTAGCGTCCCAGATCACCCAGGATC
>CAYWGJ010000151.1:0-7340 GCA_964457835.1 uncultured Anaerolineaceae bacterium
GGGACACCGGCTCCACCGGCAGCCTGCTGGTGCAAAGTGCTGTGTCGAGCTGTATGCTGGAACAGAGCGACATCACCGGCCAGGACCCGCTGTTAAGCGCGGTGACGCTCAACGCGCCGGGCACCACGCCCAGCGCCGCCCTCGCTTATAACAGCCCGGCGGTCGATGCCGGGGACGCGACCACCTGTGCCAGCACCGATCAGCGCGGCGTGGAACGGCCCCAGGGCGACGCCTGCGACATCGGGGCCTTTGAGTACGATCCAGGCGAAAGCGTGGAGTTGATCAGCAACGGCGGCTTTGAGACCTACACGAGCAAACAGCCGGACGACTGGACCCCTGCCCAGCTCAGCAAGGATAAGGTCAAGTGCAATAAGGACAAGACCGGCGATGGCGATACCGACGACCCCGAAGACAAAATCTTCGCGCGCAGCGGCGAATGCGCCTACATGTTCCGCGGCACCGGCCTGGAACGCGCCCGGCTGACGCAGAAATACGACGTGAACCTCTTCGATACCGGCGACACCCTGCGCGCCAGCGTCTACTACACCAGCAAGAACCTGACGGCCAAGGTACAGCTCCGGGTGCGGGTACGCTACATCGACGAAAACCTGGACAAGGGCAAGATTACGCTCAAGGTGCTTGCCGGGACCCAGGCAGACTATAGCCTGCTCACCGACGAGCTGGTGTTGACCGGCGAGCCGCTGATCGTCAAGGTCCAGCTTCGGATGCGCGCCAAGGACGGACGCGGTAAGGCTTTCATCGACGACGTGAGCTTCCTGCATCTGCCGGCGAGTGGGGCGGCCCTGTCTGTACCGCAGGCGCTGCTGCCGCTGCCCGGCGCACCCTAAACGGTTCCGGCGCACCCTAGACGGCATCAACAATTACACGACCCACACACTACATGCGCCCTCGTCGAACTGCACGGGGGCGCGTGCGATTCTGTGATTTTGTCGGACTTTGCACTGAGATAATGTTATACTGAGCACAAGTTCTAGCAGAATCCAGAGAGCAGTTTTGTATGAGTGAAGAATGGGTCAGCTTACGGCGCGCGGCGGAAATCCTGGGGGTGCACCCAGCTACCGTGCGCAATTGGGCGGATAAAGGCGAGCTGCCATCCCGCCGCACGCCCGGCGGTCACCGGCGCTTTCGGGTCAGTGATCTGCAATCCCAGGCGCAGTCCCCCGAAGAGGTGCAGCCCCTGGAAGTGCGGGTGATTATCCAGAACGCGCTGGGCCAGGCCCGCATGACGGTCGGTGAGGGCAAGCTGGATAACGCGCCCTGGTATAACGGCATGAGCGACGAGGCCCGTCAGCAGATGCGCGTCCAAGGACGGCAGTTGCTGGAGGACTTGCGCCGCTACATGGCGGCGGGTGCCCCCGACGATGGACTCAGCCGCGCTATCACTATCGGCAAAGAGTACGCCGCCGCCCTCACCCACGACGGCCTGCGCCTGCCCGAAGCTATGCGCGGCTTCTACTATTTCAGCGACTTCGTGATTAACTCCATCCTCACCTGGTCAGAGATCACGCCGCCGCGCAGCGCCCCGGAATGGGCCAACCTGCTGCGCCAGGTGAACACTTTCATGAACGCCATGCAGCTCTCCATCATCGAGTACTACGAGGAAGAATAAGTCCATGGCTGCCACGCCCCTGGACGCTGCCTGGGTGAGCTTATCCCTGCTGCGCAGCGTCGGTGCGCGGACGATGCGCGCGCTGCTGCGACGTTTTGGCAGCCCGGCGGCGGTGTTGGCCGCGGACCCCGCCGCACTGCGTGCCGTGCCCGGCATCGGCCCCAAGACCAGCGCCGCCATTGCCGCCATTGACGCCGTCGCCATCGAGGCCGCGCTGCTGCGCTGGCAGACGGCAGGCGTGGGCGTGCTCACCCTGGACGACCTGCGCTACCCGCCACGGCTGCACGGCCTGGATGACGCCCCACCGACCCTCTTCTGTCTGCCCAACACCCCGCCGCCTGCGGTCTTCAGCCGCCCTGCCGCCGCCGTGATTGGCACACGCCGCCCCAGCCCCCGCGCGCACGAGTACGCACTGATGCTGGGTGCCCTGCTGGCTGAATCCGGCTGGGCCGTAGTCAGCGGCCTGGCCTACGGCATCGACAAGGCCGCGCACCTGGGCGCGCTGGCCGTGCCCCATGGCGTGACGATTGGCGTGCTTGGCGGCGGCCTTCTGGCGGACGCAGAAGTCAGCGTTTATCCCCTGGAGCACCGCGACCTGGCCCAGGCAGTGATCCGACGCGGTGCTCTGCTCACGGAAACGCGCCCGGATGCCCAGGTCAGCGCCCCGACATTGGTCGCGCGCAACCGGATCATTACCGGCCTCAGTGACGCTGTGCTGGTCGTGGAAACCAATCTGGACGGCGGGGCCATGCACGCGGCACGCTTCGCCATAGCGCAGGGCCGCCCCCTCTACACCTTCGATCTGCCCGTCAGTGGCAACCGCGCCCTGTTGACACAGGGAGCACAGCGTATCCCGCCGGACCCGGACAACCTGGACTGGCTGCGCGTGCGCCCCTAGCCCATGCTTGGCAGCGTAGACCTGGGCGTGTATAGTGACGCCGTTTTGTCCACCAAGGTCGAAAGGCTGTCACAGCGCATGGACGCGCAGTATTTTGCCTGCGCCTGGGTGATCCGCCCCGGCGTGAACTACATCCAAATCAAGGCCGCTGCGGAACAAGTCGGCGGTGTGCTGCGGCTGGTGTCGCCCATGGTCACCGATGAGCTGGGCCGTGTCCGCCTGAACCTGGTGCTGCGTGCCCCGGATGAATCCGCGCTGGACTCCTTCGTCGAGGCGGTGACGCCGCAGCTTGGCCCCACGGACTGGTACGGCGTGGCCGCGCAGTACTTCGATCAACGCGGCACGCCCTTCGCCATTGACCAAGAGCCGCTGAAGGTGCGCGTGCAGTGGCAGCAGGTCATGGACCGCTACGGCCAGCACAACCAGAGCGCCGAATCGCAGGCCAAGCCACAGCAGGAGGACGACTAACCCCATGAGCCGTCATGTGATCGTCGGGCTGGGCAACCCCGGCGACAAGTACGCCAAGACCCGCCACAATATGGGCTTCTTCACCGTGGATGAGCTGACCCGCCGCCATAACCTCAGCTTTGGCCGTACTGAACGTAAAGCCAAGGTCGCCGACGGACTCATCGCGGGCAAGCGCGTGCTGCTGGTCAAACCACAGACCTTCATGAACAGCAGCGGCGAGGCCGTGCGCGCCCTGGTCGATTTTTACAAGCTGGACGCCGACCCGGAACGCCTCATCGTGGCCTACGACGACATCGACCTGGCCTTGGGCACGCTGCGGCTGCGCAAGGGCGGCGGGCACGGCGGGCAGAACGGTGTCCGCAGCGTGATTCAGCACCTAGGCGGCCCGGACTTCGCCCGCGCGCGCATGGGCATCGGGCGGCCACCGGGCCGGATGGACCCTGCCGCCTACGTGCTCAAGCCTTTCGCCGGTGACGACGCCATTTTGGCCGGGCAGCTCGTGGATCGCGCCGCTGATGCCATCGAAACCTGGCTGCGCGAGGGCATCGAACTGGCGATGACGCGCCATAACGGGACCGTGGACGGTGGACTCGACACTGACCAATAGCGCCGCCCCTCTGCGTGCCTTGCGTCACCCGTGGCTGCCTGTCGCGGCGCTCAGCGCTCTGCTGCTGCTTACCGCGCTGCCCGTGCTGACCTATCCGCTAGGCCGCGACCAAGGCATGTATGCCAACATCGCCCGCGCCATCCTGGACGGCGGCCTGCCCTACGTCGATATGTGGGACATCAAGCCGCCGGCCATCTATTACGTCTACGCCGCCGGGATCAGCCTCTTCGGGCCGGGTGGGGCGGCCATCCGCGCCATGGACCTGCTGGCCGTGCCTGGGGTCATGCTGGGGCTGTACTGGCTCCGCGCGCGTAAGGGCCATCACGCGGCGGGGACCTGGGCGGCGCTGCTGTTTGGCGTGTTCTACTTCACCGAGACCTTCGCCAGCCTCAGTCAAAGCGACTCGCTGATTACGCTGCCCATGACGCTGGCCGTGATCGCGGTTATGCTGGCCGGGGACTCACCGCGCGGCAGCCGGTCGGCGCTGGGCTGGGCGTGGATTGCGGGTGCGCTGGCGGCATCGACGATCTGGTTTAAGCAGTATTATGCCTTTTTCGTGCTGGCCCTGGTCATGGAGCACCTGATCCGGCGCATGGCTGATGACCGCCGCTTTCCGCTGAAGGAAGCGCTGGCCTTCAGCCTAGGTGGGCTGCCCGTGGGCTTGATTCCGCTGCTGTACTTTGTGCAGACTGGCGTCTTTGGCGAGATGCTGCTGGTCGCGTCGGGCACCGCCGCCTACAACGCGCAGGCCGCCGTCAGCCTGGACGTTTTCGCCGCGCAGATGGCGCATTACCTCGGCTTCCGCTGGGCGCACTGGGGGCCGCTGATGGTGCTGGCAGGATTGTGGCTGCTGCTGCGCCTGTCCGGGCGGGTCCGTACGGATGACCGCCTGGCGGTCTTGTGGCTGCTGAGCGGGCTGGCTTTCGTGCTGATCCAGGCCAAGGGCTTTGATACGCACTGGCTGCCCATGCTGTCGCCGCTGAGTCTGCTGGGGGGCAGCGCGTTGGCGGCCCTGCTGGATGCAGTGCCTGGCGCGCGCGTTCGGCGCGGATTGACCGTCATCACGGCGGTGGCGCTGCTGGCGACCCTGGCGAAAGATACCTGGCTGCGCGCCTGGCCCTACCTCAGCGGCGTACAGACCCAAGCGCAGTACTACCGGCACTTCCAAGGCAACGACGTTAAACCCTGGGAGTCGCTGCGCCTGGTGAATTACCTCACACGGCGCACCCAGCCGGGTGATACGCTCTACATGTTCGGCTTCCGGCCAGAGGTCGCCTACCTCAGCGGCCTGCCGCCCGCTACACGCTTTCAGGCACACTTTCCGCTGGTCAGCGATTGGTACCCGCAGTCCTGGCAGCAGGAAAACGTGGATACGCTGTGGGCGGCGGCCAACACCGACCAGCATCCGCCTTACGTGTTGGTGCTCCAGGCGGACTACCTGCCCTGGGTCACGGGTAAAGACGGCGACTCCGCCACGCTGCTGATGCAGTACAAAGCGCTGGAAGACTGGCTTATCTTCCACTATGAACGTCAGCGCACGATGGGCGACTTTATCATCTGGCAGCGCAAAGACCTATGAAGCTGTCGGCGCGTCTGCCGCACGCGCTTGTCAAGGCGCGAAGCCGTCGATGGGCGGGTCTACTGCCACTCCAGGGTGTCGCCCTGTTGATGGAACACGTTCTCGAAGTTTGGCTGCCACCAGTCCAGGCGCGGCTTGAGCAGTTCGGCTACGCGGTAGGCTTCTTCCAGGTGGGGCCAGCCGGACAAGATGAAGGTGTCGATGCCCAGCGCGCGGTATTCGTTGAGGCGTTCGGCCACGGCGTCCGGGTCACCGACCAAGGCGGTGCCCACGCCCTTATTGACCAGGCCTACACCGGCCCACAGGTTCGGGCTGACCTCCAAGGCGCTCATGTCGCCGTTGTGCAGGGCTTTCATGCGGTTCTGGCCGTGGCTGTCGAAGCGGGCTATGTGCGCCTGGCGTTCGGCGATCACCGAGTCGTCGACGTAGCGCAGCAGGTTGTTAGCGGCGGCCCAGGCGTCATCGGCACTCTCGCGGACGATGACGTGCGCGCGCAGGCCATAGCGCATGGTGCGGCCCTCTTTTTCCGCTTGCGCCCGCATCCGCTCGATCTTCTCGGCGATCATCTGCGGCGGTTCGGCCAGCGAAAGGTACACGTCGATGTGGCGCGCAGCCACAGCCAGCCCCGCGGGGGACGAGCCGCCGAAGTAGAGCGGGGGGTAGGGCTTCTGCACCGGCGGGAAGTTGATGCGTGCGCCCTCGACGCGCTCGTGCTTGCCGTCGAAATCCAGGGTCTGGCCCTGCATCACGGCGCGGAAGATGGTCAGGAATTCCTCAGTGACTTCGTAGCGCTCATCATGGCTGAGGAAGGTGCCGTCACCTTTGAGTTCTACGGGGTCGCCGCCGCTGATGATGTTCAGCAGCAGACGGCCATTTGAGATGCGGTCGAAGGTGGCGGCCATGCGCGCGGCCAAGGTCGGGGACAGGCTGCCAGGGCGGAAGGCGATCAAGAACTTGAGCTGGCGCGTGAGCGGGATGAGTGACGACGCGATCATCCACGAGTCCTCGCAGCCGAAGCCGGTAGGCAGCAGCGCGCCGTTGAAGCCGAGCGTGTCGGCGGCCTGCGCCACCTGCTTGAGGTACTCATGGCTGGGGCGGCGCTTGCTGATGTCGGTGCCTAAGTAACGCGCATCGCCCATACCGGGAATAAACCAGAAGATCTGCATAGTTAAAGCTCCCTTTTTACACTCTTGTCAAAGAACAGTATTGCGTCGGCGGCATGGTCCACAAACAGCGTGTCCAGGCTGTGCGTACAATGCCTATAGTGTAGTAGTTAAGCGCTTACTGCGTCAAGCGGTTGACCGCCAAAGCGCCTCGCTTTAACGCGCTTAACCGACAGTTAAAACCTGCCGCATCACCTAATGACCTGTTGTTAAGTGTGGTGTATGCGTCATTGTGCAGGCGTGTGGGCCGAACATTATCCTGAAAATTTGATGAGTTTTAGGTTAAAATAAACCGAAACTGTAAATATTGACAGCGGGTGTATACAGTCTATAGCCGTGCTGAATATTCGGATTAACCGAGATAAAATCAGAGTTAAATGGCGGTATCTAAACTTTGACCGTAGATTAAGTAAATAGTTAACGCCCAGCGGATACAGTTTATCGAGTCGTCCACACCGGGCGGCTGCAATGTAGGCTGATCCCATACACGCGGGGTAACTTTTTCTATGACCAAGCGTTTCGTGTTCTTTCTGCTTTTGGTCACGCTGATGGCGCTGGCCGTTTTGGCCGCCACCACCCAGGACGAGGCCGTAAGTGTTGAAGTAGGCCTCGACCACCCGTATGCCGCCTTCCTGGAAAGCCGCGGCTTCGCTGCTTCGCTGGGCGCTACCGCTGAGTTCCGCAAGATCGAAGCAGCGGTCCGCGAGATCGACGCGATGCTGGAGCAGTAAGCTCCCCGCAGCATCAGCAGCACCCATGAGCACCAACGGGCGGTTCCTGGATACAGGGGCCGCCCTTTTCGATTATAATCAGCTTGTCGCGGCATAGACCGACCCGAACGAAAGGACGTTTTCACCGTGAAGAAACTGCTGCTGTTGGGAAGTCTGCTGGGTGGGGCACTGTGGCTGTGGAACAAGGCCCAACCGCCGCGCGGCATGGCCTATCTGCACGGGCGCGTCGTCGTGATTACCGGCGCGTCGTCCGCCATTGGGGCC
>CAYWGJ010000152.1:0-7305 GCA_964457835.1 uncultured Anaerolineaceae bacterium
GCATCTGAGCCGCTCGCTGGATCGGGAACTGACGCTGACGGCGCTGCGGCGGGCAAGCCAGAGGACAACGGTTACGCTGAACGGCTGATGCGGACGATCAAAGAGGAGGAGGTGGATTTGTCGGAGTACGCGGATTTCCACGATGCTTACCGGTGTATCGGGCGCTTTCTGGATGAGGTTTATACCCACAAACGCATTCACTCGGCGCTGGGTTATCTCACCCCCGCTGAATACCAGGCTAACTGGTTGGCTCGCCAGCCAGAACCCGTGTTAGAATAAGCGTAGGAACTTTGGTGTCCAGCTTTTGGGGGTCACTACAGTGGGCTGAAGCCGCCTGCGAGAACATCCCGACGAACTAGTAACCAGCCCAACACTTAAAGAGACCGGGGCGACTGCACCTCGGTCTCTTCGTCAATGCGGCTTGTCGCACTTGCGGGTGTATCGCTCACACGGCCAGCATTCGCCGCACGATGTCCATGCTCTGATCGGCCCATTGCAGGCGCTGCTGAGCCGTGTCTAGGTCGCTGAAAGCAGAGTCACGCTCAACCAGCTGGTGCCAGGTGGCGCGCGCATCGTCGATGTCGCCCAGGGCATACAGCGTCAGGGCTTCACCGGCTAGGCCGGCGTTGATGGCGTCCTCGTCGTGGGTGGCCTGCACGCTGCGGAAGCTGGCAAGCGCACCGTCGTATTTGCCGCTGCCGTAGCAGATGTTGCCACGCAGCACCAGGTATTCCGGCTGGCGTGGGTGACGCCGCAGCGCCTCTTCGATGTCGGCCAGCGCGCCGGTGAGGTCACCACGCCGTGCCCGGTTCAGCGCCCGCTCGTGATAGCGCGCGCCTTCGTCTTGCTGTGGGGCGGCCTCGCTGGATGGAGCCTCCAGAAAGGTGCCGGGGCTGACCTTGCCTTCCCCCCCTACAAGCTGATCTTCAGCGGAGGTATAGCCCAGCTTGCTGCTGACCTCATCGCGCATCTTGCCGTAATTGTCCGCGTTGGCGGGGTCCGCCCGCAGCGCTTCGTTGAGCACGCCCAGCGCCGCCTGATACAAGCCCTGCTTGATGTAGAGCCGCGCAAGCTGGGTGTGGGCCTGCGTGCTGCGCGGATCGTAGTAGCGCGCCTTACGGTAATCCTCGATGGCGTCGTCGTCCCGCTTCAACGCGACGTAAGCATCACCACGCAGCGTGCGGATCAAGGCTTTGTCACGCACGGTGGACATGATCTCAAAGCGCAGCGCCGTGCTGAAGTCCTCCACGGCCTTGGCGTAATCCTCAGTCTGCAAGTACAGCTTGCCACGCTGCACGAAGGCCGGCATACTGTGCAGCGTGGAGGTATGGATGGCCTTGGTGTAGTCACGAATAGCCTGGGCCGGTTCGTCCTGGCGGCTGTAGATAGCCCCGCGCAGCACGTAGACCTGGCAGGCGTTTTCCGGGCTGTCGTCATAGCTCAGCGCGCGTTCCAGGTCACGCAGGGCGGCGGGATAGTCGTCCTTGCGGAAGTGCACTTCAGCGCGCAGGCGGTGATACTCGCCACGTTCCGGCTCCATCTCCAGCAGGCGGTCGGCCTTGCTCATCGCCAAGTCCAGCTCACCGCGCAGCAAGTGGGTGCGGATACTGCCCGCATACGACGGTTTGACAAAAATGCGCTCATAGAGTGATTTGAACATGGGCGTCACTCGTTCCTCGTCTGACTCACTATGCACATCATAGCACACGCACATTAGACCTGTCATAGCGCAGCTTTGGCATCAGCAGGACCTGTTATCCCCAGGGGGGCTGTGGTCTAATGACAATGCACGCTGCGCTCAGCGATACCGCACTGCACAAGCGTCACGCGTGAAGGACACTCATGGAAGACAAAACCCTCATCATCCTCAACCCACATGCCGCGGGGGGCCGCGCCGGGCAGGCCTGGCCGCAGTTAGAGCCGCTGCTGTGGGAACGCCTGGGCAGCCTGGTCGTCGCCATCACCGACCAACCCAGCGAAGTCCGCCAGCACCTGGAAAGCGCGTATCAAAACGGGCTGCGGCGCGTGGTGTCCATCGGCGGGGACGGCACGAACCATGCGCTCATCAACGCGCTGGCCGCCATGCAGCAGCAGTACCCCGCGCACCCCCCGGTGATTTACGGGATGCTGCCGATCGGCACCGGGCGCGACTGGGCACGCAGCGTGGGCATCCCCTTTGAGCACAGCGCTGCCGTCGATTGGTTAGCCCAGGCACAGCCGCACCCTATCGACATCGGCCAAATGCACTATACCGACGTCAACGGCCAGCCGCAGCACAAACACTTCCTCAACATTGCCAGCGTGGGCCTGGGCGGTGAAGTAGACCGGCGCGTCAACGCCGTGCAGCACCGCCGCCCCTGGACCTTCCTGCGCGCCACGGTCGAGGCCCTGCTGACGCACCCCCCCCAGCCGGTAGAAGTCCGCTTGGATGGCAGCGACTGGTACGCCGGGGACGTGATGCTGGTAGCAGTCGCCAATGGCACGACCTTCGGCCACGGGATGCGCATTGCGCCCCACGCCCGCGTGGACGACGGCCTGTTCGACGTGGTGCTGGTCAAGCATACGGGGCGATTGGGGCTGGTGGCCGCCTTGCGGCGCGTTTATAACGGCACCCACCTGGACGACCCGCGCATCGCCTTCAGCCGCGCGGCCCATGTACAGATCAACGCCCCCAGCGCCCAGCTCATCAGCCTGGACCTGGACGGCGAGCACGCCCTGGGGCACGCACTGGACTTCCGCGTGCAGCCTGGCCTGTTGAGTCTGCTCAAGCGCCGCAGCGCGGATTCACCCTGAAAGCGCAGGCCATTCATCATGCGGGGCTTGCCACAGCCCCACCCACTTGGAGTATCATAGAAGTGGGGCAAACGATTCGGATGTATAAGGAGGAAAGCCCTGATGCCCAGCGATCCCTTCGAAACCTATCTCACCAGCCGCAGCTTTCAGAAGGCCCTCAAGCGCATGGGTCGGCGCAGCATCGCCGAAGTCGCCGAGAACGAAGCGCACAAGCACCTCAGCAAAGACATCCCTGTGTGGCTGGACGCGCTAAGCCTGGACATCGGGCAGGGCATCGCCCGCGCCCTGTGGGATTACATGGACGACAAACACGACCTGAGCCAGGAAGACCTGGTGCAACTGGCCGGCGAAATCCTGTCGCTGGCCCGCCACGTGACCGGCCCGGCGCTGGACCAAGCCACCGACGACGAACACCCCAGCCTGCCCCAGGCCAACCACTTTCGGCCTGACAGCGACTTCGACGCCGACATCTACTACGATGATGACTTCCACGGCGGGGAACTGCCGGAGTTCGACGACACCGAATTTGACCCCGATGACCCCGAAGTGCGCCGCTGGATCGCCGGGCTGGAACAACACGAGGACCTCGCCTTCGACCTACCGGACGACTTCGACCCGGACGACATTGCCCCTGACGACCTGTCCATGCAGGTCGGCGATTGGTCCGCGGCGGATGACGAAGACCTGGACGATGACGACTTTGAGGACTTTGACGAAGGCTTCTTCGCGGACGACGACGAATACGACGACGACATCCCGTTTTAGCAGGCCGTACCCGTTAGTTACAAAAGCGCCTCGTGCTGTCAACCCATAGGGCAAGGCCCTGGTGATACCCCCACCAGGACCGATGCTGAGGCCTAGCGCGCTTATTCGTCGAAGAGTTCGCCCACACTGCGGCCTTCATGGGCGCGCAGGATGACCTCAGCCAGCATCGGGCCGACAGAGAGAATGGTCATGTTGGGCAGCAGGTATTGGGTAGGCATCTGAATGGTGTTGGTGAGGATGATTTCGCGCAGTTCGGTGGATTTGAAGCGGTCGTAGGTCTTTTCGGTGAAGAAACCGTGGGTGAAGGCCAGGTAGATGTCGCGCGCGCCGTTTTCCCTCAGCACGTTGATCGCGTTCATCACGCTGCCGCCGGTGTTCACCTCGTCGTCCACCAGCAGCACGTTGCGGTCCGTCACGTTGCCGATGATGGTCACGACCTCCGGGCGTTCCTTGTTATCGACGCGGCGTTTTTCCACCAGGGCCACCGGCACGTCCAGGCGCATCCCCCAGTTGCGTGCCTGCTTGGCGTAGCCCAAGTCGGTAGAGACGACCGTCAGGTCCGGGATGTTCTTGCTGCGCACATAATCGCTGAGCAGGTACAGGGCGGTCAGGGCGTCACCGGGGATGTTGAAGAAGCCCTGAATCTGCCCAGCGTGCAGGTCCACGGTGATGTAGCGGTCCGCACCGGCAGCCTCGATCATGTTGGCAATCAGGCGGGCGCTGATGGGTACACGCGGCTGATCCTTCTTGTCAGAACGGCCATACGATAAGTAGGGTACCACCACGTTGATGCGCCAGGCGGAGTCCCGCTTCAGTGCGTCGATCATGATGAGCAGCTCCATGAAGTTATCATGGACCGGCGGCCCCATGGTCTGCACCAAGTAAACATCCTGGCCGCGTACCGATTCCTTCAAGCGGATGAAGATGTTCTCGTTTGAGAAGGTCGTGCGTTCGTATTCCCCGCGTTCAATGCCCAGGTGTTCGCTGATCTCTTTACCTAGATGGTGTGCGGCAGACCCACAGAACAGTTTGATGTCGCCAAATCGCATTCTGCTTCCTTTGCTAATGGCCGTTGCTTGTCCTCGGTAGTATTTGGTGCCGGGTACTTTCACGGTGATGGCGTCCTGCTCCAGCTTGCATGATGGATTGTGCGGCAGATATTCCTCAGAGGTACTTGGGGCGGTGCCTGACCCACCCGTAGACAATCACAAAGCAAAGTGTAGCGAACTTCTCAGCACTCAACCAGTACCGGGTAAGGCGGGTTAGCAAATGTTAACAAAAAATCAAGAAAACATTATGTGTTTGCTAAACCCGCCGCTGACTCAACCGTGATCCGACTCCACAAAGCTCACCGACGCCACGTTGCTAAAAGGCGTACAATGTTGGCGCAGCCCGTCGTTCCACGGTTCTCCAAAGCACAGGTGATCCGCGCCGACGCGCAGCACCCAATCCGCACTGCTGAGCAGGCTCTGACCATTGGACAGCGGGGTCGTGAGCGTCACGACCAGCAGCGCGTCGGGTTGGGTGCGCAGGCGTGCTTGCAGCAGAGCAGGGAGGGTATCCGCCGGGGCGGGGTCCGTCTGGGCGGTGGCGCTGGACAGCAAGGCGACCAGCAGCAGCGCCAGGGCAATCAGTAGGGGCACACTCAGGATGCGGTGCATGATTCAGGGTTCCTTTCTGCACATCGGTCAAGACGACCATGCCCCTAATCACCGCACAGAAGGGTGCAGGGGGCAAGTTTGCGCCAGGTTGTTGCACATCGTCCCTAATACGCTACAATCTCGCGTGTCCGCAGGCAACCCGGAAGAATGCTTATGTCGCACCCCTTTTCCCGCACGCTGCGCGTCAGCATTGACATCGCCGCCCCGATTGAGCACGTATGGCAGGTGCTGACTGACTTCAGCGCTTACGCGGCCTGGAATCGCTTCACGCCACAGGTCGAATGCAGCGGCGTGGTAGGACAGCCCGCCGTGTTAACGGTCCACCTGCGCGACGACGCCCCCCAACCGCACATCGCCCGCCTGACCCTGAACGCCTTTGACGCGCCTCACTGCCTGTGCTGGGGGAGCTTTAGCCCACTGCTGAAAGCCGAACGCTGCCAGACCCTCACTGCGTTGGACGCACACCACACCCGCTACGAGAGTGCCGAGTCCTTCGTCGGGCTGCTGGTGCCCCTGGTCATGTGGACCCAGCACGACAAGGTGATGCGCGGCTATCACCAGGCCGCTGAAGGACTCAAAGCCCAAGCTCAAGTCACGGCCAGTACCCCACACAACGCCCACCCATAACGTAATAGAGGAGACGCCCCAATGAGCGCAAAAGTCCTAGTCACGGGTGCCTTTGGCAACGTCGGTGCCAACGCCCTACGTCACCTAAGCCAACAAGGCCACACCATCACCGCCTTTGACGTAAAGACCCCGGCCAACGAGAAAACCGCCCAAGCCCTGGCCGCCGAAGCGCGCTTTAATATCGTGTGGGGTGACCTGCGCCAGGCCGACTCCGTGCGTGATGCGGTGATGCAGGCGGCCCCCGACGCGATCCTGCACATTGCCGCCGTGATCGCGCCCACTGCCTACGTGGTGCCGCAGGTGGCCTACGACGTGAACGTGACGGGCACACAAAATCTGATCGAGGCGGCCCAGGCGCTGGCCCAAGACGCGCCGACCCCGCCCAAGTTCGTCTTTGTGAGCAGCTACTCGGTGCATGGGCCGCGCAACCCGTATCGCAACCTGCCGCCGCTGACCGGGGACACGCCGGTCAATCCACAGGACAACTACGGGCGACACAAGGTCATCGGCGAGCAGGCGGTGCAGGCCAGTGGCTTACCCTGGACCATTCTGCGTTTGCCTGCCGTGCTGGCAACTTCATCCGGTTGGGGCCAAGCGCCGGAGTTCATGAAGTTCGGCTTCCTGCTGCCAATGGACCGCCGCGAGCACGTCCTGGATTCGCGGGACGCCGGTTTAGCCTTGGCAAACAGCGTCAGCACCGACGTGGACGGGCGTATCTTTGACCTGGGCGGCCCGGAAGAAGATTGTCGTGTGGTGGGCCGGGACTTCATGGCGGCGTCCCTGCGCGCGCGCGGCCTGCGTCCCTTCCCGGAGTCGGCCAACCGCCTAGCCGACCCTGACCGCGACGACAGTTGGTACTACGAAGACTGGATCGACACCCACGAAACACAAGCCGTGCTGAAGTATCAGCAGCACAGTTTCGCCGATTACTTAGCGCTGGTCAAGCAGCAGGCTGGGGTGACGCGCTTCGTGCTGCCGGTTTTCGCACCGCTGATCATGCGTCAACTGCTAAAGGCCTCCAGCACCTATGGCAATCCGCCAACCTACGACGGACTCACCGTGTGGGAAGCCGTCAAGCAGGCCTTTAACCTGCCCGACGACCTGCCTTAGCGGGCGGCGTCATTCCACCTGGACCGTGACGACCTGACTCAGCGACTCGCCATTGACCAGTTCCACATCAACAGTCAGCGTCCAGCGGCCCAGGTGGGACCACATCACGGGTACAGTGTAGCCGCCTTCCCCGTCGGATTCCTCCGCAACACCGAAGAGCGGGGTGGCGTCGGGGGTGTCATCAGCTTCACCCCGCACGGCCACGCGCACCGCATCCCCGATGCCATTGCCCAGCGCATCCCGCAGCGTAACCTGCAACACAGTCGGCGCATCCACCGTCACGGGCAGGCTCGGCTCCACAATCACCTGTACCGAACTGCCCACCGCGGGGCCGTCCGTGGCGCTGGGG
>CAYWGJ010000153.1:0-7225 GCA_964457835.1 uncultured Anaerolineaceae bacterium
CCACCCCTATCGAAACACCACGCGGGACCCGTCATCATGGGTCCCGCGTTTGCTTGGTGCCGCCCTACCTTTGCCCTACGCCACCGGGACGATCATGGACTCTGGGGCGGCTTTTCGTTAGAGTCAGCGGCATATTAGGTATCCAGCAACGGAGACGGTCTCATGACACCTGCATCCCGCCTCGTAGCCGTAGCACTGCTGCTGCTGCTGTTCAGCATCGGCACGGTCAGTGCCGCCCCCGCCGATTTCAACCTGCTCAGCCCTGGCTCGGCGTCCACGCCCGGCCCGGAGGTAGACGCCGCCGCGCTCAGCGCCTTCACCTGGGAAGCCGCCGCCGACGCCGCCACGTATAACTTCGCGCTCAACCGCCCGACCACCAACTTCGGCCAGGCCGGTTTAACGCCGGAAGCCGACGGCGACGACCTCACCTGCGACGCCACCACCTGCACGCTCACGGTGGACGGCGCGGCGCTGCTGCCCGTCAGCGGGGTATACGACTGGTCCATCACGGCCACCGCCACCGACACCAGCACGACGGTCGCGCTCAACGCGCCGTTCCACTTCACCGTGGACGCCACGCCGCCGCCGGCGGACTTCAACCTGCTGACGCCCGACGGCCCCAGCTATCCCGGCCCGCAGTTCAGCGCCGCCGCAGACCTGACGACCATCAGTTGGGAAGCCGCCGAAAACGCCGCCAGCTATCGCCTGGAGTTGACGCGGCCTTCGCAGGGCGTCTACACCCTGCCGGACCTGACGCCCGAGGCCGACGGGGACACGCTGGCGTGCAGCGTCGATACCTGCACGCTGACGGTCAATGGCGCGGCGCTGCTGCCTGAAAACGGGGATTACCGCTGGTCGGTCACGGCGCTGGCCGCGGACGGCGACGCCACATTGGCCGCCGACGCACCGTACTTCTTCAGCTTGGCGGACCCAGCCATCATCCCGCCGGGGGATTTTGCACTGCTCAGCCCGGCTGATGAGCGGCTCTTCCGCGACGTGGACACGCTCACAGCAGCGACCTGGGGCACCTCCACTGACGCGCTGCTGTACGACTTCGTGCTGCTGCATGTGTCCACGGATACAGGTCAGCGCTTGGGTGAGCTGCTGCGCCTAGAAGGACTCACCGCTGCCACCGACGCGGATGCACTGGCCTGCACCACCGAAACCTGCACGCTCAGCTTGGGGCAGCCGGTGCGCGATGCGCTGGAAAACGGGCGCTTCACCTGGACAGTACAATCTCGCAGCAACTCCGGGGCCACGGAAGCCGCCAACGGGCCGCACACCTTCACGGTTAACCTGGACACTATCCCATTGGTGGCAGACGGCGGCTTTGAGACAGACGCAGGTGGAGACAAACAGCCGGACGCCTGGACGCCGAAGGCCAGCGACGGCGACGACAAGCTCAAGTGTCGCAAAGTGAAGCCCAACGGCAAAGTCAAAGAATTTTCACGCAGCGGCGACTGTGCCTATCAATTCAAGGGCAAAGAGGGGGCCGGCACCGTGCGGCTTCAGCAGCGCCTGGATGACGCGCACTTACAGTGGCTGGACATCGGCAGCGGCGATCAGCTCGACATCACGCTGTGGACCTGGCACGCCCTGGACATCGACGGGGCACTGCGCGTAATCGTGCGCGCCAACTACCCCGAAGGCAGCCCGGCGGGCAAAGCGGACAAGACCGTGCTCAGCATCAACGCGGGCACGCTCAAGACCTACGAAGAGACCACCGGCACACTCAGCCTGGCAGATGACGTGGAGCGCCTGCGCTTCCAATTCCGCTACACCGGCACAGCGGGTAAGGTCTACGTCGATGACCTCAGCGTGACGCTGGCCCCGGTAGACGGTGCAAGCAGCCTGCTGCCGCTGCCCGCTGCGCCCCTCCCGGCACCAGACGCTTATCGAGGCGGCTGAGCCTCCGGTGACACGGTGCCGACCTGTTCGGCTTGATCGTGGGCATGCGCCAGGGCACCTAGTCCCAGCCCGCGCCGCACCAGGATCACGAAGCCCAGCAGCGTCGGCGGCAGCCAGATCACCAGATGCACCAGCAGGGCGTAGGCGGTGGCCTGCGCCTCTGCGACGCCAGCGGCGATCAGCACCCGCGACACAAAGAACTCAAATACACCCAACTGCCCCGGTGACGCCGGGATCAACCCCGCCAGGTTCACCGCGCCCACAGTGACCAGCATCAGTAGATAGCTCAGGTCCAGGCCAAAGGCGAAAGCCACCAACCAATAGACCAGCGCCTCCACCATCCAGGTGAGGTAGGACGCAAATACTGCGCCGATCAGGTCACGGGCACTGCGCAGTCCGGCCAGACCCGCGATCACGTCTTCGCTGAGCGTCGTCATCAGCGCGGCCAGGCGCTGTGGCAGAGGACGCGCTATCAGCACCACGATACGCCGCAGCAGGCCGGGGTTAGCCGCCATCAGCAGGAAGACCAGCAGTGCCACACCGAAAACCGGGGCCGCGACCGCCGCCGCTGTACGGACCTCGGGCGCGGCGAAATCCTCCAGGAAGAGTAGCGGCACGAGCACAAACGTGAGCATCACCACGCCGTCGAAGACGCGCTCCACCAGCACAGTGGTGGTACCACGCGCCAGCGGCACCTGATGATCGCGGAACAGCAGCAGAACGCGCAGCACTTCCCCACTACGGAAGGGATAGACGTTATTGCCCATATAGCCGATCGCCACAAGGCCGTAAAGCGCACGCAGCCGCACCACGACCAACGCGCGCAGCAGGAACTGCCAGCGCCAGGTAATCACCAGCATAGCCAAGTAATAAAGCGTGCCGCCCGCCAGCAGCAGCAGGCCGTTCACCTCACGGATGCTGCTAAGCACGTCCTGAGGGTTCAGCCCAGCAAAGGCTACCCACAAAAACACGGCGCTAATCAGCAGGCCCATCGCGACCAACAGCCGTTGGCGTCCGGTCATATGTCCATCCAATCCTTGTGTGACAGTGTATAAGGCATATACACCGTGAGCGATGCAGGGGCCTCAGTGATGGCAGACCACCACCTAGGCATCCAGCTTCTGCACGATGATGGCGCGGCCCTCAAAGACGAAGGCGGCGCGCGCTTCTGGGTCTGTGGGGAAGAAAGCCTTCAACGCCACGGCAAGTTCTGCCGCCACGTCGTCGAAATCACGGCCCACCCCCTCCGCAGCACGAATGATCTGGCTGTGACTGCCCAAGTAGCGCACCAGCTCCGTTAGGTTGAAGGAGACGTCGCTGCGATACGACTCGCTGTGCACTATTTTCAGGCCGTGGGCCTGCACCTGGGCAGCGCTGGGGTAGCGTGGGCTGCCCTTAAGAGCGGGATAACGTGCGTTGAGCAAAGCTGTATAAGCCGCCTGAAAGTCAGCGCCCCCCCGCATCACCCCAGTGAAGCCATGCGTGTAGACCACCAAGTATGCACCAGGATGCAGCACCCGCCTCACCTCATCCAGAAAACGGGCTTGATCCAGCCAGTGATAAGCCTTGACCACCGTGATTAACGGTATCGAAGCGGCAGCAAAGGGCAGATGTTCAGCCGGAGCCTGCACGCGCTGTACCCCTTCAAGCGGCGGCACGGCTTCCAACATAGCGCGCGCCACGTCCAAGGCGAAAACCTGAGCCGCAATAGCCCGCAATGCCCGCGCCGACTGCCCGGTGCCTGCCGCGACATCCAAAGCGACCGGCAGCGGCTGCGTCAGGCCCAAATATGCTTGAACGCGCGTAATCACCTGTGGATGGATATAGGGCCGCATAGCGTGATAGCGAGCCGCCGCTGCCGCAAAATCAAAGGGACTGGCGGGCATCAGCGCAGCTTGTCCATGATGTTCTGCAAGCCAGCGGGCAGCGGTGCCGCCACGTTTAGACGTTCCCCAGTTACGGGATGGTCAATGGCAATAGCCGCCGCGTGCAGAAAGTTGCGCTTCATCTTGACCTTGGTGCGCTGCTTACGATAGCCGTAGACCTGATCGCCAACGACCGGTGCGCCGATATAGGCCATGTGTACTCTGATCTGATGTGTGCGCCCGGTGAGCAGCTTCAGCTCAACCAGGGCCTGTCCCCCGTGGAAATTCGAGTCCAGCACGCGGTATTCGGTCACGGCGGGCTTGCCATCACGGACGACAGCCATGCGCTTACGCTGTTTGGGGTCACGGCCAATGGGCACGTCGATACGACCTGTGGGCGTCTTCGGCTCGCGTTCCAGCAAAGCGAGGTAGGTCTTGTCTACCGTGCGGTTCTGGAATTGAGTAAACAGGTCCTGCATGGCGTCGTCAGCGCGCGCCACGACGATGACGCCGCTAGTATCCTTGTCCAGACGGTGGACGATCCCTTGGCGGCCTGGTTCTGCGCTGTCCATGTGGGCAATCTCTGGGTAGTGATGCAGCAGGGCGTTCACCAGCGTCCCGCCAGACACGCCTGCTGCCGGGTGTACAACCATCCCGGCAGGCTTGTTAACAACCAGCAGCGCGTCATCAGCATAGAGCACGTCCAACGGGATGGCCTCTGGCAATACATCGGTAGGCGGTTCTGCAGGCAGGGCCAGCTCGATCACCTCACCACCCAACAGCTTGACACCGGGCTTGACCAACACGTCATCCACGGTGACCTGCCCGTCCTTGACCAAGGTCTGCACCTGCGTCCGTGAAAGCTGGGGCATCTGCGCCACGATGATCTTGTCCAGACGCTCACCCGCGTCGGCTGCATCCACATAGAACACAAAGACCTCTGCGCCGCCTTCTTCGTCAAAAGCCTCAGGTTCCGGTTGGTTGTCAGTCACTGCTTGTCTCCTCTACGCGCACCGACAACGTGCCGGCAATTGAGTCGTTAGCGGTGCCGATCTCCAGCACCAGGGTCGCGTCAGAGGGCACCGCCAGGCTTTCAAAGCCGGACGCACCATTGGCGTCAGGCAGGCCGGCGTTTTCCAGCAGCAGTGCATCCGTGCCTGGCTCATACACGCGCAGCACCGTAGGCAGCGGCAGCACCCCAGCCGCCTGCACATACACACTGATCGTTTGGCCGGCGCGCACGTTCAGGTTGTAGCGCAGACGCTGGCCCACCTCAACGGGCACCTCAAAACGGTTCCCTGGTGTAAGCGTGCCCATCTGCACCACGTCATAGCGGACTAAAGCGCCGGTCAGCACGTCAATGGCGGCATCCAGCAGCACGTCCTCGTCAGCGAAAACCGTTGCTTCGGTGACGGGCACGCGCACCGTCGGCGCGATGCCCAGCCCTTCAATGTGTATGTTCCCATCGGCGTCTAGCGAGCGGGTGTTGGTGTAGTTGAAGCCAACACCGCTGGGCATGGCAATCGGCACCACAGAGCCACCCAGCCCGGCAGTTGGGTAATGGCCGACAATCTCCGCACGCCTATCCAGAGTCATGGCGTGGGCAAAGCCTTCACAGGCGCTGGCACAGTTCGGGCTGATGAGCACAACCACCGGCCCATCATAGCGCAGGCTGTTCGTGGGCAGGATCAAGCGGTCCTCAAATTCAGGCAGCACCACGAAGTCATCGCGCGAGTCGCTGTAGCGCGCAGTGTTACCGATCACCAGCGGCTCATCAAAGAAGTAAGCCGGGAGTTGGTCAGCCAGATAGCCTGAGCCGCCGCCGTTTTGCCGCATATCGATCACCAGACCAGGCAGGTCCAACAGGTTAGCGCGCTCAATGGCCCGCTCCCACAGAGCGATCATCAGCGGCAGATCGTCGGAAAAGCTGTACACGGTAATCAGGCCGTAGCCGTTGTCCAGCAGTTCGAATTCGACCGGCAGTTCGGCCCCGGTCAGCCCCAGGTTCGGCGCGGTGGCAGCAAACGAGGCAGCATCGATGTCAGCGCGCAAGGTACGCTCCACAGCAGACTCTGAGCCGGGGTTACGGTAGGTAATGCTCAGCACAGTGTTGACTGGGGCGCGCTGCACAAAGCGGAGCTGTTCCAGGCGGCGGCGGTGGTCGGTGCTGAAGGGACCGGTCCACAGCACAGTTTCCTCCAAGGCCTTCTCGATCGCCAGACCAGCAAACTCCAAGATTTCCGCGCGCGGCTGGATACCTTCATCATCCGCCGGGCTGCCAGGGATCACGTCACGCACGAGCACACGGCCATCATCGAGCTGTACCAGGATCAAGCCAAAGCCGCCGCTGGCCGCCTGCTGGAAATCGGCCTGGTCCACCGGGCCGGACACATGTCCATCCGGGATCGCCCAAGCCAAGTCACGCAGCACACGCCGGAAGGCGGCTTCATCACCACTGCGCTGGGCATCTGCCACTTGGGGGCGGAACTCAGCACTTAGGGTGTCCCAGTCCAGGCCTTTGTATTCGGTGAAGGCGTACTCTCGACGTAGTAGATCAATCATGGAGTCGAAAGCATCGACAAAGGTCTGGTCGCTGAAGTCGGCAAGCGCGGCGTCTTCGGTCTCTTGCAATGGGAACTCAGGGTACGCAGCGCGGTCGAAGCGGAACGGCTCAACGTCCAGGTCCACGACGGTATAGCCCCGCGGCACCGATTCACTGGGGTCATCATCGGTGAAGAGGCGGCCATCTGCGCCAAAGCCGACGGGAAAAGCCTGCGTATCGTCCGGCGCGTAGATGAGCAGCTGTCCACTGGTGATGTCAAGCAGGGTATCCACATCAGCGCTGATCTGCGCGCTGAGCACAACCCCGGCAGAGTAGGCGTCGCGCTCTTCGAGGAAAGGACCCGCCCAACTGTTGGACGCGATCACGACAGTGAAGATCATAACGCCAGTGTCATCTTGTCCGTTGTTGTCTACATCGCGGGTCTCGCCACGCGGCACAGCAGGCAGGCTCAGCTCATAGCTAAAGGGCGGGGAGAGCGGGTCACTGGTGATGACTCCCAGGGCCTGCGACCCCGCACTGGGCACAAACTGCGGGTCACGCTCCACCAGTCCAGCTAGGTCGTAGAGCACGACATACGGCTCTGGTAAGAAGAGCGCGAAGTACGGGAAGGTGTAGTCTGCGCGCCCGGAAAGCAGGACTGCACCGCCTTCGTCAGCGGGTGTGGTCTGGGCGGTGGCAGTGATCGTAAACAGAATAGTCAGGGTGAAAAACAAAATGAGGGGTAATACACGCTTACGGTAAACCATGGGTCTGCTCCTCAGTGTAGAATGATCCCTATTCTACACGGATGCTGCGTTATGCTATTTAATACCTGGTGAGAACACACCAAAACCGCAAGGAATCAAAAAAGCGAGAAGGAGTTGGCGGCGGCTTACTCTCCCACACAGTC
>CAYWGJ010000154.1:0-7224 GCA_964457835.1 uncultured Anaerolineaceae bacterium
TGGCGGAAGACCAGCTCGTCGAGATGCCGCGCCACGGCAGCAACAGCTTCTGCTGTGGGGCGGGCGGCGCGCAGTTCTGGAAGGAAGAAGAAGAGGGCGAACACGCCGTGAGCGTCGTCCGCTACGAAGAAGCCAAAGCCACCGGCGCAGAAGTCCTGGCCGTGGGCTGTCCCTTCTGTATGCAGATGTTCGAGTCGGCGCAGTCCGAAGTAGAAGGCGGCCCCGTGGTCAAGGACGTGGCCGAGATCATCGCCGAACGCCTGGAATCCGCCGCGCAGCCCGAAGCCGGGGACTAAGCGGCATCCGCCCATAAGCGGCCCCGTCCTGCGCACTGAAGGCGCGGGGCGGGGCTTTTTGCCGCCTACACACCGAAAGGACACCCACCATGCCCACCCTACTGATGCGGCGTTTCGCCCTGCTGATGGCCCTCAGCGCCCTGTTGATCCTGGGCGCGTCGGCCATGCTCAGCGCAGCGCAGGAAGACGAAACCGCCCCCGATTCGACGCTCGACTACGACTGCGACGACCCTGTGAGCCTCATCCTGGTGCAGGTCGAACTCAGCGCCCGCCTGGACTCCTTCGCCGAACAGGTCCGCACCGGGGACGAAACCGCCTACGCCGAACTCTATGCAGTCGGCAGCGCCTACCAAGAGATCGCGCTGGCCTGCGGCTACATCCCAGCCAATGCCGATACCCTGGTCATCAACACCACGGACCTGGAGCGCGTGCTGCCCGTGCTGGAAACGCTGATCGGGGACCCACTCAACGGCCAACTGCTGTATAACGGCGAGACCGCCACCGACGCCGGCGATACCCTGGGATGTTCGGGCTGTCACGCGGGCGAAGTCGCACCATTGACCGAGGGCACCTGGACCCGCTGGGACGAAGAACGCAGCCAGCTTTCGGAGTTCAGCGGCCAGCCCTTCGAGTACTACATGGCGCACAGCATCCTGCTGCCCTGGGACTACTTCGTCCCGACCTGGCCGGAATACACCATGCCCGACTTCTACGCCGAGCAGATGAGCTACCAGGACTTGGCCGACATCATCGCCTATCTTTCCGGTCAAGACCAACTCATCGACTAACGAAAGGACCCGCATCATGCCATCCACACCCATCCGCTGGGGCATCTTGAGCACAGCGCGCATTGGCCGCCGCCGCGTGATTCCCGCTATCCAGCAAAGCCGCAATGGCATCGTGACCGCTGTCGCCAGCCGCAGCCTGGAGCACGCCCGCAGCTTTGCCGATGCGCTGGGTATCCCCAAAGCCTACGGCAGCTATGAAGACCTGCTGGCGGACCCCGACGTAGACGCCATCTACAACCCACTGCCCAACGCCATGCACACCGAGTGGGCGCTCAAGGCCGCCGACGCCGGTAAGCCGATGCTGTGCGAAAAGCCGCTGGCCTCCGACGCCGACGAAGCGCAGCGTATGGTCGATGCCTACCAGGAGCGCGGCCTGCTGTTGGCGGAAGCCTTTATGTACCGCTTTCACCCGCAGACTCAGCGCGTCAAGGCCCTGGTGGACGCCGGAGTCATCGGCACCCTACACACTGTGCAGGCCAGCTTTAGTTTCAGCATCAGCGACGAGGCCAACATCCGCCTGAACAAAGACCTGGCCGGCGGCTCACTAATGGATGTGGGCTGTTACGCAGTGAACGTGATCCGCTTGATGACCGGCGAGGAACCAGTAGACGTGCAGGCCTTCGCGCAGATAGGCGCACACAGCGGTGTCGATGAGCGGCTGACCGGCCTGCTGCGCTTCGAGAGCGGTGCCATGGCCCACTTCGACAGCAGCCTGCGCAGCCAGCACCGGCACGCTTACGCGCTGCGCGGCGATAAAGGACGCATCCAGGTCGAAGAAGGCTTCGTGATGCCCGCTGACCGCGACACGGTGATCCGCGTGTGGGAGAATATCGGCCCGGCGCGCGACGTGCAAAGCGAGATCGTGGTCCCGGCCTCTAACAGCTATACGCTGATGGCCGAAGACTTCGCCGACGCGCTGATCCAAGGCCGCGCGCCTAAATACCCGCCGCAGGACGCCGTCGCCAACATGCGCGTCATTGACCGACTGTTGGCCGCGGCGGGCGGCAAATAAGCGGCATCCCTTCAGTGCGGGGTGTCAGTTAACAGACACCCCACGCTTTGCGCCCCAGTCTTACGCTTTTCAAATTTCCAAAAACCACCCACTAACGTAAATAAAGCTCGCCCCATTCATCTTTTTGCGTACACTGGTCTTACATATTTCGACTGAACACGGACGTATGATCATGAACCCGCAGATCGAGTACTTGGAGTATCTGAGCGACCCGCAGCCCGGTTTATCCCCGGTGGACGTGCTGCGTTTGGTGTTGGATTCTTTGCAAAATGACGACCTGCTGCCGCGTCACGGCGGGGTGGCGCTGGCCTATCGTTTTGCATCGCCACGCCTGCGCCAAACCCTGGCGTCCGAAGCGGCCCTAGTTGATCTGCTGGCGCTGCCGCCCTACGCGGCCTTGATCGGCTTCGAGTGGGCCGAAATGCGCCTGAAACACATGGACGCACACGAGGCGGTATTCCGCGTGCGCATCCATCGCCGGGACGCGCGCGCGGTCGTCTTTCATGCGACGCTGACCCGCCAGACCGCCTACCCTCACGAGCAGTGTTGGATGCTGGACTGCATCACGCCAGAAACCGGCGGCTACTGATAAATCTTGAGCAGCTCCACCTCAAAGACGAGTGTGGCGAACTTCGGGATGACGCCGGGATAGCCCTTCGCGCCGTAGCCCAGCTCATAGGGGATGAAGAACTGGTATTTATCCCCCACGGACATGAGCTGCAAGCCTTCCGTCCACCCGGCGATGACCTGGTTCAGGAAGAAACTCGTCGGTTCGTCGCGCTCATAGGAGCTGTCGAAGACCTTGCCGTCAATCAGCGTGCCGCGATAGTGCACCTCCACCTCGCTGTCCGCACTGGGCTTGGGGCCGCCCGGCCCTGCGCTAAACACCTTGTACTGTAAACCGCTGGCCGTAGTCTGCACACCGGGCTGGGTCGCGTTTTGGGCTAAGAACTGCTTACCTGCTTCCATCGGGTTTGCCTCCTGATGTTAGTGTGACCGCTAGTGTACCCACACGCCGCCGAATCAGCCAACCGCTATACCCGCGCGTCTGTGGTAGAATAGAACCCATACCGCTGATCTGCTGGGGCAGCGGTCTATCGTCCGCTCTGGGAAGGTATTGCCACTCGGTATGGAAAGACGGATTACCGATAACATCGACGAACTCAAGCGCGTCCTGCCCTATCAGATCAACGAAGCGCTGGACGCCATCGGCAGCGGTGATGAACTCCTCGAAGTCGTCCTCGACCTAGGCCGCGTGCCCACCGCACGTTACGTCAACGAAGAGGTCATCCTCTACGACAGCGAAGTCACCCGCGAAGACCTCGACGCGGTGATTACCAACATCGGCGACTTCGACGCGGACAACCGCGCCGGCATGGAGCGCACCCTGCACCGCATCAGCGCCATTCGCAACCGACGCGGTGCCATCGTCGGCCTGACCTGCCGCATCGGGCGGGCCGTGTATGGTACCATCGACATCATCCAAGACCTCATCAGCTCCGGGCAAAGCGTGCTGCTGCTGGGGCCACCCGGCGTCGGCAAGACGACCCTGCTGCGTGAGGCCGCCCGCGTGCTGGCCGACCAAAAGCGCGTCGTCATCGTCGATACCTCCAACGAGATCGGCGGCGACGGCGACGTGCCCCACCCGGCAGTGGGCCGCGCCCGCCGGATGCAGGTCAGCCGCCCGGAATTTCAGCATGAGGTCATGATCGAAGCGGTGGAGAACCACAATCCCGAAGTCGTCGTCATTGACGAAATCGGGCGCGAAATGGAAGCCACCGCCGCCCGCACCATCGCCGAACGCGGCGTGCAGCTCATCGGCACCGCCCACGGCAACGCCTTAGACAACCTGATGCTCAACCCGACGCTCAGCGATCTCGTAGGCGGCATCGAGTCGGTGACGCTCAGTGACGACGAAGCACGCCGCCGTGGCACGCAGAAGACCGTCCTGGAACGCCGCGCCCCACCCACCTTCGACGTGTTGGTGGAAATCCAAACGCGCGACCGTCTGGTCGTCCATGAGGACGTATCGGCGGCTGTGGACGCCGTGCTGCGTGGGCGGCCAATCCCGGTGGAAATGCGCACCCGCAACGAGTACGGCGAAATCCATGTGGAGATGGTGCAGCCAGAGTTTCGCTCGCTGATCACCGACGGCAGCGGTCGCAGCAGCGGTGGCCGCGGCCATGCCCGCCCAGAATACCGCAGCCGGGATGGCGTCAGCAGTCCAGTGGACACCAGCAGCGAAGAAAGCCCGCGTCAGCGCCGCCGCAACGAGGCCGCCCGCCGCGCCGACACCGCCCCGCTGAAGCAGCTCAAAGTGTACGCCTACGGGGTGGCGCGCAACCGTTTGCAGCAGGCCGGGCGACGGCTGCATGTGCCGCTGGAAATCGTCGATGATTTCGCCCAGGCCGATGCCATCATGACGCTGAAGAACTACTACCGCCGCCGCCCTAAACTCATCGTGGACAGCGAGCGGCGCGGCCTGCCCATCTACGTGCTGCGGGCCAATACCGTCTCGCAGATGGAAAATTTCCTGATCGACATCTTCAACTTGGAGGTCGATGCTGCCGACCCTTTTGGAGCGGCCCTCAAGGAGACTGAAGCCGCCATCCAACAAGTGCGCTCTGGCGCGGAATACATCGACCTGGCCCCACAGGACTCCACGGTACGGCGGCGTCAGCATGAACTGGCACGGCGCGCCGATCTGGAATCACGCAGCTACGGCCAGGAACCGCAGCGCCATGTGCGCATCTTCGGCGATATGGGGATGACGTAGGTCTGCTTGAGGGCTGTGAAGGCTGCTAATATAAGCGAAACATGAGTTGTGCACAGGTAAAGTGTGAATTGGGGCACAAAACCCCAGCATTTTGTGCATAACTCAGGCAGCACTCATCTTAGTGAAGCAAACAGCGCGGCCCGTCATGTTTGGGCCGCGCTGCTGTATGTCAGTGGGTTTCAGCGGGTCGCGCCTAGGGGGCGACGACAAACCACACGTCGTTGACCTCGTGGCCGGTGGTGTCACCGGGGGCAGCGTCGTTGACCCAGTAATACAGCGGCACGCCGTTGTAGGTCACCTGGAGCGTACCATCTTCGCGCTCAATGGTCGCCAGCTCGCCCTCAATACTTTCACCCGCGGTCAGGACCTCGTTGGCGGCCACGGTCAGGGGTGGCCAGTTCTCCGCGCAGGCATCGACACAGCTGCTCGCGCCTTCTTCGTCAATAGCGAACAAGTACAGGGTAAAGCCCTCCGGACCCACCAGGAAGTCGCCCAGCTCCTCGCTGCTGCTCAGGACCACGGTTTCAGGATGCACCACGAACCACACGTCGTTGACGTTCTGGCCGGTCGCATCACCGATGGCTTCGTCGTTGACCCAGTAGTACAACGGTGCCCCGTTGTAGGTCACCTGGAGCTGATCGTCGCGCTCGTAGACGCCCAGCTCACCGGCCAGGTCGCGGCTCTTGGTCAGTTCGTCTTCGCTCTCGACGTAGAGGGGCGGCCAGTTCGCCAGGCAGCCATCGACACAGTTGGCATCATCCGGGGTGAAGAGGTAAAGGGTCATGCCGTTGGGACCGACAATGAACTTGCCCAGTTCCTCATTGCCACCGACGTACAGCAGGGTCGGCTCCACGATGAACCACACGCCGTTGAACTTATCGCCGGTGATGTCGCCGGAGGCTTCGTCGTTGACCCAGTAGTACAGCGGCATCCCGTTGTAGGTCACCTGAAGCTGACCGTCGCGCTCGTAGGTGCCCAGCTCACCGGGGATACCCTCAGCCTTGGTCAGTTCGTCTTCGCTCTCGACGTACAGCGGCGGCCAGTTCGCCAGGCAGCCATCGACACAGTTGGCATCATCGGGGGTGAACATGTACAGGGTCATACCGTCGGGGCCAGCCAAGAAGGCCTCGTACTGCTCATTGCTGCTGATGGTAATCAACGGGGAATCGGCATCTTGCGCAAAGGTCGGGGCGGCCAGCAGCAGCACAGCAGCCAGCGCGGTCAGGAAAAGGGTGATACGTTTCATCGGCTTCGGTCCTCACTTCCAGGGTTTCACAAGTAACGGTCAAAAAGCTGTCTTCGAAGACATTCAACTATCGAAGCGGCGCAAACGCAGAGATTGACACTCTCAGCCGATGCTTATGTGCTTTCGTGTTATACTCACAATCGTTTACCGGCCAGGACCCGCCCGGTATGGGCCTGATAAGGGACGCATGTCTGCCCCACACCCACCCGAAGACCGCGACCTGATGCAGCGCATTGAAGCTGGCGACGACTCCGCATTGGCCCTGCTGTATGAACGCTACGGGCGCATCGTCTACAGCCTGACCCTGCGCGTGCTGCAAAACCCGGCCCTAGCCGAAGAAGCCACCCAGGATACTTTCATCAAGGTGTGGCGCAAGTCCACGCGCTGGGACCCGGCCAAGGGGCGGCTTTCCAGCTGGCTGCTGACGGTGGCGCGCTACACGGCTATCGACCGCCTACGCAGCGAGCAGCGCCAAAGCCCCGACACCGCCGACATCGACGCCGTGCCGCCCATTGCGGGCGAGGGGGGCATCCCGGATGCTGCCGAACTGCTGGACAGCCGTCAGCTTCAGCGCCTGCTGGGCCAACTGCCCGTAGAACAAGCCGAAGTGATCCAACTTGCGTTTTTCCAGGGCCTGACGCACAGTGAATTGGCCGAGCGCCTGGGCCTGCCTCTGGGCACAGTCAAGACGCGCGTGCGCCTGGGCCTGAAGAAACTCAAGGGCCTGTGGCAGCAGGCCGAAGGGACTTCACGCCGCAGCGACCCCGACTAAATCCATGGGGCCGCGGCCTATCGTTAGCTCAGCAATAGGCAAGCGAAGTATTGGTAGCGATGAACGACACGGAGACCCCCAACACCCCCTGCCAGGCCCTGGACGACCTGATCCCGGCCTATGGCATGGGCATCTGCACGCCACAAGAAGCGCGCGAGGTAGAGCGTCTGCTGGCAACCTGCCCGGACGCTGAGGCCGCTCGCGCGGAGATTGCCGCGTACCGCGCGCTGCATACCGCCCTGCATCACAGTGCCCCGGACGCCGCACCACCTGCTGCGCTCAAAGGGCGCATCATGCAGGCCGCCCGCACACAGCGCGTCCCGGCAACCGCCCA
>CAYWGJ010000155.1:0-7223 GCA_964457835.1 uncultured Anaerolineaceae bacterium
TTAAGCGCTCAGCGTATCGCCCGGCTGTGCTGCGCTCAGCGGCTGGCATTAAGCGCTCAGCGTATCGCCCGGCTGTGCTGCGCTCAGCGGCTGGCATTAAGCGCTCAGCGTATCGCCCGGCTGTGCTGCGCTCAGCGGCTGGCATTAAGCGCTCAGCGTATCGCCCGGCTGTGCTGCGCTCAGCGGCTGGCATTAAGCGCTCAGCGTATCGCCCGGCTGTGCTGCGCTCAGCGGCTGGCATTAAGCGTTCAACTCTCAGCAAACGCTCATCTTAAAGCCAGAAAGCGCGTAACCATTCCAAAGATGCTGGGTTTATACAGGTGCAAAGAGAACGGAACACCATGAGACGACTGAGACGCAATCCCTCACCCCCAGACTACAGCGCCCTACCCGACGCCGACGTGGTCGAAGCGGCCAAGGACGACAAGGACGCTTTCGGTGTGCTGTATGAGCGCTACGTAAAGAAAATCTACAACTATGTGTTCTACCGCACCGGCAACGACGCCGACGCGGAAGACCTCACCGCGCGGGTGTTCTTCCGCGCCATGGCGAATATCGAAAGCTATGAAGATCGCGGCGTGCCCTTCCAGGCCTGGCTGTACCGCATCGCGCACAACCTGGTCGCCAATTGGCACCGCGACCGGGGCCGCCGTAAGATTATCCCGCTGGACGAGTACATCGTCAGCGGTATGGGCAGCGATGCGCCAGAGCGCGTAGTCGAAGAGAACGAAGCCCGCGAAGCGCTGCTGGCCGCGGTGCACCGCCTACCTGAAGAACGGCAGCAGCTCTTGATGCTGAAGTTCATCGAGCGCCTGTCGAACGCAGAAATCGGCGCGATCATGGGCCGCACCGAAGGCGCGGTGAAGTCCCTGTATCACCGCACCCTAATGGCTCTGCGCGAAGACATCGAAATGCAGGACGCCGCCGCTAAACAGCGCCGCCGTGACCGCCGCCGCCAGCAGTCCAGTTAACGTGTAATGTAGAGTGAGTTGACCCTGTGATGACTTCATCCGATGTACAGTTCCAAGACTGGCTGGCCGCTGTCACCGACACACTGATGGCCGACGACGACGCCGACCTCCACGCCCTGGCCGCCGAGCACGGCATCGACGCCGACGACGCCCAGCCCTACCTAGAGATGATCGGCGGGCTGCGAGCAGTGCTCGTGCCGCTGGAACCGGACGCCCGCTTCATGCGCCAACTTCAACGCGAGCTGACCGGCAGCGAACCCGGCATCATCCAGCGCTTTACCCCCGCACCCACCCGCGTGCGCATCGTGGCCGGGGCCATGGCCGTGATGACCTTCCTGTTCCTGGCGCAGCGCCGTTTCTTTGGCCGGGACCAACGCCGCACTGCCCTGGACGCCGATGTCAGCACGGAGACCGCCGTACAATCCTAGCTTAGTTCGCCATCACCCGCCGAGACGCCACCCGCCGCAGATCGACGTACACGTCCAAGGTCCAGGGGCCAGCGGCGTCCAGCGGGTGAAACCAGTTGAGGCCGGTCTGGTCCTGGAAGAAGCGCTCAGTCTGGTAGCTGATGCGCGTGCCGTCCGGTGCGGTGAACACAAAGCCCAGGCGCAGGTCCTCGCGCTGAAGGTCGGTCATCACCAGGCCGATGCTCACGCGGTCCCCGACGCGGTAGCCGCCGCGCTCCGGCAGCGATTCTAAACAGGCAGCATAGTTCCCCACTAAATCCTCGTCGTAATCACTGAGCCGGTAATCCGTCCAGCAACCGTTGATGGCATCCTCGCTTTGTAAGCGCAGCACCCCTAGGCGTGGGTCCTCGCTGAGGGGCGGCACCAGGGATTCCGGCGCTGCACCGTACAGCGTCTGCACGATCTGCGGCGACAGCCCGCGCAGCAGCTCGTTGAGCGGACCATCCGTGCTGCCCGGCGTCTGCACTTCCGGTGCGTTGAGCCAGTCGGTCTGCCGGGCAAAGAGGATCACCAGCGACTTCGGTGTGCGGTTGAAGTCGTCGAGCGTGTTGAGCGTAAAGCTGACCTCAGCCCGTAGGCCGGTGTCGAAGCCGTTCTTGGCCCCGACGTAGACCGTACCCGGAAAGGCGGCGGTGCTGTACTGACGCTGCGTCAGCAGCAGCGTGTTGAAGAAGGCCCGCGCCACCTGGCCGTCCACGCCGCTTTCCGCGTCCACGGCGGCGCGCAGCTTCAGCAGATAGTCGGCCATGGCGCGCGGCGTGGCGCTGTTGTAGGCATAATCGGCAAAGTACTGCGCGGACGCAGCGCGGCGTTCCTCACGAGTGTAGGCAGGCAGGTCATCGCCGAAATAAGGCGTCAGGCCGTCCGTCTCGCGGCGGCGCAGGTAGCGTGATGCCAGGCCGCGCGGCACCGAGTCCCAGCGCGGGTCCAGGTAGCTCAGCTTGATGCGGTCCACCTCGCTGTACGGGATCACCGGCCCCACGCCCAGGATGCGCTGCGAGTCGATGTAGTCCTGCACGCGGTCCCAGCCCATGCGGTCCATCAGCATCCAAGTCGCGCTGTTATCGCTGCACGCGATCATCAGCTCACTGAGAGTGCCCAACGAGACCGCCGCGCCCAGGTCTTCATCACGCAGGCAGTCGCTGCTGCCGCCCATCAGGTAACGCTCGGTGAAGGGCATGCGCGTGCCATAGTCCTGCTGGCCGCGCATCACGTCCTCCAGGTAAGCGCCCAGCACAAAGACCTTGGGCACGCTGGCGACCGGGTAGAGCAGGTCTAGGTTCTGCGTGCAGCCCTGCCCGGTCTCCAGGTTGACTACCACGGCACCGACGTCGATGCCCAGCGCAGGGTCGGCGTCTGCGGCGAAGTTGCAGTCGGGCAGCGCGTCCAGGTTCACCGGCGGCGCGGACTCCTGTCCCCCGACCGTACCCAGGTTCAGCGCCAGCAGTGCCAGCATCCACAGCAGCGCGCGCATACGGCTACGGCTCCACAGCGAGGAAACGCAGCCCGGCAGCGATGCTCAGCAGGGTATCGCGCTGCTGCGGGAAGTCGTTGGGCATAGTCGCCACGATCATGATGCCATAAGTGCCGCTGCCCAGGTCCCGCACCAACAGCGACAGGTCTACCTCCGGCTCGCGGCCCGGCACCACGATCACGACCGGGACATCGTCCAAAGGCGAGTCGATGACGACGCGCTCCGGCAGGTCAAAGCGCAGGTTGGGGTTATCGGCAGTGAGCGATTGCACGAAGAAATCGGCGATGCCTTCCAGAGTCAGGCCGCCTTGAGCCAGCGCGACTTCCGCAGGCAGCAGGATCACCGTGCCGTAGACCAGGTTAAGCAGGGCTTCGGGATCGTCCAGGTCAATGCCGCTGGTCAGATCATCCGGGTCGGGGCTGTTGAGGAAGGTCAGCGAGCCGCTGCTGTCTTCGGCGCTCCAGCCTTCCGGCAGGGCGATGCTGATGCTGCCCAGGGAGCTGACGCTGTTGTAGCTGACCGGCAGGTCCAGGGTGGGCGTAAAGCTGAGAGTTTCGGCCTGGTTGAGCACCACCGAGGTGGCCATCGTCAGCAGCAGGTCCAGGCTGTCGCCCAGTTCGCCGGGGCCAGTGGCCCCCAGCATAACAGCGTAGTAATCGCCACCCAGGTCCAAGGTGATGAGGACCTGGTCACCGTTGGCCGACGTACCGCGCACCAGCAGCGCGGGGTAATCGCCCAGGGTCAGTGGTTCCGGGTCCCCAAAGACGACCCTGCGGTCCGCGTCCGTCTCCGAGCTGCCACTGATGTCAGCGGCAAACAACGCCGACACGCGCTCCAGGGTGGCGCTGCCCGCTGCGATGGGCAGTTCGCTGCCCTCCCCGATGAGGATGGAGCCACCCACCACACCCGCGGGCACCGCGCCCTCCGTCAGCAGCCCAGTGTCTTCGTTGTTCAGAAAGGTGATCTGGCCGAAGTTCTCCGCGATGAGCCAGCCGACGGGGTACGCCACACTGACGCGCCCGTTAGCGGTGGTGAAGGTCTCCGTCAGCAGCGAGTCGGCGGGATCAGGGGTGGGGGTGAGCGTAGTATCCTCCTGCGCGCTGACAGCGCTGGTCAGCAGCAGGGCAACGAGGAACAAGAGCAGCGGTCGCATGACGAGCCTTTCGTCTACAAATCGGTTACAGGTCAATCCAGAAGCGGCAGAAGGGGTGGTCGTGCCAGGTTATGGTACGGATGTCCTCAAGCTGGCCGCCGTGTTTTTCGATAATGCGACGCGAGGCACTGTTCTTCACGTCACAGGTAATCATGACTCGAGTCATGTCCATGCGGCGGGCTTCATCCAGCAGCAGCGTTAATATGCGCGTGCCGTGGCCCTGTTGACGGTGCATAGGGGCCACTTTGTAGCCGATGTGCCCACCGAAGGCACGCAGCGTCGCGTTGAGATAATGCCGGATGCTGCCCGTGCCCAGATACTCAGCGCCGCGCACCAGCCAGAAGACCGTCTCCGGCACTTTGCGGTCGTCCTGGGGGTGCGGCTTGCTGAGCAGGTAGGCGATGGCTTCTTCCACGCGGCCCGGCGTACCGTAAACGCGCAGGCCCTCATCGCGGTAATCGCGCAGGGCACGGGCGTAGCTCTCGGCGTAGGCCAGGGACGGGGCCACCAGGTGCGGCCGGTCGGTATCGGGGGCGGGCGAATGCCGGGGCGACTCGGGATTCATGGGCGCGGGTCCGGGTTGAACAGAGCCAGAATCTGCCCCAGGCGCTTGAGGTCCTCCGCCAGCAGACGGGCTAAGGCGCGCCCGCTTTCCACCAAGAAGGCGCGGCGCGCGGTGGGATGCCAGTCGAAGGCGGCGCGCCGTACCGCCGTCCCCAGCAGATCGTCGGAGGGCACCTCACTGGCGTTGAGCACCAGCCGGAAGAAGTCCGCACGTTCGGTGAAGTGCACCACTTCGTCCGGGGTACACACGCTGACGGGTGACAGGCTCATGGGTGGGCGCGGCGGCAGGCTGTGCACTGCTTCGCCCCCGACGAAATAACCTACGTTCAGCACGCTGATTTCCACCGGGACCATGCGGTTTTCGCGTTGATCGCGCAGCACGCTGGGGTTCACCGACTCCGCCATGACCAGCTCACTGACCATGAGGTCGTCTTTGATCTCCACAGCGTAGATGAGTCCCACCACCCACAGGTCGTCAGCGTTGGCAACAGGAGCCTTGACGAAAGCGCCGAAGTCGTGGCGTTGGTCGATGCGGTTGCTGTGGGTGCCGAAGGCGAAGCCGCGGGTGCTGGCGCGCAGCACCCGGCCAACACGGCTGTTTTCTTCGTAATCAGCGCTGGGGGTGTCGTTGGCGGCATAATCGTTCATGTTGCGGCGGCTTTCTGTGTGTAGAACGTTTGCGCCTCAGCATACGCCAGGCCGAACGGATGTGCAACAAGTGATGCAGCGGCTTAGTCTGAAACGGCGGCTTTTTCTGGCTCGGCGGCCTTTTCTGCTTCGGTGGGCTTCTCTGGCTCAGCCGGCGTCAGCGCGTGATAGGTGTCGTCCGCCTCGGCATAGCGGTCTTCAAATTCCGGGTCTTCAAAGAAGCAGCCCATGGCACAGCTCCATGTGTAATTAGCACTGACTCCAGTGTACGCTCGTAAACGGTCCGGGATCAAGCGCGGGTCGGAGATCACACGTGATCGTCATGCTCTGGATCGATTGCCAATTCATCGACGACGGCATTACCCGCTTGTGAAGGCGTAATCAACATTTCCGTAATCGTTACGAAACCGACAATCACTGGGATACGCCACGCAGTGCCTCACGCACTTTCATGGGCGATCATCCCACTCGCCACGGATGCGCCGCACGTAGTCCTGCGGGTCTTCATCACCGGCCAGCTCAGCCGCGATGCCGCCGAATTCCAGAATGCTCCGGCGCTTTTGAGGCGGTGAGTCCAGCGTATCCACCAACAGTTTCACCAGTTCTTTCCGCTCTTGCAGGTTGAGAGTCCTTGCCTGTGCCACGATTTCTGCCAGGGTCATAGTGCAGTCCCTTTCTCCTAATTCTAATCGCCGTAGTCCGGGTCCACGGGGGGCAGGGGCTTGAAGGTCATGCCGACGAAAGCCATCAAGAAGCCGACCAGGAAACCGCCGACGTGTGCCCACACCGCCACACCGTTGGACGTGGCCGTCAGCGGGCCGACCGCCGCCAGGCCGTTGAGCAGGTCCAGCACGAAGAAGCCGCCCAGCAGGTACAGCGCCGGGATATCCTGCACGCCCACCGGGATACGGAAGAAGAGCAGCAGGCTGGTGATGCGCGTACCAGGGTACAGCAGCAAAAAGCCGCCCATGACGCCCATGATCGCACCGCTGGCCCCGATCGCCGGGATGCAGACACCCCAGTTGAAGAGCATGTGCATCAGGCTGCCCGCGATGCCCGCCGCCGCATAGAACAGCAGGTAGACCCAGTGACCGAGGTATTCTTCTACCGCCGGGCCGAAGGCCAGCAGGAACATCATGTTACCCAGCAGGTGAATCCAGCCACCATGCAGAAACATGCTGGTGATAAAGCTGGTCATGGCGCTGGGGGCCAGCAGGTCCCCGTTGACCTGGCAGGGCACGAAACCAGCGCTAAAGTAAAGCTGCATCAGCTCCTGGCCGCTGAGCGTGAGCTGCCAGAAAAAAACCAGCACGTTGATACCCACCAGCAGGTAGGTTATCCAGGGGGTGATGTGCAGCTTGCGGGCTGCGCGCAGTGGGAACATGGGCCGTCTCCGTCTTCTACTTGGGGTGATGCAGGCCTATACCCCATTATACGCCGCTTCCGCGCGCTGGGTGGTAAATCCCCCCAAGCTTTGGGTGGATGGTCAGTCCTCACCCAGCGCCATCACCACGCCGAAGCGCCCGGTCTTGCCGCGTTCGGCGCGGTGCGAGTAGAACTCATCCAGGCGCGTGGCCGTGCACAGACCGGCCACCTCCACCCGTGACTCGTGCAGGCCCGCCCGCAGCAGATCGTGCAGGTTGGCCGCCCACAGGTTGAAGTATGCGGTGCCGTCGGCAGGATCACGGTTAAATAAGCCGCTGACCTCACCGAAGTGCGCCCGCGCCGCCGCCACGACGTCCTCGCCGACCTGGTAGCGCGTCGGCCCGATGCTTGGCCCGATCACCGCGTGCAGGTCCGCCGGGCGGCTGTCGTAAGCGTCAGCCATGGCCTGCACCAGCTCATAGGCCATGCCCTGCACCGTGCCGCGCCAGCCCGCGTGCCCCATCCCGATGACGCGCCGCACCGGGTCATAGAGCAGCAGCGGCGTGCAGTCGGCAAAGCGC
>CAYWGJ010000156.1:0-7199 GCA_964457835.1 uncultured Anaerolineaceae bacterium
AGCGCGCCGCACACGCCGCAGCCCGCGCCCAGCCTGCCCAGCCGCGTGCGTTACGGCGTCATCGGGATGCTGGCGGCGCTGGCCCTAGCCCTGCCGCTGACGCTGGGCAGTCCGCCGCTGGACGCCCGCGCGCAGGTTTCAGCACAGCCGGCCCCGCGTGTGCTCAACACCACCGGCTCGCTGAGCGTCACCGATGCGCCCACGCCGCGCGGCACGCCCATCAGCCTGCTGAGCTTGACCCAGCCCGAAACCGACGCCGCCGTCAGCATTGAACGTGCGCTGTCCGGCAGCACGCCGCAGCCCACCGAGCGTATCCCGCGCACCACGCCGACACCGTACCGCAATCAGCCCTGATGCCAGGATCACGAGAACCGGAAGAGGACCGATGAGCAGCACAGCCTACCCCCCCACCCCCAGCCAGACACCCCGCCCGGCGCAGCCAGCCAGCAGCGCGCTGGACCGCGTGATGGCGCATGGCCTGACGATCAACTGGCAGATGGCGCTCACCATCACGATCTTCGTGCTGGCCGTGTTCACCCGCTTCTACATGCTGGGCGAGCGCGCCATGAGCCACGACGAAAGCCTGCACGTCTACTACTCCTACAACCTCTATGCCCAGGGCAACTTCGAGCACACGCCGCTGATGCACGGCCCCATCCTGAACCACATGACCGCCCTGGCCTACGCGCTGTTTGGCGACAACGACTTCAGCGGGCGCGTCTATACCTCGGTGTTCGGCGTGCTGATGGTCATGACGCCGCTCTTATTCCGGCGCTGGCTGGGACGCTGGGGCACCATCCTGGCGATGACCATGCTGCTCATCAGCCCGTTGATTATGTATTACAATCGATACATCCGGCATGACACCCCGTCGATCCTCTCCGCACTGCTGATGGCCTGGGCGGTGTTCATGTACCTCAACGGCCCTGCTGAACAGCGGCGCAAGGCGCACTGGCTGTACATCCTGGCCGGGGCCATGATCTGGAACTTAGGCAGCAAAGAGACCGCCTTCTTCTACGTGGCGGCCTTCGGGCTGTTCATCATGCTCTACTGGTTCGCACGCATGGCACAGCAAGCCTGGAAGATACCGGGGCGGCTGTGGTTCTACGGCGGCATCATGGCTGTGCTGATCGCCGGAACCGCCGCGCTGGGCATGTACATCGTGCTGGACATCACACCGCTGGAACAAGTCGCCTCAGCGTCTACATTGACCGCGGAAGGCGTGGAGCAGGGCATCAACCCGGTGCTGAGCTGGTACCCGGACCTGCTGGCGGGCGGCGGCCTGTTGGATCGCCTGCTGTGGATGGCGGCTATCTTCGTCATGGTGTCACTGCTGGTGGCCGGGATTTCCGCCGTGATGTACGGCCTGTTCCGCGCGTCATTAGCAGTAGGCCGTGCCGCACAGATGCCGCACGCGGGCACCCTGACCTTCTTCGTCGGGCTGTCGGCCTTTGTGCTGATGGCCTATGTGGTGCTGGAAACCGCGCTGGGACTCTTCACGCACCAGCCCACGCGCAGCCTGATAAGCTGGTCGATGCTGGTGGCGCTCTTCATGGGTGTGGTCATTTTGGGGACGCTGTACTGGGCCATGCGGGACCGCCTGACACGAATCCCATGGGGGCGGGTGCTGCTGATCGTGGCGGCGGCGGCGGTGGTGCTGGCTGGCTTGATCGTCGTCGAAGAACTGTCGCACGTCAGCCGCGACGCTTTCGGTATCGCGGCGGAACCCTCCGAGCCAGCCGTACCCGGTGAGGGCGGCGGCGAGACCGTCGAGGCCCTCACGTCCTTCTCGTGGGCACCCATCATCACAGCCTGGGCGCTGGCCGTGATCCTGATCGCCGGGCTGTGGTGGTCGCGCCGCGCCAAGTGGTGGGATTGGCTGGACCGCTTCCCGGAGCTGGACGTGCTGATGATTATGGGGTCCTTGATCCTGCCCTGGCTGACGGCGATCTTCATCGTCGCGGCGCGCGGCAGCCCCACTGAATACACCGACATCGGCCTGTGGATACAGCGGGTGCTGCCCTTCATCGAAAACCTGATGCCGGTCAGCTCGCCGACGCAGTTGGGGCAGTTCATCGTCGGGTTCCTGGCCTGGCTGCCCATGATGCTGATTGCCGTGATCGCAGGCCTGACCTGGAACTGGAAGCGCTACGTCGTAGCGTCGTTGATCTTCCACGCCATTTTCGCCTTCTTCTTTACGACCGTCTTCACCAACATCAACGGCCTGGCGTCGGGCATGGTCTACAGCCTGCAATACTGGCTGGAACAACAGGCCGAGCGGCGCGGCGATCAACCGCAGTACTACTACCTGCTCATCATCATGCCCCTGTACGAATACCTGCCTATCGTCGGATCGGTGCTGGCGATGCTGGCCGGCCTGGTGACCTTCTGGCGGCGCTGGCTGCCTGCTGCGTCCACTGCCAAGCGCGACGCCGAACCCAACGGCGATCTCGTGCTCGGTGCTGATGGCGAGTTGGTGCCGGAAACCACATTGGACGCCGAGCTATCCGACGCTGCCGACGTATCCGACGCTGCCGACGTGTCCGACGCCGCCGACGTGTCCGACGCCGCCGAGCTGGAGCCGGTCGTCGTCGAGGCACAGCGCACCGACACCCTGGTGGCGGATGGCATGGACGCCGACGAACAGCGCCGCTACCTGACGCACCTACCCTTCCTGCTCTTCTTCGCGTTCTGGGCCATCGTGATGCTGGTGGCGCTGACCCTGGCCGGTGAGAAGATGCCCTGGCTGGGCACGCACCTCAGCACGCCGATGCTCTTCCTAACCGCCTGGTACTTCGGGCGCATCTTCGACCGCATCGACCTGCGCGCCTTCATCGAGCGCGACTGGCTGATCCTCGCGCTGATCCCCCTGGGTGCCGTGGCCGCCTTCCGTGTGATTGCCATGCCCCTAGGTGGCGAGACCCCCTTCGCCGGCGTGGACGCGAGCCAACTGCGCACCACCTACGAATGGCTGGGCGCGCTGGGCGTAACCCTGGGCGTGGCCTATGCCCTGTGGCGCGTGGTGCAGGCAGGCAGCAGCATCGCGCGCCTGGGCCGGATGCTGGCGCTGGCGAGCTTCATCATGCTGGGCGTGCTGACCTTCCGCGCCGCGTGGATGGCTTCGTTCATCAACTACGACGACGCCACCGAGTTCTTAGTCTACGCGCACGCCACCCCCGGCACCAAGATCGTCATGAACCGCCTGGAAGAACTCAGCCGCTTGACCACGGATGGCATGGACATCGAATTTGCCTACGACAGCAAGGTGAGCTGGCCGGGTGTGTGGTACTTCCGCGAGTACCCCAACGCGCGCTTCATGGGCGATACCCCCACCTTACAGCAGATCGACGACGCGCCGGTGGTCATCGTCGGTGAGGGGAACCGCTCCAACGTGGAACCGCTGTTGGAGGGCCGCTATGAGGCCTTCCCGTATAAGCGCATGTGGTGGCCCATGATGGACTACTTCAACTTGAATGCGCAGCGCGTGGTGAACGCCTTCGACCTCAGCGCGGAGAACACGCAGGCAGCCGGCATCCGGCGCGGACTCTTTGACATCTGGTGGAACCGCGACTACACCCGCTACGGCCAGGCCGTCGGCAAGGACTTCAGCACCACCAGCTGGCCGGTCGCGGAGGACATGTACATGTTCGTGCGCCGGGACTTCGCAGCGCAAGTGTGGGACCTGGGCGTGGGCGACGGCGGCGTGGGCGCGGGCATTCAGGTCGAAGAAATCAGCGCCTGTGTTGCCAACTGGAACCAGAGCTACGCGCCGCTGCTGACCTTCGACACCTCGCAGCAGGGGCTGGCGCTGCCCTTGGGCTTGGACGTCGCCGGGGATCGCGTGTACGTCGCGGAAGACGCCGGGCACCGCATCACGGTGTTTGACAGCGACGGCCAGTTTATCGAGCGCTTCGGCCAGCAGGGGACCGCGCTGCAAGAGGGCGCGTTCTTCGAGCGCCCCAACAGCGTCGCCGTGGCGGACAAAGGCACGGACGAACAGACACTCTATGTGGTGGACACCTGGAACTACCGCATCCGCCGCTTTGACATGACTTACCAGCCCTTGACCGCCTGGGGGTCGCCGCTGACGGCGGGCATCAGCGCCCCCACACAGCCCACCGATGGCTTTTGGGGGCCGCGCGACATCGCCATTGACCACGACGGTAATGTCTATGTGGCGGACACAGGCAACAAGCGCGTGCGCGTCTACGATGCCGACGGTAACTGGCTGCGCGACATCGGCAGCGGCGGCAGCCTAGAGGGTCAGGTGGACGAACCGGCGGGCCTGGCCGTACACCCCGACGGCCTGCTCTACGTGGCCGATACCTGGAACCGGCGCGTGTCGATCTTCAACACCAGCGACGGCAGCTTCCACAGCACCATCCCGCTCAACGCCTGGTTTGACGAGCTGGGCAACCGGCCCTACTTAGCGCTGGACCCAGCCCGCGGCTACCTCTACGTCACCGACCCCGACGCCGGGCGCGTAATGGTCTACGACACCGAAACGCAGAACTGCCTCGGGGCCTTCGGGCAGCTCCAGCGTGAAAACCCCGGCCCCACGCAGTTCGCCACCATCGGCGGTGTGGCGGTTGATGCTGACGGCCTCGTCTACGTGGCAGACCTGGCGGCAGGCCGCGTACTGAAGTTCCCACCCTTCCCACGCCCGGAACCGGCTCCTGAAACGGAAAGCAGCAGTAACGCAGAAAGGGAAGCCGACGGGCCTCCCGGTGGGCGCAGCATCGGTGTGGAAGTGACCGCGGAAGTGGGCGAGTAGCGGCTGTGCCCTAACTGAGAGCGGTGTAAGCGTCATTTGTCCCACACGCCACTTCTTCCTATAATGGGTCCAAACGACATGTGCACCAGCGTAAACACAATCACGCCCCCAACGGGTAAAGGTAAAGCACTCATGGCCGAACAGACCCCCAGCGATCTCAGTACCCCTAGCGAAGGGGACGCTGATGCCGCACCCTTTTACATCCGCAGCCTGGAAACCAGCGACCGCAACTGGGTGGCGCACTTCCTGGACAAACACTGGGGGTCCACCAAGATCGTCTCACGCGGGGAAGTGTATTACGCCCACCTGCTGCCCGGCTTCGTCGCCATCGTCGGCAGCCCAGAAGCCGACCCACCCGGCGAGGTGCTGGGCCTGCTGACCTACCGCATCCAAGATGACGAAATCGAGATCATCACCATCGACTCCGTGCAGCCCAAACAAGGCGTTGGCAGCGCCCTAGTGGAAAGCCTGCGCGCCGCTGCCGCTGCCGAGGCGATCAAGCGCCTGTGGCTGGTGGTTACCAACGACAACCTCAACGCGCTGAAGTTCTATCAGAAGCGCGGCTTCCGCCTGGTGGCCGTGTACCCCAACGCCCTCAGCGAGGCGCGCAAGCTCAAGCCGCAGATCCCGCTCATTGGGCGTGACGACATCCCGCTGCACGATGAGATCGAACTGGCCCTGAAGCTGTGAGCCGCGCAGCATTCACCCTGGCTTGAGTCTGCGGCGCATTTGGCCTACAATCGCGGACATCGGGGCGGGGTGGGTGCTGTGATCCGCCCGCCTACACACACACAGCGGAGACTCACCATGACCGACCACGACCCCCAGCAGCACTTTCTGCACCAAGCCGCCCGGCTGCGCGTGCTGATCCAGGCCGCCCAGCAGATCAATGCCCTGCCCGACGCGCTGACCGCCCTCACGGACTACGCCGCCCTGCTGATCGAGGCCGGTTACACCAGCGAAGCAGCGCACCTGCTGGCCTACGTGCTGCATCACCCCGACGTGCCCTACCAAACCTACGACCGCGCCGATGACCTCTTCATCACCCTGGAAAGCCACCTGTGCCCCAGCGTCATCGCCGATGCCAAGGCCGAAGCCGCCTACATCACCCTGCGCGGGGCCATCGACCAGGCCTTCCAGGTGGTGGACCAACACTTAAGCAGCAACGCAAACAGCGGCGCAAACAACGACGACGAGAACAGCGCCCCATGAGTGACCCAACACCCCCACACCTGCGCGCGCGATTCCTGGCACCCAGCGTGTACTTCGCCCAGATCGCCCCCCTAGACCCTGCGCGCGGCCTGCTCATCCGCAGCGACGCCCAGGCCCGGCCTCAGCTTTACGCCTGGGATGTCGTCAGCGGCGGCCGGCGCCCACTAACTGCCGCCCCACAGGGCGTCAGCTTTGCCACGCTGTCGGCGGACGGCGCGTGGGTGTACCTGCTGCGCGGCCCCGACGGCACCCTGGGCGCAGAGCGGGGACATTACGTGGGCATCCGCAGCGACGACCCCGCCGCCCCAGCGCTGGACCTGACGCCTGAGCTGCCGCCTTACGCGACTTACTTTATCGGCCAAAGCACGGACGGACAGCGCATCGGCATCACCACCCTTGAAGCAGACAGCATCAACCTGTACGTGATCCAACGTGCCGGGGAACAGTTCAGCGCGCCGGAACGGGTCTACCGCAGCCAGCAGATGGCGCTGGGGCCGATGCTGTCCGCCGATGGGCGCTACGCCGCCATCGCCACCAGCGACCGCAGTCAACACACCGAGCTGAGCCTGATGGCCCTGGACCTGTACCAAGCGGACGCCGCCACGGTCAGCATGAACGTGCTGCACGAGGACGAAGGCAGCATCGTGCCAGTGGGCTTTTCACCACGCACCGGGGACGCCCGCCTGCTCGCCAACACCAGCGCTACCGGCTTCGACCGCCCACTCATCTGGGACTTGCGCAGCGGCAGCCGCCTGGACATCCCTCTGCAAAGCATGGACGGCGACGTGCAGGCCTGGGCCTGGTCCCCGGAGGCCGAGCGCCTGCTGCTGTGTCAGCGCAGCCAGGCCCGCGATCAACTCTACGTCTATGACCTCAACCGCAGCACCCTCAACCGACTCGATCACCCGCCGGGCAGCATCAGCGGCGGCTACTTCGCCGACGTAGGCACGCTGCACCTCATCATGGAGGACGCGCAAACCCCACCCTGGCTGCGCGCGGTCGATGCCGACAGCGGGCAGCCCCTGACGATCCAGCCCCTGGACTCCCCCGCCGACCTGCCACCCGCTGCCCCCTGGCACAGCCTGCGCTTTCCCTCGTCCGGCGGCCAGGTGATCCAGGGCTGGCTGGCACGCCCTAGCTCACCGGAGGCGGCCAACGGCGCGGCAGTGATCCACCTGCACGGCGGCCCCACCGACGTACAGACCGAGCGCTA
>CAYWGJ010000157.1:0-7159 GCA_964457835.1 uncultured Anaerolineaceae bacterium
ACCACACAAAGCGGCGGGGCCTGCGTCCCGGCGGACGACCTGCCCGCCTTCGCGCCCACGCAGCCCCTCAACAGCCCCCCGGATCAGGGGCAGATCGTTGTCATTGACCCACAGAGCGGCGCGCTGCTGGCGATGGTCGGCACAGCAGACCGGTCCCACGCCCAGCCCGGCATGACCCTGGCCCCCTTCATCTACTTTGAGGGCTTCCGCGAAGAACGCCAGGGCCAGCGCTACACCCCGGCCTCCATGCTGCTGGACATTCCGCAGCGTTTCCCTGGCGCGGTAGAAGGCTTGATCTACCAACCCGCCAACCCCGACGGCAGCTTTCGCGGCCCCATCAGCCTAACAGAGGCGGCCAGCGCTGGACGGGTGCCGCCCGCCGTCCAGGTGGCGGATAACCACGGCCTGGGCAATATCATTCGCATCGGGCACCGGATGGGCCTCAACAGCCTGGACGAGCTGGCCTACGACCTGGCGCTGGTGGACCGTGGCGGACAGGTGACCGCGCTGGACCTGGCCTACGCTTACAGTGTGCTGGCGTCCATGGGTGATATGTACGGCGTGCCGACCCCCCCCATCGGCATCGGCTTCCGCACCCGTGACCCCGTAGCCGTGCTGCGCATCGAGGACGCCGCCGGGCAAATGCTGTGGCAGTATGACGCCGCCGCCAGCCGCGTGAACGTCTTCAGCACCTTCAGTGAGCTGGGCTACCTGGTCAACACCGCCTTCAGCGATGAAACCGCCCGTGCCGCGCAGTTCGGCCCGGACTCCGTGCTGGAAATCGGACGCCCAGCAGCGGTAATCACGGCGCTGACGAACGCCACCGGAGCCGGTGCGGATGGCGCGTGGACCCTGGGCTATACGCCGCAGCGGGTGGTGGCCGTCCACCTGGACCGGGCCGACGGTGCGCCGGTGACGCTGCGCGGCTATGGCCTGGAGGGGGCCGCGCCGCTCTTCAACGCGCTGACGCGCTACGTCCACGCGCGTGATGCCCTGCCTGCCACAGCCTGGCCGCGCCCGGACGCCATCGTCGAGCGTGAAGTGTGCCAGATCAGCGGGCTGCTGCCCAACGGCGTGTGCCCCACGCGCCCCGCCCTGTTCATCGCGGCCTTCGCCCCCGCGCAGATCGACCCCTACTGGCAGCAGGTCGAGGTCAACAGCCAAACCCGCCAGCGCGCCACCGCCAACACCCCCGCTGCGCTACGCCTGCAAGAAACCTACTTCATCCCGCCCGACGAAGCCGCCGACTGGTGGGCCACCAACAACCTGCCCCTGCCCCCCCAGGATTACGACGTACTCAGCCGCCCCGACGACGACCCCTTCCGCACAGCGGCCCTCACCAACCCAGAACCGCTGCAATGGCTGCGCGGCACAGTGGCGATTCGCGGCACGGTCAGCGCGGCGGATTTTGTCAGCTACCGGCTGCGCTACGGCGAAGGGGCCGTCAACCCACAGGCCTGGGTCAACATCACGGACGCCGTGACGACCGCGCCCGCGCCCGACAGCGTGCTGGCCCAGTGGGACACCGGCCCGCTGGAAGGGGTCTACACCCTGGAGCTGACCGTGGAAGCCGCCGACGGCAGCCGCGACCGCGACGTAGTGCAGGTGCTCATCGACAACGTGCCGCCCACGGTCATCCTCAGTGCCGGGCCGCCGGGCAAAGTCTACCGCTGGCCCGCGGAGCAGCGCATCCCGCTCAGCGCCGAAGTCAGCGACAACCGCGCCCTCAGCCGGGTGGAGTTCTACGCCGAAGCGGGCGACGCCAGCAGCGCGCGCCTGCTCTTCACCGACCGCGACGCGCCCTACAGCTACGACCTCGCCATCACCGGCACCGGCACGCAGACCTTCCGCGCCGTGGCCTACGACGAGGCCGGCAATCAGAACAGCAGCGCCGTGCTCAGCGTGGAGGTGACGCGCTAGGTGTAGCCCTTTTTCGCCTAGGCATGGTACAATTTAGCTAAAGCCTTTTGTAGACTTTGGCTAAAAGACCTTACGCGATTTGAACAAGGAGAGCCTGCCCCATGCCCCTGATGCTGCCCCCCTATGCAAACGAAGCTCTGACCGATTTCACGCAAGCCGCCAACGAAACAGCCTTCCGTGACGCGCTGGCCCTGGTGAAAAGCCGCCTGGGTCAGACCTACCCGCTGGTCATCAACGGCCAGCACATCGCCCTGGAGGACACCTTCGCCTCGGTGAACCCCGCCCGCCCGGATGAAGTCATCGGCTACTTCGCCAACGGCACCGCCGCCCACGCCGACGCCGCCATCGACGCCGCCACCACCGCCTTTGAGACCTGGAAATATACCCCCGTCGAAGAACGCGCCCGCTACCTGCTCAAGGCCGCCGCTGAGATGCGCCGCCGCAAGCACGAGTTCAGCGCCGCGATGGTGTTGGAAGTGGGCAAGAGCTGGGTCGAGGCCGACGCAGATACCGCCGAAGCCATCGACTTCCTGGAGTACTACGCCCGCCAGATGGTGGCGCTGGCCGACAGCACCGACCGCCTGGTGCCCTATGCGCCTGAAGAACTGACCTTGGAATACATCCCACTGGGCGTAGGAGCCGTCATCCCACCGTGGAACTTCGCCTGTGCCATCGCCACCGGCATGACCAGCGCCACCCTGGTCGCGGGCAACACCGCCGTCTTCAAGCCCGCTGAGCAGAGTCCCTTGGTCGGCTGGATGATCGCTAACTTGTTCTGGGAGAACGGAATGCCCGACGGCGTGCTGAACTTCCTGACCGGGCCGGGCGAAGTGGTCGGCGCACGCATGGTGGAGCACCCCAAGACGCGCTTCATCGCTTTCACCGGCTCCATGGACGTGGGCAAGGGCATCTACGAAAAAGCGGCCAAAGTGGTGCCAGGCCAGAAGTGGCTCAAGCGTGCCATCCTGGAGATGGGCGGCAAGGACGCCGTGCTGGTGGACGAAACCGCCGACCTCGAAGCCGCCGCGCAGGGCATCGTCGCCAGCGCCTTCGGCTTCCAGGGGCAGAAGTGCAGCGCGGGCAGCCGGGCCATCATCGTCGACTCGGTCTATGACCAGGTGAGCGCGCGCGTCGTGGCGCTGACGCAGCACCTCAGCGTAGGAGCCACCGACGCGGGACCGCAGGTCTACATGGGGCCGGTGGTGGACCGCGACGCCCTCGCCAAGATCATGAACTACATCGAGATCGGCACCGAAGAGGGGGAACTGCTGGCCGGCGGCAAAGCCATCGAGACGCCCGAAGGCGGTTACTTCATCGAACCAACGGTGTTCGGCAAAGTGGACCGGAACGCGCGCATCGCCCAGGAAGAAATCTTCGGGCCGGTGCTGGCGATGATCCCGGTGCAGGACTTCGACGATCTGCTGGATGCGGCCAACGGCACCGACTACGGCCTGACCGGAGCCATCTACAGCCGCAGCCGCCCCCGCCTGGAACGCGCCCGCCGTGAGTACCACGTCGGCAACCTGTACTTCAACCGCAAGAGCACCGGCGCGCTGGTGGGTGTGCACCCCTTCGGCGGCTTTAACATGAGCGGCACCGACAGCAAAGCCGGTGGCCCGGACTACCTGACCCTGTTCACGCAGGCAAAGTCCGTGGCGGACCGGCTGTAAGCTATCGCAGTGATATGGGCGGCGCAGGGCATCGACGCGCCGCCCGTTTTTCGCGGCTCAGTTCTGGCGTAATTTGCCCTCAGCGCGCGCCTTGATCCCTTGAAGCGTGGCCCGCTCCATGACAAAATTCATCGGCTCCACCACGCCCCACATCAGGTGATGCGGCACGACGTCCGGGAAGGTCAGGCGCTGGCGGACGATCAAGCGCGTGCCGTTGGGGTACTCCGGGTCCAGGTGGAACAGCCAAGTGCTGCGCGTCACGCTGTCGTCGGGCGGCCCCTGTGCCAGATCAACGTGCTGCACGTCCTCACAGCAGGTGATCTCGTCGGAATCGCCGGCCAGCAGGTAATGCCCCGGCTGCACGTCCAGCACGTACATGGCCGGATAGCCCTCCTTGCCCATGCGCAGATGATCGCCCACTTGGTAAGGCAGCAGGCCGCTGAGCAGCTTGTCGGCGCTGTGCAAGTCACAGCCGACCAGGTTCTCCAGGCCATCATAGCTGTACAAGCCGCCGCGCCCCCAGCCAAGCTGATCAATCCAGGGCCACACAGCCCCCGGCGGCACGTCAATGCTGATAGCGCGGGTGTAGCCCAGCTTGGGCTGCGGGATGAAGGCGTCGCCGGGCAGGGCGCGTCGCAGTTCAGCATCGGTGGCCCCCCAGCGGTTGTACTCGCTGCGCAGGATTGGGGCCAGCGGCAGCGTCACGGCCATTTCCGCCGCGCCGCGCAGGGTAAAGCGCAAAGCTTTGTTGTGTGCCATCGAGTCCTCCTAGGGAACAGTCCGGCTGATTAATAAGACAGGTATCAGCGCTTTGTGATTTATCGCACAAAGCCCTGCCTATATCCTACTACGCATTCGGCGCTAGAAAGGTTGTGATTGATCCCGTTCAGCGGGGCAGGACGACTTCAAAGGTCGTGCCTTCTTCCAACACGCTGTACACCTTGATCTCGCCGCCGTGCTGCTCCACGATCGTCTTGACGATGTTGAGGCCCATGCCGGTGCCTTCGATCGCTTGATGGCGCGCGGTCTTGACACGGTAGGCACGGTTGAAAATGCGCGGCAGGTCTTCCCTAGGAATGCCCAACCCGGTGTCGCGGATGCGGATTACCAACGCGTCATCGTAGAGTTCCACGCTCATCTGTACGCGCCCACCATCCGGCGTGTACTTGATGGCGTTGCTGATGAGGTTGTAGACGACCTGACGCATGGCACCGGGGTCGAACTGCACCACGACTTCTTCCGGCAGCGGCAGGTAGGCGTAGTCGATGCGCTTGTGCTGCGCCGTCACAACGAACTCGTTGGCGATGCGCCGCAGGAAGCGGTTCAGCTCCACATCACGCAGCGACACCTCTACCTCGTCGTCGGACTGCATGTAGTTGAGCAGATCGACCATGTTGGTGAACATCTTCTCGGCGGCGGCGTGGGCGAAATCGACGTACTGCGTTTGCAGATCGGTCAGGTTGCGCTCGCTGCGGATGAGGTCGAGTGCGGCGTAGATGGCGCTGATCTGCGTCTTGATGTCGTGGGCCACGTAGCGCACCTGCTCGCTCTTCATCTCGTTGAGCTTTTCGAGCATGGCGCGTTCCATGTCGAACTGGTCCTTGACCACCCGCTGCTGTTCAGCCAGCGACAAGTGCGCTTGAATGCGCGCGATGACTTCCTCAAAGTGGAAGGGCTTGGTGATGTAGTCCACGCCGCCCACCGCGAAACCGCGCACCTTGTCGAAGGTCTCGTTCAGCGCGCTGACGAAGATCACGGGGATGTCGCGCAGCGCACGGTCGGCCTTGATGTGCGCGCATACCTCATAGCCGTCCATTTCGGGCATGTCCACGTCCAACAGAATCAAATCAGGGGCGGCGGCGTCAATCGCCATGAAGGCCATCGACCCACTGATGACGGGCCGCACTTTGTAGCCCTGATGCCCCAGCATGTCGATCAAGAGTTGTAAGTTTTCCGGCTTATCATCCACCACTAAGATGTCCGCCTGCTGCGCTGTTTCGACCACGATGTTTACTTACCCTCACTTGCTCGCTCTTAGGTGTGTGCGGCGGACCCCATCCCCGCGTCAAGCGGGGCAGTCAGCGCTACAACAACATCGAATCTAAAGTTTCTGAGCAGGTCTTGCAAGTTTTGCTCCAATTCCGGTGCCCAACGGGCCACATCGGCCAATAAATGCTTGACTTCGACATAATCAGCCCGGCGCGCGGAATCGTGTAATGCAGCGCGCAGGATGTCCGGCACCAAGTTGAGGTCCAGCGGCGGGATAGGCTGATGCGTCGTTGACACGGTATCCACACGCAGGGTGTCAAAGGGCGCGGTGTCGTCTTCCTCGTCCACATCCAGCGGATCGATGGACGGCGCAGCGTCGAGAGGGGCGGCGGGTTCCTGGACGACGTAAGCCAGGCCGGGCAGGTGCGCCTTCAGCAGCGCGAAGACCTGGCTGTCGCGGTAGGGCTTACGCATGAAGGCATCACCACCCAGCGCCTTGATCTTGTCGCGCGCGTTCTCAAAGACGCTGGCCGTCAGCGCGAACACCCGGATGTCCCGGCCCCAATCCGCGGCCTTGATGCGGCGCGTGGCCTCGTAGCCGTCCATGACCGGCATCCGCATGTCCATGAAGATGGCGTGAGGTCGCCAGCTCGCGGCCATAGCAACCGCTTCTTCGCCGTCGGCGGCGCTGCGCACCTGAAAGCCCACCGACTCCAGCAGGTGACCCAACAGCGTGCGGCTTTCCGGGTGATCGTCCACCACCAGCACGCGCCACTCCGGGGAACCAGGGGCCAAGCCCACCACACGCCCGGTAGGGATCGGGACGCTGCTGGGGGCATCAGTCTGGGGTGCGTGGATGCTGAAGGCGAAGGTCGATCCCTGCCCGACCAAGCTGTCCACCTGCATCTGTCCGCCCAGCATGGTGACGTAGTGCTGGCTGATGGGCAGGCCCAGGCCGCTGCCTTCCATACCCGCGTGCAGGGTCTCCAGGCGGCCAAAGGACTCAAACAGACGCGGGAAGTCCTCACGCGGGATGCCGCAGCCGGTGTCACGGACGCGAATCATCAGCAGGGACTCAGCCATGTCATAGGCCACGCGGACGGTCACGCTGCCTTGGTCGGTGTATTTTACGGCATTGCTCAGCAGGTTGATGAGCACCTGGCGCAGCTTGCCCTCATCGGTGCTCAACACACGCGGCACGGACGGGTCCATGTCCAGGCGCAGGAGCAGGGACTTCTGCTGAGCCGGCACCTGAAAGAGCACCATCACGCCGTCCAGCAGACGGTGCAGGTCAAAGGAATGGACGTGCAGCGCGGTGTGCCCGGCCTCGATCTTCGACAGCTCCAGCACGTCATTGATGAGGTCCAGCAGGTGCTCACCGGCCCGGCTGATGATGTCCAGGTGTGTGCGCTGCGGTCCGTTGAGGCCGGTATCGCGTTCCAACACCTGGGTAAAGCCCAGAATGGCGTTGAGCGGCGTGCGCAGCTCGTGGCTCATGTTGGCGAGGAAAGCGCTCTTGGCCTGGTTGGCGCGCTCGGCCTCATCGCGTGCATCACGCAGCGCGGCTTCGTAGCGCTCGC
>CAYWGJ010000158.1:0-7138 GCA_964457835.1 uncultured Anaerolineaceae bacterium
ATCGCCTTGGTGCACCTGCTCAACGCCGGTCAGCCCCTAGACAGCGATTTGCCGCCGCTGGCCGCCCTCAGCGAGACAGAGCGCCAGGTGACGCAGCGCCAAACGGAGACCGGACTCAACGCGCCGCTGACGAGTGCCATGGGCCGCGTCTTCGATGCGGTGGCGGCCCTGCTGGGCGTGTGTCAGGTGGCGACCTACCAGGGGCAAGCAGCGATCGAGCTGGAAGCCGTGGCAGACGTCGGCGAACGCGGGCGCTACGCCTTCGGACCGGGACCGGTGATCGACCCCGCACCGGTCATCGCGGCGGCCCTGAACGATCTGCGGCGCGGCGCAGCGCTCAGCGCCATTGCTATGCGCTTTCACAACGCTGTAGCCGACTTGATCGTCCGTGAGTCGCTGCGCCTGCGTGACGCCCACGCGATCAACACTGTGGCACTGAGCGGCGGCGTCTTCCAGAACGTGACGCTGCTGCGGATCGTAGTGCCACTGCTGCGCGACGCGGGCTTCAGCGTGCTGCTGCATCACAAGGTGCCGCCCAACGACGGCGGCCTGGCGCTGGGGCAGGCCGTGATCGCCGCCCACAACCTACACACAGACATCAACTGACGGAAAGGTCATGCCATGAAATACATGGATGAATACCGCGACGGAGAGCTGACCCGCCGCATCCTGGACGAAATCGCAGCTGCTGTGACGCGGCCCTGGTCGCTAATGGAGGTCTGCGGTGGGCAAACGCACAACATCCTGCGCAGCGGTCTAGATACCCTGCTGCCCTCGGAAATCACGCTGATTCACGGGCCGGGCTGCCCGGTCTGTGTGACGCCGCTGGAGCTGGTCGATAAAGCTGTGACCATCGCCGCCATGCCGAGGGTGATCTTTACGTCTTACGGCGACATGCTGCGTGTGCCTGGCTCCAAAGACGATCTCTTCGCGGTCAAGGCGCGGGGCGGAGACGTGCGCATCGTGTATTCCCCGCTGGACGCGCTGAAGATCGCGGCTGATAACCCGGACAAAGAAGTGGTCTTCTTCGCCGTCGGCTTTGAGACGACCGCCCCCGCCAACGCCATGGCCGTCTTCCAGGCCAAGGCACAAGGCATCGACAACTTTTCCGTGTTGGTCTCGCACGTCACGGTGCCGCCGGTCATCACCGCGCTGATGGAAAGCGACGAGGTACTGGTGAATGGCTTCCTGGCACCGGGGCACGTCAACGCCGTGATGGGCTACTGGGAGTACATCCCGCTGGCGGAAAAGTATCAGGTACCGATGGTCGTCACCGGTTTTGAGCCGGTAGACCTGGCACGCGGCATCCTGATGACGGTCAAGCAATTAGAAGAAGGCCGCGCGGCAGTTGAGAACGCCTATTCGCGCACCGTCACCGAAGCCGGCAATGCCCCCGGCCAACAGATCATCAACACCGTGTTCGCACTCACCGACCGCAAATGGCGCGGCATCGGCAGCATCCCTATGAGCGGCTACAAGCTGCGTGATGAGTTCACGCCTTACGACGCCGAGCGTCGCTTCCCGGACGTGGCCTTGATTGAGACGGAAGAATCGCCGTTGTGCATCAGTGGTCAGGTGCTGCAAGGGATCAAGAAGCCGCTGGAGTGCCCGGCCTTCGGCAAGGAATGCACCCCACAGAATCCGCTGGGCGCGACGATGGTCAGCAGCGAGGGAGCCTGTGCCGCCTATTACCGCTACGGGCGCTTCGAACTGACGACCGGCACCACGCTCAAGCCAGGAGGCGGCCATGCCGACTGACGAGACCCTCAACCTCAGCGGCTGGACCTGCCCGGCACCGCTGAAGAACTACCCGACCGTGGTCATGGGGCACGGCAGCGGCGGCAAGATGATGAGCGACTTGATCGAGCACCTCTTCGCGCCGCTGATCCAGAATGCGCTGCTGGCCCAGCTCGGCGACTCCACGGTGTTTAGCCTGGAGGGTATAGACGTGGCAGGTGCCCGGATCGCCATGAGCACCGACTCCTTCGTCATCAACCCGCTGTTCTTCCCCGGCGGGGACATCGGCGAACTGGCGGTCAACGGCACAGTGAACGACGTCGCCATGAGCGGCGCAACCCCACTGTACCTCAGCGCGGGCTTCATCCTAGAGGAAGGCCTGCCCCTGGACGACCTAGGCCGCATCGTGACCAGCTTCGGCCAGACAGCGAAAAAAGCCGGGGTGCAGGTCATCACCGGTGACACCAAAGTCGTGAACAAGGGCCACGGCGACGGCCTGTACATCAACACGACCGGCATTGGTGTAGTGCCACCCGGCGTGCACATTGCCGCCGATCAAGCCCGACCAGGTGACGTAGTGATCGTCAGCGGCGCGCTGGGCAATCACGGCATCGCCATTATGTCTGTACGTGAGGGCCTGGCCTTCGAGTCAGAGATCAAGAGCGACAGCGCGCCGCTGAACGGCATGATTGCGGCCATGCTGCAAACCACGCCAGACATTCACTGCCTGCGGGACGCGACTCGCGGTGGGCTGGCAGCAGTACTCAATGAGCTGGCGGCAGCCTCACGGGTAGGCATCGAGTTCGACGAGACGCGGGTACCAGTGGACATGGCCGTGCAGTCCGCGTGCGAGATGCTGGGCCTGGACGTGTATCAGGTCGCCAATGAGGGCAAGCTGGTCGCGATCGTCCCCGCAGCGCACGCCGAATCGGTGCTGGAGGCTATGCGCGCTGATCCTTACGGCGGCCAAGCGGCGATCATCGGTGAAGTGGTGGCCGATCATCCTGGCGCGGTGTTGGCGCGGACGCGCATCGGCGCTAAGCGCATTGTCGATCTGCCCACCGGTGAGCTGCTGCCGCGCATCTGCTAAAGTGGCGCACAAAAAAGTCCCTCTACCCGGTGCATGGTGAGGGACTTAGAGAAAGTCAACAGAGGGCCTTTAGTCGGCGGCGCTGTTCACAGTGCTGAAGTGGCTGCGCGCGGGAATGGGGTGGTCTTCCATCACCAGGTTTTCCGCGATGATGGACGAAGAAAGCACGCCAGGCAGCCCCGCGCCAGGATGCGTGCCCGCACCGACGAAGTACAGGTCGTCCACGTCTTCGCTGCGGTTGTGCGGGCGGAACCATGCCGACTGCGTGAGCACCGGCTTCACCGAGAAGGCCGACCCCATGTAGCTGTTCAGCTCGCCTTGGAAGTGCAGCGGGTCGATGTAGTGTTCCGCGACGATGTTCTCTTCCAGGTCAGGCAGGTAGGCTTCCTGCAAAAAGCGGATCACACGATCACGATAGGGCTTGGCTTCCTTGCGCCAATCCGTGCCGGACCCCAGATGCGGCACTGGCGAGAGCACGTAGAAGTTCTCATGGCCCTCCGGCGCGATGCTGGGATCGGTGATGGTGGGCATATGCAGATACAGCGAGAAATCTTCCGCGACGATCTTCTTGTTAAAGATGTCGTCCAGCAGGCCCTTGTAGCGCTCGCCCAGGATGATGTTGTGATGGTGCAGGTTGGTGTCCGTGTAGCGGCGCTTGGTGCCGAAGTAGATCACGAACAGGGACATGCTGTAATCCATGCGCTGAATCTTGCGGTTGGTGTACTTGCGGCGGTACACCTCTGGGATCATGTAGCGGTAGGTGCTGGCGACATCGGCGTTGCTGACCACGGCGTCGGTGCTGTGTAGGGTGCCGTCCTTCATGCGGATGCCCGTGGCCTTGCGCGTGGCCGGGTCCACCACAATCTCACCGACCTCGGCGTTCAAGTGCACCTTACCGCCCAGCTCAGTGAAGAGCCGCTCAAAGGCCGCGACGATCTTGCCGGTGCCGCCCATGGCGTAGTGCACGCCCCATTCGCGCTCCAGGTAGTGGATCATAGCGTAGATCGACGAGGCGTCGAAGGGATTGCCACCGATCAACAGCGGGTGGAAGCTGAAGACGCGCCGCAGGAACTCGTCCTGCACGAACTTGGAAGCGTAGCTGTAGACGCTGAGGTAGGATTGCAGCTTGATGAGGTCCGGTGCCACGCGCAGCATGTCCGCCACGCTGAGGAAGGGCTGGTCGGCCAGTTCCTTGAAGCCCTTCTCGAAGATGGCTTTGGTCGTCACCATGAAGCGCTTGTAGCCTTCGACATCATCCGGGTTGCGTTTGCGGATTTCGTTGTGGATGAAGTCGGGATTGTCGTTGTAGTCGAAGTAGCGCCCGTGGTGGTCGAAGATGCGGTAGAAGGGGTCCAGGGGCACAAACTCCACGTAATCCTCGCGCTTCTTGCCCGCCAATCCCCAGATGTCGTCAAACATGAAGGGTGCGGTAATCACCGTGGGACCGCCGTCGAACTTGAACCCGTTTTGCTCATAGACGTAAGCACGCCCGCCCAGCTTGTCGCGCTTCTCGAAGATTTCGACCTCGTAGCCCCGCGCGGCCAGGCGCACCGCTGCACCTAATCCACCGAAGCCGCTGCCAATCACGATGACTTTCTTACTCATACGTCCAGCTCTCAATCGTTCAAAATGATCTGAACGCTATTATCACGCCAGCGCATGAGGGAAACAATAACGCAGGGGGTATTTTCACTGAAGACTCGCACAGTGGTTACGCATCGCTCATCTTGTGCTGTCTTTCACAAAGCGGCGTGTTCAGCGGCGGTGGGGGGCCTCGCTGCCAGGACGAAGCGCCACCGCCATAAGTCGCGCGCGTTACGGCGCGGCACTACAGGTTGCCGCGTCGGGCCTGCTCGGCTTCCAAGGCCTCGAACAGGGCCTTGAAATTCCCCTTGCCGAAGCCGCGCGAGCCGTGCCGTTCGATCACCTCGATGAACATCGTCGGACGGTCTTGCAGCGGGCGGCTGAAGATTTGCAACAAGTAGCCTTCGTCGTCGTGATCGACCAGGATGCCCAGCTCGCGGATCGTGTCCAGGTCTTCCTTTACCTGGACCCCTTGCAAACGCTCTGGCAGGTGATCGTAGTAAGTATCCGGCACGCGCAGGAACTCAATGCCGTTGTCGCGCAGGGTGGACACGGTATGCAGGATGTCGCCGGTGCTCATGGCGATGTGCTGCGCACCGGGTCCCATGTAGTAGTCGAGGTACTCTTCGATCTGGCTCTTCTTTTTGCCCGCAGCGGGTTCGTTGATCGGGAACTTCACGCGCCCAGTGCCGTTCTCCATCACCTTGGACATCAGGGCGGAGTACTCGGTGCTAATGTCTTTGTCGTCAAAGGATAAGAGCTGGCGGAAGCCCATCACCTCATGGTAGAAGCGCACCCATTCATTCATCTTACCGAGCTGCACGTTGCCCACGATATGGTCCACTGCGGCCAGGCCCGCCGACTGCGTGCTGAAGTCCAGCGGCTGATAGCTGGGCATGAAGACCCCTTGATAGTCGCTGCGGTCCACAAAGACGTGTAGGGTATCGCCGTATGCCTGGATGGCTGCCGTGCGCAGGATGCCGCGCTCATCGGCTTCTTCACGCGGCCCCCAAGCCCCAACCGCGCCGCGCCCGGTGGTAGCGTGATAAGCCGCCTCTACGTCATCCACGCCCAGCGCGATGACCTTCACACCGTCCCCATGCAGCAGGTGATGCGCGGCAATCGGGCTGGTGGGCTTATAGGGTGCGGAGATCACAAAGCGAATCTTGCCCGATTCCAGCACGTATGATGCGGCTTCTCGGTTACCCGTCTCCAGGCCGCTGTAGGCCACCGGGCGGAAGCCGAATCCCTTCCACCAGTAGTACATGGCCTGCTTGGCGTTACCGACGTAAAAATGAATGTGGTCAATCGATTTGATCTTAAGAAAATCTGCTTCTTCGGTAATAGGACGAACTTCGCGCGTGACCATCGTGTGCAGCCTCCTGTAATGTTTTGGTCGGTATTTTACCTTAGTCGCTGACCAGCGTCCACAGCGCCGCCGCGGGGATGTCGTACGCCGCCACCGCCAGCCGCCACAACAGCCACAGCAGACCCTCGCGCAGCACGGCATAGCCCAGCACGCGCAGCAGACTCAGCCCCGCACCGGCCAGGACACCGGCATCCGCAGCCAGCAGGTCCGCACTGAGACCAAGCAGCAGCAGCAGCAAAATCAGCAGCAGTGCCTGGATGAGCAGGAAAGCCAGCGCGCCCGCTGTTCCAGCACCCAGGCCCAGCCAGCATTCCCGTGCGCTGAGCAGCAGTCCCAGCAGCAGCCCGGTATGCAGCGCGCCGTAATGATCCACCGCCAGCAGTGCCATGAAAAACACAGCGTTGATGAAGGTCAGCGGGCTGCGGTCGATCGACAGGATGTCACCGGGCATCAGCAGCAGCACGCTCAGCGGGATGGACCACAGCGCCATGAGGAACAAGCTGCGCAGGATGTTCAGTGCAGGGTTATGGGTCAGCGTGGTGCGGCCCAAGGCCCAACACAACCCGGCCCAGCCGTCTGGTGTGACTGCCAACAGCGTCTGCCAGCCACCCCGTCTCAGTGCCGCATTCAAGCTGCCGACGCTTTCGGCGATGTTGAGGCCGCCAATTGGACCGCTGAAGAGCGCCACCAGTCCCAGCGGAAAGATGAGCACGCCGATCACTTCGCGAAAGATCAAGGTCATGAAGAGCAGCAGCAGCACACCGGTGCGGAAAGACCAGCCCGGTACAGCGCGAACCGCGGGGCGGTGATAGGCGCGGAAGATGCGCAGAGCCGGACCGTGACTCGGCGGCACAGGTTGGTGCAGCGCGCGCCACAAACGCCAAGTGAGGGGACGCCAAGACAGCACGGCGCTACGCATAACGCAAAGACGACCGCACAGCGCCGTCGTCCTGGGCAGTGGGTCCAGCAGGATTCGAACCTGCAACCAAGCGGTTATGAGCCGCGTGCTCTGCCATTGAGCTATGGACCCCTATCATGTTGTGTTGAGCGGGCAGCGGGATTCGAACCCGCAACGAAACCTTGGAAGGGTTTTGTGTTACCATTACACCATGCCCGCAATGCCATGCCCGCAATGCAACGCCCACAATACCGAAGGTTAAACTGGGTTGGGCGCGAGTCGGGGTGCCCGGATTCGAACCGGGGACCTCTGCTCCCCAAAAGCAGCGCGCTACCAACTGCGCTACACCCCGTGCTAGATTATTCTATCACTGTTTGCCGGGCCTGTCCAGCCAGTGAACAGGGCTGGGTGCATTTCAGATTATTGGCAAGGTTAGGCGACCTTTTGCCACAAGTCATCG
>CAYWGJ010000159.1:0-6945 GCA_964457835.1 uncultured Anaerolineaceae bacterium
ATGAAGGAAGCCTACGTGAGCCACGGCGAAGCCCTGATCCACGCCGACCTGCACGCGATCCCGGCGGCGCGCGGGGCACGCGTACCTGTCATCGTGAGCAGCCGCCACAACGACGATCCGCGCCGCCGACGCCCCCACCTGCGCCTGCTGAACCGGGCACTGTGGGCCATGGCCGACGCCGGAATCCCCATCAGCGACGCGGTGAAGCGCTTCACGGTCGAAGTCGAGGGCGTGCCCGCGCGCAAGCTGCACACGATCCACTACGGCCTGCCCCTGCCCGTGCCCCAGCACGACCGTGCCAAGTCACGCGCCGAACTGCTGTCACGGCTGACGCTGCCTGACGAGGCGCTGCTGGTGGGCATGGTCTGCCGCCTGATGGACGCCAAAGGCCTGCCAGACGCCATCGACGCGGCGGCGCGGCTGCACAAAGACCTGCCAAATCTGCACCTGGTCATCGCCGGGGACGGCCCGCTGCGCCCCACCCTGGAGCGCCAGATCGCGCGGCTGAAGCTGGGCGGGCGCGTGCACCTGCTGGGCTGGGTGGATGATCCGCTGCCGGTGATTGCCGGGCTGGACCTGCTGCTGATGCCCAGCGTCCGCGAGGGATTCGGCCTCACCCTGCTGGAAGCCATGGCCCAGGCCGTGCCCGTCATCGGCTCCACCGCCAGCGCCATCCCGGAGGTGATCGCCCACGGCGAGACCGGCCTGCTGGTGCCGCCGCGCAGCCCCGCCGCCCTCGCCGACGCCATGCGCGTGCTGCTCAGCGACAAGCCGCTGCGGATGCACATGGGCCTGCTGGGTCAGGACCGTTTAGAGACGCACTTCAGCGCCGCGCGCATGGTCGATGAGACGTTGGCGCTCTATCAGCGCTTTACCGCATAAACTAGCGCCCGCAGACCTGCGGCTCACTGTTGGACGGGCGGCGTTCCAGGGTCACGTCCACGTCAAAGCTCTGATTGCCGCGCACCACCCGCAGCGTCACTACGTCGCCAGGGCGGTTGTTCTCGATCAAGTGAGCGACCAGCCCGTCAATGCTGCGCACCGGCTCGCCGTCAATGGACACGATGATGTCGCCACCCGCGCACACTTCCTCACCGCGCACCAACACCAAACGGTCTCCGCCCAGCACGCCCGCTTTGGCCGCTGGGGAATTCTGCGTCACGTAGCTGACCAGCACGCCCTGCTTGACCGGCAGGTTGAGCAGCTCCGCCATGCCCGGCACGCTGAAGCCGTCCTCACCGCTGCGCGCGCTGACGCCGATCCAGGGGTAATCCACAAAGCCGGACTCGATCAGCTCTGGAACGACGCGGCGCACCGTGTTGGACGGCACCGCAAAGCCGACGCCCTCGAAGGTGCCGCTGGTGGAGCGAATGGCGGTGTTGACGCCGATCACGTCCCCAGCGGAGTCAAGCAGGGGGCCGCCGCTGTTGCCGGGGTTGATCTGGGCGTCCACCTGAATGATGGCTGGATTACGAAAACCGGGCGGCTCGGCCCCGTCCAGCAGTTCCGCGGAGCTGAGCTGACGCCCCAACGCGCTGACGATGCCGCTGGTCATCGAGCTGTTGAGGCCAAAGGGGTTGCCGATGGCAATCGCCCGCTGCCCCACCTGCACCAGATCGGAGTCCGCCAAGGAAAGCGGCAGCAGGCGCGCGGCTTCGGCGGCAGTGGTGCCGGGGTCCACGCGGATGACGGCAATGTCGCTGTAATTGTCCGCACCGACGAGCCGCGCCTCAGTGACGTGGCCGTCGTCGAAGGTCACCCGGATGCTGCGCGCCGCGCTGACGACGTGCGCGTTAGTAATGATGTGACCGCGCGTGTCATAGATGAAGCCGGAGCCACCGCTGATGCCCAGCGTGCGCGGCGCTTCACCCGGCGCGGTGACTTCAATGTTCACCACCGAGGGCGCGCTGCGGGCGTAGAGGTTGACCATCAGTTGGTACTCAGCGTCGGCAGCATCAATGACCGCCTGCGCGACGGGCGTAGGCGGCGCTTCTTGGCGGAACTCCAAAGCAGCGGCGGGGGTACTGGGCGTCAGGGCACGTTCCACCCCGGAGGCACCGCCGTCACAGGCGGTCAGCGTCAGCAGGACCAGCAGGCTGATGAGCAGCACGCGCGGCTTCGTCATCGTTACACGCCCCCACCCAACGAGTCGCGCAGGCGCTGGGCCAAGGCGCGCTGCTCGGCGTTGAGCTGTTTGGGCACGCTGATCTGCACATGGGCATACAGATCACCAAAGCGCTGCGGATCGCGCAGCACCGGCATCCCTTTCCCGCTCAGCCGCAGCTTCTGCCCGGACTGTGTGCCCGCTGGAACCGTCAGGCGTACCGGTCGCGTCAGCGTGGGCACGTCCACCGTGCCGCCCAGCATAGCGGTAAAGGCATCGATGGTGATGTCTACGTGCAGGTCGCTGCCCTCACGGGTGAAGAGCGGGTCAGGGTTGATGCTGATGACCAGCAGCAGGTCACCGCTGCCGCCCGGCCCACTCTCGCCCTCACCCGCCAAGCGGACCTTCTGGCCGTCGCCGATGCCGCGCGGAATATCCGCCTTGATGCGGCGCTGGCCCTTGGTGATGGTGCGCACAGTACCGTCGTAGGCCTCGCGCAGGTTGATGAGCACCGGCTGTTCGATGTCACGCCCACGCGCAGTCGATCGTGCATCCGTGCCGCCGCGCCGCCCGAAACCGCCAAAGCCGCCGAAGAAGTTGCTCAGCAGTTCGTCGATGTCTACGTCATTGGATGCAGCGCTGAAGTCGCTGAAGCCGCCGCCGTTGAAACCGGTGCCGGGTCCGCCGTATGCGCCGTAGCGCCGCATGGTGTCGTACTGCTGGCGCTTTTGCGCGTCGCTGAGTACTTCATAGGCCGCACTGATCTCTTTGAAGCGGGCCTCAGCCTGCGGATCGTCCGGGTTGGCGTCCGGATGATACTGCTTGGCTAAACGCCGGTAAGCCTGTTTGATCTCTTTGTCGCTGGCGTCTTCACTGACGCCCAGCAGGGTGTAGTAATCGTCTGCCATGACACGTGTCCTCCTTGCGTCACCATGGGGTCCAGGCCCGGCTCAGGCGTCCACGACGAGCGGGTGCCCCAGCCGCCAGCCGATGTACAGCGCGTGCAGGAAGTCGATCAAGTCATGGGTGCTCAGGTCCAGCTCGCCGACCTCGTCGCGGGCGTCCTGTGCCTTGAGGATGAAGGGATGGCGCGTCTGGGCGTCGGCGGGGGCAGGCGTCAGCGCCATGATCTGGTCGGCCTCCAGGTCGCGTGGGATGGCGTGCAGGATCAACAGCAGGATGCCCGCGTGTGAAGGCTGAATGCGCGGCCCCACGCCGAAGAGCATCTCGAAGAGCTGATCGGCGTCAAAGCGCAGTTCACCCAGGCGGCGGGAAGGCGGCGTGTCGTTGAGGAAGTACATGCCGCCGGGGTTGTCGCTGTCGGCGATGGGACTGCGAGCGGCGCGCATCGGGCGCACCTGGGCACCGTCGTACTTGAACTCTTCCACGCCCTGCTTCAGCAGCAGCCACACCAGGGTCTCATCCGGGACGGGCAGGCGGTCCAGCAGCCAATGCTCGACATGCTCGGACAGTGGGTACTGCACAAAACCCACGCAGCCAAAAGACCGCCCCGTGCGGTTAGCCGGGCAGCCCTGACAATGCGGCGCGTGCGGCATCAGCTCGTCGGCGGCATCCAGCAAATCCTGCACCATGATGATCTGGCGCTCTTCTTGGCCTTCGGGGGTGCTGCGGGTGAATTCAAAGCCCATCTCGCTCACCGGGCGCTGGTCGCCGTTGTCCCGAAAGAGGCGGATGATCGTCTGCGCGCGCTGTGCACCCTTGAGCCGCTCCACGATGCCCTCAGACGAGAGGGCGCGCTTTGGCTCGCAGGGGTAATCAATGATGTAATCAATAGCCATGGGTCTTCCTGATGCCGGGTATGAACGTTAGTGTGCCTATTATAGCGCTGCTGTCTCTGATTTGTGCAAGAAAGCCTGGCGGCGGCTTGACGCTGTTCGCTTGACAGCCTGTAAAAACAGGCGTATGATTCTGACGTTAACGTCACATGAGGACACGCAGTCCGATGAATTTCTGCATCAACTGCCTACACGAACATTCCCCCCCTTCACCCCGCTGACTCTCCAATGAGCGCGGTTGCTTCGCACAGCCACTGAATCACCCCTGAGCGAATTCCTTCTTGCCAGGCATCGGTCCTTTTGAATCGGTGATTGGTTAGCCTTATCGTTCCATTTAAGTCCATCGGAGTGAGTCCCATGCACGTTAACGACCTGCGCCGCGTCCTGATCGGCCCACCGCTTGCCACGAATCAAGCCATCCATCAGCGCCTGTCCAAGGTGAAGGCCTTGGCGGTTTTCTCGTCGGATGCGCTGTCGTCCAGCGCCTACGCCACCGAAGCGATCCTGTTGGTGCTCATCGGCGCGGGGGCAGGCGCGTTGGGCGTGTCGCTGCCCATCGCCTTGGGCATCGCCGCCCTGCTGCTGATCGTGGCCTTCTCGTACTTCCAGACGATCCACGCCTACCCTAACGGCGGCGGCGCGTACATCGTCGCCAAGGACAACCTCGGCGTGCTGCCTGGCCTGACGGCGGCGGCCTCACTGTTGATCGACTACACGCTGACGGTGGCCGTGAGCGTGTCGGCGGGCGTGGCGGCCATCACCTCCACCTTTCCGGAGGTCAGCGCCTACCGCGTGCCGATTGCGCTGGTGATCGTGGCCTTCATCACCCTGGTGAACCTGCGCGGCGTCAAAGAGAGCGGCACCTTCTTCAGCATCCCGACCTATATGTTTGTCGTCGGCATCCTGACGATGATCGCTGTGGGCCTGTTCCGCGTGATTACCGGTGACGTGCCCGCCCCGGCAGAAGTCGAGGCAGCGGCGGAGGGCGCAGCGCTCAGCGGCGGCCTGACGCTGTTTCTGCTGCTGCGCGCTTACGCGGCGGGCTGCACGGCCCTCACCGGCGTGGAGGCCATCTCCAACGGCATCCCGGCCTTTAAGCCACCGGAAAGCCGCAACGCCGGCCAGACCCTGATCGTGATGGTGGGCCTGCTGGTGACGATGTTCGTGGGAATTACCGTGCTCGCCAACAGCTTCCCGGTCGTGGTGGAAGAACACATGCACACCACCGTGCTGTCGCAGATCAGCCGCGCGATCTTTGGCGAGGGCAGCCTGCTGTTCTTCTACATTCAGCTCAGCACCCTGCTGATCCTGTCGCTGGCGGCCAACACCGCCTTCGCCGACTTCCCACGCCTGGCCTCGTTGATCGCCGGAGACCGCTATCTGCCACGTCAGCTCAACAACTGGGGCGACCGCCTGGTTTACAGCAACGGCATCCTCATGCTGTCGGTCATGGCCGGCATCCTGATCGTGCTGTTTGGCGCGCGTGAGCACAACCTGCTGCCGCTCTACGCGGTCGGCGTGTTCATCAGCTTCACCCTGTCGCAGACAGGCATGGTGATCCATTGGCTGAAGGCGCGTGACGCGGACGACTTCAACCCCACAGCGGGCTGGCGCTTCCGCATTACGCTCAACAGCGTCGGCGCGCTGTCCACGGCGGTGGTGGGCGTCATCCTCATGGTGACTAAGTTTGCCGAGGGCGCGTGGCTGGTGATAGTCGCCATCCCCATCTTGATGGTTATGTTTCTGCGCATCTATCGACATTACAACACCGTGGCCGCCTCGCTGACCCTGGACGGACTCAAGCCGCGCCCGCTGGACATCCGCCCGCGCGACACCAGCGACCTGCCCGTGGTCGTGCTGATGAACAGCCTCAACCGCAGCTCGCTGCAAGCCCTAGAGTACGCGCTGAAAATCAGCGATAACGTGCGCGTGGTGTGCATCGACATCATGCCCGCCGCCACCGATCGCCTGAAATGGCGCTGGGAACAGTGGAGCCTGGAGGCCATCCCGCTGGACGTGGTGCCCTCCCCCTATCGCGAAATCGGGCGTCCGCTGGTGGAATACCTGCACGACCTGGACCAACGCTGCAACTGTAAGCTGCCCACCATGGTCGTGCTGCCGGAGTTCGTCGTGTTCCATTGGTGGGAGCGCATCCTGCACAACGCCACCAGCAGCAGCATCCGCTTGGCCCTCTACGCCGACCAGATCGAACATGGACGCGGGCGTCCGGTGGTCAACGTGCCCTACCGCATCGGCGACGCGCTGTACGAGCCGGACACCGTAGGCGAAGTGGCCCAGGACCCCGCCCCACCCCTCACAAGCTAGTCTCATCCACGCCCATGCCCGCCCTGCCTCACGCGGGGCGGGCGGCCTGCTGCGACGGCCCACGCTTTTGTTCAGGTCTCTTGACACCCCGTCCTGCCTCCCCTGTGAGGAAAGCCTTCCCCCCACGTGTATATGCCAGTACAGTAAGCAGCAAACCGAACAAGGCCAACGCCGGGACGATCACGCATGAGTGACGACACCTCCAGCCAGCCAACGCCAGACAACACCGCGCCGGACACCCAGCTCATCACGCAGGCACTGACCGGGGACCAGGCGGCCTACGCCGCCCTGTACGCCCGCTATGCCGCCGGCCTGCACCGCCTGTGCTACAGCCTGGTCGCTACGCCGCAGGACGCCGAAGACGTGATGCAAGAGTCCTTTGTCTACGCCTTCAAGAACCTGCGCCGCTATGACCCCCAGCGCGCCGCCTTCAAGACCTGGCTCTACACCATCGCCGTCAGCCGCTGCCGCAACACGCACCGGCGCAAGGTCCCACCCCTCATCGGGCTGTCGCAGCTATTCCAACTGGACGTGCCCGCGCCGGACTCCGACCGGCCCGAAGCCGCCATGAGCCGCCGCGCCGCACTGGCAAAGATACTCCTCTCCGCCCTGGTGCTGCTGCTGGCGCTGCTGGTCTACCTCGATGCGCGTATCACCGGCACTTTCAGTGCACGGCGCTTCGAGCTGCCGGCGACGGTATTCGCGCGCGCCCTGGAACTT
>CAYWGJ010000160.1:0-416 GCA_964457835.1 uncultured Anaerolineaceae bacterium
CGCGGCCATGCCGGCCACGTGCGCGGCGGCAGCCTGCGTGCCATCGAAGCCGCCGTTGCAGCTTGCCGGGTTGCCCTTATCACTGCTGGACACGCTCACTTGTGATGGGCCGACCACATCCGGCTTGACTTGATCGCGCTTGTAGGGGGCAGTAGGCAGGCCGCTGAAGGTGCCGCCCGCTGCGTAGACTGGCCCCTGGCTGCTGTAGAGCAGTTCCGCGTAGGCGTTTTCCTGAGACGCACAGGCCGCGCCGACCGCGATCACGTCTGCGGAGTCCGCGGGGCGGCCCAGCGAGCCGGCGTCCGTCAGCGCGGTGAAGCCGCTGCCGGTGGGCAGGGCGACGCTGCCGCCGCCGGTCACCTGCACTTGCAGCGTCAGCCCGGCGGTCGCGGTGACCGTCAGTGTGCCGTTGCCCG
>CAYWGJ010000160.1:426-6911 GCA_964457835.1 uncultured Anaerolineaceae bacterium
AGCTGGGGGTGCTGGCACCGCGCGCGGGCTTGTTGTTACCCGCCAGGCTCGCCGTCACGTCCGCCGTGCCGCCCCAGTCGCTCCAACTGATGTTCACCTGGTCGCCGGGCGTGGCTGTGATCGCGAAGCTCGCGGTGCCGCCGCCGTTGTCAAAGGTGACGCTCTGGTAGGCCTGGCCGTTGTTGCCCGCGGCAGCGATCACGACGATGCCGTTAGCGCGCGCTTGGGTGATCTCAGTGTAGGGATTGTTGGCGGCGGTGTAGCCCAGGGTGCCGTCACCTGGCGAAGCTGCCGCGCCCAGGTCCAGGCCGATCAGGATGATGTCCACGCCGTTGGTGTCGGCGGTGGCGATAGCCTCGGCCAGGGTCTGGGTGCTGTTGGCCTTGTACAGGGTGATGTTGGAACCTGGGGCCACGTCACAGATCACTTCAGCCATGTTCAAGCCGCGATTGGAGTCGCCGCCCTGGGGCGTGCCGCCGACGGGATAGGCGAAGCTGATTGTGGCCGAACGGTAGCACGACAGCTCCGCGCTGGGGGTGCTGCTGGTGCCAAAGCCGATGTCGATGATGGCGATGTCGGCGCGCTTGGTTTGGTCCCCGCCGGTGATGCCGGCCAGGTGCCAGGTCTGGGCGTTGGTCATGTCAAAGCCTTCGCTGACCACCTCGCCGCCGGGATCACGCAGATCAGCCGGGACGGGCAGGGGCAGCGGTTCAGCGCTGCGGGTATCTACTGCTGCGGCACGCTGACCAGTATCGCGCATGCTGAAACCGGCCTCAGACGGCGCGGCCAGCCCGGCGAGTGTGGGCATGTCCACACCAGCAGTCACCCGGTGCTGAAGCAGGATCACGCTCACTTCCGGTGCCTTACTCAGTTCAGCCAGGGCTTCGATGGACAGCCGCGCCGCGACGTAACCGGCTTTGCCGTCGCTGAACTGCACCACGCCGTCCAAGGCCCGGACCTGTTGGCGGATCATCTTCAGGTCAACGCCTACTTCCGCCCACAGGATCACACGGGGCCGCCCCTGATTGTCCATGGGGATGAACTGCGCTGCGGCGGCGCTCAAGGCGGTCTGCGGTGCGTCGGCATCATAGGCCGTCATCACGTTGACCAACGCGCCATCCAGCTTGCGGGCGTTGAAGTCCAGGCTGGTGGGTACCGCCGTGGGGGGGGCGATGATGGGCATCACGCTGTCCAGGGTCGGTGCGGGGTCAATCGGGCTGCGATCTTCCACCGTGGGGCGTGGGAGAATCTGCCGGGTGGGCGTGGGGGTTTCGTCATCGGAAACCACCGTGGGCCGGATCGGGTCATTGCCGATGGCTTCAGTGGCGTCGGGCTGCGGTGTAGGGCGTTCGCGCTGAAGCTGTGCCTGCACGCTGAAGGCGACAAGCAGCAGCAAGAGCAGCACAGTCCCTACCACGAGGGTAAGTCTTCGATTGAGATGGGTTTGCATGGAAAACGACCTCTCTACAAATAGACCATGAATACACCGTGATAAGCCAGCGGTGCAGTGGCGCTACTCTCTATTCTACAGGAAAGCGTGTGCCGCACGCTTCACGTTTGGCCTATGGCACACAACATCGGGGAGTTGTAAAGCGATTCGAACAAGTCCTTAACTATTGTGGCGCGCCTGATAAGAAGAAAGTATGAGGTTAAAAAGGGTGTAGTAGGCCGCGGCGGGGCCATACTCCCCGTAAGCTGCGAAGACCGTGCGGGTCTCGCGCTGGCTGAGGCGTTTGCGCGCGCCTTGCTCGGCCTGTGGTATGAAGAAACGCAGCGCAGCCGCTTGCAGGGCTGCGTCGGCGTCCGGGATGTAGGCATAGCGGCCCTGGGTGCGTGCCAGCACGTTCGCTGCTGTCCAATGCCCCACCCCACGCAGCGCCATCAGGCGCTGATAGGCCTGTGAATGCGGCAGGTCATAGAGCGCTTCCAGGTCCAGCGTACCAGACGCCACGGCCTGCGCCACTTCAAGGACCGCCGCGATCCGCTTGTGTGTTTGCCGGGTGACCTGCTGCAAGTCGGCGGGGTCGGCGGCGGCAAGTTGGTTGGCGGTTGGGAAGGCGTAGTAAGCCACACCTTCATGCGTGATGCGCTGGCCGCCCCATTCCACCAAGTGGCGCTGGGCTTTCAAGGCGGCACTCCAGGCGATGTGCTGCTCCATGATGACGCACACCAAAGCCTCAAAGACGCTGGCGGCGCGGATCATGCGCAGCCCACGCAGCGCATCCACCAGGGACCATAGTTCCGGGTGTAGGCGGGCGTAGGTGTAAAAAGGACGCATATCCGTCTCAATCGCCAGCACATGTTCCACCTGCTGCACCAGGGCCTCGCGGGCGGCGGCATCCAACGGTGTCGAGGCTGCCATCAGGTGCACCTGAAGGTCGGCGTCCACGCGCACTAAGGCTAGGCCATCGCTGAGGTGCAGCGCGCGCCAATAGTGCCCCTGCGCATCGCTTACGTCCATGACCTGGGTCGGCGCGCGGTCAATAAGCTGCCAAGTCAGGCGGAAGTTGTAGGGGGCCGTTGGGTTCAGTGTCGTGAGCAGGGACATGCCGTTTTCCGTTTCGTGTCGTCGGGCTGTGCGTAATATGCACTGCGGCTAAAACTCAGTATAGTGTAGACACAGCGAAGCGCACATAGGGACCCAGCATGACTGTCAAGGTTGAATGGGATAACGACGCGCAAACCATCATTCACAGCATCTACGAAGGCCGTGTGGAACTCGAAGACTACTACAAGGCCATCGACCTCACCGCCGCGATGATGCGCGAGGTCGATTGGACCGTGCACCACATCATGGACCGGCGCACCGCTCACAGCAGCGCGGTACACATCGTGCCGGTTTTTCGCTACGGGCAGCGCAAACTGCCTGCCAATCTAGGGGCCAACGTAATCGTCGGCGGCACGCGCTTTACCCAGACGATGGTCAACATCGGCAGCGTGGTCGCCCCGGGTTGGGTGCGTGACGTACACTACTTCGACACGTTGGAGGCGGCCCGCAGCTACCTCGCGCAGCGCATCCAGGAGGACAACGCTGAATCGGAAGGTTAGGTGCAGGCCGCAGTTGCCTTACACGCCCAGCAACAGCGTCGCGATGCCCAGGTAGATCATCAAGCCGGTAGCGTCCACGGTGGTGCTGATGAGCGGCGCAGAGATCACGGCGGGGTCAATGCCGACGCGCTTGGCTAACAACGGGATCACTGAGGCGATGGTGTTGGACCAGGTGACAATCGCTAAGATGCTCAAGCCGATGACGAGCGCGAAGTCCAGGCTGCCATCCAACAGCAGCGAGCGCCCCAGCGCCACCACGCCCAACAGGGTCCCCAGCAGCAGGCCGGCCACCACCTCACGCCGCGCCACCCGGAAGAAATCGCTAAAGCGAATGTCATTGACCGCCATACCGCGGATCACCATGGAAACGGTCTGCGCGCCGGTGTTGCCGCCCGTGCCGATCAGCAGCGGGATGTAGAACGAAAGCATGACCATAGCCTGAAGCTGGTCCTCAGCCGAGCGCAGTACGCCGCTGGTGATGAAGTCCGCCAGGAAGAGCAGCAGCAGCCAGGTCAGGCGGCTGCGCACCACGCGGAAGACCGGCACAGTGAAATAGGGCTGGTCGTGGGCCTCGCCCGTCACGCCGCCGAAGCGCATCAGGTCCTCGCTGTTCTCTTCAGCCAACACGTCGATGGCGTCGTCCACGGTGATGATGCCCAACATGCGCTGGTCCTGGGTGACGACGGGCAGCGCCAGGAAGTCATAGCGGGCGATGAGGCGGGCGGCGGCTTCCTGGTCTTCGTCCGGCTCCACAGAGATGACCTGCGTCTCCATGTAATCACGGACTTGGGCGCGCGGTGGCTGCATCAGGGTCTCGCGCAGGGAAATCACGCCGATCAAGCGGCTGCCGGGGTCCAGCACGTAGGCATTGGTGACGGTCTCGACGCGGGCGTCCACGCGGCGGATGTGGGCCAGCACTTCCTCGGCGGTCATGTCCGCGTTGATGCGCACGTATTTACGGGTCATCAAGCGCCCGGCGCTGTCGTCGGGATAGCGCATCAAGGCGCGGATTTCGTCGGCGGTGGCCGGGTGCAACTGCCCCAGCACTTCGTCGGCGCGCTCTGGGATGTCATCTGCCAGGATTTCTACGAGGTCGTCCATGGGCAGGCGGTTCAGCAGGCTGACGACGCGCTCAATGGGCATCCGCCGCAGGATTTCAGCCGTGGTGAAACGGCCCAGCTCGTCCAGCACTTCGGCGGCTGTGTCCGGGCGCAGCACGGAAAACACGCGGTAGTCGTCGTCGGGGTCCGCCAAGCGCTCCAGCACATCGGCCAGGTCCGCCGGAAACTGGTTGTTGAGCAGGTCCGTGAGGGCGTCCAAGCGCGAGTCGTCAATGGCCTGACGCACCATGCTTTCGATCGCATCCGGGCCGAGCGCGGTCAGATCAAGGGTAGCTTTGGGGTCGTTCATTCAGCACCTCCAGGTATGCATACTGGGGCTGTGCCGATGCGTGTATAAACGCCCGGCGCTGCCCTACGTGCGTATGGTGTTGATGGAGTGCTGGCTCAGGGCCGGGCGGCAGGTGATGAAGGCATCCCGCCCGCCGCTTTATCGTGGAGAGGGGGAGGGGATCAGGACCTGACGCCGCCGCCTAGGGGCAGCACGCCGTCCGAGGAGGCGCTGTTGGCGTCGGCCTCGGCATATGCGTTGTCGTTGATCGAACTTCGATCTTTGTCCATTATTGTCCTCAAATGGGGAACCACTTCTTAAATCATACTGCGTTTTGGCAGATGGCGAAAGGTTGGGTTTTTTGTTCGTAATGGCCTGCGCGCACGCGCCGCCCCCAAAGACTGAGCACACGGTCAGGCTGCGCTGGTGTGGCGAACTTTGCTACTTTGTGTTACCTTAGCATGGACATTACAGTTTCTACATCAAGGTAAACGATACGATAATGACCCGCCTCAGCTCACTCTATGACCTGGCCCTACAACAGCCCGCGCGCCGCTTGAAGCCGCACACCCTGCTGAGCCTTCAAGCGATCAGCCGCGGCATCGAGAACACCGTCATGCTGGAACGTGACCCCGTAGCGCTTTACGTCGGCTTGGAATCCCTCAGCCGCTTTGTGCCCCACAGCAAGCGCTATGCCCGCATCGCCCAGACCGCGCAGCGCGTGGTCGTTTTTGGCGTGCCAGATGTACCCCTCAGCGCTTCACCCGGTGTGGAGGTCGTGCCGCTGCCCGAAGGCTCAGCGCTGGTGCGTGAGTGGTTCGTGATCGCGCACGGCCAGTCCTACCACAGCGCGCTGGTGGCACAGCGCATCCAGGAAAACTGTGCAGCTACAGAGAGCCTTTGCTTCAAGGGCATCTGGACTTTCAGCCGGGCCGCCATACAGACCCTGGAAGACGCACTGCTGAATCACTTGTCCAGGCTGAAAAACACCGATTAAGGCCGCGATGGGTCTTGTGGGGCTGTCACATTCCAGTTATGCTGTCTGTAGGTAATCTGCACAGAACCACCGACTACAGCAAACGGAACAAGGCCCTATGATTATTCACATTGACGACCATGATCTATCGGTTTATCGCCTGGTACAGCGCGTGCAGAGCGCGATGGTCATCAGCCATCGCCGAACGATGAACGTTATCAGTCACGGCATCGAAGACGTTGCCATCTTGCAAGAGACCCCCCTGCGCATCTTCTCCAGCTTTCAGCGTATGAGCAAGTTCGTGCCCCAAGTCAAGCGCTATGAACGCATCGCCCAGAGCGCGGAAGTGACTTATGTTTTTGGCGTGCCGGACGTGGAGCCACCGCCCATCCCCGGTGTGCATTACGTGTACTTGAATGCACACGATCGCCTAGCCCGCGAGTGGTTCTTGGTGGCCGCCGGGGATGGTTTTGCCAGCGCCTTGGTCACGGAGGAGCTGTCGCACATTGACGACCCCGACGAGCACCGTCGCTTTCGCGGCCTGTGGACCTTCAGCCCGGCCATGATCGGCGTGTTGTATCAGTGGCTGGCTAACACCGTAGACACACGCGAGGTGGGCATCACGGATGAGCCGGAACTAGACCCGCAGCAGCAGCATTTCGCCCAAGAAGACACCGTGGCCCGCGTGCGGATGCTGGCCCCGCGCAGCCTCAATGACCAGGAGCAGGAAGAACTGCGTCAGACGATCGCCGCACTTGACGTTCACATGCTGTAGGCCTCAGGCCTGCCGCACCCACAGCCCGGTGCATTCCGGCACCACCGCCTGTCCGCCGGATAAATCCGCGCCGAAGAAGAAGCGCGTCAGTTCGGCGGCCTCCGCAGCGGACTCGAAGCGGTAGTCGCTGCGAACCCAGATGCGGGTGAAGCCGCGCGCAGACTCCAGCCAGGCGTAGCATTCGGCCAGGCCGGGCGTGGGCGCTGCGGGGTCCTCGCGCCCTGTGCCCAACGTCTCGATGAGCAGCAGCACGCCGCCCGGTATGCCGCCTTCGATAATCCCTTCAAGGATATCGAG
>CAYWGJ010000161.1:0-6816 GCA_964457835.1 uncultured Anaerolineaceae bacterium
AATGACGGCCAGGCGTCCGGACGGACTGACGGCCATCTGCCTAAAGCTGGTGTAGGGACCGTCCGCGTCAATGGGTGTTACTGCGCCATCCGCTGACAAACCGATGAGCAGCAGTGACTCCACGCCGCGTGTGTTACGGATGGCGAAGAGCGTGCGGCCACCCGGCCCCCAAGCGAAGGTGCGCAGGCCCTGAATCCAGGCCGGGGTCATGTGGTCGGCGTCGGGCGTGTCGGTGAGCTGGCGCGTGCTGCCATCGTTCAGATCGTAGAGGTAAAGCTGGCCGATGCCGCTCTGGTCACAGGCGTAGGCCAGGCTGCGGCCATCGGGCGAAAAACTCGGCTGGAACACCGCGCCCTCAGGCCCGCCGGCGATCACTTCGTGCGCGGTGACCTGGGCGTTTTCGTCCAAGTGCAGCAGGTGCAGCGCGGCGGCGTCCCAGGGCATATGTGGGAAGTCCCAGGCGGCGTAGGCCAGGTAGCGCCCATCCGGACTCCAGGTGGGCTGCATGGCGAAATCGGTGCCGTAGGCCAGCTTACGCGGCCAATGCGCGCCGTCCGCGTCCACAATGGCGATGCCGTCCACTTCCGCGTCGGTGTGGACATAGGCCACCCAGCGCTCATCCGGGGAGATCGCCGGGGCCGCCGCGCCGCCAAAAGCAGGGGTGATGGGGCGCGGCCTGCTGCCGTGAATGTCGCTGCGGTACAGGCGGCCATCCGCCACGAAGACGACGGTCTCGCCCTGCGCGGTGAACTCGCCGCCGCCGTAGCCCACCTGCCCGCGCGCGGATTTGTCGCCGCTGAGCAGGATAGGCGCGTCGCTGCCGTGGGCGGCCAGCACCAGGGTCTGTGCCCCGCGTGATTCGCTCCAGACGAGGGTGTCGTCGGCGGCCCAGGCCAGGTCATTGAGTCGGCGGCGCTGGGCGGTCAGGTCCGGGGTGATGGGACTGGGCCAAGTGCCGTACATGCGCGGCGTCTTGCTCATGGCTATGCTCCAGGTTACAAGTCGGTATATAGCGCAGACTCTAACGCGGGGCGGGACGCGGGGCAAGCGTCTCATAGTACCCCCATTGCCCCGCCGCCCCCGCATGTGCTACCTTTATGCACAGGATCAGGGGTGCAGCGGGCCGCTCCTCGTCCCCTGCTGACCCGGCCCGCTTATCACACACGGACCAACTCTCATGCTGTTGGACATCGTTTTCGTGCTGCTGGGCTTAGTCGGGCTGTTCTTCGGTGGGGAATGGCTGGTGCGCGGTGCGTCGCGCTTGGCAGCTTCCTTCGGCGTGGAACCGCTGATTATTGGCCTGACCGTCGTTGCGTTCGGGACATCCATGCCGGAGCTGCTGGTGAACCTCAGCGCTGCCGCGCAGGGGTCCACGGATTTAGCCTTGGGCAACGTCGTCGGCTCCAACATCGCCAACATTGGCCTGATTCTGGGCATCACCGGCTTGATCTACCCTATTACGGTGAAGTCCATCCTGGTGCGCCGCGAGCTGCCGATCCTGTTCGTGGTGACGCTGGCGGGCGTGCTGCTGGCCGTTGACGGGCAGGTCAGCCGCACGGATGGGCTGCTGATGGTGATAGGCTTCCTGACCTTCAATGCTTTCATGGGTTGGCAGACTTTGCGCGAGCGTGAACATGGCCCCATTAACGGTGCGGGGCCTGCTGAAACGCCAGAGCGCAGTGGGCGTGCGGCGTCGCTGGCCTTGGTGGTGCTGGGAATCGTGCTGCTGGGCGTGGGGGCGAACTTCATGGTGACAGGCGCGACCAACATTGCGCGTGAGGTGGGCGTCAGTGAGCTGGTGATCAGCGTGACCCTGGTGGCCTTCGGCACGTCCCTGCCGGAGCTGGCCGCCTCGGTGATTGCGGCCCTGCGTCAGCAGAGCGACATCGCGCTGGGCAACGTGATCGGCTCCAACATCGCCAACGTGCTGCTGATCCTGGGCGCGACCTCGCTGGTGCTGCCCATCCCGGTGCCGGATGCCGTGATCGGCGTACAGTTCCCGGCGCTGCTGGCCTTCACCGTGCTCTTGTTCCCCTTCGCGCTGAACCGTATCTTGTCGCGCCGCGAGTCGGCGTTGTACATCGTGAGTTATGCGGCCTTCATCGCGCTGACGGTGATCGTGAGCTAGGCCGCTTTCCGCCTAACGGCCTAGATCGCGGTTGACGCGCGCTTTGGCTGACATCGCCAGCTTCGTTTGTGGCAAACCGGAGGCGCGGCGGCGGCTGTCGGTTTCGGCTTCGTCCGTGATCGGGATCATGACGGTGACGGCGGTGCCCTTGCCCGGCGCGCTCTGCAAGTCCAGGGTGCCGCCGACCATCTCGGCGCGCTCGTGCATGTTCACCATGCCGAAGCTGCCGCGCGCTTCGTAGTTATCGGTGACCAGGCTCATGTCAAAGCCGACGCCGTTGTCCTTGACGCGGGCGATGAGGTAGCCGTTCTTGCGCCCCAGCTTGATCTGGATAGCCGTGGCTTCGGCGTATTTGCGGGCATTGCTGACCGCTTCTTCGATGAGGTAGAAGAGGGCACCCTGCGCCGCCTCATTGAGGTCACTGGTGCAGCCGGGTGTGGCTTGTAGGGTGATATTCTGCTTGTAGGTCTTGCGCGTCTTTTCGACAAGCTGTTCCAGGGCGGGCAGCAGGCCTTGGCTTTCCAGGGCCAGCGGGCGCAGCTTGAAGAGCACATGGCGGATTTCTTCGGTGGCGCGTTGGGCCATCTCTTCAACGTTATCTAGTTCTTCAGGCACTTCAGCGCTGCGGTCCTTTTCCATCAGCTTTTGAATGATGCGGATGCGCATGGTGACGGCGGAAATGGTCTGGGTGGGGATGTCGTGCAGGTCACGCACTAGGGCCTTGCGTGAGTTTTCTTCGATTTCGAGGATGCGCTCTTTTTCTTCGAGCAGGTTGCTGTAGAGCACGGCGTTTTGCAGCGCCAGGGTCGCCTGGGTGCCGATGGCTTGCAGCACCTCGATCTGATTCTCATCGAAGGCGTCGGGGGCTTCACTGGCGAAGAGCAGCACGCCATAATTCACAAAGCCCGCCCGCAGCGGCACACACAAGGTCGATTTGATGCCGGTCATCGACACGAAGTGCCCCAGTTCCGAGTCGTTCTTGACCTCACCACTGAACACCGGCTGGGCGTCTTCCAGGGCTTGGGCCACGATGCCTGCTTTGCCCCGGATTTCTTTTTCCTGGTCCAGGTGGCTCAGGCCGCGCGCGTTGACGATCTTGAGCACGTCCGCGCCGGCGCGGTAGAGCATGACCACGCTCAGCACACGGAAGCGGTCCTTGTCGCGCAGGCTCAGGCGGCCCACGTCCAGCGCGGCATCCAACACGGAGTTGTAATCCAGGTTGGCGTTCAGCGTACCGGAAAGCTGTGCCACGGCCTGTACAGCGTCGCGCATAGCGTCCATTTCGCTCTGCGCCTGCTGACGCAGCTTGCTGAGGGCGCGTTGTTCTTGGCCGATGTTGTGGTCGCGCAGGTAGACCCACAGCCCGACACTGACAGTCAGGCCCAACCACAGCAGGCCCACCGGCAGCAGCGGGGTCAGGTTATCCGTGTAGCCTTCCACGGTGACCAACTGCACGCCCAGCGGGATCATAGTAACGGTGATGAGCTGCAAAAAGCCCGCGCCCGCGCCCAGCCGCAGCAGGCCGCTGATGCTGAGGGTAGCCGTCAGGCCCAGCAGAACCAGCGGCTCGCCGTCAGCCAGGATAGACAGCACGCCAGCGATCAGGACGCTGAACACCAGGCCGATCCAGTCGCTGATGTCGCGCAGGCCCTTGACCACGATGAAGGGCAGCAGCAGCAGGTTCAGCGCGACAGCGATACCCACCGGAATCAGTAACGGCCCCAGCAGATCATCGGGCGGCGGGTCAGCCTGTACGCGGATCATGGCGCTGGCCGCAGCCACGCTGAGGATCACCGCCCAGTGGATGCCCCATGTGGCCCAGTCACGCCAAGGTCTGAGCTTGAGGTCTTTTTGCTGTGTCATGTGTGCCACCTTGCCCGTGTATTACACCCGTGCAGCCTAACAAGTTAGTTACACCCCGATAGTAACACAGAAAACGCCGCACAACACAAAAGAATCCGCTCAGATTGGGCTTAAGATGTCGTCAAGAATGCATAAAGATTGTAGCTTTGCCCACGGACTTCAGGACCACGTGCAATGGACCCATCACGCCCTTGATTCGCGCCACAACGAGCGTAGACTGTGCTGCATCGCACACAAAGGACACAGGCATGACGACCATCGGCATTTTGGCCCTGCAAGGGGCATTTATTGAACATGAGGCGGTCTTCCAGCGCTTGGGTGTGGACGTGTGCCAGGTGCGCCAGCCCGAACAGCTCAACGGACTTGACGGCCTGGTGATCCCCGGTGGGGAGAGCACGACCATCGGCAAGCTGGCCGTCAGTTATGGCTTGATCGAGCCGCTGCGCCAGTTCAGCGCCCACAAGCCGACCTGGGGCACCTGCGCTGGTATGATCTTCTTAGCCAAGGACATCGGCCACGACCGCCAGCCCATTTTAGCGGTGATGGACCTGACGGTGGACCGCAACGCTTTTGGCCGCCAGATCGACAGCTTTGAGGCAGACATCGCGGTCGTGGGGCTGGAAGGCGGGCCATTCCACGCGGTGTTCATTCGCGCGCCGGTGGCCCGCTGTGCCGGCGACGCGGTACAGGTGCTGGCCCGCTTGGACCCCGACTCAGACGGGCGTGCGCGCATCGTGGCGGCGCAGCAGGGGCATCTGCTGGCTACGGCTTTCCACCCGGAGCTGACCGACGACCCCCGCTTTCACGCGCACTTCTTGACGATGGTCAGGCCGGGCTAAGACTCGCCTTGAGTCGGCGCATCCGGCGCATCCGGCGCGGTATCGGGAGCGGTGCCGACCACACGGTCCGCGCCCTGCCAGACGTAAGACTCGCCCCGAATGAAGGCCTCAACCATGTCACGGGCCACGTCGTCAGGGGGTTGGATGGGCGGCGACTTGAAGAAGTAGGCGCTGGGAGCCTCCACCGCGCCGCTGATGCCGCGATCCAGGGCCAGCTTCGCCGCCCGCACCGCGTCGATGATGACGCCGGCGCTGTTGGGGCTGTCCACCACTTCCAGCTTGAGTTCGATGTTGAGCGGTACGTCACCGAAGCTGCGCCCCTCCAGGCGGATGTAGGCCCATTTGCGATCGTGCAGCCAGGGCACGTAGTCGCTGGGGCCGATGTACACGTTTTCCGCGCCCATCTCATAAGGCAGTTGGCTGGTGACGCTGTTGGTCTTGCTGACCTTCTTGCTTTCCAGGCGGCTGCGGTCCAGCATGTTGAAGAAGTCCATGTTGCCGCCCACGTTGAGCTGGCTGGTGCGCTCCAGGATCACGCCGCGATCCTTAAAGAGGTTGGTCAGTACACGGTGGACGATGGTCGCCCCTACCTGGCTCTTGATGTCGTCGCCGATGACGGGCAGCCCACGCTCACGGAAGCGCGCCTGCCAGTAGGGTTCGCGGGCGATGAACACCGGGATAGCGTTGACGAAAGCCGCGCCTGCGTTCAGCACCTGCTCGACGTACCATTTGGTGGCCTGCTCGCTGCCGACGGGCAGGTAGTTCACCACGACGTCGGTCTTGGTGTCGCGCAGAATCTCGGTGATGTTGTCGGTGCTGCCGGGGGCCTTGGTGATACGCTGCGACAGGTACGGCCCTAGGCCGTCGTGGGTCATACCGCGATGCACAGGCACCCCGGTCTGTGCGGGGACGTCGGCAAACTGCACGGTGTTGTTTTGCCCCGCGAAAATGGCGCTGCCCAGGTCCAGACCGACCTTTTCCACGTCGATGTCGAAGGCCGCGGAAAACTCAACGTCGCGGATGCGGTAGCCGCCGAAGACGTTGTGCATGATACCGGGGATGATGGCGTCGTCGGCGGCGTTACGGTAGTAATGCACGCCCTGGACCAGCGAGCTGGCGCAGTTGCCCACGCCGATGATCGCTACGCGGATTTTCTTATCGCTCATAACTGAAGCGCTCCTTGGAGTGATAGGTGAATGAGTGTCTATGCAATTATGCGGTCGGGCGGGTACGCGCGGCAAGGCCGAACCCCTGCGCGCAGCAAACCCTCATCCGATGCTATAATGACGCCGACATGAGGTTATGATGGCATGATGGAGTAGGAACCCCAAGCGATGATCCCCTGGACCCGATGGCTGGGCGGCCTGTGCCTGGCGCTTATGCTCAGCGTGGGCGTGATGAGCGCCGCGCAAACGCCCACCTGTGACTCTCAATTCGGCGCGCTGGACGTGGTACGCTATCCCAGCGCCGCCCTAAACCGCGACCTGCGCTACAGCGTTTACACCCCGCCCTGCTACGCCGACTCCGATGATCCGCTGCCGGTGCTGTACCTGATGCACGGCTCGCTGAGCACCGATACCCACTGGCCCAGCTTGGGCTTGCGCGAACGCTTGGACGGGCGCATCACGGCGGGCACGCTGCCGCCGCTGATCGTAGTCATGCCCTACGCCGAAGCCGTGGGCAACGAGAACCAGTTCGGCGAGCGCTCTTGGGAGGCGGTCTTCTGGGGCGACCTGGTGCCGCACGCGGAGGCAGCGTACCGGGCCGACGACAGCCGCCGCCTGATCGGGGGGATCTCACGCGGGGGTTTCTGGGCCTACAGCATCGGCCTGCGCGCCCCGCAGCGCTTCGACGCCATAGGCGGGCACAGCGCTTTCTTCGACATCTACCACGCACCCGCCAGCCATAACCCGTTGGACCTGGTGCGCGTCGTTGACCCGGACCGGCTGCCGCCCCTGTGGCTGGATCGCGGCGACACGGACTACG
>CAYWGJ010000162.1:0-6811 GCA_964457835.1 uncultured Anaerolineaceae bacterium
GCTAACGCCGCCGGGTTTGGCGCTTCTTTTGCTGCGCGGCCTTAAACAACTGGTAGATGGCGTCGCTGTCTACTTGGGTACCGGCGGCAGCCTGCGCGTCGTAGACCAAGCACAAGACCCCTGCCCGCTGATGCATCAGGCTCAGCAGTGCGCCGCTTGCGCTCAGTTCCCAGTAGACCTGTCGCCAGTACATGAGCTGCCCGGTGCGCATGGCGGCCTCGCGCACGGAGTCGTCGGGGTCCTTGGCGGCGGCAAAGCTCAGCGGTCCGAGGGCCGCCGGGTTATTGAGGTCGCCCAGGGTGATGACGGCTTTACGGCGCGACTCCGGCGCTTTGTCACGCAGCAGGTGGCGCACATGCAGCTTGATGTCCATGCTGCTGGGGGCGGTGGCAGGTGTGCGGCGGGTCTTGCGCTCGCCCAGCAGGGCCAACATGCCGCCCATGGGCGTCCAGTCGATGTTGACGCGGCGTTGGGTGCGTTGGGCCAGCATCAGGGTGGGCATCATGACGCCTGCCAGCACTTCCCAGCGGCGGCTGACCTGTTGTAGGGCGATCTCGCTGCTTACGTCGGCGCGGGCCTCGGCGATGGCTTGGTTCACCGCTTCGACGTCGGTGTCGTCCTGTTGGCGGCGGCTGTAGGCCATGATTTCGGCGTCGACCTTGAAGTGCGCCCACAAGGCCTCTAGGGTGGTGTGACCGCGCGCGCTGGCGGCTTCGATGCGGCGGGCGGCCCAGGCCATGGCCTGGTTGACGCGGTGGTCGGCGTGGCCGTTGGCGTGGCCGCTGATCGCCAGCTCGGCCAGGGTTTCTTCGGCCATGCCCAGCACATGAGCCGCTTCCATCACGCCCAGCGGGTCCTCGTCGCTGAGCTGCAAGACCCAGCGGTCAATGAATGCGGGGGGGCTGTCCGTGTGCATAGGCTGTCTCCAGGTTCAGCAGATACGTCTACAAACATTGTAGCATGGACTCGGCGTCAGGTAGGCGTATGCGGAGCGTGGATTGTCAGGCGGCGGCGTGGCGCGTATGATGAATGCCGGACCGCGCCCCATTGAGGAGAACCCGATGCCCGATGCGCAAGTGATTTTTTCGACTGGTTCCTTGTACCCCTGTGACCTGAGCTATGCCTTTGAGGTAGCCGCTGATGCGGGCTTTGACGGCATTGAGCTGATGGCCGATCATCGCTACAGCACCCGCGACCCGCTTTATTTGCAGCGCCTCAGCACGCATACAGGTCTGCCGATCCGGGTGGTACACACGCCTTTCAGCGCGGCGCTGCCCGGCTGGGACCGCGCCGACGATCCGGTGCAGGTGATCCGCAGCACCTTGTCCCTGGCTGAAACGCTGGGCGCGCACGCCATCGTAGTGCATCTGCCGCTGGCGCTGCCGCTGAAGCCGGTGCGCCTGGGCAAGCGCCGGTTTTTTCTGCCGCGCCGCAATCCCTTTGACGCGGTAAAGCGTTGGATGATCCATGAGCTGGCCCAGGTGCAGGCCAAAACCTCGGTCAAGATCGCCATTGAAAACCTGCCCCGGATGCGGGTGTGGGGCCGCCGCGTCAATCATTCGCACTGGAACACCATCCCCGAATGGAGCCGCGTGCACGACTGGCTGACCCTGGACACGACGCACTGTGGAGCCAACGATGAGGACCCGCTGGCGGCCTATCGTGCGGCGCGTGGACGGGTGGCAAACGTGCACCTGAGCAACTACGACGGCAAAGAGCACCGCCTGCCACACCGCGGAAACCTAGACCTGGTCGGCTTCCTGGGTGCGCTGAAGGCGGATGCCTACGCGGGCACCGTTTCGCTGGAGCTGCACCCGGACGCGCTCGATTACACCTCCGACGTGGCGCTGCGCCAGCACCTGCGTGACAGCCGTGCCTTTATCCGTGAGCACAGCGGGCTGTGATTATCACTGGGGCTTGATTTTCAGCCAGGACTGCATTACTATGCATCCCTACACCACGCTGTCAGTGGTGATCTGAAACTCGGTCCTGCGCGGCGGGACGCTTCGAACCGTGTCAGGTCCTGACGGAAGCAGCACTAAGGGGCTACCGGGTGCCGCAGATCAACCGGGTTTCAGATCTCTGCTGGCAGCGTTTTTTCGACTCTTGACACCCTCACTTCCTGTCATCTTTCACTCAAAAAAGTATATGCCTGCTGCTACACTGGACTCATGGACGGACTGCCGCGCATGGAGGCGTGATTGATGGCACACCCACCTATTGGTTTGTACTTTGAGGACTACTCTATCGGCCAGGAGATGGTCACGCGCGGGCGGACGATCACCGAGGCGGACATCGTGAGCTTTGGCGCGCTGACCGGGGACTTCAACCCCATGCACTTTGACGCACACTACATGGCCGATCACATGCTGGAAAAGCGTGTGGCTCACGGCCTGCTGACCCTCAGTTACGCAGCGGGGCAGGCCTACCAACTTGGCTTTATGGAGCGCACCGTGCTGGCCTTCCGCAGCCTGGAGATGAAGTTCAGCGCGCCGGTCTACATCGGTGACACCGTGCACGTCGAGATCAGCGTGGACGCGCTCAAGCCGGTGCCGCGTTTGGGCGGGGGCAACGTCGTGCTGGGCGTGCGCGTGGTCAAGCAGGACGGCGAAATCGTGCAGAAGGGCAAATGGACCGTGCTGGTGCAGTCCCGCCGGCTTGATGAGGCCGCATCGACGGAGGATGCCGCCCCCACGGATAAAGACGACGCACTATAAAACCCGGTTTCACACGCGGATGATGCCGACCGGCCATCCGCGTTTTTGTGTCACACAAGTTAGTCCTTATTTCCGCAACGATCACAACGAAAGGTTTTGTGAGCCATGATGCCCATGCGTCAGCAAGTGATCCTCATTACCGGGGCCAACGGTGAAGTCGGCCACGGCCTCATCAAGGCCCTGCATGAACGCCAAGACATCGCGCCTATCATCACCCTGGACCTGCGCCCGCTGGACGAGGCCATGCTGCCCTATGTGGACCACGCTATCGTCGGCGACATCCTCGACCGTGACTTGATCGACCGCCTCATGAGCGAGTACGAGATTGACCGCGTGTATCACCTGGCGGCCCTGCTCAGCACCCACTCTGAAGTCCGCCCGGAATCCGCGCACCGCGTCAACGTGCAGGGCACGGTGAACCTGCTGCACCTCGCCATTGAGCAGGCCCAGTGGCGCGGTCAGCCGGTGAAGTTCATCTTCCCCAGCTCTATCGCCGCGCACGGCTTGAGCGACCCGACACAGAAGCTCAACCTAGCCCCGGTCAAGGAAGATGAGCAGCTTCAGCCTATCACCATGTACGGCTGCAACAAGCTGTATTGTGAGCATCTAGGGCGTTATTATACTTATCATTACCGGCAGCTTTCCGCTACCTGGAGCCGTGCGAATGGCGTGGACTTCCGCAGCCTGCGCTTTCCGGGCCTCATCAGTGCCCAGACAGTGCCCAGCGGCGGCACCAGCGATTACGCGCCAGAGATGCTGCATGCTGCCGCGCAGGGCCAGCCTTACGTCAGCTTTGTGCGCCCGGATACGACGATCCCTTTCATGGCGATGCCGGACGCCATCCGCGCGTTGCTGGACCTTGCGGATGCCGATCAAGGCGCGCTGACCCGCAGTGTGTACAACGTGACCAGCTTCAGCTTGTCGGCGGCACAGGTGGCACTGCGGGTGCAGGCGGCCTTCCCCAATGCCAGCATTCGCTATGAACCCAGTGCAGGCCGTCAGCGCATCGTAGACAGTTGGCCCGCCGACCTGGACGACAGCGCCGCCCGCGCTGACTGGGGCTGGCAGCCGCAGTACGACGCCGACGCTGCCTTCAATGACTACCTGGTGCCGGCGGTGCGTGCGCGTTATAAAGTGCGTTCGGTGTAGCGCCGCATCGATCTAAGACCATTGGTTTGCATCATCCGGTGCCCGCGTTAAACTCTCTATCTAGCTGTACTTACGAAGAAAATTTTTGTGAAAGGTAGAGAGTCTATGGGCACAATTCTTCTAATTGGCACACTCGACACCAAGGCCGACGAATTCGCCTACGTGCGCGATCTTATTGCCCAGGGTGGGCATACCCCTTTACTGCTCAACAGTGGGGTGTATCCGCCGGGTATAGATGCCGACATCAGTGCGGAAGAAGTCGCCAAGGCGGGCGGCGGGGACCTGGTCGTCCTGCGTGAGGCCAACGACCGCTCCGAGGCGGTGCGCGTGATGACGACCGGCGTGATGACCCTGGTGCCTAAGCTCTACGCTGAGGGTCGCTTTGATGGCGTGCTCAGCCTGGGAGGATCGGGCGGCACGGCCCTGGCTACTGCCGGGATGCGCGGGCTGCCGGTCGGCGTGCCCAAGGTGATGGTCAGCACTATGGCCTCTGGGGACGTTAACCCTTACGTGGACGTCAAAGACATTACCATGATGTACTCTGTGGTGGATATCGCCGGGCTGAACGCATTGTCACGGCGCATCCTGGCTAACGCCGCCGGTGCCGTGATGGGCATGGTGGCTCAGCAGGTCCCCGCTGCTGAGGAAAAGCCCCTGATTGCGGCCACGATGTTCGGCGTGACGACTCCCTGTGTCACCCGTGTGCGTGAACGTATGGAGGCCGAAGGCTACGAGGTGCTGGTGTTCCACGCGACAGGCAGCGGCGGCAAGGCCATGGAAGCCCTTATCGAGGGCGGCTTCATCACCGGTGTGGCGGACATCACGACAACGGAATGGTGCGACGAACTGGTGGGCGGCGTGCTCACTGCCGGGCCAACACGCCTGGATGCCGCCGCCAAAATGGGCACACCGCAGGTCGTCAGCCTGGGCGCGCTGGACATGGTGAACTTTGCGGCGCGGCCCACTGTTCCCCCACAGTACGAAAATCGTACCCTGTACGTCCACAACGAAAACGTGACCCTGATGCGCACGACCGCTGATGAGACGGCGCAGTTAGGCCGCATCATCGCAGAAAAGCTGAACGCCGCCACCGGTCCCACCACGCTGTTGATTCCGCTGAAGGGGGTGAGCGCCATTGACATCGACGGCGGCCCCTTCTACGACGCCGATGCCGACGACGCGCTGTTTGCTGCCATCCGCGCGCACATCGACCGCGACAAGGTGACGCTGGAAGCGCTGGACCTACACATCAACGACACCGAATTTGCCGATGCGCTGGCCGACCGCCTGATTGCATCGCTGAACGAGTCCAAGTGACGGAGGAAACCCAACAATGCCATTCATTCAACGTGAAGACGCCCTCAAACGCCTGAACGCACAGGTTAGCGCTGGCAGGCCGATTATCGGCGCGGGCGCGGGCACCGGCATCAGCGCCAAGTTCGCCGAGCGCGGCGGCGTGGACCTCATCATCATCTACAACAGCGGGCGCTACCGCATGGCCGGGCGCGGATCGCTGGCGGGACTGCTGCCTTACGGAGACGCCAACCAGATCGTCACCGAGATGGCTAACGAAGTGCTGCCCATCGTCCAGGACACAATGGTGCTGGCCGGCGTGTGCGGCACGGACCCCTTCCGCCTGATGCCCGCGTTTTTGCGTCAGCTTAAGGCTATGGGCTTCGACGGCGTGCAGAACTTTCCCACGGTGGGCCTCATTGACGGCACCTTCCGCCAGAACCTGGAAGAAACCGGCATGGGCTTCGGCCTGGAGGTGGAGATGGTCCGCCAAGCCCATGAGCTGGACATGCTGACCTGCCCGTATGTCTTCGATGAAGAACAGGCGCGCCAGATGGCCCAGGCCGGTGCTGACGTGCTGGTGCCGCACATGGGCCTGACGACCAAAGGCTCCATCGGTGCTGAAACCGCGCTGACTCTGGACGACGCCGCCCAGCGTGTGCAGGCCATGCACGATGCGGCCAAAGCGGTCAACCCGGACATCATCGTGCTGTGCCACGGCGGTCCCATCGCGGAGCCGGAAGACGCGCAGCACATCTTCGAGCACACAACCGGCGTCAGCGGTTTCTTTGGCGCCTCCAGCGTGGAACGTCTGCCCACGGAGAAGGCCATTGAGGGCCAGGCGCGTAAGTTCAAGGACCTGAAGCTGTAATCCGAGAGACCATCGCAACACGTACAATTACGAAAAGGAGCGAAGACTATGCTGCAATTCGGTACGACGACCATCACCTACGGCACGGACGTGGACACCCTGCGCTTCGGCTGGGGCGACATTCAGATGCTCAGCGAGGAGCGCGTGACCGGTGTCCAGAGCATGAGCTTCGGCTGGGTGGTGCTCCAGCCGGGTAAGGGGCATGTGCGCCACAATCACCCCGACTCTGATGAGTATATCTTTGTGGTGTCCGGTGAGGGTGAGCAGATGCTCAACGACGAGGACCCGGTGGTGGTCAAGTCGGGAGCCTGTATCACCATCCCCAAGGGAGTCTTCCACTCGACGGTGAACACGGGCAGCGAACCGCTGACGCTGGTGGTGGTCTATGCGCCCGCCGGTGCCGAGCAGGTGCTGCGCGAAGCCCCCGATGTACAGATCATCCCGCCGCAGAAGGACTGAACGCATCGCGCTGCACTCCGCACGTTAACCCCCTCACGCCAACGCCCCCACTCACACTGAGCGGGGGCGTTTTGGGGTGTGCCGTTGAGCACGAGACCGGTTAGGGTGCGGCTGATTCCGGCACAGGCAGGCAGTCGCCAGTGGTGTCTACCACGTCGCTGCGGACCCAGCTCGTGTCATTGAGCTGCCACCACACGAAGCCTTCGGCGTCCTGCGTGCGCCCGGTGACCTCAATGGTAGCGGCGGTGTTGTCGAGCACGTCGCTGCTGAGGCTGGGTGCGGCGCGGCGGCGGATGCCCTCACTCATGATCGCCTGGCAGGT
>CAYWGJ010000163.1:0-6750 GCA_964457835.1 uncultured Anaerolineaceae bacterium
GCGAAATACGTGATGCGCCCCTGCGCGGCCAACAGCTCCAAATAACGGCCCACACTGCTGCGCGCGATGTACGCGCCCAGGGCAATCTCGCGCTGTGAAGGCGCGATACCCTTGCGCTGCACGTACTGCACAATAAAAGCGTAAACGCGCGCCGCGTTCTCCTGGCGCGCCGCGTCGTGGCTGTCAATCACGTTCAATCCCTCGGCCTCCTTCTCGTGTCTACCCTGTGCTCAATGAGCGGCGGCCCGCTAAAGGCCGCGATATTACAGCTTTCAAACACGCATAGTATAGCACATAAGTTCTGTTATCTGGGGGTAGAAAAAGGCTGTACAAGCGTTCTGCTTCAGTTTGCCCGCGCTGTTATCGCAACTTGTTGCACAGCACACAACGACACAATACAATAGCCCTCATCGTTTTTTGCTGCACGCGCACAACGCGCATAAAAATGGAGAGTGTTTGTCATGAAGAATTGGCGTTTGCTTTTTGTGTTCCTGTTGATTTTCGGTGCCGCTGCCGCCCCCAGCCTGGCCCAGGACGACGACATGGCCCCGCAGATGGGCCTGTGGGACGCCTGCCCCACCCCGGAAAACCTGCCTGAAACCGTCACCCTGGGCGCGATCTTCGGCCTGTCGGGTCCCATCAGCGTCTACGGCGGCCCGCAGCAGCAGGCCGTGAACCTGGCGGTCGAAGAGATCAACGCCGCTGGCTACCTGGGCGAGGGCATCACCCTGGAGGTGATCTTCGAGGACTCCGCCGGGGATGCAACCGAAGCGATTAACGCCATGACCAAGCTGGTTGAAGAAGACGGCGTAGTCGCTATGCTGGGGCCGACCCTTTCCACCGAGGCCTTCGCCGCCGACCCCATCGCGGATGAAAACGGCGTGCCCGTCATGGGCGTCAGCAACACCGCCACCGGCATCACGGACATGGGCGAGTTCGTCTTCCGCAACAGCCTGCCGGAATCCTCCGTGATCCCCGGCACCATCAGCCAAGCCGCCGACATTCTGGGCCTGGAAGCCGTGGCCGTGCTCTACGGTGACGACGACGACTTCACCCTCAGCGGCTACGACGTGTTCATCGAAGCGCTGGAAGCCAACGAGATCGACATCCTGGAAGAGCAGACCTTCGCGCGCGGTGACGTGGACTTCAGCGCCCAGCTCACCAGCATCATCGCCACCGAGCCGGACGCCATCATCGCCAGCGCCCTGGCCGCCGAAGCCGTGCAGATCATCATCCAGGCCCGCGAACTGGGTTACGATGGCCCCATCATCGGCGGCAACGGCCTCAACAGCCCGGCTGTGCTCGAAGAAACCGGCGACGCCTCCGCCAACGTGATCGTCGGCGCGGCCTGGAACATCGCCAGCCCCGACCCGCTGAGCGTAGCCTTCAGCGAGGCCTACGAAGCCGCCTATGACGGCCTGCCCGACCAGTTCGCCGCCCAGGCCTACACCGGGGCCTGGCTCTACGCCACCGCCATCCGCTGCGCCGACTCCACCGACTCCGCAGAGGTACGCGACGCCCTGGCCGAAATCGCCGACTTCCCCTCACCACTGGGCCTCTTCAGCTTCGCTGAGGACCGCAACCCGGTCCATGACCCGGTGGTGCAGGTGGCCATTGAGGGCGTGTTTGAAGTGCTGACGGCTGAGGCTGAAGAAGAATAAACCACGCTCGGTCACCGGGCACCCTGACGACACATACGCGGGGGGCAGGCCGCAGCGCCGCCCCCCGCCCTTACCTACCCGGTCGGGACATCCACCACGGACGACAAAGCCAATGGATACCGCCTTACAACAAATCGTCAACGCGCTCAGCCTGGGGGCCATCTACAGCCTGTTTGCGCTGGGCTACGCCATGGTGTTCAGCATCCTGGGCGTGCTGAACCTGGCCCACAGCGCTATTTTTATGTGGGGGGCCTTCATCGGCCTGCTGGCCGTGGACCTGTGGGGTCTGCCCCTGCTGCTGGGATTCGGACTGGCGATGCTGGGCGCGGGCCTGCTCAGCGTGCTGCTGGAACTAGTGGCTTTCCGTCCCCTGCGCCGACGCAGCGCCCCGCGCATCTCGCAGTTGATTAGCAGCATCGGCGCGGCCCTGCTCCTGGTCAACATCGCCCAGCTTGCCTTCGTGCAGGTCTACAGCGGCACGGAAGCCTATTACCCCCTGGAACTGACCAGCAGCGATCCCATCATCATCGAGTCGCTGAACCTGCGCGTACAGCCCATCCGCCTGGTAATCGTGGGCATCGCGCTGGGCCTGATGGTCGCGTTACAACTGCTGGTGACGCGCACCCAGATCGGCCAGCAGATGCGTGCAGTAGCCTTCAATCAGCGCATCGCCGCCCTGCTGGGCATCAACGTAAGCCGCGTCTTCGTGCTGACCTTCTTCTTAGCGGGGGCACTGGGCGGCGCAGCGGGAATGCTCTACGGCGTCGTCTTCCGCAACACCACGCCCTTCATCGGCGACGACGTGGCGCTCATCGGTCTGACGGCGATTGTGCTGGGGGGCATGGGCAGCATTCGCGGCGCGGTCCTGGGTGGGTTCATCGTGGCGGCGCTGCAAACGCTCAGCGTGGTGGCGGGGGGCAGCAGCTACCGCAATGCCGTCGTGTTCCTGCTGCTGTTTGTAGTGCTGCTAGTGCGCCCACAGGGGCTGCTGGGCGAGCCGGAAAGCACACGGGCCTAAGGCATCATGGACGCTATCATCGACTTCCTCATTCAACTGCTCACGCCTATCGGCATCAGTGAGCCAGTCTTCCAGTTCATGCTCGTCAACGCCATTCTGGGCCTCAGCATCTACCTGACGCTCTACACGGGCATGTTCTCGCTGGCAAATGCGGGCTTCATGGCAATCGGCGCGTATGTCAGTGTGGTGCTGACGCAGTTCTACGACCTACGTGCCATCTGGACGGTGCCCTTTGCCCATGACCCGGCGCTGGGCCTATCCCTGACGCTGAGCTACGACTTCGACGTGCCGCTGGGCCTGGGTCTGCTGGGCGGCGCGACCGTCGCGGCGGTGATTGCCGTCATCATCGGCTTACCCGTGCTGCGCCTGCGCGACATCTACCTGGCGATTGCCACCATCGGCTTTGGCGAGATCGTGCGCATCCTGCTGCTTAACTACGACGACATCGTGGCCTCCGTGATGACCGCCATCGAGGGCGAGCGCGTGCGCTTCCGCTTCATTCAGGGTGCGCGCGGCATCAAGAACATTCCCCAACTCACCGAGACGACGCACCTGATCCTCTTCATTGCCGTGGTCGGCTTCCTGCTGGTTCGCCTGCACCGCTCGCGTTTTGGCCGCGCCATGGCCGCCATCCGTCAGGACGAAAAAGCGGCGGCGAACATGGGCATCAACGTGACCTACGTCAAGACCATGGTCTTTGTGCTCAGCGCGATACTGGCGGCGGCGGCGGGCGGCTTCAGTGCCCATTTGACGCGCATCATCACACCCGGCGCATACGGCTTCGACCGCGCCGTGGACATCCTGGCCTATGCCGTGCTGGGCGGTACGTCTACCTGGGTGGGACCGATTGTGGGCGGCATGGCCCTGACTGCGCTGCCGGAAGTGCTGCGCTTCCTCAAGGAATATCGCGGCGTCTTCAACGGGCTGGTGCTGCTGGGGGTGATCGTGTATCTGCCGGGTGGCCTAGTGGACCCGGCGGCCTGGCGGCGGACTTGGGGCCGCTTCCGCGCGCGCCTACGTGGGACAGCGGCGGTCAGCCAACAAGGAGGCACCTAAGCCATGCTCACACTCCAGGACGTGTCGCGCAATTTCGGCGGCCTGCAAGCCCTACAGGAGGTGTCGCTGACGGTGCCGGCAGGTCAGGTCGTCGGCTTGATCGGCCCCAACGGCGCAGGCAAGACCACGCTGATTAACAACATCAGCGGCCTGGACCACCCCAGCAGCGGCAGCATCTACTTCGCCGGGGACGCCATCCACCGCGCCGCGCCACATCAAATCACGCGCCGGGGCATCGCCCGCACCTATCAGAACATCCGCCTGTTTGGTGAGATGAGCGTGCTGGAGAACCTGCTGGTCGGGCAGCACATCCAGGGGCGCGGCAGCCTGCTGGGGTCCGTGCTGATGCTGCCTACCCAGCGTCGTGAAGAGCGCGCCCTACGCCAGCGCGCTGCCGACCTGCTGCAACGCTTCGACCTCAGCAGCCTGGCCCACGAGCGCGCCGCCAGCCTGCCCTATGGCGATCAACGCCGCCTGGAAATGGCGCGCGCGCTGGCTGCACAGCCCCGCCTCATCCTGCTGGACGAACCCACCGCTGGCATGAACCCTACCGAAACGCGCGCCCTGGGCGAGCGCATCCTGGAGATGCGCGCCGAGGGCATCGCCGTGCTGGTCATTGAGCATGACATGTCGCTGATCCACCAGGTGTGCGACACGATCTACGTGCTCAATTTCGGCCAGATCATCGCGCAGGGTACGCCGGATGCCATCCGCCGCGACCCTGCGGTCATTGAAGCGTACCTGGGCCGCGATGCCGCCGAGGGAGACGATCCTCATGCTGCTTGAAATCACCGCGCTGGAAGCGGGCTACGGCGCGATCCGGGCGCTGAAGGGCGTGTCACTGACGCTGGACGAGGGCCAAGTCGTGACGCTCATCGGGGCCAATGGCGCGGGCAAGACCACGACGCTCAACACCATCAGCGGCCTCATTAAGCCCACCGGCGGCAGCGTGCGCCTTCGCGGCCAGGACATCAGCGGCTGGCGCGCCGACCGCGTGGCCCGGCTGGGCCTGGTGCAGGTGCCGGAGGGCCGCCAGATCATCGCCAATATGTCCGTGCTGGAAAACCTGACGGTCGGCGCACACCTGCGGCGTGATGGCCGTGCCACCGCCGACGTGCTCGACGAGATTTTCGCCCAGTTCCCACGCCTGGCCGAGCGCCGCACGCAGAAGGGCGGCCTGCTCAGTGGGGGCGAACAGCAAATGCTGGCCGTGGGCCGCGCCCTGATGATGCAGCCCGACGTGCTGATGCTGGACGAGCCGAGCATGGGCCTGGCACCGCTCTTGGTCGATCTAGTGTTCCGCATTATTCAGTCGATCAAGGCGCAGGGCATCCCCATACTGTTGGTCGAGCAGAACGCACGGAAGGCGCTGCAAGTCGCCGATTACGCCTATGTGCTGGAGCGCGGGCGCATCGTGCGTGAGGGGAGGCCCGCTGATCTAGCGCAGGACAGCGAGGTCATCGACGCTTATCTAGGGCATTAGCCCCTCACACTTAGACCCAAAGCCGGGATGCACAAGCCCCTCCCCGCGCAAGCAGGGAGGGAAAGCGATACACAAATGTCACCAGGAGGCGTCAGCGCCCTAGTGCTTCACAGGCCGGGCACGCCTCGCCAGGCCGAAGCATGGCGTAGCCGGCCATGGGGTCTGTGCCGTAATTAGTGAAGTCTACGTTCCACACAATGAGCAAGCGCACGCGCCCACTGCTGCCCGCCATGCTCACCGCTTGGTCCAGCCAGGCCGCCTGCTCCGCGACACTGACGTCCTGCGCCCAGGCGAAACCGGGCGACAGCGGCCCATAGCCCTCCGGCGACAGATAACCCATTTCCGTGAAGCACAGCGGGCGCGCCCCACCAAAGGCCCCGTAATACACGTCCATCATGGGCCGGAAGTAGCGGGTGTAGTGGCCGCTGTTGCCGCGCGGGTCACCGCTGGTCCAGTTGGGCGGCACAATGCCCTCATTATAGTGTACGCCCACGCAGTCCATGTAGTTAGCTGCACCGGCGGCGGCCATGCCCGCTAGGTACGCATCATCGTCACAGCCCGCGCCGCTGCACCCACCGAAGAAGCCGGTCGGGGCGGGGGCACCGCTGATGACCAGGGTGTTGGGGTTCGCGCCCTTGATAGCGACATACGCCTGACGCAGCAGTTCGGTATAGGCGGCGGGGTTCACCTGGCCGGGCGTCCATTCGCGGTCGATGTTCGGCTCGTTCCAGACTTCGATGGCGTCCGCGCCCAGGGCAGCCACACCCGCCACATACGCCGCGTAGCCCTCATAGTAACCAGGATTGCTCACCTGGTCCGCCTGGCCGACGATGCCCAGCAGCACGCGGAAGCCGTTGGCATGCGCCGTGTTGATGATGCCCGCCGCGCCGCCGGGGTCCGCACCAGGGAAGTAGCGCACCTGCTTCTTGACCCAGGTCATGCCCGCTGTGCGCATGGCGTTAAAGGCCCGGTCACCCAGGGTTTGCACGTGCCCGCCGTAGCTGAAGCCGCTCACCGGGGCGGAGTTGACGATGGGGCCGGTCGTGTCCGGTGCCGGAGTCGGCTGGGCCTGCGCAGAATCATCGCCGCCGCCCGCGCCCACCGGGACCGCTGCGTTGAAAGGCGTGTCACGGGTCACGATGGGCAGCGAGGCCACCAGCGTGCCGCTGAGGTACTGCGCGAAGGCCCAGCCAACGGTGCCGTCGGCGGTGATGCCGCGCACCCACAGGCTGTTGCCGCTGCGCCCGTCCGCATTGAGCGCGCCGCCCGCAGCCAACTGCCCCAGGATGCGCCAATCAGTGCCGGGGCCGCTGCGCAGGTTGACGGTGGTCGTGGCGTTGAAATTGCCCGCGCGGCCCCCGCCGCCGGCTGCCGGGGCCGGGGCCGCCAGCGTGAAGGGATCATCTACCCACACCAGGCGTAGGCCCGCCGCTGCTGCCCTGCTGATCGCCAGGCCCTCCACATAGGCCCAACCCACCGTTCCGCTGGGGCTGATGCCGCGCACCCAATCGCCCGCGTACACCTGCCCGTCC
>CAYWGJ010000164.1:0-6716 GCA_964457835.1 uncultured Anaerolineaceae bacterium
CGCTGCGCACTGCGGGCCGCTTCGACAGGCAGATCGGCACCGTGCAGCGCCAGGGCATAGGCCGCCAACACGTCGACGTGATAGGGGTCGCGGTCCACGGCGTTGGACGCAGCTTGCAGGGCCAGCTCACGGTCGGGGGTGCGGTCGTAATCGCTGTAGCTGCGGTAGATCAAGCTGCGCACCAGCAGCAGCAGGGCGTCGTGGCGGTCTGGGCTGCTCGCGTAGACGCGCTGCGCGAGCTGCACGGCACGGTCCAAGTCGCCCGCGTCAAAGGCTTGGTAGGCACTGCCCAGTAAACCCGGCGGGTAGCTGGGGCCGTTGAGCGTCAGGCGTCCGCCGCTCCACAGCCAGACCGCGATTAAGCCCAGGCCGCCGCTTACGAGCACCAAGCGCAGCAAACAGCCCGATCCCCGGCGCATACGCCGCGAGGTGCCGCGGCGGTACACGCTCGACGGGCGGCGTCGGCGCAGCACCCTACGCTGATTGGATGGCTTGAGATTGCTCATGATTTTCTCAAAAGGCGCAACGTACCGAGTAGGCATGTGTTGTTATAATGGTACTCAATGCTGACGCGAAAACACAGCACTTCGGTGCACTGTCAGCAGAAAAGTACGGGTGTTCTTTCGATTTTTCTACAAAAAGGAGTACAACGATGAAACTTAGACTCATTGTGTTGGCAGTGGTGGCGGGGCTGTTGCTGTCGGTCGGGCTGGCTGCTGCTCAAGATGACGTGGTGGAACTTCGTATGATGTTCTACACCGACGGTAACGAAGATGTGGCTATGCAGGAACTGCTGGACCAGTTCATGGAAGCGAATCCGGACATCCGCGTGGTGCTGGACAACGTGGCCTACGCTGACCTGCACACCATCCTCCAGGCACAAGTGGAAGCCGGTGACCCGCCCGACCTGGCCCGCATCACCTTGGTGGACCGCTTCTTGGGGTCCTACCTGGACCTGACCGACTACGTGGCTGATCCCGATTACTGGACCAGCCAGTTCCCGGAGCCAGTGCTCAACTCGCTGCGTGAGGGCGAAGAAGACGCAGGCATCTACGGCTACCCGACCCAGTTCACCGTCAGCGGCCCCTACCTCAACCGTACCGCCTTTGAGCTGGCCGGCGTGGAAGTGCCCAGCGACGTGAGCGACGAAGTGAGCTGGGATGAGTGGGAAGCCGCTGTGCTGGAAGTACAGGAAGCCGTAGGCATGGACTATGCCTTCGCCCTGGACCGCACCGGCCACCGCTATTGGACCTTCTCTATCTCACAGGGTGCCAATTATTTCAACGAAGACGGCACTTTCCTGGTGGACACCGAGGGTTTCCGCACTTCCGCTGAACGCTTGATCCGCTGGCATGAAGATGGCCTGATGCCCCCCGATGTGTGGGGTGGTGCGGGCGGTGGCTATGTGGCTGCCAACGAGTATTTCGTCAACGGCCAGGTGATTATGTACATCAGTGGCAGTTGGCAGGTGGGCCAGTTTGCCGAACAGATCACCGACTTCGATTGGTCGCCTATCCCCAACCCCACCGACGTGGGCGGCAAGTGCATGATGCCGGGTGGCGCAGTCATGGTGTCCTTCGCGGCCACTGAGCACCCCGAAGAAGTAGGCCGCCTGATGGACTTCCTGGCGGGCGAAGATGCCTTGGCGCAATTCTCGGAACAATCCCTGTTCCTGCCTGGTCACTTGGGCTTGGCCGAAAAGGGCCTGGAATACCCCAGCAACAATGAAGCGCTGAACGTCTTCCTGGGCGAAATCCCCTCGATCTGCCAACAAGCCTACGACCTGCAATACTCACCTTATACCTCGGCGCTGAACACGGCTATCCGTGACCGTCTGAGTCAGGTGATCGCGGGTGAGCTGACGCTGGATGAAGGCATTGCCGCCATCCAGGAAGACACCGACGAGGCGATCGCAGCGGCTGAATAAGCCCGCTATCGCCTGAGTCAAAGCAGGACCTCACACCGCTCCCCGCTTACCTGCGGGGAGTCGGTGCTATCCTGGCTGTGCATTTGCATGGGGTGTAAGAGGTCCAGGGTTCAAAAAAACGAGAGAGGCCCCTTGTATGGCTGCCAACCCCACCATATCCCACACCACACGGCTGACGCTGCGCCGCCTGCGCGCCCTGCCCGGTGATCTGCTGACCTGGCTGCTGAGCGTGCCAGAGCTGCTGCTGCTGCCGCTTCAGCGCCGCATCGGCGTGCAGCGCATGGGCTATGTTTTCGTGCTGCCCAACCTGCTGATCTTTGGCATTTTCATCTTGCTGCCCATGCTGCTGAACTTTTACTACGCTTTCACCAGCGGGCAGAGTATCCTGCCAGAGAACCGTGAGTTTGTCGGCACAGAAAACCTGGAACGCCTGCTGACCTGTGACAATTACCTGGACTTCCGCACCTGCGATCAAGACGGCTTTTGGCGGGCGGCGGGCAATACCTTGACTTACGTCACCTTTGAGGTAACGCTCATGGTGCTGCTGGCCCTGGCGACTGCCCTGGCGCTGAACCATCGCATCCGCTTTCGCGGCTTCTTCCGCAGCGTGTTCTTCTACCCCGTGCTGTTGTCCCCCGTGGTGGTGGCTATGATCTGGAAGTGGATTTTGCAGACGGACAGCGGCATTCTGAACATTCTGATTGAGTCGCTGGGGGGCACGCCGATTTCCTTCACGACGGATGCCACCTGGTCGACTTTCTGGGTGATTGTGGTGGGGGTGTGGGCACAGATGGGCTTTTATACGCTGATCCTGCTGGCGGGTTTGCAGTCCATCCCGGCGGACCTCTACGAGGCGGCCTCGGTGGCGGGGGCCAACGGTATCGCTAAGCTGCGCTTCATCACGCTGCCGCTGTTGATGCCCACTATGACCGTTGTGCTGGTGCTGGCCTTGATCCGCGCGGTACAGGTCTTCGATCACGTCTTCGTGCTGACGGGCGGCGGCCCTGGTACTGCGACGATGTACCTAGTGCAATATATCTACCAGACGGCATTTGAAGACCGCGGCTTTGGCATCGCGGCGGGCGCGTCACTGCTGCTGGCAGTCAGCCTCTTCATCTTGACGACGGCCCAGCTTCGCCTGCGCCGTGGGTCTTTGTAATCGACCGTGAGTATGTGAGAACGCATGATGGAAAACGTAGATAAGACGGTCGAAGTTGAGAAGAGTTATCAGTGGCGCGACGCGGAAGACTCGCGCGGGGTCTTTGCCTTCCTGATGCGTACCCGTGGCGGTGGGCGCTTTACACTCACAGATGCGCTGACCTACGCCTACCTCGTCATTGGTACCTTCGTGATGTTTGTGCCGGTGCTGTGGCTGGTGATGTCCTCGTTTAAGTCCCAGGCGGATTTGATTACCTCGCCAGAGACCTTTCTGCCTTACCGCGCCGAGACTATCGAGCTGCCCGGCTACGACAAGCCGCTGCCTCTTTTCGACGTGACGCTGGAGGACGGCACGGTCAAGCGCATGGCCCAGGTGGTGCGCCTCAACGACCTGCTGCGCGTGGTGGATATCGAAGACCCAGCGGCCGAGCCGATCATCACCGACATCAGCCAGGTGACGCCGATCCGCTACCCCTTTTTCGACTTCAGCAACTACACCGAGGCCATCCAGACCTTCCCCTTCATGACCTACCTGGGCAACAGCGTGATTGTCACGGCGGCAGCCACGGCCTTGACCCTGCTGATTAATTCCATGGCCGCCTTTGGCTTGAGCAAATATCGCTATCGGGGCCGCGATACCATCTTCATGGTGATGCTGGCGACGCTGATGGTGCCCATTGCCGTGATCCTCATCCCGGCCTTCCTGGTGATCGCGGAAGTGGGCTGGACGAATAACCTGCTGGGCGTGATCGTGCCGGGTGCCGCCACGCCAACCGGCGTCTTTCTGCTGCGGCAGTACATGCTGACTATCCCGGATGAACTGCTGGATGCGGCCCGCGTCGATGGCGCGAGTGAGTGGCGTGTGTACTGGCAGGTGATCCTGCCGCTGAGCGCACCGGCGCTGGCGGTGCTGGCGATCTTCTCGGTGATGTGGCGTTGGAACGACTTCCTCTGGCCCCTGATCGTGCTGTCGCACTCAGAACTATTCACCCTGCAAATCGGGCTGAACGCCTTCCAGGGCGAGCTGAATACACAGTGGAACTACATCCTGGCGATGACCGTGCTGACGCTGCTGCCCATCACGGTGGTGTTCGCCTTCTTGCAGCGCTTCATCACGACCGGAATCGCTACCACGGGCATGAAATAGTCACGGTACAAAGGTGACGATTTGCACACATCGGTGGTTGCGGATGCGCATCAGCCCGCAGCTGTGCTATACTGCGGGTGTAGGTTTACCATTAGCTGAGGAAACGATGATGCCGGGTCTTCCCGAACTTCTGATTATTTTGGTGATCGTGGTGCTGCTGTTCGGCGTGGGGCGTGTGTCACGCATCGGCGGCGAGCTAGGCAGCGCCATTGCCGCGTTCCGGCGCGGTGTTAACGACGGCAGCGACAAGAAAGCTGACGCTGAAGAGCAGAGCGACCTGATTCAGCGCTAGCCCGCAGCCCCTTCAAACACATGAGCACATGAAACGGCCCATAATTCGGCGTTATGGGTCTCCTTTGTTTTTGGGAAACCTTCTGTCAACCCGCTGCCCCACATCATCGATATGGCGACATGCACCCTGCGGATGTCGGTGGCGATGCCGTGGTCCTTGTGGACAACGACATCGCCGCATTGGCAGACATTGACTCGCAGAATGCACAAGAAACCTAGAGGCCCATCGCCCGCTTGATCTCCCGCGCGACGTGGATGGTGCTGAGCTGCCCGACGCTGCGGGGTATCTTGAGGTTATGCGTCACGATGCGGCGGTTGAGGGCGGTCACTTCTTCGCACAAGCGCGATGGCAGCTTCAGGTCGTGGCGCACCGTGGCCGTGCGTGCCGCGTGGCGGATGCGGGCCAGCAGGCGTTCGCGCTCGGCTTTGATCTCACGGCGCTCGGCAACCCAATCCGGGATGAAGCCGTTATCACGCATGAGCTTTTGTGACACACGCTGATCTTCCGGCACGTAGGGGTTTTGCGCTTCCAGGCGCAGCGGTTTGCCCACTCCAGGTAGGCTGTTGACGTCAGTTTCTTCTAACATGCGGCGCAGTGCAGCATCTAGGTGGGACTCGTGTTCGGTCATCTGACCCTCGCTTCCATTAAACATGACAATAAAGCCTCAGTGTGCTCAAGAGCATACACCAAAAACGCTTCAAGCTGTGTTAATTTTCACAAGCACGTTGGAAAGTAACAACACTCTAACTTCACAACTTCCCATCGAGTCTGTATTGCGCGTATAATGAAGCGCAGTGTGGTGCCTGCACGGACGCGCAACCGGTCGAAACCATTACGGAACAGGTGTTCAGCTTATGTTGGCCTTCATCGTTGAGGATAACGTGGAACTGGGGCATATCTATGCAGCGTCGCTGGAGACGCTGAACTACGACATTGAACACGTCCTGGATGGTAAAGAGGCCCTAGAGCGCCTGGACGCGCTGACGCCGGACCTCATTATCCTGGATATGAACCTGCCGCGCGTTTCTGGCCATTACATCTATAAGCGTATTCGCTCTGACGCTCGTTTCAATGCCGTGCCGGTCATCATTGCCACGGCCAACGCATTGATTGCTGAAGCGCTGGCTGGCGAGATCACCGACCGTGACCGCCTGATGATCAAGCCGGTCAGTCCGGGTAAGCTGCGCGACGTTGCTCGTGAGTTGTTCACATAACGCTTACAGTCCCTGGCCGGGCAGCGGCACTTACAGTCCCTGGCCGGGCGGTGGGAACTCTGTGCGGTAGTAATTGACTGAGCGCATGATGGCGGCGCGGGCTTCTGCTGCACCAACCCAGCCCTCGCTGCGTACCTCGGTACCCTGAAGTTGTTTGTAGACCATGAAGAAATGCTCTACTTCCTTGGGGAAGTGCGTGGGCAGGTCGTCTAGATCGTGATATTCCTCGAAGTTTGGGTCAGTGTGCGGTACGGCCAGCACCTTATAGTCCTTCTCACCCTTGTCAATCATGCGGAACATGCCCACCGGGCGCGCCTCAACCACGCAGCCGGGGAAGGTCGGCGCGTTCATCATCACCAGGATGTCCATCGGGTCGCCGTCCTCAAAGTAGGACTGAGGGATGAAGCCGTAATCGCCGGGGTAGTGCAGCGGGCTGTAGAGCACGCGGTCCAGCTTGATGACGCCGGCGGTCTTGCTGTACTCGTACTTATTGCGGCTCCCTTTGGGGACTTCGATCACCGCGTACACGACGTCCGGTGCGTTTGGCCCAGGGACCAGGTTGTGCCACAGGTGAAGGGTCATGGTCTGCCTCTTGGCGTGTCTTTAGTGTCTGTGCGCAAAGCATAGCACCAAAGCGCGTGCTATGCATCTTCTCCACGTTCCACAGCAGTCCGCAGCGCAGCCAGGCGTGGGGCGTCAGCCATGGCCTGCTGCATCTGGGCGCGCAGGGCTTCGGGTGCGGCTGCATAGGCTGGGCGGCAGGCGCTGATGGCTGCGGCCATATCGCCGCACAGTGCCCGCAGTACCCCACGCTGGAAGGCCGTCACGGGGTCGCCTGGCGCTAAGGCTTGTGCGGCGGCGTAATCGGCGTCGGCAGCGTCCCATTGACCCTGGCGGCGGTAGACATCGGCGCGCGCCAGGTGCAGCCGCGCCCGGATGCCTTCCGACCAGGTGCTCGCCATGCCCTGTGCGTGCACC